>JBJDXQ010000016.1:0-161224 GCA_051866745.1 Candidatus Limivicinus sp. | reverse complement strand
TTGGGTGTAGCTCGGCCTTTCGGCCTCGCTACCCCAACATTTATTATAGAACCAAGAAAACAGCCTGCCGGGCTTGCCGGCAGGCTGTTTTCTTATGTATGCTGTTTTGCTGAAACTTACTTCTCCAGCCAGACCTTATCTCTTGTGATGTCCTTCAGGGTGGCGGCGCCGCACATGGTCATGGTGGACTTCAGCTCACCGATGATCTTATCCATGTAGACCTTGAAGCCCTCCTCACCGGCGGCATAGATCATGGGCAGCAGGGGACGGCCGATCAGTACGCCGTCAGCACCCAGGGCCAGGGCACGGAACACGTCCACGCCGGAGCGGATGCCGCCGTCCACCAGGATGGTGATCTGGCCCTTGACGGCCTCGGCGATGGCGGGCAGCACCTCCGCGGTGGAGGGCACGCCGCCCTGAACACGGCCGCCGTGGTTGGAGACCACGATGGCGGCGGCGCCGGCTTCCACAGCCTTTTTGGCACCGGCCACGGTCATGACGCCCTTGATGATGAAGGGCATCTTGGCGTAATTCACGATCTCCTTCATCTCGTCAACAGACTTGCTGCCGGCGTTGGGGTTCATGGCTTTCAGGAAGGGCAGGCCCGCGCCGTCCACGTCCATGGCGGCGGCAAAGATGCCGTTGGCGTTGAGCACGTCCAGCTTTTCAAAAACGGCTTCCTTGTTCCAGGGCTTGATGGTGGGGCAGCCCATGCCGCTGACCTTCTTCATATCCTCCACGGAGGAGAGCATGATGCTGGGGTCAACGCCGTCGCCGGTGAGGGCCATGAGGCCGTACTCGGCAGCCACCTTCACCAGGATGCTGTTGTATTCCTGATCCTTGTACTTGGGACCGTAGTGCATATCGATGGAGCCCAGGGGCGCGGCGAAGATGGGAGCCACGAACTTGTGACCCAGGAACTCAAAGCCCACATCGGGGGTGGCGTTGGGGCAGAGGGTGTCCATGTTGACGCAGATTTCCTGCCACTTGTCAAAGTTCCGGGCGGCCACGTTGCCGGGGTACTTGCAGCCGGGGCCGGGCATGGAATTGCCGCAGGCGCGGCCGTTGCAGACGGGGCAGGCCTTGCAGTAGGGACCGACGCAGTCCTTGGCGGCGGCCAGAATCTCATTGTAATTCATATGTGCTATCTCCTCTTTTGTTATTAAGGTGTTATTGAGGGGTATTCTCCTTCTTATTATCGGACAAAGGCCGGGCATTGTCAAGCCTTAAAGGCCGGTCAGGTCAAAGTCCGGAATCTGGTCGGCGGTGGCGGAGTCCGGCTCCTGCCAATAGCCCGCCAGGCCCAGGCGCTGCATATAGCGGATGAGCCGGTCGTTCAGCTCCGGGTCAATGGGCTTTTGCAGCTCCGGGAACCGCTCCAGCCCCGGCATGGGGGTATACTGGCTCATGAGGGAGAACAGCACGCTGCCCGGGGGAAATTCCTCGGCGGCAAAGTCCATCACGTCCATGGCGTTCAAATCCTGCTCCGGCAGGATCAGGTGGCGGATCAGCAGGCCCTTTTGCAGGATGCCGGATTCATCCAGCTCATATGGCCCCACCTGGCGGAACATCTCCTTGATGGCGGCTTTGGCCGCCTGGGGGTAATCCCCGGCGGCGGCGTAGCGCTTGGCCAGGTCCGGCTTCCAATATTTAAAGTCCGGCATATAGACCTGCACCAGCCCTTCCAGCAGCCGCAGGCTCTCCACGCTGTCATAGCCGGAGCTGTTCCACACCACCGGGATGCCCAGGTCAAGGCCGCTGAGAGCCTCGGCGATCCAGGGGGTATAGTGGGTGCCGGTGACCAGGTCCAGGCTGGCCACGCCCTGATCCCGCAGGCGGAGAAACAGGTCCCGCAGCTGCGGCACCGTCAGCGTGCGGCCGGTCTGGCCCCGGCTGATTTCCCGGTTCTGGCAGAATACGCAGCGGAGGTTGCAGCCGGTGAAAAACACGGCGCCGGCTCCCCGGCTGCCGCCAATGCAGGGCTCCTCCCCAAAATGGGCGGCGGCCCGGGCAACCCGGGGCAGGGCGGGGGAGAGGCACATTCCTCCACCGCTTTCCCCCCGGATGGCCCCGCAGGCCCGGGGGCAGAGATTACACTTCTGTTCCATGACTACAGTCCCTTTCCAATGGGGTATTGATAATAAAATGACATATGCAAAATGCCAAGAAATGGCCTTTGCACACTACGGATTATAGCCCTGTTTTGTTAAATATGCAAGAATCGGAAAAAAACGAAAAAAAGTGCATGATTTTTCTGATTTTTGTGCTAATATGGAGGGGAAAAAGAGCGAGAGATACCTTTTTCACAGGAGCGAAAGAGAAGGCATGATTGACATTGTCCTGGTGGAACCGGAGATTCCACACAATACCGGCGCCATCGCCAGAACCTGCGCCGCCACGGGGGCAAGGCTCCATCTGATCCACCCCCTGGGCTTTGACATTTCCGATAAAATGGTGAAGCGCTGCGGGCTGGACTACTGGTATCTGGTGGAGATTCACGAATATCAAAGCATTGATGAGTACTTCGCCAAAAATGGTGATACTAATATTTATCTGGCCACAACCAAAGCGCCCCGGGCTTATCACCAGGTGGATATGCGCGGCGACGTGGCGCTGCTGTTCGGCAAGGAGACCGCGGGCCTGCCGGAATGGCTGAGAGAAAAATACCGCGACAGATGCATCCGCATCCCCATGATCAGTGAAGCACGGAGCCTGAATCTTTCAAACTCCGCAGCCATACTGGCATACGAAGCGCTTCGGCAGCAGGGCTTTCCCGGACTGCTGGAAACGGGGAGTATGGCAGAATAAAAGCAAACAATATATTTAGGAGGATATATCATGAACTACAACAAGAAGACAATTTATGATGTTGACGTCAAGGGCAAGAAGGTACTTCTCCGCTGCGACTTTAACGTTCCTCAGAACAAAGAGACCGGCGAGATCACCAGCGACAAGCGTATCGTTGCCGCCATCCCCACCATCAAGTATCTGCTGGAAAACGGCGCCGCCGTCATCTCCTGCTCCCACCTGGGCAAGCCCAAGGGCGAGTGGAAGACCAAGCTGACCCTGGCCCCCGTGGCAGAGCGCCTCAGCCAGCTGCTGGGTCAGGAAGTGATTTTTGCTTCCGACATCATCGGTGAGGACGCCCAGGCCAAGGCCGCCGCTCTGCAGCCCGGCCAGATCATGCTTCTTGAGAACCTCCGCTTCGATATCCGCGAGGAGAAGAACGGCGCCGACTTTGCCAAGGCCCTGGCCGACATGGCCGATATCTTCGTCTCCGACGCCTTCGGCACCGTGCACCGTGCCCACGCCTCCACCGCCGGCGTGGCCGCTTACCTGCCCGCTTACTCCGGTTTGCTTGTCAATAAGGAGCTGAGCATTATGGGCAAGGCCCTGGACGATCCCAAGCGCCCCTTCGTGGCCGTGCTGGGCGGCGCCAAGGTCTCCGACAAGATCAACGTCATCAACAACCTGCTGGAGAAGGCAGACACCATCATCATCGGCGGCGGCATGGCCTACACCTTCAAGAAGGCCCAGGGCTATGAGATTGGCACCAGCCTGCTGGAGGCTGACCGCATCGATTACGCCAAGGAGATGATCGAGAAGGCCGCTGCCAAGGGCGTGAAGTTCCTGCTGCCGGTTGACAACCTCTGCGCCGCTGAGTTCAGCGCCGAGGCAGAACCTGTGCTGGTAGAGGGCAACATCCCTGAGAATCTGATGGGCATGGACATCGGCCCCAAGACCGTGGAGCTGTTTGCCGAGGCCGTCAAGGGCGCCGGCACCATCGTGTGGAACGGGCCCATGGGCGTGTTCGAGTTTGACAAGTTCGCCGGCGGCACCAAGGCCATGGCCAAGGCTCTGGCTGAGTCCGGCGCGGTGACCATCGTGGGCGGCGGCGACAGCGCGGCTGCCGTTGAGAAGCTGGGCTTTGCCGACAAGATCACCCACATTTCCACCGGCGGCGGCGCCAGCCTGGAGTTCCTGGAAGGCAAGGAGCTGCCCGGCGTGGCCTGCCTGCTGGACAAGTAATCCGTCATTTTTCCCTGCCGCCCCCAGGGCGGCGGGGAGATCAAATAAAGCACATAAAGAATCAGCATTTACAAATTGGAGAGATCGAAATGAACAGAAAATACCGCAAGACCGTTATCGCCGGCAACTGGAAGATGAACATGGTTGCCTCTGAGATCAAGCCCTTCATGGAGGAGCTGAAGGAGAACCTGCCCAAGACCCGTACCTGCGAGATGGTGCTGTGCACCCCCGCGGTGATGATCCCCGCTATGGTTAAGGCCGGCAAGGACTGCAAGGTTGCCGCCGGCGGCCAGGACGTGAGCAAGTATGAGAAGGGCGCTTACACCGGTGAGGTGTCCGCCAGCCAGCTGGCCGACATCGGCGCCAAGTACTGCATCGTGGGCCACTCCGAGCGCCGCCAGTACCACGGCGAGGACGATATGCTCATCAACGCTAAGGCCAAGGCTCTGCTGGAAAAGGGCATCATGCCCATCATCTGCGTGGGCGAGAGCCTGGAGCAGCGGGAGATGGACCTGACCATGGAGTACGTGGCTTACCAGGTGAAGGCTGCTCTCAGCGGCATCGACGCCAGCCAGCTGCGCCGCTGCGTCATCGCTTATGAGCCCATCTGGGCCATCGGCACCGGCAAGACCGCTACCGCAGAGCAGGCCCAGGAAGTCTGCGAAGGCATCCGTGCCGTGATCCGCGGCATCTACGGCGCCCGCCCCGCCCGCGCCGTCAGCATTCTCTACGGCGGCAGCATGAACGCCAAGAACGCCAAGGAACTGCTGGCCCAGCCCGACATCGACGGCGGCCTCATCGGCGGCGCTTCCCTGAAGCCCGTGGACTTTGCCACCATCATCAAGGCCACCGATCAGGACTAATCTTTGCAAGAAGGAACTTCTATGAACAATAAAGCTGTTCTTATCATTATGGATGGCTACGGCCTGGCGGCTCCCACCGCCGGCAACGCCATCGCTCAGGCCAGGACCCCCAATCTGGACAGACTGTTTGCCGAAAATCCCACCAGCAAGCTGTCTGCTTCCGGGCTGGATGTGGGTCTGCCGGAGGGCCAGATGGGCAACTCCGAGGTGGGCCACACCAACATCGGCGCAGGCCGGGTGGTGTTCCAGATCCTGCCCAAGATGAGCCAGGAGATCGAAAACGGCAAGTTCTTCCAGAACCCGGTGTATATCAAGGCCATGGAGGATGCCAAGGCCAACCACAAGCCCCTGCATATCATGGGCCTCATGTCCACCGGCGGCGTGCACAGCCATCTGAAGCACGTGTTCGGTATTCTGGACATGGCCAAGCAGCGGGGCGTGGAGCAGGTCTATGTCCACTGCTTCCTGGACGGCCGCGACGTGGCTCCCAAGAGCGGCGCCGGCTTTGTGAAGGAACTGAAGGAAAAGTGCGACGCGCTGGGCAACGCCCGCATTGCCACCGTCCAGGGCCGCTTCTACGGCATGGATCGTGACAAGCGCTGGGATCGTGTGGAGCAGGGCTACAACGCCATCGTCTGCGGCGAGGGCGTGGCCGACGCCGACCCTGTCCACGCCGTTGAGGCCAGCTACCAGCAGGATGTGACCGACGAGTTCGTCAAGCCTGTGGTCTGCTGCCTGGAGGGTGTGATCAACCAGGGCGACAGCGTCATCTTCATGAACTTCCGCCCCGACCGGGCCAGAGAGATGACCTGGGCATTGAACCTTGCCGACTTCGACGGCTTCCAGCGGAAAAAGACCGTCTACCCCCTCAGCTATGTTTGCACCGCCCAGTATGACGAGGCGCTGCCCCTGCCCATTGCCTATCCCCCCGAGGTCATTGAGAACACCCTGGGCGACTATGTCAGCGCCAAGGGCCTCAAGCAGTTCCGTGTTGCCGAGACGGAGAAGTACGCCCATGTGACCTTCTTCTTCAACGGCGGCGTGGAGAAGCAGACCGAGGGCGAGGAGCGCTGCCTGGTGCCCTCTCCCAAGGAGTTCGCCACCTACGATCTGGTGCCCCAGATGAGCGCGGAGAAGGTCTGTGACAAGTGCGTGGAGGCCATTGCTTCCGACGAATACGCTCTGGTGGTCTGCAACTTCGCCAACTGCGACATGGTGGGTCACACCGGCGTGATGGACGCCGCCGTTCAGGCGGTGGAGACCGTGGACACCTGCATGGGCCGCATCATGGAAGAGGTTGCAAAGCACCCGGACACCGTGCTGCTGGTCACTGCCGACCACGGCAACGCCGACTGCATGTTCGACGAAAACGGCAAGGTGAACACCGCCCACACAACCAATCTGGTGCCCTTCACGGTGTGCAAGAGCGGCATTAAGCTGAAGGACGGAAAGCTGGCCGATATCGCCCCCACCATCCTGGAGCTCATGGGTCTGGCCCAGCCGGCAGAGATGACCGGCGAGAGCCTGATCGTAAAGTAAGCCCCATCAATTTTGTTTATTCTAATTTGAAATAGAAGGGAAATTGCTATGATTTACACTACCGAAGTAAAGCACATGTGCCCCGTCGCCAAGGGCGCATACCATGGCCCCGCCCCCATCCCTGAAGAGGGCAAGTGGGTTCAGGCCAAGGAAATCTCCGACATTTCCGGCTTCACCCACGGCATCGGCTGGTGCGCTCCTCAGCAGGGCGCCTGCAAGCTGACCCTGAACGTGAAAAACGGCATCATCGAGGAGGCCCTGGTGGAGACCCTGGGCTGCTCCGGCATGACCCATTCCGCCGCTATGGCTTCCGAGATCCTCATCGGCAAGACCATTCTGGAGGCCCTGAACACCGACCTGGTCTGCGACGCCATCAACACCGCCATGCGTGAGCTGTTCCTGCAGATCGTTTACGGCCGCTCCCAGTCCGCCTTCTCCGAGGACGGCCTGGCCGTGGGTGCTTCCCTGGAGGACCTGGGCAAGGGCCTGCGCTCCCAGGTGGGCACCATGTTCGCCACCAAGGAAAAGGGCCCCCGCTATCTGGAGCTGACCGAGGGCTACGTCACCAAGATCGCCCTGAACAAGGACGACGAGATCATCGGCTATGAGTTTGTCAGCCTGGGCAAGATGATGGACTTCATCAAGAAGGGCGAGGACGCCAACGAGGCCATGAAGAAGGCAACCGGTCATTACGGTCAGTGGGACGCCGCTGCCAAGTACATAGACCCCCGTCAGGAATAAGAAGGAGGACAAGAGAATGGCTCTGTTTGAAAACTACGACAGAAGAATCAACAAGATCAATGCTGTCCTCGCTCAGTACGGCATCGCCTCTGTGGAGGAGTGCAGAGAGATCTGCCAGGCCAAGGGCTTCGATCCTTACGAGATCGCCAAGAGCATCCAGCCCATCTGCTTTGAGAACGTGTGCTGGGCCTACTGCGTGGGCGCCGCCATCGCCATCAAGTCCGGCGTAAAGACCGCCGCCGAGGCCGCCAAGCTCATCGGTGTGGGCCTGCAGAGCTTCTGCCTGGACGGCTCCGTGGCTGAGGACCGCAAGGTCGGTCTGGGCCACGGCAACCTGGGCGCCATGCTGCTCAGCGACGAGACCAAGTGCTTCGCCTTCCTGGCCGGCCACGAGTCCTTCGCCGCCGCCGAGGGCGCCATCGGCATCGTGAAGAACGCCAACAAGGCCCGCAAGGAGCCCCTGCGCGTTATCCTCAACGGCCTGGGCAAGGACGCCGCTCAGATCATCTCCCGTATCAACGGCTTCACCTACGTGCAGACCCAGTTCGATTACTTTACCGGCGAGCTGAAGATCGTCCGTGAGATCCGCTACTCCGAGGGCGAGCGGGCCAACGTCCGCTGCTACGGCTGCGACGACGTCCGCGAGGGCGTGGCCATCATGCACGCTGAGGGCGTGGACGTGTCCATCACCGGCAACTCCACCAACCCCACCCGCTTCCAGCATCCTGTGGCAGGCACCTACAAGAAGGAATGCATCGAGCAGGGCAAGAAGTACTTCTCCGTGGCTTCCGGCGGCGGCACCGGCCGTACCCTGCACCCGGACAACATGGCTGCCGGCCCCGCTTCCTACGGCATGACCGATACCATGGGCCGTATGCACTCCGACGCCCAGTTCGCAGGCTCCTCCTCTGTCCCCGCACATGTGGAGATGATGGGCTTCCTGGGCATGGGCAACAACCCCATGGTGGGCGCTACTGTTGCTGTTGCTGTGGCTACTGCCGAGGCAATGAACAAGTAAGCTTCTACATAAAACGAAAAAAGACATTGGCTTCTGCCAATGTCTTTTTTTATAGGGTGGAGAATCGGGCGCTCTTTTATGTGCAGGAGCAGCGGCGGATTTCCCCGCAGGCGATTTTGGGGCCTGCGTTGCCGGCGGGCTGGGAGGTAAAATCGTCGCTTCCGCCGTGGATGATCACGGTGCGGCCGATGACATCCTTCACGCAGAAGCGGTCCGTGAGAAAGACGGAGAAGGCGTGGCCGCTGCTGCCGAAGAGAGGCGGCAGGTCCCCGGCGTGCTGGGGGTGAGGGCAGTTGTCAGGATTGAAATGGCCCCCAACGTCGGCAAAGGGGTCGCTGCCGTTGCCGGTACAGCAGGCCCCGGTATGGATGTGAAAGGCAAAGACCGGGTGGCGGCAGGGTCCCTCCGGCTCCGGCAGGCCGGAGATATGGGCCGCAACCAGCACGCCCCGGCCGGTCTGATAAAAGCGCACCATGCCGCAGATGTTTGGGTATTGATTGCTGCCCCTTATCTGGGCAATGGCCGATGGCCGCTGTCTGATGCATACAAGTTGATCCAAGTCACGCATAAGGTCACCTCGGATCATTGTATGAGCGGGCGGCGGATTTGATAACGGATCAGGGTCTGCTGAGTGCCAGAAAAATCCCGGACAGGAAGGGGAGGAAAAGGATGGTGAACATTCGCCCCAGATTGAAACGGAGGAGAGGGTAATACAGCCGGTAAAGCCACCGAAAAGCATCCGTAAACAGTTGTGAAAGCAGGCAAATGAAAAGAAGCAGCACCGGCAGCAGGAGAGACAGGGAGAGGACAAGCAGAACCTTCCGGGCGGTTTTGGGTAGGCGGATATCCAGCCACAGGGCCAGCAGCCAGGGCAGGAAAGCGCCAAAGGCACAGGAGGCAGAGGGATATGCAACAAGGCCAAGAATTAACAAATAGAAGGGGTTATAATTCCGCATCTGTATCTCCCTGGCGGTGGGATAAAACAGCAGTCCGCACAGGATAACCAGCAGCAAGAGCAGGATGCAGGCCGCTGCGCGGATGAGATAGCGACGCTGAAAACGAGGATAGGCAGGGGGACTGGCCGCGTTGATCAGTTGGCCGATGTCTGTATTCAGAGCTGCGGCAAGGGCGGAGAGCATGTCCAGATCCGGCTGGTTTTTTCCATTCTCCCAGTTGCTGATGGCCTGACGGGTGACATGAAGCGTCTGGGCCAAAGCCTCCTGGGTCATGCCGGCACGCTGCCGCAGTTCCTTGATGTTATTGGCAAGGGTATTCATCGCATCACCTCATGATTTCAGTATAGCAAATGCGATGATTTTTGTCACGCAAGGAATCCTTGCGTGGGGAGAAAGGACGAAATAGAGTCGTGGAGCGTAGAACAAGCCGTTTTGCGCATTGACAGACTATATGGGGGATGATATTGTTTGCTTGTCAATACTGCGTCATGGAGGCGGCAAAATGAAGGACCATTTATGCAGATACACGCTGCGCATTGAGGCGGAGCTTTTGGAAAAGTTCGGCTACATCGCCGAATATGAGGGGAGAACGAAAAACCGGGAGCTGGAACAGATGATCAAAAAGCGGATCAGCGAGTTTGAAAAAGAGCACGGTAAGATCGAACTTGGCTGAGGCTGCATAAAAGCGGGCGCCCATTCTCAGGGCAGCCCGTCTTTTTTTATGGGGCGGCAGGGGGAAGCGCCCGAAGCTATTGACAAAGCGCCTGGCTGAGATTATACTGAACAATATTCACTTTGCAAGGAGGGAGCAGCTTGAATACCGTCATCACCTCCCGGGAGGCAATTCTGGAAATGAGCCGCCAGCTGATCCGCCAGCAGGGCTGGTCCGGCGTCAGCATCCGTGCCCTGGCCGCCGCCTGCGGCGTGTCGGTGGGCTCGATCTATAATTATTTTGACTCCAAGGCGGCGCTGATGGCCGCCACGGTGGAGAGCGTGTGGCAGGATATCTTCCATTTCTCCGACGGAGGCGCTGCCACTGACAGCTTCCTGGCCTGCGTGCAGTGGCTGTTTGACTGCCTGGCCAGGGGCGCAGAAAAATACCCCGGCTTCTTCACGCTGCACTCCATGAGTTTTCTTGGGGAGGAAAGGCCGGAGGGACGGCAGGTGATGGACCGCTCCTGGGCGCATATTCAAAAGGCCCTCCTTACCGTGCTGGTAAACGACCGGGGGCTGCGGCCCGGGGCTTTTGATGAGCACCTGCAGCCGGGGGACTTCAGCCAGCTGGTGTTTTCCCTGATGCTCTCGGCTCCGCTGCGGCAGGATTATGATTGCCGGGCCATACTGGAAATGATTAAACGGACCATATACTGAGCATTCACGGAACACCCCGGGAAGTTTTCAGCGGGCAAGATGAAGCTTGTACAGAAAGAGAAGCGCGGAACAATATGAAGGTAAAAAAGAGGACCCTGCTTTTGATTGCCTGCCTGGTGTGGGCGGCGGCGGGCTACAATGTGCTGCGGCTGAGGGTGCTGGCCTATCCGGGGCATCTGACGGCCCTGAACCTGCTGATGTCGGCGGTGGTGTTCACGGTGTTTCAGGTTTTCATTTTCGGCCGCCTGGTGAAGAAGCACAGCCGGCGCATCGCCGCCTTTGTGGAAGAGCGGCAGTTTTTCTGGCACTTTTTTGATCTGAAATCCTTCGCCATCATGGCCTTCATGATGACCGGGGGGATCTGGCTGCGCTCCTCCGGCCTGGCGCCCCAGCACTTTATCGCCGTGTTTTATTCCGGGCTGGGGGCATCCCTGCCGCTGGCGGGGATCCTTTTCGGCAGGAATTATATCAAGAATACGATAGAAAACGAGACATAAGGAAGGGAAAAAAGTATGCAGGCGATTATGGAGACCTTGTTTGACGCCGTGTATCTGGTGACGGTGATTACGCTGGGCATCATCATGGTCAAAAGAAGTGGGGGAAGCCGGCAGTTCCGGCTCTTTGGCCTGATGGCCATTGTCCTTGGCTGCGGGGACGCCTTTCATCTGGTGCCCCGGGCTGCGGCCCTGTGCACCACCGGGCTGGAGAATTACACCGCCGCCCTGGGCGCCGGGAAGCTGATTACCTCCGTCACCATGACGGTGTTCTATGTGCTGCTATACTACGTGTGGCGCAGCCGGTATGAGATTGAGGGGAGGAAGGGGATCACAGTGGCGGTCTACGCCCTGTCTGCCCTGCGGGTCATCCTGTGCCTGATGCCCCAGAACCGCTGGCTCAGCGCTGACGCACCCCTGGCTTGGGGCATTTACCGCAACATTCCCTTTGCCCTGCTGGGCCTTTTGATCATCCTGCTGTTTTTCCGCAGCGCCAGAGAGCATGAGGACAAGGCCTTCCGCTGGATGTGGCTGACCATCGTTTTGAGCTTTGGCTTCTATATCCCGGTGGTGCTCTGGACCGACAGCGTGCCCCTCATCGGAATGCTGATGATCCCCAAAACCTGCGCCTATGTGTGGACGGTTCTTATCGGCTATCAGGCCATGAAGAAAGAGCTTCCGCAGAAATAAGAAAACCTCCCGAATGCGTGTGCATTCGGGAGGTTCAGCTTGTCAAGAAAGTCAGTTTTACGTGCTGCACCAGTGTATACTTCTAGCCAAAGGCTTCCCCTTGAGGGGAAGCTGGCTGCAAAGCCGACTGATGAGGTGGCAAATAAAAATTGGGAAAAAGCAGAAATTCCCATTAAAAAATAGGATTTCCACCTCATCCGCCCAGTGTGCGCACTGGGCACCTTCCCCTCCAGGGGAAGGCTTGCGGAAGCGTTCTCCTTACTCACGGTATGGTTTTTTGTGTATGAATCCCCTCCGGGGACTAGGCCCGCGATGCGGGCCGTCGCTGAGCCAGCTCAACATAGGGAGTGACATTTCCAAAGAAAAGAACCAGCCATACAGGCTGGTTCTTTTCTTTGGAGGCGCCACCCAGATTTGAACTGGGGAATCGCGGATTTGCAGTCCGCTGCCTTACCACTTGGCTATGGCGCCGGATATAAGTTATGCGGGCGATGAGACCCGCATAACTGTTTTCGTGGAGCGGGCAACGAGGCTCGAACTCGCTACCTCCACCTTGGCAAGGTGGCGCTCTACCGGATGAGCTATGCCCGCAGGTACCTGCAAGAGACTTGCAGGTGGTGCCTCCGGTCGGAATTGAACCAACGACACGCGGATTTTCAGTCCGCTGCTCTACCAACTGAGCTACAGAGGCATATTTGAAATGAGGTGGTGGGAACAACTGGACTCGAACCAGTGACCCCCTGCTTGTAAGGCAGGTGCTCTAACCAGCTGAGCTATGCTCCCGCGTGACAGCTCAGTTATAATACTAAATAATTCCTGATTTGTCAACACCTATTTCAAATTTTTTCGATTTTTTATTCAGGGCTGTCCGTCGGGGATTGTTCCTTGGCCGCTGCCAGCTCCTGCAGCTGGGCAGGGGAGAAGCGGTAGACCTGATCGCAGAACTGACAGCTGACGGTGATGTCCTTCCCCTCGTCGATCATCTCTGCAAGCTGGGCGCTGTCAATGCAGCGGAGGGCCTCTTCCACCCGGTCCCGGCTGCAATAGCAGCGGTACGCCACAGGGGTCTCGCCCACAATGTGGTATTCAAAGCCCTTTAGCACCTGGTCAAAGATGGCGGCGGCGCCGTCTTCGTCCAGAATGGTGGTGAGCTGGTCCATCATGAAGATGTTTTCCTCCAGCCGGCCGATCAGCGCCTCGTCAGCGCCGGGCATCAGCTGGACGATGAAGCCGCCGGCGGCTTTGATGCTCAGGTCCGTGTCCACCAGCACGCCCAGGGCGCAGGCGGAGGGCACCTGCTCACTCTCCAGCAGGTAGGCCGTCACGTCCTCAGCGATCTCACCGCTGATCAGTTCGGTGGAGCCGATGTAAGGCTCCTTCAGACCGATGTCCCGGCTGACGGTGAGCATCCCGTCCCGGCCCACGGCGGCGCCCACGTTCAGCTTCCCGTCGGAGCGCAGGGGCAGGTCCACGCTGGGGTCCCCCACATAGCCCCGGACGTTGCCGCCGGAGTCGGACACGGCAACCACGCTGCCGATGGGGCCGCCGCCGTTGATGCGGATGGTGAGGGTGGCCTTTTCCTCCTTCATCATCTCCCCCATCAGGGAGGCGGCGCAGAGGGTGCGGCCCAGGGCGGCGGAAGCGGTGGGGGAGCAGGAATGAATCTCCCTGGCCCGCTGCACCATGTCCCGGGCGGTGATGACCGCCATCTTAATAAAGCCGTCCCCGGCTGTGGCACGAATGATTTTATCCATGAAAAATACCTCTTATCGTATTGCTGTGATAAACAGTCTGCCCATATCCCCCTGAGGGCAATCGGGGCGGAGGCAGACGTCATGAAAGCCCGCCTGCTCCAGCAGGGTCTGGAGAGCCGCCGGCTCATGGGCGTACTCCACATGCTCCTCACTCTCCCGCTGCCAGAGGCGGCCCTGGCGGGAAAAGATATCCATGCCGTAGATGATGGCGGGGAGTTCTTCCTCAAAATCCGCCCGCCACAGGCAGAGCAAATCCTCCTGCTCATCCACAAAAACATCCCCGTCCAGGCTGCGCAGAAAGTCCGGCGTGCGGATATCGAAGATCAGCAGGCCGCCGGGGCGCACAAAGAGCCGGAGACGGCGAAACACCTCCGGCAAGTCCTCCGGGGGGATGTAATTCATGCCGTCCAGAGAGCAGACCGCGGCGTCCACCGTGCCGTAAAGATCCAGGGCCGCCGCGTCCTGACAGAGAAACAGGGGCGGCATTTCCATACCGGCGGACTTGGCCTGGGCTTCCATCAGCATCTCCACCGAGGAATCCACGGCAATCATCTCATACCCCCGGCGGGAGAGGACATTGGTCAGAGTCCCGGTGCCGCAGCACAGGTCCAGCAGCAGCTGGAATTCACCGCCGCCTCGCCGGAACTCCGCCTCATAAAAATCCGCAAAGCGCTCATAGGGCACGTCCCCGGTGAGCTTGTCATACCAGGGGGCGAGAAAGCGGTAGCAGCTCACTTCTCCTGCTCCTTCATGCGGTCAAACACAATGGAGTAGCCGCCGCTGCCGTACTGCAGGGAGCGGTTTACCCGGCTGATGGTGGCGCTGGAGGCCCCGGTCTCCGCCAGAATGTCGTTATAGATCATGCCGTCGTTGAGGCAGCGGGCTACCTGATAGCGCTGCTCCATAGCCATCAGCTCCGACACGGTGCACAGATCGTCAAAGAACTTCATGCACTCATCCACATTCTGCAGCGTCAGAATGGCTTTGTACATATTTTCGTTGCGAGGTTTTTTGGGAAGTTTGTTCATAATATCCTCCGAAAGATTTTTTACATTCGTTATTTAGTATGTTACATCAATAAATCCAAAAAGTAAAGACGGATTTTTGATACTTTGACATTTTCGCTGGATGCGGACGGTAACAAAAAATTCATCCGACGGAGGGGGAAAAGCCCTTGCGTAAAATCAGGGAACAATATATAATTGCAATCAAGAGAAATACTATCATCGTCCCCGGATGGGACGGAGAAAGGAAATGGAATGGCTTATTTTTATCCAACAGTGAATATGCCCGCCGTGTGGCTGGTGCTGATGGTGGTGCTGCTGGTTGTTGAGGGCGTGGTGCCAGGGCTGGTGTCCATCTGGTTTGCCCTGGGCGCTCTGGGCGCGCTGCTTTCCGCCATTGTGGGGGCGCCGCTGTGGCTGCAGGTGGTTTGGTTTTTTCTGATCTCCATCGTCAGCCTTGTGCTGACCCGGCCTTTGGCCAGAAAATACGTGAATTCCCGCACCACCCCCACCAATGCGGATATGCTCATTGGGCAGGAGTGCGTGGTGACGGAGGCCATTGACAATGTGCTGGGCCTGGGCGCCGTCACTGTGGGCGGCAAGGTCTGGACCGCCCGGACCGAGGACCCCAACATCAAGGGCGCAGTGGGCCAGACCATGACCGTTGTGCGTATCGAGGGCGTGAAGCTCATCGTGAAACCGTGAATTATTATTTCAGGAGGATAATAAAATGCAGTTTGTTCTTATCGCACTGATCCTTATTGTGGTCATTATTCTTGTCCGCTGCATCCGCATCGTGCAGCAGGCCAGGGCCTATGTGATCGAGTTTCTGGGCGCGTATAAGACCACCTGGAACGTGGGTATCCACTTCAAGCTGCCCTTCGTGGAGCGGGTGGCCAAGGTGGTGTCCCTGAAGGAGCAGGTGGCGGACTTCCCGCCCCAGCCGGTGATTACCAAGGATAACGTCACCATGCAGATCGACACGGTGGTCTATTTCCAGATCACCGACCCCAAGCTCTACACCTACGGCATCGAGCAGCCCCTGGTGGCCATTGAGAACCTGTCCGCCACTACCCTGCGTAACATCATTGGCGACCTGGAGCTGGACCAGTGCCTGACCAGCCGCGACATCATCAACTCTAAGATGCGCAATATCCTGGACGAGGCCACGGACCCCTGGGGCATCAAGGTCAACCGGGTGGAGCTGAAGAACATTCTGCCTCCCAAGGAAATCCAGAACGCCATGGAGAAGCAGATGAAGGCCGAGCGTGAACGCCGCGAGGCCATCCTGCGGGCGGAAGGCGAGAAGCGGGCGGCCATCCTGGAGGCCGAGGGCGAGAAGGAATCCGCCATCCTGCGGGCCGACGCCAAGAAGCAGCAGCAGATTCTGGAGGCCGAAGGCCAGGCCGAGGCCATCCTCAAGGTGCAGACCGCTACGGCCGAAGGCATCCGGCTGATCAACGAGGCCGCACCCACCGAGGCCGTGCTGAAGCTGAAGGCCATGGAGGCCTTCTCTGCCGCCGCCAATGGGCAGGCCACCAAGATCATCATCCCCAGTGAGATACAGGGGATCGCGGGCCTTGCCAGCGGCATTGTGGAGGCCGTGAAGGAGTAAGGGCCCGAAGCAAATATCAGACCGGCGGCTCTCACCGCCGGTCTTTTAATGAGAAGGATAAAAAATCGGAGAGAGAAAAAGGAGAAAGCGACAATGAGTCTTGCCCATGAGTTCCTGTGTAAGCACCGCATGGAGCCGGAGCGGATCGTGCCGGCAGAGCAGGCGGGAAAAATGGCGGAGGATATGCTGCGTGGTCTGAAGGGGGAGAACAGCTCCCTGCCCATGATCGCTACATACCTGAGCAATGACGGTTCCGTGCCCGCCGGGGCCTGCGCCGCCGTGATCGACGCCGGCGGCACCAACTTCCGCAGCGCCCTGGTGCGCTTTGGGGACGGCGGTTATCAGGTGGAAGAGCTGAACCGCTGGAAAATGCCGGGCATTGAAAAGCCCTGCACCTGGGATGAATTTATTGCCTTTACCGCCGACCATGTGCAGCATCTGCTGGACAGGGCGGATGTGATCGGCTTCTGCTTTTCCTACAACGCGGACATCACCCCGGACATGGATGGCCGGGTGAAGCGGATTGACAAGGAAGTGGTGGTCACCGGCTGCGAGGGGCAGCTGGTGGGCGCCTCCCTGAAGGCGGAGCTGGAGCGCCGGGGCATCCGGGGCAAGAAGGTGGTCATCCTCAACGACACGGTGGCCGCTCTGCTGGGCGGCAGCTCCACCCTGGATAAGAGCGCCTACAGCGGTTTCATCGGCCAGATCAGCGGCACGGGTACCAACACCTGCACCTCCGTGCCCCGGCGGATGATCGAAAAGCTGGGCCTCAGCGGGGAGCAGGGCATGCTGATCAATCTGGAATCCGGCATGTATGACGGCATTGAGAGTGGGGACTTTGACCTGCTGCTGGACCAAGCCAGCAACAACCCGGGGATGAAGTTCTTTGAGAAAAAGACCGCCGGCGTGTACCTGGGGGAGCTTTGCCGCCTGATGCTGCTCGCTGCCGCGGAGGAGGGCCTTCTCAGCCCCGGCAGCGCCGGGAAAATCCAGGCGCTGGGCCGCATTGACTCCGCGGTGATCGACGCCTGGTCCCAGGGCCAGGGCTTGGAGCAGGCCAGCGACAATGAGGCCGACGCCGCCTTTGTCCGGGAACTGAGCCTGGCCATGTTCCAGCGCTCCGCCCGGTGCATGTGTGTGAACCTGCTGGCCATCGCATTGCTGACTGGGGCGGGGAAGGACAAGCCGGTCTGCGTCTGCGCGGAGGGGTCCCTGGTGCAGCGCAGCCGGTATTACCGGCCAACCCTGGAGGCCCTGCTGGACAGCGAGGGCCGGGAGAAGCTGGGGCTGCGCTTTGCATTCCATGTGGGCAGCGAGACCACCCTGCCCGGCTCTGCCGCGGCGGCACTGCTGAACTGCTGACGATGGAGGAGAAGAAAACTTGAAACTCACTGTTATTGACGGCCACACCATGAACCCCGGCGATCTGAGCTGGAAACAGTATGAGCAGTTTGGCCAACTGCGGGTCTTTGAACATTCCACCGACGATGAGGAGGAGGTCATCCGCCGCATCGGTGATGCTGAGATCGTCATTGCCAACAAGTCCAGGGTCACCCGCCGGGTGATCGATGCCTGCCCCAACATCCGGTACATCGCCGTGCAGGCTACCGGCTATGACTCCATCGACTACGTCTACGCCCGGGAGAAGGGAATCCCGGTGTCCAACGTCCCGGCTTACGGCACGGCCTCGGTGGCTCAGTTTGCCATCGCGCTGCTGCTGGAGCTCTGCGGCCATGCCGGGCACCACGATCAGGCGGTGCATCAGGGGAAGTGGGCCGCCTGCGGCGACTGGTGCTTCTGGGACTATCCCATGATCGAGCTGGAAGGCAAAACCATGGGCATCATCGGCTTTGGCCGCATCGGCCAGGCCGTGGGCCGGATTGCCGCCGCCCTGGGCATGGAGGTCATTGCCTACAACCGCAGCCGCAGCGAGAGCGGGGCCAGGATCGCGGAGTATGTGGAGCTGGATGAGCTGCTGGCGCGCTCCGACGTGATCTCCCTCCACTGTCCGGCCTTCCCGGAAACGGTTGACATAATCAATAAAGATACCATCGCCAGGATGAAGGACGGCGTCATGCTCATCAACAACAGCCGGGGCGCCCTGGTGGTGGAGCAGGACCTGGCCGACGCGCTGAATTCCGGCAAGGTGGCTGCCGCCGCGGTGGACGTGGTGCGGGGAGAACCCATCAGCGAGGATAACCCTCTGCTTCACGCCAGGAATTGCCTGATCACCCCCCACATCAGCTGGGCACCCAAGGAGAGCCGCCAGCGGATTATGGACTGCACGGAGGCCAATATCCGCAGCTTCCTGGCAGGAAAGCCCCAGAATGTGGTGAATTAAGATTAATTAAGTATTAAGAAACGCACTGGATTCTTGCACCGGCAGAGCAGGTGTGATATAATCCCCCCATTGCAACAACTACTTACTTGGAGATATTGAATGTTTGAATGGATTACGGCGACGACTGCCGGAAAATTTATCACCACCTTTCTGATATCCATGCTGCCCATTGTGGAGCTGCGGGCGGGCCTGCCCTACGGCATTGCTCTGGGGCTGGACTATCCCCTGGCCCTTACCGCTGCCCTGGTGGGGAACATGATCCCGGTGCCCTTTATTGTGGTGTATATCCGCAGGGTATTTGTCTGGCTGCGGGCGCACATAGAAAAGATGGACCGCTTTATCACCCGGCTGGAGAACAAGGCCCATCTCAAGGGCGAGACGGTGAAGAAATACGGCCCCATGGCTCTGCTGCTCTTTGTGGCCATCCCGCTGCCCGGTACCGGGGCCTGGACCGGCGCCCTGGTGGCCGCACTGCTGGATATGCGGCTGAAAAATTCGGTGCCCTGTATCTTCCTGGGCGTGTGCATCGCCGCCACCATCATGACCCTGATTACCTTCGGCGTAATCAGCGTGATATGATGGGACCACGGGGAAATCAAAATGGAATAACAAAAAAGCTTTCCGTCGGCTTTGCTGCGGAAAGCTTTTTTGTTGAGATTGGTTGAGAATTAACATTTCACAAACATAAGTTTAGCGTCTCGGGAATATACGCCCGGTAAAATACAGCCATCAAGTGAGAAATCACGAAAAGATGGAGGTAAAACCAATGACAAAAAAGAATTTTATCACCCTGATTCTGGGTACGGTAGGCGGTATCCTGTTCGCACTGGGGATGTGCATGGCGATGCTGCCGGAGTGGAACGCTTTCCGGCAGGGAATCCTGGTGGGCTGCATAGGCCTTGCGGTGCTGCTGGTGATGGTGATGGTCCGGCGGAAGATGGAGGGCAAGCCCGTCATTGTCAAGCTCAGCGCCAAGACTCTGGGCACCGTGGCCCTGGGCGCTGTGGGCGCGATTGTATTCGGGCTGGGCCTGTGCCTGGTGATGGTATGGGGCAAGCTGGTTGCCGGTATCGCCCTGGGCCTGGTGGGCATTGTGCTTCTGCTGTGCCTGATCCCTCTGGTGAAGGGTATTCGATAAACAAAAGGAGGAAGAAACGATGGCAAAGTCAAAGCTGGTAAAGGCCAACGAAAAAATCGCGGAAGCGGTGGTGGATGGCTACAAGAAAATTGAGGAAGGCGCGGTAGGGGGCTATAAAAAGATCGAGGAGGGCACGGTCAAGGGCTTCGGCAAGATCGTGGACGGCTTCGTGGACCGATACCTGACCAAAGATGGGGAATCCGTAGAAGAGGCAAAAAAGCGCCTGGCCGCAGAGCAGGAGAAAAAATAAGAAAAGGCGGCATCACAGCCGCCTTTTTGCATTTTACGCCGAAACAGAAACAATAGTTTAACATTTTTATGGGATAATCCATACAAGATTTAACCTGGAGGTGTCTGCCATGTTTCAAATACTGGTGGTGGAGGATGACGCGGATCTGAACCGCACGGTGTGCTCCTTTCTCAACCAGAACGGCTATGAGGCTACCGGCTGCCTGGGTGCGGAAGCGGCTTACGACGCGATGTACAGAAAGGTATTTGACCTGATCATATCGGACATCATGATGCCGGGCGTGGACGGCTTTGCCTTTGCTGAGACCGTCCGCGAATTGAACCGGGAAATTCCCATCCTGTTCATGACCGCCAGGGGAGACATGGGCGCCAAGCAGAGGGGCTTCCAGCTGGGCATCGACGATTATATGGTCAAGCCGGTGGAACTGGACGAGCTGCTGCTGCGGATCGGCGCCCTGCTGCGCCGGGCCAGGATCGCCGCGTCACGGCGGCTGGAGGTGGGCGGCTTTGTGATGGACGCGGACGAACACACCGCCTATCTGGAGGGGGAGGAGCTGCCCCTGACGGCAAGGGAATTCAGCCTGCTCTATAAGCTGCTTTCCTACCCGAAAAAGACCTTCACCCGCAGCCAGCTGATGGATGAGTTCTGGGATGCGGACACTTCCTCAGGCCCACGCACGGTGGACGTTTATATGACCAAACTGCGGAGTAAGCTGGCCGGATGCCCGTATTTTGAGATCGTTACAGTGCATGGCCTGGGCTACAAGGCGGTGCTGAAATGAAAAAGAATGCGAAAAAGCGGGCGCGGCTGTTTTCCGTCCTGGGGCGGTATGTCAGCTTCTTCCTGCTGATGGCCTTTGTCATCACAACCTGTATGCTGCTGTTTCTCTCCCGGCTTCAGGCTGCCGCCGGAACGGTCTACACCCAGGAGGAGCTGCACCAGGCGGCGGTGCTGACCTTCGGCAATGTGGTGCTGCTGAGTTTCCTGTGCACCCTAATCGACGCCGTGCGCCGCCGCTTCATGGTGGAAAGGCCGGTGAGGCAGATCGCCGCGGCGGCGGAACGGATCATGCAGGGGGATTTTTCCGCCCGCATCGATACCCGCAGCAGTCTGGACAGGGCCGACGGCTTCAACGAGATCATTGACTGCTTCAACAAAATGGCGGAGGAGTTGGCCGGCATCGAGACGCTGCGGACGGACTTCATTGCCAATGTGTCCCACGAACTGAAAACGCCTCTGGCGGTGATCCAGAACTACGGCACCCTGCTGCAGCAGCCGGGGCTGGAGGAGGAAAAACGCAGGGAATACGCCGGGGCCATCACTGACACCTGCCGGCGGCTGGCCGACCTGATCACCAATATCCTGAAGCTCAACAAGCTGGAAAACCAGCAAATCTACCCCCGACGGGAGGAATATGACCTGACGGAGCAGCTTTGCGGCTGTCTGCTGCAATTTGAAAACGTCTGGGAACAGAAGAACATCCAGATTGACACAAACCTTGAGGAAGGGGTGCATATCCAAGCGGACCAGGAACTGCTGGGCCTGGTGTGGAACAATCTGCTGTCCAACGCCTTCAAATTCACCCCGGCGGGCGGCAGCGTTTCCCTGCGCCTGACGGCGGACAGCGAAAGCGCCACGGTCACGGTGAAAGACAGCGGTCGCGGCATGAGCGCGGAGGTGGGGGCCCATATTTTTGAGAAGTTCTACCAGGGCGACCCCTCCCATGCCGCCCAGGGCAACGGCCTGGGCCTGGCCCTGGTGAAGCGGGTGGTGGATATTCTCCATGGGCAGATCCAGGTGGAGAGCGCCCCCGGCCAGGGCAGCGTGTTTTCCGTGAAGATCCAGAGGTGACGGGATGGAAAACATTTGAAGCTGAAACGCGCCGGGAATAAGGAGAAGTAACGGATGGAAAACAAACAGGAAAACCAGACTTTTCGCCTGGTATACGCCGCAGAAGAGCAGGAGGAGCTGAAAGCCATCCGCCAGAAGTATCTTCCGCCGGAGCAGGACAAAATGCAACAGATCCGAATGCTGGATGCCGGCGTGACCGGCAGGGCCAGGATGGCGGCGATCACCCTGGGGGTGCTTGGTGTGCTGGTCATGGGCTTGGGGATGAGCTGCTGCATGGTGTGGCAGGGGAACTGGTTTATCCCCGGGATTGTGATCGGCCTTGTGGGCATGGCGATGGCGGGCCTGGCTTACCCGGTTTATCTGCGGGTGGAAAAGAAGGAGCGGCAGCGTATCGCACCGGAAATCCTGCGCCTGACAGAAGAACTGATAAAATAGAAGGATTGACTGCCCCTTGCCGCAGCACCATGCGGCAGGGGGCATTTACATATCTGCCGCCCCAGGAAATCGGGGCAAGTTTATTCAAACCCGGCAAATTGTATATTGCAATGCGGGGTAAACTACAGTAAAATAATAGCATCAAATACTGCTCAAAATAAAAATACAAGGAGGATAATCATGCAGAAATTTCTGAAAAAGCTGGTAAAGTTGGTCCTGTTCCTGCTGGTCGCGGCCGTGGCAGGATGCGTGTTCTTCTACATCAAGAGGAAAGAGCATTTCCACAGCGTGGGCGATTTTGTTGAGGAGCTTTTGGGCACCCTCAGCGAGTTCCCCATGGTGGCACTGTTCATCCCCTGAGCAGGGGGCAAAACCGCAAATAAAAATCAGCAGCCGCCGGCTGCTGATTTTTATTTGCGGAGGGGGAAGGGCGTCCCAAAATCCTGCTTCTCAGCCCTTGACCAGCAGGGCGATGTTTTCCACATGATTGGTGAAGGGGAACATATCCACCGGCTGGAGCTTTTTCACCCGGTAGCCGCCCTGGAGCAGGACCTCCAGATCCCGGCGCTGGGTCTCCATATTGCAGGAGATATAGACGATCTTTTTGGGGGCGCACTGGAGGAGGGAGCCTAAAAAGCGCTGGTCGCTGCCGGAGCGGGGCGGGTCCATGAACACCACATCCGGCCGGTGGCCGTCCCTGGTCAGCTGCTCCATATACTGCCCGGCGTCCCCGGCGGTGAACCAGCAGTTCTGGATGCCGTTGAGGCGGGCGTTGGCGATGGCGTCCTTTACCGCGTCCCGGTTGATCTCCACGCCGATGACCTGCTTGGCCCGGTCACTGGCGGTGATGCCGATGGTGCCGATGCCGCAGTAGGCGTCCAGCACGGTCTCCTTCCCGGTGAGGCCGGCAAAGGCAACGGCGGCGGAATAGAGCTTTTCCGTCTGCACGGGGTTGATCTGGTAAAAGGAGCTGGCGGAGATGCGGAAGTGGTGGCCCAGAAGCACATCCTCAATGTAGCCGCTGCCGTAGAGCACCTTCTCCCGCTTGCCCAGCACCACCGGGCCGAAGCGGTCATTGATGTTGAGAATGACGGTGCTGATCTCCGGGTGCCGTTCCAGCAGCTGCTTCAAAAAGGGCTTTTGCAGCTTGAAGATGGGATTGGCCGCCACCAGCACCACCATCACCTGGCCGGTGGCGAAGCCCCGCTTTACCAGCACATGCCGGAGCCAGCCGCTGCCGCTGCGCTCATCAAAGACGGGAATTTTGAATGACGGCAGCATATCGCGGATGGTGAGGATGATCTCATCCGCCAATGCATCCTCAATCAGGCAGCGCTCCACCGGGACGATGGCGTGGCTGCCGGGCTGATAGATGCCGCAGACCGGCTTGCGCCGGGCGTCCAGCCCGAAGGCGGCGTGAACCTTATTGCGGTAGTGCAGGGGCTGGTCCATGCCGATGATCTGTTCCACGCTGCCAAACCGGCCCAGCAGGCGGACGGCCTCACGCTGCTTATGGAGAAGCTGCTCTTCATAGGGCAGGTTTTGCAGCTGGCAGCCGCCGCAGCGGCGGAAATGGGGACAGGGGGGCGTATATCGTTCACCCATGGGAAACACCAACTTATCATTAAACTGGCCCGGATTTTTTAATTTGTCCGGGCTTTTCCCATATTATCACAGATTCGCCCATTTGCAAAGCGGGGAGAATGTGATAAAATACCAGACATGGATATTTTATACTTGGACAAGGACATAATTGTTTGCATCAAGCCGCCCCGGGTGCTGGCCACCGATGAGCCCGGCGGCCTGCCGGAGCTGCTGCGCTGCCAGCTGGGGCAGGAGCAGGCGGACATCCGCACCGTCCACCGGCTGGACCGTGCTACTTCGGGGCTGATGGTGCTGGCCCGGAACGGTCCGGCCGCTTCGGAGCTGAGCCGCCAGATCCGGGAGGAGGGCATCGGCAAGGAGTATCTGGCTGTTGTCCATGGGCTGTGCCCGGAAAGCGGCTCCATGCGGGACCTGCTGGTGCGGGACAAGGCCAGGAAGATGACCTTTGTCACCGACACCCCCGGCAAGGAGGCCCGGGAGGCCCTGCTGGACTACCGGCGGCTGGACGAGCGGGAGGGGACCAGTCTGGTGTCGGTGCTGCTGCACACCGGGCGCACCCACCAGATCCGGGTCCAGTTTGCTTCCCGGGGGCTGCCCCTGGTGGGGGAGCGGAAGTACGCCCTCCGGGACGACCCCTGTCCGCTGGCCCTGTTTTCCCATGGGCTTTGCTTCCGTCACCCGGTCACCGGGGAGCTGCTGCGCTTTACCGGAAAGCCGGGGGAGGACTGGCCCTGGAGCCTGTATAAAGAAACGGTTAAAAAACTTTGAACAAGTACAGGATTCCCTTGCATAATCCACGCAAAGCAAGTATAATCAGCTCATAAAAAGAAAAACTTCAAAAAATTGAATTAAATTTTTGACAAATTTTTGGAGGTCGTAATGGAAATTGTAAAGCTTCTGCTGATCGCTGTGGGCAGCTATTTACTGGGCTCGGTCAGCCTGTCCATATTCCTGTCCAGGCGTATGTTCGGCGGGGACGTCCGCGCCCACGGCAGCGGCAACGCCGGGGCCACCAATATGGCCAGGGTCTACGGCATGATGGCCGGGGCGCTGACCCTGGCGGCGGATATGGCGAAGGCGGCGGTCTCCATGGTGGGGGGCTATCTGTTGCTGGGGGACCTGGGCCTTTCCGTGGGCGGCGCCTGCTGCATCCTGGGCCACTGTTTCCCGGTGTTTCATCATTTCAAGGGCGGCAAGGGCGTTTCCGTGGGCGGAATGCTGGCCCTGCTGCTGGACTGGCGGGTGGGCCTGCTGGTGATCGGCTTTTTCCTTCTGGGCGCCCTCCTCAGCAAGAAGGTGTCCCTGGGTTCCATCTGCGGGGCTGTTGCCTGCGGGGTGGGTTCCCTGCTGCTGGTGTCCAGCGTGCCCCGGGTGGTGCTGGGCCTGTTTGCCATGGTGGTTGTGGTGGCCCGCCATAAGGAGAACATCGGCCGCCTGATCAAAGGTACGGAGCCGGACTTCAAGCCCGCCAAGCGGAAGGCCAAGGCGCAGCCGGAACAGCAGTGAAACTTGTATAGAAAAAAGGTGCGCGATGAACATCGCGCGCCTTTTTTGATGTGCTTGCAAAAGTAAGCCATCTGCGGTATAGTCAGAACAGAAATTCAAGCTGGGAGGAAGCAACTATGAACGAAGAACTGATGCGGGATGTAGACCGCTTTGTAGAGGAAAACCGGGAGAACATCATCCGGGATATCGGCCGCCTGGTGGCCATTGACAGCGTGATGGGGGAGGAAAAGCCCGGGATGCCCTTCGGGGAAGGCCCGGCCCAGGCTCTGGCGCTGGGGCTGGAGATCGCCGGGGAGCTGGGCCTGGAGACCCATAACTGCGAGGACAGAATGGGCTATGCCCAGGTGGGGCAGGGGGCAAATTATCTGGCTACCATCACCCATCTGGACGTGGTGCCCAGTGTGGGCTGGGCGGAGGACCCCTTCACTCTGCGGCGCCGGGAGGGCTACATCATCGGCCGGGGCGTGCTGGACGACAAGGGGCCCAGCGTCCTGTGCCTGTACGCGCTGAAATACCTGAAGGATAAGGGGGTTCCCCTGCGCTATCCCGTCCGGGCCCTGCTGGGCATCAATGAGGAAAACCATATGGGCGACCTGGACTATTACCTGGCCAACTATAAGGCGCCGCTGTTCTGCTTCAGCCCCGACGCCAACTTCCCCCTGTGCAACGGGGAGAAGGGCATCTTCCATGGGAAGGTGGTCTCCTGGCTGCCCATGAAGCGGGTGAAGGACATCCGGGGCGGCGTGGCCGCCAATGTGATCCCCGATCTGGCGGAGGCCTGGGTGGAAGCGGAAAGCCTCAGCTCCACAGAGCAGGTCACTGCCCAGCGGGAAGGGGACTGCTGGCATCTGACGGCCCGGGGCATCGGCGGCCACGCCTCCATGCCGGAGGGGACGGTCAACGCCATCGGCGTGCTGGTGGACTACATTCTGGAACAGGGCATCCTCAGCGGCGCGGAGGAGGACTTCTTCTACGGCCTGCAGCGGCTCCACAGCGACCCCTACGGCGTGAACCTGGGCCTGGACACGGAGGATATGATCTTCACGCCCCTGACCATCGTGGGCGGCGTTATCGGCATGGAGGATGGCCATCTGTTCCAGACCGTCGACTGCCGCTATCCCACCACCAGCAGCGGCCAGGACATTGTGGCCCAGCTGACCGGGAACTGGGGAGAGCTGGCGGAAATCCACGTGCTGTCCGACTCCAAGCCCTTCTATATGGAACTGGATAACCCCGCTGTCCGGGTCTGCGTGGACACCTATAACGCGGTCACCGGGGAGCAGGCCCAGCCCTACACCATCGGCGGCGGCACCTATGCCCGGCATTTTCCCAACGCGGTTTCCTTCGGCCCGGAGCACCCGGAGCGGCCGGCCCCGGACTTTGCCGGCCCCATCCACGGCGTGGACGAGGCGGCCAACATCGAGTGGCTGATGGAGGCGCTGAAAATCTATATTCTGGCCCTCATGGAGCTGGAAAAGCTGGACTACTGATCAGCGGTTTAACACATTTTTAACCTTTATTCTGCCTCTTGCGGTATAATGAAGCTAAGAGGGGCCGAGCCCCAGTCGGTTATCAGCGGCAGATTTCCGCCGTAACTTCGCCAAATGACTTGCGAATACACAAAGTATTCCCTGCGTCATTTGTCATCGTTTCAGCAAAAATCTGACACGCTGATAACTGCGAAGCACCTCTCAGCCAAAGATTTTTGATTGATTTTTGGTGCGGAGGATGCAGCCTTGCTGGCGCAAGGCAAAGACGACAAGGCAAAAAGCGGCGAAAAGATTGGCTGAGAGGCGGCTGGTGTTCGGCCCCCTCTTAGCTTAAACATAAGCTTTTAGAGAGGAGTCTTGACAATGACAAAACGCGCTTTGGTCGTTGAGGACGATGGCAATATTGCGGAGCTGCTGCGGCTCTATCTGGGGAAAGACGGGTTCGAGGTAATGATCGCCTCCGACGGCGGCAAGGCCGAGTCTATGTTTGACCTGTTTTCCCCGGACGTGGTGCTGCTGGATATCATGCTGCCGGTAAAGGACGGCTGGCAGGTCTGCAAGGATATCCGGAAGAAGTCCTCGGTTCCTATTATTATGTTAACCGCGAAGGGCGAGATCAATGACAAGGTCAACGGCCTGGAGATGGGTGCGGACGACTATGTGACCAAACCCTTTGAAGTGAAGGAGCTGTTGGCCCGGGTCCACGCGGTCATGCGCCGCACCGATGCCGACGGCCCGGTGGAGAAAAAGCTGACCTTCGACAAGCTGGTGGTGAATCTGGACTCCTACGAGTTGATCGTGGATGGGGTCAAGGTGGACACGCCGCCCAAAGAGATGGAGCTGCTGTACCATCTGGCCGCTTCCCCCAACCGGGTGTTCACCAGAAACCAGCTGCTGGATGAGGTCTGGGGCTTTGACTACTTCGGCGATTCCCGCACGGTGGACGTCCACGTGAAGCGGCTGAGAGAGAAGCTGGAGGGCGTCAGCGACAAATGGTGCCTGAAAACCGTGTGGGGCGTGGGCTATAAATTCGAAGTAACCGAGTAAAGCCCCGATGAAAAGCATATATTTAAGAAACTTCACCGCCACGGCGGTGCTGGTTCTGACCTGCTTTCTGCTGGTGGCCTTTTCCTGCGTCAGCATCGGCCGCATCTATCTGATCCGTGAATACAAGAGCACCATGGAAAACAGCGCCCAGGAAGTGGCCAGGGCGGCGGAGGCCATCAGCCAGGCCGACTCCCTCAACAGCTGGTTTCTGGGCATGTCCATCAGCTCCCTGGCCCGCTCCACCGGCAACGGGATTCTGATCACCGATACCGAGGGCGTTGTGGTCTGCTGCTCTGACCGGGCCCCCACCTGCGAGCATATGGGCAGGCAGGTGCCCCTGGAGCTGATCAGCGAGATCGAGGGTCGGAGCAACCTGGTCATCAGCGACCTGGGCGGCATCTACCACCAGGGCCACTATGTGGTGACCAAGAGCATCAGCTCGGATAAGAGCGGGGAAGTGATCGGCCATGTGTTCGTCACCAATGATACGGACCGGCTGATGAGTATCTGGTCCAGCTTTTTGATCATTGCCTCGGTGGTGATGATCATGGTGTTCTGTATGTCCATGATCGTGTCGCTGGTGTTTTCCAAGCGGATCGCAAGACCCCTGGATGAGATGGCGGTGGCTTCCCGGCGCTTTGCCAGGGGGGATTTCTCCGTCCGCGTCCGGCAGGAGGGGGACCCGGCAGATGAGATGGGCGCGCTGATTGACTCCTTCAACAAGATGGCGGATTCTCTGGAGTCCTCCGAGAAGCGCCGCAGCGAGTTCATCGCCAACATCTCCCATGAGCTGCGCACCCCCATGACCACCATCGCCGGCTTTGCCGACGGCATTCTGGACGGCACCATCCCCAAGGAGGAGGAAGAGAAGTACCTGATTTCCATCCGGGATGAGACACGGCGCCTGTCCCGGCTGGTGCGGGATATGCTCTCCGCCTCCCAGACCAATGCCAGGGCTGCCGACCCCAGCCGCCGCACGGTCTTTGACCTGACGGAGCTGGTGCTGCAGACCCTTCTGAGCTTTGAGAGCCGGGCCACCGCCAAGAACCTGGACGTGGACCCCCAGCTGCCGGACAGTCATATCCTGGTTATCGCCGATAAGGACGCCATCACCCAGGTGATTTACAACCTGCTGGACAACGCGGTAAAGTTTGCCCGGGTGGGCAGCTGCCTGACGCTGCGGCTCTATAAGGATAACGGCAAGGCCTATGTCTCCATCAAGGACGAGGGCGAGACCATCCCGCCCGACGACCTGCCCTTTATCTTTGACCGTTTCCACAAGTCTGACCGTTCCCGCAGCCTGGATAAGGACGGCGTGGGTCTGGGGCTGTACCTGGTGAAATCCATCATCAACAGCCACGATGAGGACATTGCCGTCAGAAGCGAGGAGGGGGTCACGGAGTTCGTGTTCACCCTGAAGCTGGCCGAGAAATAAAGGATTTGAGGGGAATCAATGAGCAATTTGGATAGGAATGGCGGAGGCTGGTACGCGCCGCTGGAAAGACCCAAAACAGAAAAGAAGAAAAAGCGGAGTTTTAAAAGTCCCTGGCTGTGGATTGGTCTGCCGGTGCTGGTGCTGCTTCTGATTGTGGGCACGTCCCTGGCTTTTGCCGGCACGGGGAGCACCGCCCCCGGCGCCATGCCGAAGGACTGGAACGATTATCTGGAGGATTTTTACCAGAGCAGCCAAAGCGACGCGCTGGAAACCAGCATTGAAAGAACGGTGCTGGAGCAGCCTTTTAGCCTGTCCCTGGCAGAGCCCGGAGAACAGGAGCTGAGCCTGCAGGAGCTGTACGCCGCCTGCGCCGATTCCATCGTGGGCATCACCGCCTACCCGGAGGATCAGAACGGCTATTACTGGGGCACCGGCGTCATTGCCGGCGAAAACGGCCTGATTATCACCAACGCCCATGTGATCGAGGGCTGTGCCAGCGCTGAGGTCACGCTCTATAACAACGAGAGCTATGAGGCGCTGCTGGTAGGGGCGGACGCGGTCAGCGACCTGGCCCTGCTGAAAATCGACTGCACCGGCCTGCCGGCCGCCAGCTTTGGGGATATCGGCAGCCTTTCCGTGGGCGACCCGGTGGCCGCCATCGGCAACCCCCTCAGCGAGGAGTTCCGTTCCACCCTGACCAACGGCATCATCTCCGCCATTGACCGGGGCATGAACTATAACGGCCACACCATGAGCCTGTTGCAGACCAACGCCGCCATCAACCAGGGCAATTCCGGCGGCGCGCTGTTCAATATGTACGGCCAGGTGGTGGGCATCACCAATATGAAGATGATGTCCTATTTCTCCAGCATTGAGGGCATTGGCTTCGCCATCCCCAGCAGCACGGTGAAGGCCGTGGTGGATCAGCTGGCGGAAAACGGCGAGGTGCGGGGCCGCCCCTCCATCGGCATCACCGTGGGGGCCATCCCTCAGGAGGCTGTGGAGAACTATGAGCTGCCGGAGGGCCTGTATATCTCCGCCGTGGCCGAGAATTCCGACGCTGCCGCCCAGGGCATCCGGGAAGGGGATATCCTCACGGCCATCGACGGTCAGAGCGTCAGCAGTACGGAGGAAGTGGCAGCCATCCGGGACACCAGGAGCGTGGGGGACAGCCTGCGCTTCACCATCTGGCGTGAGGGCGAGACCTTCGATGTGGATGTCCGCCTGATGGACACCAACGATGTTTACTGACTGTATGTGTAAAAAAGATCGGGCGTTTTGAATGCTTCAAAACGCCCGATCTTTTTTTATGTGATTTGTATGGCCTTACTCGCCGATGATGGAGTCCACGCCGAAGTAGGCGGCCATGTACTTGTTGGGCCAGGTGTCGGCCTCCTCGGTGTTCAGGTAGCCCAGGCCCTCAATGGCGCAGTAGCCGGTCTTGGAGTAGACCCGGTAGACGGAAACATCCATGATGCCCTCCTCCCGGCAGGCAACGATCTGCTTCTCGTTCTCGGTGAGGTAATAGTTGGTTTTGATGATATCCTGCACCCCCACGGCCCCCTTGTAAAAGGCGGTCATCAGGCAAATGAGACCCAGGGACACCAGCAGGGGTTTCCACTCGCTCTCAAACAGGGCGGCGAAAAGCACCGCAGCTGCCGCAATGATCAGCAGCGTGCCGATATAGGCGCTGCGCTCCGGGAAGAAGCTGGCAAAGGTCAGCACGAACACCGAAGCCAGGGAGCCCAGCATCAGCATGGCCGCCAGAATCTGGCTGTCCCGGTCCAGACGGCGGTGATAAGCGATGACCGCCAGAACGGTATACACCGCGAAGGGGAGCCAGATACGGCGGTACATCTCCAAAGCGGTGACAAAGTTGTCAAACAGGTTGGAGAAGGTGAGCTGGCTGGATTTATTCATGATCTCCGCCGGGGCGGACAGCATGAACAGGAAGCCGCCGAAAGCGGCGATGATCGCCAGCCACAGGTAGGGCGCGATTTTTTGCTTCTTAACAAAGCGGCCCAGCAGCAGGAAACAGACCGAGCAGAAAACCACGGTGGAGGCGCAGTTCTCCGAATAAGCCCCCACCAGGAAGGCAGCCAGCACATAGAGGATGCGCAGAGGCAGGGCCTTGATATCCCGGTCATAGAGGAACTTGCGCATATACACCGTGAGAAACAGCAGGGAGAAGAAGGTGGCCCACAGGTAATTGACGGAGCCATCCAGCCACAAAATCACCTGGCCGAAGTTCAGGGTGAAGATCCAGATGCAGCCGAAGATGCAAAGCAGCAGCAGGTTGCTGCGCTCCCTGTCCCGGTTGGCGATGCGGTAGACCAGATACACCTCCGCCACCAGAATCAGGGAATTGAGCACCTTGAAGATGCCCAGGGGCAGCATCAGAAACACCTGCACCAGAAAATGGGAGATCAGCCGCCCGTTCATGCTGTAGCGGTGGGCCCAGATGGAGGGGAAACAGTCGGCCAGACTTTCAATGCGGCTGCCGTCGGCAAAGCTGAAGCAGTACATGAAGTCATCCGCCAGCAGGTTGGTCTTGATGTTGCAGAAAAGCATCACCAGAAACATGACCAGCAGCGCCAGCAGCATCAGCAGGCGGGAGCGGTTCAAGGTCTCAAAGGGTTTTATCTCTTTCATGGTTCACTCCTGAAAATGAAAATCTCAGTTGCCGAAGACCCACAGGTGGGTCACGCCGAAGGCCTCCCGGATGAAGCAGTTGAGCATATACACCGGGTAGCCCGGGTTGCCGGCCACGCCGGCCGCCTTTACGCCCAGCTGCTCCGCCATGCATTTGGCCCGGTACAGGTGGTAGGAGCTGGAGAGCAGGGCCACGTTGCCGTCCGGCGCATCCCCCAGGGAACGGATGATGTCAAAGGAAAAGAGCAGGTTCTCCATGGTGGAGGTGGCCTTATCTTCGCATATTATACGCCCGCTGTCAACCTCGTGGTTAATGAGCCAGCGGCGCATACACTCCGCCTCGGTGATGTTCTCCCCCTTGCCCTTGCCGCCGCTGACGATGGCCACGCTGTCCGGGTACCGGTTCAGATAGTCCAGCGCCCCCTCCAGCCGGTGGGTCAGGGCCAGGGAGGGGCTGTCCCCATGGACGGCGGCGCCCAGCACCACCAGGTACTTCCGTTCCGGCTCCGGGTCGGTGCGGGCATTTTTGACGATGGGCAGCTCCACCAGGCAGAAGTAGATCAGCCCCAGGCTTACCAGAATCAGCGTCCAGCGGCGGAAGCCCTCGCTGCCGAAATGGTGGATCAGCACCAGGGCGGCGATGAACAGCAGGGAGCAGCCAATATAGGCGTAGCCTCGCATACAAAACAGGAAGAAGGCCGCCGCGGCCACCAGCAGCGCCACGGAAATGCCCCAAGGGGGAAGATGTTTAATGCTCATTGGTTCAGCTCCTCCCATTTTTCATACAGTTCCATCAGCTCGGTTTCCAGCGTCTCCTTCTCGGCGGCGATCTCCATCAGCTTCTGGTAGTCGCTGCCGTTTTCTTCCGCCAATTGATCCAGGCCGGCGATCTTTTCCTCCAGGCGCTGGATCTCCCGCTCCGTGCGGGCGATGGCCTTGTCGTTGTTTTTGGGCCGCTGGGGCTTGGGCTTCTTTTCTTTTTCCTGCCGCTTCTCCGCCTGAGCAAAGACCTGCTGGCGGCTTTTCCACTGGCAGTAGGCCTCATAGCCGCCGCGAAAATCAGTGATCTGCCCATCCTGCAAGGCCCAGATGCGGGTGGCAAACTTCTCGATAAAATACCGGTCGTGGGAGACAAAGAGCAGGGTCTGCTCATAGTCGGAGAGGGCGTCCTCCATCCACTCCCGGCTGGCAATATCCAGGTGGTTGGTGGGCTCGTCCAGAATGAGGAAGTTAATGTCGCTGCCCATGAGCATACACAGGCGCAGGCGGCTCTTTTCCCCGCCGGAGAGGGCCCCCACCGGGGTGAACACATCCTCCCCCCGGAAGCCAAAAGCGGCCAGCCGGTCCCGGGCCTGCTGGGGCTGGCAGCGGCAGTCGTAAAGCATGGTGTCCAGGGCGGAGCGCTCCTCCACCGAGAAGCGGACATGCTGGGGCAGGTAGGCGCTGCGGACGGCGGGGCCCTTGTAGAGATAGCCGCTGTCCGGCGTTTCCTCACCCATAATCAGCTTCACCAGGGTGGATTTGCCGGTGCCGTTATCCCCGATGAGGGCGATGCGCTCCCCGCCGGTGACGGTGAGGGCCAGGTCGGAAAACAGCTGCCGGTCCCCGAAGCCCTTGCTGACATCCTCCATCACCAGCACTTCATCCCCATTGAATTCCCGCTGCTTGAACTTCACATTCAGCTTTTTCTGCTCCTGAGGCTTCTCGCTTTGGCTCAGCTTTTCGATGCGCTTTTCCATGGAGAAGGCCCGCTTGTGCAGCTTGTCGTTGCCCATAAAGGCCCAGAGATGCATCTGCTCCGCCGCCCGGGTCAGCTGCTCGATCTTGGCCTGGTCCTTCTCATATTTCTTCAGCTTCTCCTCAAAGCGGCGCTGCCGCTCTTCCACATAGAAGCTGTAATTGCCGCTGTAAAACTCGGCCTTGCCCTCGTCGATCTCAATGCTGCGCTGCACCACCCGGTCCAGAAAGTAGCGGTCATGGCTGATGACCAGCACGGTGCCCTTGAAGCCCAGCAGGTAGTCCTCCAGCCACTCCGTGGCGTGCAGGTCCAGGTGGTTGGTGGGCTCGTCCAGCAGGAGAATGTCCGTGTCCTCCAGAATCAGGCGGGCCAGGTTCACCCGGGTCTTTTCCCCGCCGGAGAGACTGTCAAAGCTCTGGTGCAGCATGGCGGGGGAGATGTCCAGACCGTTGGCCACCCGGCTGCGATCCGTGTCCATGTCATAGCCGCCCAGGCGGCGGAAGTCCTCCTGCAGGCGGTCATACTCCGCCAGCAGGGCCCTGGAGGAATCCCGCTCCATCTCCAGGCTCAGCTCCTCCATCCGCTCCGCAATGCGGTACAGGTGCCGGTGGGCGTCCTTCAGCACCTGCTCGGTGGTCCAGCCCTCCGGGTACACCGGGATCTGGGAAATAAGCCCCAGCCGTTTGGAGGGGGCGATCATCACGTCCCCCTCGTCCGGGCGCAGCTCCCCCACCAGGATGCGAAACAGGGTGGTCTTGCCGCAGCCGTTGTGGCCCAGAATGCCCACCCGCTCCCCGGCGGTGACGGTGAAGGAGAGACCGTCCAGTATGTTTTTCCCCAGCTCAAAGGATTTGACCAGGGAACGAACAGAAACGTCTATCATTTGCTTTCTACCTTTATTTTTTTACCCTTTATCACTGAGGGTAGGTTCTATATTTTCCACCGCCCATTGCAGCACCTCATTGGCAATGGGGCCGGCGGTGCTGAGACCGTAGCCGCCCCGCTCAATCAGGGTGACAAAGGCGTAGGGGTGCTTATCGTCCGCCAGAAAGCCCACAAACCAGGCGTGGGAATTGCCGTCGCCCAGCTCGGCGGTGCCGGTCTTGGCGCAGAGGCGCAGGCCGGGGAAGTTCTCCTCCCCGTTATAATGATCCACCACGTTGAAGTTCATCATCTGCTTGAGCCGGTTTGCAGTGGCGGCTTCCATATAAGGGCTGGATTTGGGGGCTTCCTCCGTGAGGATCAGGCTGGGCTCCACCAGCTTGCCGCCGTTGGCCACGGCGCAGAGGAAGCGCAGCATGGCATAGGGGCAGACCAGGTCCGTGGACTGGCCGATGCCGGACCAGGCCAGCTCCGGGTCACCCACAAATTCGGTGGGATAGCTGCCGGCCACGGTGCTGATGCCGCTGAGGCTCTGCTTGTCCAGAAAGCCGTAGCGCGTCACATAGTCCACCATGGTGTCCTGCCCCAGCATCACGGCGATCTGGGCGAAGGCGCAGTTGCAGGAGTTGGAGAGGGCCTGCTCAAAGGTCTGCTCATAGTGGGTGCCGGTGCAGGTGATGGTGACGCCGGCAATGTCGTACTTATGGTCACAGTAGAAGGTGCGTTCATCAATGTCCCCGATCTGCTCATAGGCCGCGGCGGCGGTGATCAGCTTGAAAATGGAGCCGGGGATAAAGCTGGCGGAGAGGCAGCGGTTGATATAGGCCCCCTCCGGGGGCGCTGCGTTCTCAGCCATCGGGTCAAGGCTGGGCACCGAGACCAGACCCAGCATCTCCCCGGTCTTATAGTTGCAGAGCATCATCATGCCCCTGGCCTCCGGGTTCTGGGCCAGGAGGGCCTTGTAAATCACTTTGTTGAGCCGGGTGTCAATGCTCAGGGGCAGGACGCTGTTTTCCGACTTGGTCATGCCGGTAAGGAGGGAGAAGTCCTGCATCCCGCTCCAATACCGGGAGAGGATGCCGGCGCCGGTGCGGCCCCAGTAGTCCCCGGTCACATGGTAATTGGCCACCCGGGCCTCGGCGTCCTGGGAAAAATTTTCCACACCCTTGCCGAAGGCGGCCAGAACCTGGCCGTTCCGATCCATCAGCACGCCGCTGGAGCCGGAGTTTACCCGGGAAAAGTATTTGGCCCAGTCCTCCCCTCGGTCGATATAGTTCATCAGGTACACCCCCATGCCGCAGATGACCAGCGCCGTGATCAGCAGCAGGGAGAATGCCCGGTTAGTAATCTTCCTCATACCAGTCCTCCTGCCGGGAAATATAGGGGTTGCCCTGGGCAATGTCGATCTCCGGCTCCGGCGCCTCCTCCTGGGGTTCCTCCTCCTCTTCCTCCCGGTGGCCTGTGCGCCGGGCGGTGCTGACGGCGAAGCTGGAGCCCCGGCGGTTATCCGCGCTCTTGATAAAGGCCATCAGCAGCCAGCAGGAAATGAGGGAGGTGCCGCCCTTGGAGACAAAGGGGAAGGTGACCCCGGTGAAGGGCAGCAAATCCAGAGAGCCGAACACGTTCAGGGCCATCTGGGTCAGCAGCAGGGCCATGGCGGCGCAGGCGGCGATGGGATAATAGGCCGAGCGGCCGTGCCGCGCGCTGCGCACGGCGAAGAAGGCCATCACCAGCATGGCGGCCACCATGCACAGGCCGATGATCAGGCCCAGCTCCTCACAGACCACGGCAAAGACCATGTCGGTATTGGCGGCGAAAATGTCATCCAGCCAGCCGAAGCCTGCCCCCTTGCCGGTGAGGCCGCCGGAGGCGGCGGCGGACATGGCCCGGGTCTGCTGGAAGCCGGCGCCGTACACATCCTCCCAGGCGTGGCCCCAGGTGGCGAAGCGCTGGGCGATATAGGGCTTCACGGTCACAGCCAGAAAGCCTGCCAGCCCTGCCCCGGACACCGCCAGGAATACCGTGGCGAAGGAGCCGGAGCGCATATAGGAAATCACCAGGAAGGTGACGAAGAAAACCAGCGCGGTGCCAAAGTCCCCAATCAGGGCCAGGGCCATGACACACACGGCGGAAAAGCCGATGAAGCCATAGAGGTTGCGCCGCTGAAACAGCCTGTCCAAGGTGGAGGCCCCCACGTAGATATAGGCGGCCTTCACCAGCTCCGAGGGCTGGAAAGAGTAGCCGGCAAAGTCCAGCCAGTTTCGTGCGCCCAGCACCGCGTCGCTGAAAACCACATTCACCGCCAGCAGCGCCAGCGCCAGCGCCGCCACCGGCAGCCGCAGCGCCATGGTGCGCCGCAGGCTCCGCAGCCACCAGCCGCTCAGCAGAAACAGCGCCACGGCCACCAGGGTCAGCAAAATCTGTTTATACATATCCTCCGGCGTGGAGGCGGCGGCCACCGACATGCCCAGGCTGGTGAGGTAGAAGGCCAGGGTCTCCACCTCAAAGCCGCTGCGGTCCATCAGGCGCAGGGCGCTGTAGCAGCACCATTGCAGGGCGATCAGGGCCACGAAGGCCAGCAGAATGGCGCGGGCATAGTCCTCCCCGGCGGAGAGGGAATGCTGAAACATCAGCATCAGCTGAAAGCCCGTCAACTCCAGCAGGGTCACCGTGGGGGAGACCCGGCTGCCGGCGCTGGTGCGGACGGCCTCATTCTCCTGCCGGTCGGCGGCGGTGATGTCATGGAAGCGCAGTACCAGGCCGCCCAGATTGATCACATCCCCGTTGCGCACCTGACCGCCGCCGCTGCCCACCTTCACGCCATTGACCCAGACTCCGCTTTTGGAAAAAATGTCGCAAATCTTCCAAATGCCCTTGTCATTGCGATAGAGCACCGCGTGGGAGCGGCTGATGCCGGGATAGCACAGGCGCACATCGGCGCTGAGGCTGCGGCCGATCAGGTTTTCCCAGTGGGTGAGGGGATAGCTCTCCCCCTGGCAGCTGAGGTGGCCCCAGATTTCCGACTCATACTTCTCGCTGAGCAGGGAGCGCAGGCAGCGGACGAGAATCAGCAGGGAGAGCAGGATCAGCAGGAATTTGGACGTGGCAAGGGCATAGCTGGTCAAAGCTTCCATATCCCGCCTCCTTTCCCTGCGGTATTGATAATGTAAACGATATTATAACACACAAGAAGCCTTATTGACAACTGGGGGATATTATTCTAAACTGTTGCACATGGATAAGAAAACGAAAATCTGGATCGCGGTTTTGCTCTCGGTGGTGCTGCTGGGCCTGCTGGGCTTTTTTGCCCTGTCCCGCCTGGGCGGGGGCACCATTGCCGTCATCACCGTGGACGGGCAGGAGTATAAGCGGATTGACCTTTCCCGGGTCACAGAGAGCTATGATATTGAGATCGACACCAAATACGGCCATAACACCGTTCATGTGGAACCGGGGCGCATCGCCGTTACCCAGGCGGACTGCCCGGACGGCATCTGTGTGGCCCAGGGGGCCATTGACCGGGGCGGGGTGCCCATCATTTGTATGCCCCACCGGCTGGTAGTGAAGATCGAGGGGAGCGGGATCGATGGCTAAAACCAGAAAGCTGGCCCTGATGGCTCTTTTTGTGGCCATCGCCCTGACCATCTTCATGATTGAAAGTCAGCTGCCCCCCATTGCCCCCATCCCCGGGGTGAAGCTGGGCCTTGCCAATGTGGTGACCCTTACGGCCATGCTGATTCTGGGCCGGAAGGAAGCGGGGGCCATTCTGGCGGTGCGTATCCTGATGGGCGCCGTCTTTGCCGGCAGCCCGGCATCACTGCTCTACAGCGCGGCCGGCGGCTTTCTGGCCTATTTGGTCATGTGCCTGACGGTGAAGCACTTCCAGGAAAACCAGCTGTGGATCGTCAGCGCCCTGGCGGGGGTGGCCCACAACGCGGGGCAGCTGCTGGCCTGCGTGCTGATCGTGCAGACCCCGGGCGTCTTTGCCTATGCGCCCATCCTGGCGGCTTCCGGGGTGATCACCGGCTGCTTCACCGGCTTTGCCGCCATGTATCTTACGCGGGCACTGCGAAAGAGCGGCGCCTCGTAAACAAATGTTGATTTGACTATTTTTGTATTTTGTATATAATAGTGCCATCGGAAATAATAAACACAGCGTTTTGGCAAAATGAAAGGAAAGGCAGAGAGATCGAATAATGAGCGAGTGCACCCATGATTGTTCCACCTGCGGCGAAAATTGCGCCGAAAGAAGCGCAGAGAGCTTCCGCAAGCCATTGAACCCGGAGTCCAGCGTGAAGAAGGTCATCGCCGTTGTCAGCGGCAAGGGCGGTGTGGGCAAGTCCCTGGTCACCAGCCTGATGGCCTCCGAAATGCAGCGCCGGGGCCACAACTGCGCCATTCTGGACGCGGATATCACCGGCCCCTCCATCCCCAAGTCCTTCGGCATCCATGAGCACGCCACCGGCACCGAGGAGTATATCATCCCCGTCAGCACCCACACCGGCCTGCAGATCATGTCCATCAACCTGATCCTGGAGAATGAGACGGAGCCTGTGGTCTGGCGCGGCCCGGTGATCGCCGGGGCCGTCACCCAGTTCTGGACGGATGTTCTCTGGACCGACGTGGACTATATGTTTGTGGATATGCCTCCCGGCACCGGCGATGTGCCCCTGACGGTGTTTCAGTCCCTGCCGGTGGACGGCATCATCATCGTCACTTCCCCCCAGGACCTGGTGGGAATGATTGTGGCCAAGGCAGTGAACATGGCCAACATGATGGACATTCCCGTGCTGGGCATCGTGGAGAACATGAGCTACTTCAAGTGCCCCGACTGCGGCAAGGAGCACGCCATCTTCGGTGAGAGCAAGGTGGAGAAGATCGCCAAGGAATACGGCATCGCCCACTATGCCCGCCTGCCCATGGACCCGGTGGTGGCCACCATGGTGGACGCCGGCGAGGTGGAGAGCGTCAGCGGCGAGCACATTGCCCCCATTGTTGACTATATCGAAAAGGAGATTTGATTGATGCGGATTGCGGTTGCTTATAAGGACGGAGAGATTTTTGAGCATTTCGGCCATTGCGAGTGCTTTGCCATTTATGAATACGGCGATGTGGTTGACGACTGCACCAAGACCCTGGTGGACTGCGCCGACCGGCATGGCCACAAGGCCATGGCGGACCTGATGCGTGAGCAGCAGGTGGACGCGGTGCTCTGCGGCAACATGGGCGGCGAGGCCAAGGCCCTGCTGCTGAGCTACGGCATCGTGCCGGTGGCCGGCTACTGCGGCCATGCGGACACGGCGGCGGACATGCTGGTCACCGGCCAGCTGCCCCTTGACCCCGGCGCCGGCGCCTGCGGCGGTGGCTGCGGCGGCTGCGGCGGCGGCTGCCACCACGACGAGGGCGGCGACTGCGGCTGCGGCTGTCATGACGACGGCGAGGAAAGCGGCGGCTGCTGCCACTGAGCGGTAAGACAAATAAACATACCCGCTGCGAAAAGCAGCGGGTATGTTTATTACATATTTGATATCCAGGTGAAACAATGAACGACAAAAACAAGCAATATCTTTTTGAGCAGATGCCGGTTCCCAAGGCGGTGGCCCAGCTTTCCATCCCCACCATCCTGGGCTGCCTGGTGATGATCCTTTACAACCTGGCGGACACCTATTTTGTGGGCTACCTCAACGACCCGGTGCAGAACGCCGCCGTCACCCTGGCGGCCCCGCTGCTGCTGGCCTTCAACGCGGTGACCAATCTGTTCGGCGTGGGCTCCTCCAGCATGATGAGCAGGTCCCTGGGCAGCCGGGACTATGACGCTGTCCGCCGCAGCGCCGCCTTCGGCGTATACTGCGCTCTTGTCTGCGGCGTGGTCTTCTCCCTGGGCTACAGCCTTTTCAGCGGCAGCTTCCTGACCATTCTGGGCGCGGACGAGATTACCTGGGCGGCCACAAAAAATTATCTTTTCTGGACCGTCAGCTGCGGCGCGGCCCCGGCCATCCTGAACGTGGTGATGGGCTATCTGGTGCGGGCGGAGGGGGCCGCCGTCCATGGCAGCATCGGCACCATGAGCGGCTGCTTCCTCAACATCCTGCTGGACCCCATTTTCATCATGCCCTGGGGCTTCAATATGGGGGCCGCCGGCGCCGGCTGCGCCACCTTTATTGCCAATGTGTTCGCCTGCCTGTATTTCCTGGGCTATGTGCTTGTGAAGCGGGGCAAGAGCTATGTGTCCCTGCGGCCCGATCTGGCCCTCTGCGGCAAGGCGGTGGCCCTGGGGGTCTGCGCGGTGGGCATCCCCGCCGCGGTGCAGAACCTGCTGAACGTCACCGGCATGACCATCCTCAACAACTTTACCGCCGCCTTCGGCTCCGACGCCGTGGCGGGGATGGGCATCGCCAGCAAAATCCAGATGGTGCCCATGTACGCGGCCATGGGCATCGGCAACGGCATCATGCCCCTCATCGGCTATAACTATGCCAGCGGCAACGTGAAGCGCATGAAGGAGGCCCTGCTCTTTACCTGCAAGCTGAGTCTGGGCTTTCTGGTGGTGGCAACAGCCCTGGTGTTCACCTTTAACCGGGAGCTGGTGGCCCTGTTCATCCGAAATGAGACGGTGGTGGCCCTGGGCGGCAGCTTCCTCCGCGGGCTGAGCCTGGCCCTGCCCTTCTTTGCCGTGGATTTCACCGGCGTTGGGGTGTTCCAGGCCTGCGGCATGGGGCGCAAGGCCCTGGTCTTTGCCATCCTGCGCAAGATCGTGCTGGAGATCCCGGCCCTGTTCATCCTCAACCGGCTCTTCCCCATGGTGGGCCTGGCCTATGCCCAATTCGCGGCGGAGTTGATTCTGTCCGTTGCCGCGGTGGTGGTGCTCTTCAGAATGTTCCGACGGCTGGAACGGGAACAGGCAGAACGCCTGAAAGCATAAAAATGAAGCGACAGATTATTCTGTCGCTTCGTTTTTTATTTCTGCCGGGATGCGCAGCTCGGCGGCGAAGTGTTCCCCGTCCGTCTCGGTGGAGAAGCTGCCGCGCATCTGCTCCATGATGCGCTTGCAGGTGCGCAGGCCGATTTTGGTGCTCTCCACCCGGTCCAGGGAGCGGGTGATGCTGTTGGAGATACACAGGCTCAGCAGGCCGTTTTGAAGCTCGCTGAGCATCACCACCCTCCTGGTTTTATCGCCGTACTTCATCACGTTGGACACCAGGTTGTCCATGACCCGCTTCAGATACAGGGGGTCGGCCAGTATGCTGCACTCCCCCTCAAACTCCATCCGCTGCACCCGGAAGCCGGCTTCCGTCAGGGTGAAGGCCGCCTCACTGACCAGCTGCTCCAGCAGCAGACGGCCGTCATAGCGCTCCATGTCCAGCTCCAGCTCCGCACTGCCGAACACCAGAAAGTATTTGAACAGCTCGTCCGTCAGGTCCTTCAAATCCATAGCCTTGCTGTAGGCGGAGCGGCTGAACTGGCGGCAGCGTTCGACATCCGAAAAATCGCTGTCATTCAGCAACCCCAGGTAGCCGATCATGGAGGTCATGGGGGTGCGGATATCGTGGGAGATGGCGGTCAAAAGCTCGCTGTTGGCCTGCCAGGCCCGGCTCTCGCTGCCCATCTGCTGGAGCAGGGAAAGGCGCATCTCCTCCATGGAGCGGGCCAGGGTACTGAGTTCATCGTGACCCTGGGCGCTGATGCTCTCTTCCAGCTTGCCGGCGCCCAGCTCCTCCGCCGCTTTGGACAGCGCGATGATCCGCCGGGTCAGCCGGTTCATGTAGAGCAGCAGAAGCAGAATGAACCCGCCGCCTGCCACCGCCACCGCCGCCGCGTTCACCAGCAGGCTTTCCCGCACCTGAGAATTGTCCACAATGGCAATGAGATACACCCCGTCCGAAAAGCGAAGGGGATAGAGCCGGCCATACTTGGCGGAATCATAGGGAATCCTGCTGTCGGCACCCATGGCCTTGCCGCCGGAAAAGCTGCGGTGGTGGCTGCCGCTGTCATAGAGCAGGATGGTCACATAGTCGTTTTCCGCCGTCCATTGGGCCAGGGCGGCGGTGTCCTTGCCGGAAATTTCATTCCGGGTCACATAGCTGCTGAGGCGGGAATAGATTTCCGCCTTGCGCTGGGCCACGTTCTCCTCACGCATATAGACCTTGTCGATCATCACCTGACCCAGAGCGATTATGGAAAAGTACAGCACGGCGCCCAGCAGCACCCCCAGCAGGGACACATACAGCATTCTGGCGTTGAGAGAGCGGGGGAGTTTTGACAGAACCTTAGTCAATCTGATATCCCTTTCCCCACACGGTGCGGATCAGCTTGGGACTGGAGGGCTCCGCCTCCACCTTCCGGCGCAGATTCAGCACATGGACCATCACGGTGTTGCCGGAGCCGGAGAGAAACTTCTCCCCCCACACCGCCTCGTACAGCTCCGCGGCGGTGACGGTTTTGCCCCGGTTCTTCAAAAGATGCTCCAGAATGGCGTACTCCGTGTCCGTCAGGGCCACAGGATTGCCCATGCATCTTACACTGTGGTTGGTAAAATCCACATCCAGGTCGCCGATGGACAGGCCGCCCTCGTCCTTGCCCCGGTACTCCCGGTAGCGCCGCAGCAGGGAATTGACCTTGGCCAGCAGCTCCCCATGGGAGAAGGGCTTGGAGAGAAAATCGTCCCCGCCGCTGCCGTAGGCCGAGAGCATGTCCTTCTCGGCGGACTTGGCCGTCAGAAAAAGGATGGGGGCCTTGGTCAGCTCCCGCAGCCGCTGGCAGGTGGCGAAGCCGTCCAGCCCCGGCATCATCACGTCCAGAATAATCAGGTCCGTCTCCGGGTGAGCGGCCACATGGGCGATGGCCCCGGCGCCGTCACCGGCCTCCGCCACAAAATATTTATCTTTTAATAAAATTTGCAGAACATTTCTGATGTCTGCGTCGTCATCTACTACGAGGACATGGGGTAAGCTGTTCATAGGATCACCTCAGTTTGATTGTACTACCAATTGTAACACATTTTTCCCGCCGTACAACAAGCTTTTCCATTGTTTAAGAAAGTTTAAGAGATGATAAGGAAAATGTGTGCTATAATTATGTAACCCTGCACCGGCGGGGGAAAAATGTTGCCAGTTTATTTTCACATATCAAGGAGGACAAACATGAAAAACAGAGCGAGACGAATTCTGGCCCTGCTTCTGGTGGCGGTGATGGCCCTGGGCCTGGCCGCCTGCGGCAAGAGCGGCGGCGACAGCGGCAACCCCGGCAAGCCCGATCAGGAGCAGCACCCGGAGTTTGCCTATGTGTCAGAGTATAAGACCATCCTGAAGGATCAGGAAAACAGCTACTCTCCCCGGGCCTATACCGATGACGGCTTCTACGCCATCTCCTGGGAGAAGATCGGCAGCGAGATCCCCGAGGGCGTCACCCCCGAGTATGAGGGGCAGTACGACGTTTACGGCAGCTTTATCTATTTTGTGGATTTCAGCGGTAAGGCGGAGAAGCTGCCCAACTATCAGCGCGTGGAGCCGCCGGCCAATGACCAGGAGCTGAAGGACTTCTATTCCGGCTGTGACATCAACGGCTTTACTGTGACAAACGATGGCAGGCTGGTTTCCATCGAAAACATCTACACCTCCTGGAGCGAGGCCCCGGAGGGGATGACCCAGAACGACAACGACTACTGGAACTATAACCAGTACAAGCAGGAGTATTATATCCGCTGGATGGAGAAGGATGGCACCGAGATCAGCCGTGCCCAGATCCAGATGGATCAGGATATGTATCTGGACGCCTACCGCATGTATGTGGATACGGAAGGCAACGTGGTCACCCTTTGCAACGGCACCCAGATCTGGGCCATCGCTCCCGACGGCACTGTGAGCTACAGGATCGAGTCCAGCGACTACTTTGACTGCCTGGTGCAGCTGGCTGACAACCAGCTGGGTGTCAGCGTTTACGGCGAGCAGGGGCAGGAGCTGGTACTGCTGGATGCTGCCAACAAAAAGCTCAGCGACAAGCGCTACCCCATTACGACCAGCCTCTATGACGCCATTCCCGGCAGCAACGGCTACGACCTGTATTATACCAACGGCAGCAACTTCTACGGTCTGAAGCTGGAGGAGGGAACCCCGGAGAAGCTGTTCAACTGGATCAACTGCGATGTGAACAGCAACAATCTGAACGGGGTCTCCGTCCGCAGTGACGGCAGCATTGTGGGCGTGATCACCGAATGGGATCGCAAGACCTACAAGACCAGCATGGACCTGGTCACCGTCAAGCAGGTGCCCTATGAGTCCGTGCCCCACAAGGAGACCATCACCATGGGCTGCCTGTATCTGGACTACAATGTGCAGGATCAGGTGGTCAAGTTCAACCGGGCCAATGACAAGTACCGCATCGAGGTAAAGGATTACTCCGAATACAATATGGTAGCGGAGGCCAGCACCGAGGGCAAGACTGTGGATACAAACCCCGGCCTTACCAAGTTCAACACCGAGATCATGGCCGGCAATGTGCCCGATATCATTGACATCAACAGCCTCAACTATGTACAGTTGGCCTCCAAGGGCATCATCGAGGACCTTTACCCCTATATCGACGCCGACCCGGAGCTGAACCGGGACGACTTCTTTGCCAATGTTCTGGGCGCCATGGAGGTGGACGGCAAGCTCTGCACCACGGTTCCGGGCTTCTATATCAACGCTGTCATGGGCGCCAGCTCCGTGGTGGGGGACACCCCGGGCTGGACCTATGAGGAGTTTGACGCCGCCCTGGCTTCCATGCCGGAGGGCTGCCAGCCCTTTGACCAGTATGTCACCCGGGACAGCATCCTCCAGAACTGCCTGGCCCTGGACATGGATGAGTTTGTCAACTGGGGCACCGGGGAGTGCCGCTTTGACAGCCAGCAGTTTGTGGACCTGCTGAACTTCGCCGCCCGCTTCCCCGAGACCTTTGACTGGGAAAACTACGACTACTCCAACGAGGAGAGCACCACCAGCCGCATCGCCCAGGGCAAGCAGATGCTGGTGCAGACCTCCGTCTACCAGATTGAGGACCTGTTCTATAACCAGTATATCGAGTCCTTCGGCGGCAACGTCACCTTTATCGGCTACCCCACTGCCAGCGGCACCGGCAATATGCTGGGCATTGAAGGCAACGGCTTTGCCATGAGCAGCAAGAGCCAGTACAAGGATGTGGTGTGGGATTTCCTGCGCATCTTCATGACCAAGGACTACCAGGAACAAAGCGTCTGGAGCCTGGCCAGCCGCAAGGACATCTTTGACGAGAAGGCCCAGGAGGCCATGACCGTCCAGTACCAGAAGGATGAGGACGGCAACGAGATCCTGGACGAGGAGGGCAACAAGATCCCCATCGCCCGCTACGGCCGCTGGAATGAGGCCACCGGCGAGAGCGAGGAGGTCTATGCCATCGAGCCGGAGCAGATCGACCAGCTCCGTGAGTTGATCGCCAGCACCGACAAGAAGGCCAATTACGACAGCTCCATCTTTGACATCGTCAACGAGCAGGCCGCCGCCTTCTTCCAGGGCCAGAAGAGCGCCGAGGAAGTGGCAAAGCTGATCCAGAGCAAGGCCAACATCTTCGTCAACGAACAACGGTAAGGTCATAGACGGCACCCGGACGGAGCCAACACGGTTGGCTCCGTCCTCTTACAGCCGTTCCCTCAATTTCTTAATTTTTCCTTTAGATTGTTGACTTCGGTTGAACTGACACACAAGATGTGGTATTATCCTTCCTGGCGTACATAATAAAACCATTGACAATGAAACGGCGTAACAAATGAAAAAACGGAAACTGAACCTGAAAGAGAGAACCATTGACCTGCTGAAAAGTCTCTGCTTCCTCTCGCCCAGCCTTTTGGGGGTGGGCGTATTCTTCATCGTGCCCTTCGGCGTGGTGGTGTACTACTCGCTGATCGACGGGGTTGGGTCGAAGAACTTTGTGTTTTTGCAAAATTTCATAAAGCTGTTCGATAACTCCGCCTTCCTCATGGCGGCGAAGAACACCCTCAGCTTCTCGGCAGTGGCGGTGCCGCTGGCGGTGGTGCTGGCCATGGGGCTGGCGCTGATGCTGGAATGCCGCATCCCGCTGAAAAGCCAGTTCCGCACCTTCTTCCTCAGCCCCATGATGGTGCCGGTGGCTTCGGTGGTGCTGATCTGGCAGGTGCTGTTCAACTATAACGGCACCATCAATGAGTTTCTGATGCTCTTCGGCGCGGATAAGATCGACTGGCTCCAGTCGGACTACTGCCAGATCGTGGTCATCATCCTGTTCCTGTGGAAGAATCTGGGCTATAACATGATCCTGTTCATGGCGGGCCTGGCCAACATCCCCAAGGAACTGCTGGAGGTGGCGGATGTGGAGGGCGCCAGCGAGACCTATAAGTTCTTCAACATCAAGCTGCGCTACCTGTCGCCCACGGTGCTTTTCGTCACCATCCTGTCCCTGATTAACTCCTTCAAGGTTTTCCGGGAGGTGTACCTGCTCACTGGGGACTACCCTTATGAAAAGCTGTATATGCTGCAGCACTTCATGAACAACACCTTCCGCTCCCTGGATTATCAGAAGCTGTCCGCCGCGGCGGTGGTGATGGCCCTGGTGATGGTAGTGCTGATCGCCCTGCTGTTCATCGCGGAGGACTGGTTCGGAAAGGACGTGGAGGGATGAAAAAGAAACGCTATTTCGGCCGGGGGGCCATGTTCCTGCTCTGCGCCGTTTTCGCCATCCTGTTCCTGCTGCCCACGGTGCTGACCATTACCAACTCCTTCATGTCCGAGTCGGAGATCAACGCCAACTACGGCATGATCTTTTCCACCACCACCGGCGGCTATGTGTCCAAAACAGTGAATCTGAAGTTTATCCCGGATAAGGTCACCCTCTCCCAGTATGTGACCGGGCTGATCAAATCCCCGGAGTATCTGCTGAAGCTGTGGAACAGCATCTTCCTGGTGGTGCCCATCGTGATCTTCCAGGTGGCGGTGGCCGCCGTGGCGGCCTACAGCTTCACCCGCTGGCGGGGGAAAATCAGAAGCGGCATTTTCTTCTTTTATGTGATTTTGATGCTGATGCCCTATCAGGTGACTCTGGTGCCAAACTACCTGGTCAGCGACTGGCTGGGCATTCTCAACAAGCCCTGGGCCATCATCCTGCCGGGCATCTTCGCCCCCTTCTCCGTGTTCCTGCTGACCAAGTTCATGCGCCGCATTCCCTATTCCCTGATCGAGGCGGCCAAGGTGGACGGGGCGGGGGAGTGGCAGATCTTCACGAAAATCTGTCTGCCCCAGTGCCGCTCGGCCCTGTACTCCATCGCCATCCTGGTGTTCATTGACTACTGGAACATGGTGGAGCAGCCGCTGATCCTCCTGCAGGACGCGGACAGTCAACCCCTTTCCGTCTTTCTCTCCAACATCAACAGCGGAGAGATCGGCCTGGCCTTCGCCATGGCCACCGTGTATATGATACCGTCCCTGCTGCTGTTCCTCCACGGTGAGGAATATCTGGTGGAGGGCATAGCAAATTCCGGCAGCGTCAAGGGCTGACCGGGTCATACAGCGAGGTTTACGATATGGAATTCAAACCGAAAAACAGAGAATGGGTCAAGAACGCCGCCATCGTGTTTCTGGCGGTGCTGCTGGTGCTGACCTTCTTTTCCAACACCATCATGAACCGTACCCTGCCCGAAGTGGCCACCGCCGCCGTCACCGACGGCTCCATCGTGGCCAAGGTCCGGGGCAGCGGCACCGTCAAGGCCAACGGCAGCCATGACGTGAAGGCCACCCAGACCCGGGAAATCCGCTCCGTCATGGTGAAGGTGGGCCAGGAGGTCAAGACCGGGGACCCCCTGTTCGTCCTGGGCGCCGGTGACAGCGCGGAGCTGGAAGCCGCCAAGGAGAACCTGCGGGATTTGCAGTATGCCTACCAGAAGTCGGCCATCAACATGCCCACCTTCAATAACACCGCGGAGTATCGCGCGGTGCAGACGGCGGAGCGCAACCTGGATGCGGCGGAAAAGACCTATGATGACGCAAAGAAAACCTATGACGCTATGGCTGAAAGCATCAAGGATAAGTCTGACCTGCAGGAACTGGAAAAGGCCAGGGGGGACATGCAGAAGGCCTATGACAACCTGATATCTGTTCAGAGAAGTTATGATGATCGATACCTTGACTTGTCAGAAAAGGTGGTTTTTTGGCAGGAGGTAGTCAATCAAAAACTGGCGCAATTTAGTCCCTCACCCATTCCGGAACCCACGTCCTCGCCGGATACAGAAAGCGTGACGACCGATGACTCTGGCACAGAAGCCGGAGGCGTTGTCCCTGCGGTGAATATTTCGGCCGGTCATGTGGACCTTCTCGTGGGGAAAGCCCAGGGCGCATATGTTACGCTCTCCGCTTATGACCCTTCTGGGACACTGGATATTGAGAACATGGATTTGGCTACAGCCCAAGCCTATCTTGCCGATGCCCAGAGGGCACTGAGTGATTTTGTGACGGCCAATACGGCCACGCTGACCAATGCCCAGAATGTCTATGACACAGCCAAGGCCAAGTACGATGCCTTGCAGAAATACAATGAGTCCATCTATTACGAGCTTGTCCCCTACAGAGAAGCCCTGGATACGGCGGAAGCGGCCCTGGCCGCGGCCGAGGACGCCTATAACGACGCACTGGCGAACCTGAGCTACACCCAATCCAGCAACGACAAGACCCTGGCCTCCGCCTCCATCGATCTGCAGCAGATGGCAGAGAAAATCAAGCTGGCCCAGGAGAAGGTGAAGGAGCTGTCCGGCGACGCGGGGGATCAGATTGTGGCCAACGTCAACGGCACCGTCACCGCCATCGGCTGCAGCGCCGGGGACACCGTCACCAAGGACACGGTGGTCTGCACCATTGAGGTGCCGGACATGGGCCATACCCTGTCCTTCTCCGTTACCAACGACCAGGCCCAGCGCCTGCGGGTGGGGGACACCGCCACCGTCAGCAACTACTACTGGGGCAAGGAGATCGTGGCCACCCTGACCACCATCCGCACCGACCCCAAGAACCCCCAGACCAACAAGGAACTGACCTTCGACCTGAGCGGCGATGTGACCTCCGGCTCGGAGCTGACCATTTCCGTGGGCCAGAAGAGCGCCAATTACGACGTGATCATCCCCAACAGCGCCATCCGCAGCGACAACAACGGCAAGTTTGTCCTGGCCATCCAGGCCAAGTCCTCCCCCCTGGGCAACCGCTATCTTGCCAAGCGGGTCAGCGTGGAGGTGCTGGCCTCTGACGACAACAATTCCGCCGTGGTGGCCGACCTGGGCTATGGCGACTATGTGATCACCACCAGCAGCTCCCCGGTGAAGAGCGGCGACCAGGTGCGCATGGCGGAGAGCAACGGATGAAAGCACGGCTGAAACGCTATGCCCTGCCCCTTGCGGCGGCGGGGCTTGCCCTGCTGTGCGTGGTTTGCCTGCTGGTCTACGGCCACCTGGCCCAGCTGCTGGACAGCCAGCGGCAGGCGGAGCGCTGGCAGGGGGAGAGCGAGACGGAGTTTCGCCAGCTCAGCTGCTTCATGGCCGTGGACGAAAAGCTGAGCCTGGAGCAGGTCTACACCTTCCGCAAGGCCATGATGGACAAGTTCCATGAGGCGGCCCTGGACATCGGCACCGATTCCCAGCTTTTCTGCGACGCCTGGTGCAGCTTCGGCACGGTGAACGTGTCCAGCGCCCAGGGCAAGGGCGAGGTCAGCGTCACCGCCGTGGGCGGGAATTACTTTGCCTTCCACCCCATCCGGCTGCTCAGCGGCAATTACATCCGCCCCGACGACCTGATGAAGGATCGGGTGCTGCTGGATGAGGATGTGGCCTGGCTGCTCTTCGGCGGTACGGAGCTGAGCGGCATGGAGTTCAAGATCAACGGCCAGCCCTTCGTGGTGGCCGGGGTGATCGAGCGGGAGCAGGACTTTGCCAGTAAGGAAGCCTATACTTCCGGCATGGGCATTTACATGAGCTACGAGGGCTACAGTGCCCTGCTCTCGGATAGTGCCGGGGAGGGAACCGCCTCCGCCGGCGGCAGCCCTGTGGGCATCAACTGCTATGAGGTGGTCATGGCAAACCCAGTGAAGAACTTCGCCCTGAACTTTACCAAGGAGAAGTTCCCCATCGGCGGCGGGCTGCTGGTGGACAACACCGGCCGCTACAACTATGAGACGATCTTTAAGCTGACAAAGAGCTTTGGCCAGCGCTCCATGCAGACCCATGGCGTCATCCTGCCCTATTGGGAGAATGCCGCCCGGAGCATTGAGGACTGGTGCCTGGTGCTGCTGCTGTGCGCCATGGTGACGGCGGTGCTGCCCCTGGTGCTGCTGGTGATCTGGGCGGTGCGGCTGGTCATTATGGGCAAGACCAAGCTTGAGGAGGATCTGCTGCCCAAGGCCAAAGAGAATGTGGCGGAAGCCGTCCGTGTCCACCAGCGCCGCGCCTGGGAAAAGCGGCAACTGAAAAAGAAAGAATAAGCTTCTGTATTTCCAGAGCTGGTCTGATTTCAGACCGGCTCTGGATTTTTGTTATAAAAATTCAATTTCGAATAGAAATAAACTGTTATATAATACAAAACAATAAAATTAACCGGGAAAATCTGGCTTCTTATCGGAAAAACAGTTGCAAAAGCGGTTGAATTATGCTATATTGTACGAGGTAAAAAAGCGCGAAAAGAAAAGCGCTCAACGAGGAAATGTTATGTTAACTGAGAACCAATGCCAGTTAATTGAACAGGAGCTGACCGGCAGCGTGGAGCCGCGGAAGGTGGGGGCTTACCTCTGCCTGCACATGGGTCTCATGCTGTCGGAGGTCTGCGCTCTGCGCTGGGGGGAGATCGACCTGACGGAAGGCGCGGTGGAGATTCGTCAAATGGCGGTAAAAACCGGCAGCGGCCTTGCCCTCACCGCCGCGGAGCTGCCCCGCCGCCTGCCCATGCCGCCCCATGTGCGCCGCTTCCTGCTGCGCTGGGCGGGGCTTTACCCGGAAGGGGACTGCTTCATCATGACCGGGAGCCGGGAGCTGCCGGCCTTTTACATGATGCAGAACGTGCTCAGCGCCGTGAACAAGCGGCGGGGCGTGGCGGCCACCCTGTCGGCCATGGACCTGCGCAACACCTTTATCCGGCGGTGCATCCAGTCGGGCATGGACCTTTACACCCTGTGCTTTTATGTGGGCATCCGGCAGCCCAATGTGATTCTCAAGCGCTTTGGGGAATACTTCGTCCCCCGGCCGGAGAGCGTGGCGGTGCTGGAGAAATACAGCCCGGAGCGGCAGATTCCCCTGTCCGCCAGTGAGGGCACGGCCCGGATGAACCTGCTGATTCTGGGGGCGGGCAGTCAGGGCCCGGTGGTGCGGGAAATCGCGGAGGCTTTGGGCATCTTCTCCGAGATCGCCTTTCTGGACGACGATCCCAACAACAAGCTGGCCATCGGCCCTCTGTCGGACTATAAGAAACTGCGCTATGCCTTTCCGGCGGCCATCCCCAGCTTTGGCGATTCGGAGCTGCGGCGGGCGTATTTTGACAAGCTGCTCTCTGCGGGCTACGCCATCCCCCGGCTGATCCACCCCTCGGCCACCATCTCCAAAAGCAATGTGAAGCTGGGCAGCGGCGTGGTGGTGGAGGCCAAGGTCATCATCGCAAACGACGTGACCGTGGAGGACAATGTGATTCTCTCCGCCGGCTGCGTGCTGGACCGGGAGTGCGTCATCCATGCCGACTCCCATGTGGGCTGCGCCTGCACCGTGACCCGGGGCAGCGTGGTGCCGGCAAAGCTGCGGGTGCCCGCCGGGGCGGTATACGATAAGAAAGAGAGATAAAGGGATATGTACAAGCGTTTTGGTAAGCGGGCTTTGGACCTGCTGCTTTCCGGCCTGGGGCTGATCGTGCTGAGCCCCCTGTTTTTGATTATCAGCATCGCCATCAAAGCGGAGGACCCGGGCCCGGTGTTCTTCCGGCAGAAGCGGGTAGGGATTCATAAGACCTATTTCAACATTGTGAAGTTCCGCTCCATGCGGCAGGACACGCCCCACGATATGCCCACCCATCTGCTGAACGACCCTCAGCGGTGGATTACCAAAACCGGCCGCTTCCTGCGCAAGACCAGCCTGGACGAGCTGCCCCAGATCGCCCAGATTTTCACCGGGAAGATGAGCATCATCGGCCCCCGCCCCGCCCTGTGGAATCAGTATGACCTGATTGCCCAGCGGGACAAATACGGCGCCAATGACATTACCCCCGGTCTCACCGGCTGGGCCCAGGTCAATGGCCGGGATGAGCTGGAGATCGAGGAAAAGGCCCGGCTGGACGGGGAGTATGCCCAAAACATCAGCTTTGGGATGGATATGAAAATTTTCTGGATGACCGTCAAAAACGTGCTGCGGGGCAGCGGCGTGGTGGAAGGCGGCCCCAAGGAAATGAAGAAGGAGCGTAAGTCATGATTGCAATTACCGGCCTTACCGGCCATTCCGGCGGCTTTCTTTTGCAGCAGTTTGTGGATAACAGGTACGAGGGAAAAATCCGCTGCCTGGTGCGTCAGAGCACCAGGACCCAGCGGCTGACGGAGTCCGGCCTGGATATCGAGATTTTCCCCGGCGATATTGAGAGCGTGGAGGATTTGACCCGTTTTGTGGACGGGGCGGAGACGGTGATCCACATCGCCGGCATCTGGCGCACGTTGAAGCTGCTGGAGGCTATCTCCCGGGTGGACAGCGTGAAGCACATCATCCTGGTGCATACCACCGGCATCTACTCCAAGCACAAGATGGCTTCCGATGAATATAAGGAGATTGAAGGGGAGATGCAGAAGTATCTGGACGCGGGTATGAACATCACCATCCTGCGCCCCACCATGATCTTCGGCGATATGCGGGATCACAACATCTCCAAGTTCATTAAGATGGTGGCCAAGTTCCCCGTCATGCCGGAGATTGACCACGGCCAGGGCCTGATTCAGCCGGTGAACGCCCGGGACCTGGGCCAGGCCTATTACAAGGCCGCCATGGTGGAAAAGCTGCCGGAGCTGAGCTATAACATCAGCGGCGAGCGGGAGCTGAGCATCCATGAGCTGCTGGAGCTGATCGGCCAATACATGGGCAAGAAGGTGCATTTCATCAGTGCTCCCATGTGGTTGGGAGTCTTCGGCGCCAAGACGGTGAAGCTGCTTAGCGGCGGCAAGGTGGACCTGGTGGAAAAGGTGCTGCGCCTGGGGGAGGACAGAGTGTTTTCCCACGAGCCGGCCACCCGGGACTTTGGCTATGTGCCCGCCAGCTTCAATGAGGGGCTGGAGCGGGAAGTGAAGGAATTCATGGAACAGAGGAAGGCCTGATATGCCGAAAAAAATTCTTATCCTTTCCAATCATTACATCACCATCTACGCCTTCCGCCGGGAGCTGGTGGCCCGGCTTTGCGCCGCGGGGCACCGGGTATATATCTCCTCCCCCCATGATGAGCGGAACCGTTATTTTGAAGACCTGGGCTGCACCATGATTGACACCCCCATGTCTCGCCGGGGCATGAACCCGGCGGAGGATCTGAAGCTGGTGGGGCAGTACAAAAAGATGATGAAGGAGCTGAAGCCGGACATCATCTTCAGCTACACCATCAAGCCCAACATCTACGGCACCATGGCCTCCAACGCCCTGGGCCTCAGGCAGGTCTGCAACATCACCGGCACCGGGGCCACCTTTTTGAAGGAGTCTGTGCTCAGCAAGCTGGTTCGGCTGCTGTATAAGGCCTCCATCCGCAAGTGCTACAAGGTGTTTTTTCAGAACACCGGGGATAAGGACTATTTCGTCCGCCACGACATGGTGAAGGACAACTGGGCGCTGCTGCCCGGTTCCGGGGTGAATTTGCAGGAGAACAGTCTGGCCGAACTGCCGGACACCGGGGAGATTCGCTTCCTCTTTGCCGGCCGGGCCATGGCGGTGAAGGGCGTGGACGAGTATCTGGAGTGCGCCCGGGTCATCCGGGAGCTGCTGCCCAACACCTGCTTCTATATTGCCGGCTTCGTGGAGGAAGAAAAGTATCAAAAGCGCATTGCCGATTATGAGGCCCTGGGCGTGGTGAAATACCTGGGCTTTCAGGATGATATGAAGCCCCTGCTGCGGAAATGCCACTGCCTGATTCTGCCCTCCCTGGGGGGCGAGGGCGTGCCCAATGTGCTGCTGGAGGCCGCGGCTACCGGCCGGGCCTGTATCGCTTCCAACATCAACGGCTCCGTGGATGTGGTGGAGGACGGCGTCACCGGCTACCTCTTTGAGAAGGGGAATGCCCAGGACCTGATTGATAAGGTGCAGCGCTTCCTGTGCCTCAGCTATGAGGAGAAGCGGCAGATGGGCCTGCGGGGCCGCGACAAGGTGGTTCGGGAATTTGACCGGGAAATTGTCATCGCCCGGTACATGAAGGAGCTTGAGGAATGATTCGCATTCTCCATATGATCGGCGCCCTGGAGATGGGCGGCTCTCAGGCCCTGGTGATGAACCTGTACCGGCACATGGACCGGGAGCAGATTCAGTTTGACTTTGTCCTGGATCACCCGGACCGGGACGACTATGCCGCTGAGGTTCGGGACCTGGGGGGCCGGATTTACACTATGCCCGGCTTCCACGGCAACGTGGGGGAGGTGCGCCGGGCCTGGGACGCGTTTTTTACGGAGCACCCGGAATATAAGGTTCTCCACTCCCATGTGCGCAGCTACGCCTCCCTGTATCTGCCGGTGGCGAAAAAGCACGGCGTGAAAACCATTATCCACAGCCACTCCACCTCCAACGGCAGCGGTTTTTCCGCGCTGGTGAAGCTGGGCTTGCAATATCCCCTGCGGCGTCAGGCCGATGTGCTGATGAGCTGCACCCGGGAAGCGGGGGCCTGGCTCTTTGGGGAGCAGGCCTGCCAAAGCGACCGCTTTTTCCTGCTGCCCAACGCCGTGGATGTGGAGAAATTTCGTTATAACGAGGCTGTCCGCCGGGAATACCGGCAGCAGCTGGGGATAGAAGATAAGCTGGTAGTGGGCCATGTGGGCCGCTTCCACGAGGCCAAGAACCACGGCTTCCTATTGGAGAGCTTCGCCAGCCTCCAGGAGCAGAAGCCGGACTCGGTGCTGCTGCTGGTGGGGGACGGAGAGCTGCGGGAAGAAATTGAGAAGAAAATTGCCGAGCTGGGCCTTGAGGCTTCCGTCATCCTCACCGGCAACCGTAACGACGTGGCGGAGCTGATGCAGGCCATGGATTTGCTGGCCTTCCCCTCCAAGTGGGAGGGGCTGCCGGTCACCGTGGTGGAGGCCCAGGCCGCCGGCCTGCCCTGCCTGATCTCGGATCGGATCACCCATGACGTGGATTTGTCCCCCCTGGTGCGCCGTCTGCCCATTGACAGCGTAGAGGTCTGGGCCAGAGCTATGGCGGAACCGGCCGCAAGGCAGGATGTGTGCCAGAAGATCGCCGCCGCCGGCTTTGAAATCGGTGAGAGCGTGCAGCGGCTCAGCGGACTATACAACAAACTCTGGCAGGAGAGTGAGAGAACATGAGCAAATATATCATGCGGCTGGACGACGCCTGCCCCCGGCATGACCGGCAGCGCTGGCAGCGGATGGAAGAACTGCTGACGGCCTATGGCGTCAAGCCCCTGGTGGGCATCATTCCCGCCTGCAAGGACCCCATGATGGACCAATACCCGGAGGACGCAGCCTTCTGGGAGAGGGCCAGAACCTGGCAGGCAAGAGGCTGGTGCCTGGCGCTGCACGGCTATGACCATGTGTATGCCAGCGCCAGCGGCGGCCTGAACCCGGTGAACCCCCGGTCAGAATTCGCGGGCCTGCCATTGGAGGAACAGAAGAAGAAAATAAGCGACGGGGTGGAAAAGCTGCGCCAGCAGGGGATTGAGCCCAAGGTCTTCTTCGCTCCCTCCCACACCTTTGATGAAAACACCCTGATTGCTCTGCGGGAATGCAGCAGTATCCGCCTCATCAGCGACACGGTGGCAAACGCCCCTTACTGCAAGGACGGCTTCACCTTTGTGCCCCAGCAGACCGGCCGGGCACGGAAGCTGCCCTTTGACACGGTGACCTTCTGCTACCATCCCAATGAGCTGGACGAGAAGGGCTTTCTGGACCTGGAAGCCTTCCTCCGGGTCCACGAAGGGGAGTTTGTCCCCTTCCCCATGGGACAGAGCGACCGGGAAGAAAATTGGGAGGACAGGCTGCTGCGCCGGGCCTACTTTGGCCTGCGGAGCCTGCGAAAAAAGATCAAGGGAAAATAAATGGAAAACAAGACACTGATGTTCTATATTAATGCCATCCATGACGGCGGGGCCGAGCGGGTGCTTTTGCAGCTGGCCAAGCGCTTCGCCGCCTGCGGTTATCGCACGGTGGTGGTGACCAGCTTTGTGGACGCGTGGGAGTACCCGGTGCCGGAAGGGGTGGAGCGCCTGTCCATGGAGCAGGAGCAGCTTTCCCAGTCCCGGTTGAAGCGGAATCTCAGCCGGATCAAAGCCCTGCGGCGGCTGCTGAAAGAGTACCGCCCGGCGGCGCTGATTTCCTTCATGGCGGAGCCCAATTTCCGTGCGGTGATCGCCAGCCGCTTCCTGCCGGTAAAGACCATCGTCTCCGTCCGCAACGACCCGGAGCGGGAGTATGGCGGGCGGCTGGGCCGCATCATCGGCAAGTGGCTGCTGCCCCTGGCGGACGGCTGCGTTTTTCAAACGGAAGAGGCAAAAAAATGGTTCCCAAAGCGGCTGCAAAAGCGATCCAAAATCATCATGAATCAGGTGGATGAGCGCTTTTTCCAGGTCACGGACGCGGGAGAAACCGGCTATGTGATGACCGCCGGGCGGCTGACCGCACAGAAAAACCAGGCAATGCTGATCCACGCCTTCGCCGCCATTGCCGGGGATGTGGAGGAAGAGCTGCGCATCTACGGCGAGGGGGAGCTTCGGCCGGAATTAGAAGCCCTGATTGCCGGGCTTGGTATGGAGAGACGCATTAAACTCATGGGCGCCAGCGACGATATGCCAGCCGCCCTGGCCGGGTGCAGGCTGTTCGTGCTGCCCTCGGACTTTGAGGGGATGCCCAACGCCCTGCTGGAGGCCATGGCCGCCGGGCGCTGCTGCGTCTCCACCGCCTGTCCCTGCGGCGGGCCGGAGGCAGTGATTGAAAACGGCGTCAACGGTATGCTGGTGCCGGTGGGGGCGGAAGAAGCCCTCAGCGCCGCCATGCTGGAACTTTTGAAAGACGAGGATAAACGGCTGTCCATGGCCGCTGCTGCCGGGGAAAGCGCCGCTGCCTTCCGTCCCGAGGCTATCTTTGAACACTGGCGGGCGTATGTGGAGCAGGTTATTGGAGGATGAGATGCAATACAGAGGGATGAAGGACGTGCTGGATTTTTTCACCAGCCGGGAGAGAATATTCAATTTTTTTGACAACCGGCATCTGCTGGACTGGATGGATGACAAGCATTATCTGAAGCTGGCCTTCCACGCCAAAATGGGTTACCCGCTGAACCTGAAAAAACCCAGGACCTTCAGCGAAAAGCTCCAGTGGCTGAAGCTCTATGACCGCAAGCCGGAGTATACCCAGATGGTGGATAAATATGCGGTGCGGCAGTATATAGCTGAAAAGATCGGCGCGGAGCACCTGATCCCCCTGGTGGGCGGACCCTGGAAAAGTGCGGAAGAAATCGATTTTGACGCCCTGCCGGAGCAGTTCGTGCTCAAATGCAACCATGACAGCGGGGGCGTGATCGTCTGCCAGGATAAGAGCAAGCTGGACATCCCGGCGGTGAAAGAAAAGCTGCAGCACAAACTGGGGATGAACTACTACAAAAGCGGCCGGGAATGGCCCTATAAAGACGTTTCTCCCTGCGTTTTTGCGGAAAAATACATGGTGGACGAAAGCGGCACAGACCTGAAGGACTACAAGTGGTACTGCTTCAATGGAAAGCCCCGGTTCCTGCTGATAACCACAGACCGGGCGGCAGAGGATGTGCCCACAAAATATACCTATTTTGACATGGATTACAACATGCTGCCCTTTTATAACAGTGGACCCCATGCCGATAAGCCGATTCCAAAGCCCGGCACCTTTGCTGAGATGAAGCGGCTGGCGGAGAACCTGTCTGCAGATATGGCCCATTTGCGGGTGGATCTGTATGAAGTTGAAGGCAAGGTGTATTTCGGTGAGCTCACATTTTATGACAGCAGCGGAATGGCCTTTTTCGATCCCCCGGAGTGGGATGAAAAAATCGGCAGTTGGTTGAAGCTGCCGGAAAAGGAATGAATCGATGAAAGTTGCTTTCTTCTACGGAAATCTGAAACGGGGCGGCGCCCAAAGGGTGATCTGCTGCCTGGCCAATGACTTCGTACGCCGGGGAGACCAGGTGGACATTCTTACCTTGAATGACGGGGAAACGGAGTATGAGCTGGAGCCGGAAGTAAAGGTCACCGGCCTCAGGGTCTCCGGCGATTCGGCAAATAAATGGGAATCTATCCGGCGTTTCCTGAACACAGAGAGACAGATCAGCCGCTGGATGGCGGAAGAAAAGCCGGACGCGGTACTGGCTTTTTCCAGCAAGCTGACCATGCAGCTGCTTTTGGCCAGAGCCCACGGTGGGCCTGTTCTGATCTGCTCTGAGCGGGCAAACCCGGCCTTCCGGACAGAAAGCGCCGCCACCAGGATGGAGCGCCGGCTGCTGAAGAAAGCGGATGGCTTCATCTTCCAGACAGAGCGGGTGAAGGCCCTGTTCCCGGAGCGGCTGCAAAAAATCGGCGCTGTGATCCATAACGGCCTGTTCTCCGAGGATATCCCGGAAGAGGGTACGGCCTTTGCTGACCGGGACCACAAGGCCATCTGCGCGGTGGGCCGGCTGGACAATGATCAGAAGGCCTATGATGTGATGTTCAAAGCCTTCGCTCTTTTCCATGAGAAGCACCCGGAGCATGTACTGAACATTTTCGGCCGGGGGGTAGACGAGCCGGCGCTGCGGCAGCTGATTGCGCAGCTGGGGCTGGAGGACAGAATCATCCTCCACGGCAACCGTCCCCATGTGATCCAGGAGATCAAAGACATGGGGATGTTCGTCATGACCAGCCGCTACGAGGGGATGCCCAACGCCCTGATTGAAGCCATGGCCTGCGGTCTGCCCTGTGTCTGTACCGACTGTGATTTCGGCCCGGCGGAGCTGATCCGGGATGGCGAGAGCGGCCTGCTGGTGCCGGTGGACGAAGTGGCCGCCATTGCCGCCGCCATGGAGCGGATTGCCGATGAGCCGGCCCTGGCCGGGAGGCTCTCCCGCGGGGCGCTGGAGATTCGCCAGACCCATGGGAGAGAGGAAATTTGTGGCCAGTACCGGGACTACATTCTGAGCGTTATTGAAAAAAGGAAGAGCGAATGAACAAAGGTACAATTATAAAATCGCTGATCTTTAAAACCGTGGAGCGTTTCTCCGTAAAAGGGCTGGGCTTTGTCATCAGCATATTGCTGGCCCGGATGCTCTCCCCGGATGTGTTCGGCCAGATCGCCCTCATCACCGTGGTCATTAACCTGAGCCAGAGCATTATCGAGGGCGGCCTGGGAACCGCCCTGGTGCAGAACAAGGACGTGGACGACCGGGATTATTCCACCGTGTTCTACATCTGTATGGCCATGTCGGTGGTGATCGCGGCGGTGGTCTTTGCCGGGGCGCCGCTGCTGGCGAACTACTATAAAAGCCCGGAGATGCTGCTGCCCCTGCGGGTGTATATTTTCTCCGTGTTCTTCAGCTCTTATGACTCTATTCTGATGGCACGGATGCAGCGGGAAATGCGCTTCAAGCAGATCCTGTATTGCAGCCTGGCGGCTACCTGCGTCTCCGGCACACTGGCGGTGGCCCTGGCCTTCGCGGGGGCGGGAATCTGGACTCTGGTGGTCTATTACTTCTCCCATACCCTGGTCAACTGCATTGCCATGTTCGCGGCGGTGCGCTGGATTCCCCGGCTTACTTTCTCCGTCGCCCGGGCCAAGGTGCTCTATGGCTTTGGCTGGAAGATGCTGGCCTCCTCGCTGCTGTGCTCCCTGTATTACGATCTGCGTTCCCTGATCATCGGCAAGCGGTTTTCCACCGAGGCTTTGGGCTATTATGACCGGGGAAACCAGATCCCCTTTGTGATTTCTTCCGCGCTGGACTCCTCGGTACAATCGGTGATGTTCCCGGTTTTGGCCAAAGCCCAGGACGACAAGGGGGTGCTGCGGGGAATTCTGCACCGTTCACTTACCCTGAGCGCTTTGATTGTGATTCCGGCAATGGTGGGTCTGTCGGCAATTGCGGATACCTTTATCCGCCTGCTGCTGACGGAGAAGTGGCTGCCCAGTGTGGTGTTTATGGAGGTGCTGTGCATCGGCCATGCAGCCAGTGCCCTGACGGCGCCGAATCTGGTGGCCATCAAAGCCATGGGCCGCAGTGATGTCTATATGAAGCTGGAGTTTGTGCGCCGGGTGCTGATGCTGGCTGTGCTTGCAATCACCGTGTTTTCTTTTGACTTTGTGATTGCCATGGCCTACAGCTTTGCTCTGAGTGCCTGGATCGACGCCATTGTCTGCGCTATACCCAGCGGATGGCTGCTGGGCTACGGCGTCAGGGAACAGTTCAAGGCGGTGGCAAAAACCATCCTGGCCTCCGTCCTGATGGGGGCGGCCGTTTGGGCCGTGGGACTGCTGGCCATGCCCCTGTTCCTGAAGCTGGTGGTTCAGATCCTAACCGGCGTGATAGTTTACATAATTTTGTGCTGGCTGATGAAGATTGAAAGCTTCCTGTATGCCTTGAACAGCTTGAAACAGATGAAGAAGGGTTGAACAATGAATATTTCACTGAACAATAAGACGGTGTTGGTCACCGGCGCCGCCGGCTTTATCGGCAGCTTCCTCAGTGAGGAGCTGCTGAGAAAGTTTGAAGGCATCCACGTGGTGGGCATTGACAGCATGAACGACTACTATGAGGTCAGCCTGAAGGAGTATCGCCTGGAAAAGCTGGAGAAGGTGGCCAAAGAGCGGGAAGCCAACGGCTGCCGCCTCAGCTTCATCCGGGGCAACATGGCGGAAAAGCCTCTGATTGACAGGCTTTTTGCCGATTACAAGCCCTCGGTGGTGGTGAATCTGGCGGCCCAGGCCGGGGTCCGCTATTCCATTGAGAATCCCGGGGTTTACATTGAATCCAACCTGATCGGCTTTTATAACATTCTGGAAGCTTGCCGTCACTCCTATGACGGTGGGGAGAAGGGCGTGGAGCATCTGGTCTATGCCAGCAGCTCTTCGGTCTATGGCAACAACAAAAAAGTGCCCTATTCCACCGACGATAAGGTGGACAACCCCATCAGCCTCTATGCTGCCACCAAGAAGTCGGACGAGCTGCTGGCCCATGCCTATGCCAAGCTCTATGACATCCCCAGCACCGGCTTGCGCTTCTTCACGGTCTACGGTCCTGCCGGCCGGCCGGACATGGCCTATTACGGCTTTACCGACAAGCTGCGGGCCGGGCAGACCATCAAAATTTTCAACTACGGCAACTGCCAGCGGGACTTCACCTACATCGATGATATCGTGGAAGGTGTCATTCGCATTATGCAGCGCTCCCCGGAGCGACAGACCGGGGAGGACGGTCTGCCGGTGGCGCCTTACATGGTCTACAACATCGGCAACAGCCACCCGGAGAATCTGCTGGACTTCGTCACCATTTTGCAGGAGGAGCTGGTGGATGCCGGGGTACTGCCGCCGGACTACGATTTTGAGGGGCACAAGGAGCTGGTGCCCATGCAGCCCGGCGACGTGCCCATCACCTATGCGGACACGGAGCCGCTGGAGCGGGACTTCGGCTTCAAACCCCACACCCCGCTGCGGGAGGGACTGCGGAAGTTCGTCCGCTGGTACAAGGAATACTACAAGCTCTGAAAGGGGAAGGCCTATGGAGAGAGAATACAAGCGTATCCAGACCAGAGCAGAGCTGAAGGAATGGTTGGCGGTGGAAACGGCGCGCTATCCCAACAGCGGAAAATACCGCCTGATGAACCTGCTGATGCTGGGAGAAAACGCCATCCTGCGCAGGCATCAGATCCTGCTGAGAAAGACGGAATATTACATCAACAGCGGCCACAGGGTTCTGGCCAAGCTCTACAAGCTTCGGCTCCTGCAGTTCCAGATCAAATATGGAATGCACATTCCGCCCAATGTTTTCGGGAAGGGACTGCATGTGATGCACGTGGGAGAGATGCACATGAATACCAATGCCCGGGCGGGGGAGAACTGCGCCGTTCATGTGCACACCTCCCTGGCTGCCGGCGGCTTCAACGATTCCACGCCTACACTGGGTGACGGTGTACTGCTGTTCATGGGCGCCATCGTCTGCGGCGACACCTATCTGGCGGACAATGTGGTGGTTGGGGCAAACTCAGTGGTCACCAAAAGCGTTTATGAGGAAAATGTAACCGTGTCCGGCAACCCGGCTCAGATTGTCAGCCATAAGGGCCGGTTGAACATGAAATGATGAGAGATAGGAAGGGATAAGGAAATGAAAATAGCAGTAGCAGGTGTGGGCTATGTGGGCCTGTCTCTGGCGGTGCTGCTCAGCCAGAGACATGAAGTGGTGGCGGTCAGCACCACCCAGGCCAAGGTGGATATGATTAACGCCCGGAAATCCCCCATTGTGGATCAGGAGATCAGCCGGTATCTGGCGGAGAAGGAGCTGCGGCTCACCGCAACGCTGGATAAGGAGGCGGCTTATTCCGGCGCGGATATTGTCATTGTGGCCGCCCCCACCAATTACGACCCCAATAAGAATTATTTTGATACCTCCGCCGTGGAGGATGTGCTGGAGATCACCACCCGCGTCAACCCCAATGCCCTGGTGGTCATCAAGTCCACCATTCCCGTGGGCTATACCAAGGGCATCCGGGAGCGGTTCCAGAACCCCAACATCATTTTCTCCCCGGAATTCCTGCGGGAGGGCAAGGCCCTCTACGATAACCTGCACCCCAGCCGCATCGTGGTGGGCACCGTGATGAGCGATGAGGGTCTGCTGAAGAAGGCGGAAGATTTTGCCGCCCTGCTGAAGGAGGCGGCTCTGGACGCGGAGGTGCCGGTGCTGATCACCAACCTGACCGAGGCCGAGGCCATCAAGCTGTTTGCCAACACCTATCTGGCCCTCCGGGTCAGCTACTTCAACGAGCTGGACACCTATGCCGAGGTCCGGGGGCTGGACACCAGGCAGATCATCCAGGGCGTGTGCCTGGACCCCCGCATCGGCAGCCATTACAACAACCCCTCCTTCGGTTACGGCGGCTACTGCCTGCCCAAGGACACCAAGCAGCTGCTGGCCAACTATGAGGACGTGCCCAACAATCTGATCCGGGCCATTGTGGAGGCCAATTCCACCCGCAAGGACTTTATTGCCGAGCAGGTGCTGAAAAAGGCCGGCTATTACGGCGGCGGCACCAAGGGCCTCAACGGCGTGCCCGGCAATGCCTGCGTCATCGGCATCTACCGGCTGACCATGAAGTCCGGCTCCGACAATTTCCGGGCCTCCAGCATCCAGGGCATCATGAAACGGGTCAAGGCCAAGGGCGCCTCCGTGGTGGTGTATGAGCCTACGCTGAAGGAGGACAATTTCTTCAACAGCCCGGTGGTGAATGATCTGGCCAAGTTCAAGGCCATGTGTGATGTGATCATCGCCAACCGCAGCAGCGCGGAGCTGAGCGATGTGGAGGACAAGGTGTACACCCGTGACCTGTTCTCCAGGGATTGAGGCTTGGGAATGATTGCAAAGGGTTTGAAAAAGCTGGGCCTGGGCCAGGTTGCTTACCGGCTGGCGGCGCCCGTGTATTCCGCCAAATATAAGCAGCGGGCATCCGGCAGCCCGGAAGAAGCCATGGCGCTGCTCCATGAGACCTCCCCGGATATTGGCAGCTCCTGCCATATCCCAGGCCGGCCGCTGCCGGAAGGGCCGGCAGCAGAGCTGGACATCATTGTTCCGGCCTATAATGTGGAGAAGTATATCGGTCAGTGCGTCACGTCGGTGCTGGAGCAGGAGACGAAGCATCGCTTCCGCCTGATCGTCATTGATGACGGCAGCACGGACGCCACCGGCAGCATTCTGGACAGCTTCCAGGGCCTGACGGTGATCCACCAGGAGAACCGGGGTTTTTCCGGCGCCCGCAACCGGGGGCTGGAGCTGGCCAACGCGGACTACCTGATGTTCCTGGATTCGGACGACTGCCTCTGCCCCGGCGCCATTGAGAGCCTGATGGATGCTGCCACAGCCCATGACGCCTGGATTGTGGAGGGCAATTACACCGAGGTGGACACGGAGGGGAAGGTCATCCGCCGCCACAGCCACAGGGCAGGAGCCCTTGACCCGGTTCGGGACTGCGAGGGCTATGTCTGGGGCAAGGTGATCCGGCGGGAGCTGTTTGACGAGCTGGCCTTCCCGAAAGACTACTGGTATCAGGACAGCATCATGCGGCAGATTGTTCTGCCTTTGGCCAAAATCCAGGATAAAACGGTCTGGGGCGTGGAGGACAGTGTTGTGCTTTATCGCCAGAATCCGGGCGGGATTACAAAAAAGAGCCGAAGCCGCGGCAAGAGCCTGGACTCCCTGTATATCACCATGCACCTGTTCCGGGACCGGCAGCTTTTCGGTCTGCCCCTTACGGAAGCCTATTACGATTATCTGCTCAGCATGGCTGTCCAGACCTACAGCCGCACCCATCTGCAAAGCGGGGAAGTACAGCAGGCCATTTTTACCGTGTATGCCGACTTCCTTCAACGCAATTTCCCGGACTGGCATACCGGGAACCGGCGGCTGGCCTGCCTGGAAAAGGCGCTGCGCGGCGGGGATTTCGGCAGTTATCTGGCCTATTGCAGGCTGCACTGAAAAGAAAAATGATTATGTCAACCAACTTGCATTGCAAATTGGTTGACATAATTTTAGAACGGAGAGGAGCAAAGGCACTTGAACGGTGCCCCACTATAAATTCTTAATTTTTTTGAAGGCTGTCGAAAAGACGGTCTTTTTTCTGTTTCAATACTTGCTTTATGTAAACTTAGATGTTATAATTTCTAAGGAAGATTTTTTGTAACATTATGAAACTTTTGAGCAAAAACAAAGTCATATATACCAGAGCGCAACGCAAAACCGCATGGGAGGATGAAAATGATGAAAAGTAAGAAGATGAAATGCCTGCTGACCACCGCCCTGATGCTCTGCCTCATGGTCAGCCTGTTCAGCTTTGGCGCCTATGCCGACGCCAACGTCAGCTGCACGGTGAACCAGAACATCGGCACCATCGCCGTGAACAAGGGCACAAGCAATATCCAGAGCTGCAGCTATACCGGCAGCATCCCGGGTGGCTTGCAGCTGAGCTACGTGGGCGCGGATGTGTACCTCTCCGGCACCCCCACGGCTGCCGGCAGTTATACCGCCCAGATCAATATGGAAACCGACAACGGCCCTTCCAGCTTCACGCTGAACATCACGGTCAGCGAGGCGGAGCAGGCTCCTTTTCCCATTGAGAGCGAAAAGCCCGTTTCCAACAAGCCCCCTGTAATCACCAAAAACCCCACCGGTGAGACGGTGGAGGCCGGCGGCACCGCCCAGTTCGTGGCCCGGGCCGATAACGCGGACAGCTTCGTCTGGCGTATCGTCAGCGCCGATACCACCAACACCATCCCCGCCAGGGACGCGTCCTATTATTTCAGCGGCCTCGAGGTCAGCGGCGCGGATACCGAACGGCTGACGCTGAGCAACATCCCCAAGTCCATGAATGGCTGGGCTGTTGAGTGCAAGTTTACCAATGCCGCCGGTTCCTCTTTCACCACCGGCGCCATCATCCGGGTCAGCGGCGCCACAGGCACCACCAACGACCCCAAGGACACCACCAACAGCAGCACCAGCAATACCGGCAGCACCAGTGAGCTTCAGGCCCCCAAGATCAACACCCAGCCCAAGGGTGCTGAGCTGTCCGCCGGCCAGAGCCATACCATGACCGTCTATGCCTCCAACGCTTCCGGCATTGGCCAGCTTACCTACCAGTGGTACGTCTCCGACAGCAACAACATGAACAACATCAAGGCCATTGACGGGGCCAACTCCACCAGCTACACCGCCCCGGAAACGGCCGGCACCAAGTATTACTGCGTGGGCGTCTGGCTCAGCAAGGACGGCCAGAAGAGCACCACCACCTACTCGCCTCTGGTAGCGGTGACCTATAACACCACGGCTGACGGGAGCACCGGCAGCACTACCGGTGGAACCACCGGCAGTACCGATCCGGCCGGGGGACTGAGCCTTCCCGGCAGCTCGGCAAGTCCCGCGCCCACGGCAACGGCCAATCCCACGGCTGCTCCTATGCCCACCAGCGGCGGAGACAGCTATAACCGGGATACCAGCTCCACCCTGGTGTTCTACATTGTGGTGGCCGTGCTGGCCCTGGTGGCCGTCGGCGGCATCCTGGTCTACCTGGCCCTGATCAACCGGCGCCGCGGCGGAGACGAATAAGAAACCAAAACATAAAACCGACCTTACACGGGTGTCTATAAAACAGTTCGCTAAATACAAGCAGAAGGCCCGAAGAATCTGCGGATTCTTCGGGCCTTCTGCTTTTGCAAATAGAAATTACGGTTTCTTGTACCCACACTTCGGGCATACACCGTTTTCGTTCAGAGCAATGCCGCACAGGGGGCAGCGATCCTTGGTGCCTTCCGGCTTGTATTCCTGGGACGCAGCGTTCACACCGCTGGTGAACGTCAGCTTGGCGATATTCAGCTTGTCCTTCAGGAGATCATAGACGATCTTGATCATGCCCTCAACGGTCATGGTTTCTTTCGTTACCACCAGACGGCAATCGGGATATGCGGTGGCCAGCTCGGTCTTGAAGGCGGGCCCCTTCATCTTGTTGCTGGGAGCGCCATCCTTGATTCCCTGCTCTTCGTAGACCTTCAGAATGGCGGGCAGCAGCGGATCGTCTTCACGCAGGATCAGAGCGTGATCGAAATTCTTCAGAACCTCCCATGCCGTCTTCTGAATTTCGTTGCAGGGGAAAACCATATTCACGCCCGGCTCAACCGTGTCCTCAACCTCGATGGTCAGAACGCCGGTATGTCCATGCAGATACTGGGCTTCTCCTTTGAAACCATAAAAACGGTGTGCGTACTGCAGGTCTAATGTAGTAATGCTTCGCATAATAATCCTCCTATAAAATTTGATTTATGAAAACGCTCGTTTCCGCGCCCTTTCCAAAGTGAATTTATCCCTGAAGGGAATCCTGCTGTTTTTTACATTCCGGGCAGACGCCATGAAAGATGATGTCATAACCGGTGAAGTCAAAACCATGGGCGTCCCGGATGCCATTCTCAAGGCCGGCGACAAAATCCATGTCCACATCAAAGACGCGCCCGCAAGCTTTGCATTTCACATGGCAGTGGTTGCGGGTGATATGGTCAAAACGATCAGCACTGCCGGGAATTTCAAGCCGGCGGATTTCGCCCATGTCAGATAACAGATTCAGATTTCGATATACGGTTGCCTTGCTGATGGTGGGATGCTCTTTGATGATTTCTTCATAAACCTCATCTGCTGTGGCGTGGCAGTGCAGCTTATTCACCGCCTCCAAAACCAAGGAGCGTTGGATCGTATTACGTCTTGCCATAGCTCTTACCTTATCAATATTTATTTCTTATTGATATTATATATCAATAAGAACCGAAAGTCAAGATTTTGCTCTCAAAAATTTTTTCCCCAGCTTGACCCTGTCAAAATATTCTGCGGTTGAAGCGGTCAAAAAAATCCTCCCTATGATCACACAGCGATCATAGGGAGGATTTGTTGTTTTATGAGTTCCTGTCATTACAGGCCGGTTTGAAAGCCAATCTTCTGCAGAAAGGAATGAAAAGCCTGCCGGTATGCCGCTTCATCCACAAGAAAGCTGAGGCCATGGCCGGCACCGGGAACGGTGAGCAGCTGCTTGATTTGGGCGGCGCAGGCATCATAATTCTCGTAGACCATGGAGCAGGGGACATACATATCCTCTTCCCCGTGGACAAAGAGGGCGGGGATTTGACTGTTTGCCAGGGATTGCAGGGAATTGCGCTCATCGGGGTCAAAGCCGCCCAGCAGACGGGCTGACAGCCGCAGGAAGAAATAGGCCAAGCCCGGCTGCATATGGATTTTCCCACAGACATCCATCATGATGGCCCTGGGGGAAGTATAGCCACAGTCGCAGGCGATGCCCTTCACCTGTTCCGGCAGCAGCTCCGCAGCCATCATCACCGTGGCCGCCCCCATGGAACAGCCGGAAATCAGGATGCGGCTGTCCTCTCCACAGCGCCGGACAATGTATTCCACCCAGCGCAAACAGTCATAGCGTTCCCGGATGCCCAGGGTAATCACCCGGCCCTGGCTTTTGCCGTGGGCACGCATATCCGGCAGAAGCACATTGTAACCCAGCTCCATGCACATCTTGAACATCCCGGCGCAGTCCCGGTAGGCCGTGCTGCGGTAGCCGTGAAAAACAATAACCACCGGCGCGCCGTGGCGCACATGATAATACCGGCCGGCCAGGGTCAATCCGTCATCAGACTGGATGGAAACCGGCTCAAAAGGATAGGACTCAATGTTGTCCACCAGGGCAAGAATGCCCTCCGCCACCTGCTGGTACTGCTCCCTGTTGGGGATGTGCCGCGGGTCCTCCTTACGATTGGCCGGGGAATAGTAGGCCGTGCGGAACGTGAGGACCAGGAGCAGGCAAAATACAAGAAACAGAGCCAATGCCAAAATCAATATCATTCAAATCACCTTATGCCATTATCTCACAGGCAAAACCGCGAATCAATGTACAACCGGTTAATTTTGCAAAAAAACAGCTGCCCTGAAAAAGAACAGCTGTTATTATTTACTTGCTCAGCAGCACCTGGTCGGATTCCACCTGTGTTCCGGCCAGCTCGGCGAATTTGTCCATCAGCATCTGCTTGGTGAGCTGCTTCTTTTCCTCGCCGCTGATGTCCAGGATGATCTTACCCTCATTCATCATAATGAGCCGGTTGCCGTGCTTGATGGCGTCGGTCATGTTGTGGGTGATCATCAGGGCAGTGAGCTGATTTTCTGCCACAATCCGGTCGGACAGCTCCAGCACCTTGGCGGCGGTGGCCGGGTCAAGGGCGGCGGTATGCTCGTCCAGCAGGAGCAGCTTGGGCTTTTGCAGGGAGGCCATCAGCAGGGTCAGGGCCTGACGCTGGCCGCCGGACAGCAGGCCGACCTTCACGGTCATGCGGTCCTCAAGACCAAGGTTCAGGGTTTTCAGCTTCTCCCGGTAAACTTCCCGCTCCGCCTTGGTGACGCCCCAGCCCAGGCCGCGGCGCTGACCGCGGCGCATGGCCAGGGCCAGGTTTTCCTCCAGCTGCATGTTGGGGGCGGTGCCCATCATGGGGTCCTGGAACACGCGGCCGATGAATTTTGCCCGCTTATGCTCCGGCAGGGCGGTGACGTCCTCGCCGTCCAGGATGATGCGGCCGCTGTCCACCGCCCAGACGCCGGCGATGGCGTTGAGCATGGTGGACTTGCCGGCGCCGTTGCCGCCGATGACGGTGACAAAATCCCCGGGATTCAGGTGCAGGGACAGGTCGGAAAGGGCCACCTTCTGGTTGATGGTGCCGGGGTTAAAGGTCTTGTAAAGATGTTCCAGTTTAAGCATTGGGGGAGCCTCCCTTCTTCTTCAGCCGCGCGAAGGAGGTCTTGGACTGATCCCGCAGATAAGGCACGGACAGGAACACGGCCACGATGATGGCGGTGAAGAGCTTCAGGTCATTGGAGTTGAGCTTGAGCCACAGCACGATAACCACCACGGCATAATACAGCATGCCGCCAATGACGGTGAAGCTGAGGGTGCCGTAGAAGTTCAGCCGCTTGCCCAGCAGCGCCCGGCCCACCACCTCGCCAATGATGACGGCGGCAAGGCCGATCACGATGGCGCCACGGCCCATGTTAATATCCACAAAGCCCTGATACTGGGCCATGAGGCCGCCGGAGAGAGCCACCACACCGTTGGAAATGGACAGGCCCAGCACCTTCATGGCGTCCACGTCGATGCCCTGGGCCCGGCTCATGGCACTGTTGCTGCCGGTGGCCCGGAGGGCAGAGCCCTGCTCGGTGCCGAAGTACCAGTAGAACAGGGACACCAGGGCCAGCGCAATGAGAAAGCCGGTGAAGATAGCCATGGGCACGGTGCGGGAGGAGAGGATCAGACTGAACTTATCCACACTGACCGCCTTGTTGGCGGCCATGCCCATGATGTGCAGATTGATGGAATAGAGAGAGAACTGGGTGAGTATACCGGCCAGAATGGCGGGGATACCCAGCTTGGTGTGCAGCATGCCGGTGCAGAAGCCGGCGGCAACACCGGCCAACACGGCCACCAGCAGCGCCGCCCAGGCGGGCCAGCCGGCCAGAATCAGCATGACGGTGCAGGCACCGCCGGTGGTAAAGGAACCATCAACCGTCAGGTCCGCCACGTCCAGCAGACGGAAGGTAATATATACGCCAAGGGCCATCAGACCCCAGATCAGTCCCTGCGCAATGCCGCCCGGCATATTTTTGAGCAGCTTCAGTACACTGAGGGATGAGAAATAAACCGCGATACTCACTGATACTCTCCTTAAAATTTATTCGGTAAACACCGGTCTAGGGAAAGCCACGTATGTAGCTTTCCCTAGGCGTTAATCAAATGAAACCAGGATCAGGTCTCAGGGATGGCAACGTAGTCCTCGGGAACAGTGACGCCCAGGGTCTCACAGATGGAAGCGTTGTACTCCTTGGTGAACTGGGGAGCATAGCGCACTTCCATGGTGGAGATGTCGGCGCCCTCAGTGAGGATCTCGGCGGCCATGAGGCCGGTCTCGTAGCCGATGTCGTAGTAGGAGATGGACAGGGTGGCCACGCCGCAGCCCTTGCAGATGCCCTCTTCACCGCAGATGATGGGGGTCTTCTCTACCAGAGCCACATTGTTGATGGCTTCGGTGCAGGAGGCGGCGGTGTTATCGGTGGGGATGTAGAGCACGTCGCACTCGGCGCAGGCGGAGGCGGTGACGTTGGCAACGTCGTTGGAGTCAGCGAAGGTGTACTCGGTGACGGTGTAACCCAGCTCGGTCAGCATGGGGGCGATGGTCTCAGCCTGGAACTTGGAATTGGGCTCGCCGGAGCAGTAGACAATGCCAACGGTCTTGGCATCGGGGAACAGCTCGGCCAGTACCTGAGCCTGACCGTCCAGAGGAGCCAGGTCAGAGGTGCCGGAGATGTTGGTGCCGGTGGCGCCGGTGAAGCCCTCAATGCCCAGGGCAGAGCCATAGTCGGTAACGGAGGTGCCCAGAATGGGGATCACATTGGTGGCGGAAGCGGCAGCCAGCAGAGCCGGGGTGGCGTTGGCCATGATCAGGTCAACCTCGTCGCTGACGAACTGGTTGCAGATGACGGCGCAGGTGGCGGCGTCGCCGGAAGCGTTCTGCTCATTGAAGCTGACGCTGTCGCCCAGCTTCTCGGTGAGAGCATCCTTGAAGCCCTGGGTGGCCAGGTCAAGGGCGGGGTGCTGAACCAGCTGGCAGATGCCAATGTTGAAAACCTGAGCCTCGGCGGCAGGAGCCTGGGAACCGCCGCAGGCGGCCAGGGCGAAGATCATTGCTGCAACACACAGCAGGGAAAGAAGCTTTTTCATTTTCATTTTCTCCTTCTTTAAATCTAACCAGAGAAAAAACAAGCTGCACAGACTGTCATCTGTGCAGCTTGGAAATAAACCACAAAATGGGGAACTTCTACCGGCAGCACAAACAACCATTACCTTTAAACATAAAAAAGTAATAGTTAAAATAATATCTGGCTGCAAAAGCGAAGTTAGACATATTGCGCCTCCCTGATTGTTGAGAACACTTTAGCGCTTTTTGGTGTAAAAGTCAATACCCTTTTTCATATTTTATTTGTTTTGCGTTCATGAAATCTTAACGGCTTGCCGTATTTACCCAAAGGCCGGCATCATGTATAATATAATAAGAAAAGCCAGAAGGAGGATTGCCTTGTATAACCGAAGCGTCATTAAGGAAAAAACCCGGGAGGCCATGGCCTCGGTGCTGCCCATCACCGCTATTGTGGCGGTGCTGTGCTTCGCGCTGGTGCCCATGGAAAGCGGGCTGATGCTGTCTTTCCTGCTGGGGGCCGCCATGCTGGTGCTGGGCATGGGCCTGTTCACCCTGGGGGCCGAAATGTCCATGAGCCGCATCGGCAACCTGATTGGGGCCGGCATGACGAAATCCCGGAAGCTGGGCCTGATCCTGTTATTGAGCTTCCTGCTGGGCGCGGCAGTCACCATGGCGGAGCCGGATCTGCAGGTGCTGGCCGCCAATGTGCCGGGGATCAACAAGACGGTGCTCATTGCCGCTGTGTCCCTGGGTGTGGGGGCTTTTCTGGCCCTGTGTATGCTGCGGATCCTGCTTTCCGTGTCCCTGCGGCTGCTGCTGATTCTCTTTTACGCCCTGGTCTTTGCCCTGGCCTGTTTTATGGACACCGGGCTTTTATCCATCGCTTTTGATTCCGGCGGCGTCACCACCGGGCCCATGACCGTCCCCTTCATTATGGCCCTGGGCGTGGGCGTTGCCTCCATAAGAAGCGATGAGAACGCCAAAGCCGACAGCTTCGGCCTGGTGGCGCTCTGCTCCATTGGCCCCATTCTGGCGGTGATGATCCTCAGCTTCCTCTACAGCGCCGGGGAGGGGGAGGCCGCCGCTGCCAACCTGGGCAGCGCGGCCACCACGGTGGAGATCGGCCGGGACTATCTCCGGGCCATCCCCCACCAGATGGGGGAGGTGGCCCTGGCCCTGCTGCCTATCGTTGGCTTCTTCCTGCTGTTCCAGGTCTTTTCCCTGAAGCTCCAGCGCCGGAGCCTGCTGCGTATTCTCATCGGCATTGCCTACACCTATCTGGGCCTGGTGCTGTTCATGACGGGGGTCAACGTGGGCTTCTCGCCCCTGGGCTATGTGTTGGGGGAAAAGCTGAGCCGGGGCAATCTGGTCTGGCTGCTGCCGCCCCTGGCCATGGTCATGGGCTGGTACATCATTAACGCGGAGCCTGCGGTACATATCCTGAACAAGCAGGTGGAGGAACTCAGCGCCGGGGCCATCTCCCAGCGGGCCATGGGCCTGTGCCTCTCCATCGCCGTGGCCGCGGCCAACGGCATCGCCATGATCCGGGTTATCACCGGGCTGCCCATCATGGTGTTTCTGGCGCCCGGTTACCTGCTGGCCCTGGGGCTCAGCTTCTTCGTGCCCCGCAGCTTCACCGCCATCGCCTTTGACTCCGGCGGCGTAGCCTCCGGCCCGCTGACGGCCACCTTCATGCTGCCCTTTGCCATGGGCGCCTGCCAGGCCCTGGGGGGCAACGTGATGACCGACGCTTTCGGTCTGGTGGCCCTGGTGGCCATGATGCCGCTGATCTCTGTCCAGGTCATGGGCGGAATTTATACCCTCAAGGCCCGCAGGACGGCTCCCGTTGTGCCGGAATTTGGGGATAACGAGATTATTGAACTTTGGGAGGTGTGCTGAATGGCCCTGCATTATATCATTGCCGTCACCGACAGGGCGAAGCATCGGCCCATGGCCGCCCTGTTCTACAAGGCGGGGCTGCGGCCCATTCTCACCAATCTGGGCAATGGCACCGCACGCAGCGAGCATCTGGCCCTCTATGGCTTGGACTCCACGGAGAAAGCCGTGGTCAGCACCGTGGCCAACGATGAGGACACCGCGGAGCTGATCCGGGCCGCCAAGGAGCAGCTGTATATGGACATCCCCGGCAACGGGGTGATGCTGGCCATCCCCATCAAAAGCGTGGCCGGGGGGAGGACCCTGAACCAACTCAGCGGGGGAAAGGACATAGGAGGGAAACCGAAAATGGAATTCAAGCATGAGCTGATTATTGCCATCCTCAACGAGGGCCAGTCCGACAGCGTGATGAACGCCGCCCGGGAGGCGGGGGCCACCGGCGGCACCGTGCTCCACGCCAAGGGCACCGGCAGCCGGGAGACGGGCAAGTTCCTCAGCGTCTCCATCGCCGAGGAGAAGGACATGGTCTATATTGTCGCCAAAGCGGGGGAGAAGGCTGCCATCATGCGCTCCATCAACGAGAAGGCCGGCCCCGGCACCAGGGCGGGGGCCATCTGCTTCTCCCTGCCCATCTCCGCTGTGGTGGGCCTGCGGGAAAATGAATAATTTATGTTAACCAAGTTATGAAAACAAAGTTACGTAAATGATGTTATGAAAATGAAATTATGTAAACAAATCCGGGCGCTCATAAGAGAGCGCCCGGATTTGTTTTAACTGGCAAAAAGCAAGAAGCCATTGACAGCGGTAAAAGGAGCGGATATAGTAAATGTAGATTTTTTAACGATTGGGGCGATTTCATGGCAAAACGGATGATGGTCCTGTGTCTGGCGCTGGTGCTGCTGCTCAGCGGCTGCGCCGGGGTGGGGAAGCGCGGGGGAGAGCTGGAGCTGATCACCGCCACGGACCTGCACTATCTGGCCCCGTCCCTGACGGATAAGGGGGAATTTTATACCCAGATGCTGGCGGCGGCCGACGGCAAGGTCACCTATTACTGTGAGGAACTGGTGGATGCTTTCCTTACAGAGGTGACAGCGCAAAAGCCGGATGCCCTGATCCTCACCGGGGACCTGAGCTTCAACGGCGCGGTGGAAAGCCACAAGGTCCTGGCGGAAAAGCTGGCCGCTGTGGAGGCAGCGGGGGTGCCGGTCTATGTGCTGCCGGGCAACCACGATGTGTATAACCACTACGCCGCACGCTTTCAGGGGGATGGCTACGAGCTGGTGGAACCGGCTACCGCTGAGAATTTTGCGGAGATCTACAGCCCCTTCGGCTTTGACGAGGCCATCGCCCGGGATGTGGACTCCATCAGCTATCTGGCCCAGCTGGATGAGGAAACCCGGCTGCTGATGCTGGACACCAACACCCTGGAAAAGCCCTGCGGCCTGTCAAAGGACACGCTGGCCTGGGTGGAGGAGCAACTGGCGGCTGCCCAAGCTGCCGGCCAGCGGGTGATCGCCGCCGGGCACCAGAATCTGTACAGGCACACGGTTTTCAATTTCGGCTATGTGATCAGCCAGGGAGAGACGCTGGCGGCTCTGCTGCGTGAAGCTGGTGCGGAAGTGTTTCTCAGCGGCCACCTGCATACCCAGCATATTATGACTGTGGACGGCCTGACCGAGATCGCCGGTTCTTCCCTGGCGGTGACGCCCTGTCAGTACGGCCTGCTGCGTCTGGAGAAGGGCGTGTACCGCTATGAGACCCAGCCCGTGGATATGGCTGCCTGGGCCAAGAGCCAGGGCCTGGCAGACGAGACGCTGCTGAATTTCGCGGACTATGCCAGGGACTACTTCGACCAGTGTACCCGCAGCAAGATCGGCCAGCAGACCGATTTCGACGGTTTCAGCCAGGCCCAGAAGGAGGCCATGCTGGACTATGCCTGCCTTGTGAACCGGGCCTATTTCTCCGGCGACCTGCGGGAAGCTGCCAAGGCCGACCCGGACGGCAGCCTGCAGAAGCTGTGGGATAGCAGCGGCACCCGGATGGGGGCCTACTTTGCCACCTTCCGGGATGAACTGGGGCTGGACTTCACCCATTGGCAAAGTGGGGAGTAATGCCTGAGCGGGTCCTGCCTGTGCTGCCTTTTCTCCCAAAAAGGAACAAAGGAAAGAAATGGAACGTCAAGAGCATGAAAGCAGCAAAAGGGAGGAAAGGGTATGCGCAGAAATGGAAATAGCGTTTCCGGAGGGGCGATGCTGCTGATCCTGCTGCTGGTATTGCTTTGGCAGAGCTGCGGCCGCGGTGAGGATGAAATCAGCCAGGGTGAGAGCGTGGAACAGGCAGCCTGCGCCGCCGCGGAAACCTATCAAGACCTGTTAACGGAAGATCAAAAGCCGGATATGGCGGCTGTGCTGCAACGGCTGGAAACGGAAGGTTATCCGGCGGTGGATATGGCTGGCGTCCATGCTTTTGTGAACCCGGATCAGGTGAGAGCCTTTTGCGCGGACAGGCAGGCGGGGACAGCCCAAAGCCTGAATTTCCTTCGGGTCTGCCTGGACGGCGGGCTGGTGTACACCGGCTTTTTCAAGGAAGAAAATGACTGGTACTGCCAACTGGTCAGGGTCGCCTGGGAAAACGGAAGCCCCATGGTAAGTTATTCCCTGCGATATCCTCTGCTGGAGCTGCGGGTTACGGAAAAGGATTACCTGATCTTCACCTGTGACATCCCGGATAATACCGCCGCCAGCTCCCACGACGGCTATATTGAACCCACCACCATGATCCGCCTGACCCCGCTGGGGGAGGACTGCCGCCGGTGTGGGGAGCTGTATCTGGAGCCCATCGGCTATAACTACCACAATCTGTTCACCACCACATGGAAAGGGGCGGATATGGAGGCCGTTTGCCTCAACGACCTGTACCTGTCCTTATACAAGGCGGAGCAGAGGGCCTTCATTTCCTACTTTAACAATCCCTATCCCACAGAAGAAGATTCAGGGATTTCCCATGTGCCCAGGGAGGACTTTGAGGCCCTGCTGATGCAATATACCTGCCTTGACCGGGAGCGCATCCGGGCCTGGGCCCGGTATGACCGGGAGACGGACAGCTACCCGGTGTGTATTGAGGGGCCCCATGACGGTCTGGCGAAAATTCCCGTGCCGGAAGTGGTGGACGTACAGCGCAATGGGGACGGAAGCCTGCGCCTTACAGTGGACGCGCTGCTGGTGTCCCAAAGGACGGACCGGGCCTTTACCCACATTGTCACCATCCAGCCGGCGGCGGACGGCAGCTATCGAATCCTGGCCAACCAAGTGCTGGAAGATACAGACAACATCCTGCCGGACTACGAAAGCCTGCTGCCCTGAAATAAAGAAAAATGGCCGCTTACATCCAGTAGGCGGCCATATGTATTGCAATGAGGATGGCGGTGACCAGGGAAAGAATTCGGTGCCAGCGCATCTTCTGCTTCGGCTCCTTCATCATGTGGCAGGCGGCGATGATCACAAAGCACATGAAAAAGACCGCCAGCCCGCTGAGGGGCAGAAGCAGGCTTCCCAACCTGAAAAAGCGGAAGCAGAGAATGAGGTGAACCAGCCCCGCCAGCAGCAGCCCGGCGCTGGCCGGTTCGTGCAGCTTCATGAGCTTTCCGTTGAGCTTGTGCAGCCCCAGCTTGCGCAGGGGATACTTGACGGCGAGAAGCAGGAAACAGACAAGAGCGAGCAAGCCAAGAATGACACGCATGATGAAACCTCCAGTATTCAATGATAGGATTTTACCATATCTTCCGGTTTCGGACAAGGCTTTGCGTTAATTTTACAAAAGATTGACCGATTCGTGATAGTCTGCTTCTGCTGCCGCGGCTTATAATCAAAGCATGGATGCGTGGATGGTTGTTCTGGCTGCCCTGACAGCCGTAGTCTGCGGCGCGATTTTTTTACACTTCTCTCTGGAGAAGCTGCGCCGCCGGGAAAAAGCGTATATATGCTGCAAGGCCCAGCTGGCGAGAGTGGAAAAGCTGGGTCGCTGCGGCATGTGCGGCGTTTACCTCTTTGTGGATGACCAGGGGCAGCAGCGGGAATATCGGGATTTACAGGGCGCGGCACTGGATGGAACAGCGCTCTGTGCCCAGCCGGTTATGACGCTGTATGTAGCGCGGGACACCGGCAAGGCAACACGGCAGATAAAACGGGATGGTTCTGCCGGTTTCATGCTGCTTTTCGGTCTCGGCTGGGTCCTGCTTGGCCTGACGCTGCTGCTGTACGGGCTGCGCTGAGAAGAAAGGAGCCGCAGGCGTTCGGTCTGTCAAAGAACCATAGTGCAAAAAAAGAAGAACGCTTGCTCAAGCCTTCCCCTTGAGGGGAAGGTGCCCAGTGCGCACACTGGGCGGATGAGGTGGAAATCCTGCTTTTTCCCAGTTTTTATTTGCCACCTCATCAGTCGGCTATGCCGCCAGCTTCCCCTCAAAGGGGAAGCCTTTGGCCGACAGAACCCACTGGGGCAGCATGTAGCACAGACTTTTTTGACAAGCTGAAGCGCCGCAGGCGCTTTCGATTCTGATTCAAGTCTCCTTCTCAAACAATAAAAATACCAGACAGCCAAAAAGCTGTCTGGTATTTTTGGCAGGGTCAGCCAATTTTGAGGACAGATAGAAATAGGAGATAATAAGCTATTATTAGTCGTCGTGCTTTGATGAAGGCAATTCTTTAATTAGTTCGGCTTCTTTCAGAACATGAAGCTGATATTGCGCTATTTCTTGTAAGCGCTTGAAACGTTCGGCTTTCGGCAATCCTTGCTTTATTAATTCTGCGTTGTGGGTTTCCAAATTCGACAATACCGTCAATTCGGCAATAGAAGCATAATCACGAATGTTACTGTTCTTTGCAAGCTCCGGATTTGCCTCGCGCCATGCCTTGGCTGTGCAGCCGAACAAAGCTACGTTCAGCAAATCCGCTTCGTCGGCATAAGCCAGCCACTCGTTAGACTTCGTGTAATTGCTCTGCGGCAAGACGTAGTTTTTGACTGCATCTGTATGGATAAGATAATTATTCTTGGAAAGAAATCTCTTTGCACTCCATTCAATTTTGAGCCTGTCGTTTTCGTCGTCTTTAAGACGTTGATACTCTTTCAGCAGGTATAACTTGAAAACAGGGCTTATAGCAGAACCAAATTCAAATGCAATGTCTTTGTGCGCATAAGTGCCGCCGTAACGTCCGGATTGAACATATATCCCGATAGCATTCGTCTTTTCAATCCACTCTTTTGCGCTGAGTGTGAATGTGTGCAAACCGGCTTCACTCTTAAAGTGGTCGAATTCGACCACTTTGAAATCCGGGTTATACATGACTTCCCATGTGCCGAGAAACTCCAACGTAGAACGGGCACGCAGCCAGTTTTTGATGACATCCGCGGCTCTTGCCGCATCGGTACGAGCCTTTGCCATATCCGTAAGGCTTATGTAATCACGCTGGTCGATGCTCATAACCGTAACAGGAATCTGCTGCACGGTAATCAGAGATGTCTTCTTCTCTCCGCTCATCATTTTACCTCTTGTATATCATATTTTTACTTGCTACAATGCAGTGTGTTCAGCGATATTCACCAGCATGACGGCATTTATATAGTAACATATTTTCTGAGAAAGTAAAAGAGAAAAATACAGACACAAGAGCCAAGCCAAATCCCAGCCACAATCTGGTTCAAGTTGGAGAGGAGGAACGGGTCACAAGAATTACACGGCGAGCCCAACGAAGCAGGGTGCCGTGTAAAAGGAAGAAAGAGCTAACCGAGTTCAGTTTTCGCGCAAGGAGAAAACGAAACAGTGTTTGCTCCTTCTGACGGTGTGTCCTCGGCACGTAAAAAAGATGTTTTGGCAACTTCAGCCGAGAGAACTGAACTCTCGAACGCACTAACAACGCTGTGACTTTGATTTTAAATATTCATCTTTAGCTGTTTATTATCCTTAAGCGCTTGTTCCACAATACTCTCTTGTCCCAACGAATCGTAATGCTCTTTGAGACGATCCCTTAGTCTGAACAGCTTTCCGCTTGCAGTGTCAACTAATTGGCCATAAGTCACAGCATGAATTCTGCCGCTTGAAGTATTTTTTTCGGGATCAATATCTCCGAGCTTTGCTCCAACTACATATGCGTCAATAGTCGCAGAACTATGTAGTACGGCAGATTTGCGGATTTGCCTAACATAAAATTCTACTTGGGTTACCTCATCATCAGTAATTTCAAATCCGCCTCGCTTTACCTCAACAATCAAAATTTGATCAGGTTTCATTATTTCACCGGCGGTAGGATCAATTCTATCCGTGCATACGGCTTTCAAAGAGTATTGCTTGAGGCAAATAATGTCGGGTCTTCGCTTCGGGCTGCTTATCGCGTCCAGATCGTAATCCTCATCTTTAAACAGTCCCTTAACAACCGTTGTTAAGGCTGAATTTGACATGAACATTGGAGAATCAAATTGTGCGCCAAACAGCCATCTTGAGTTAAGTATGAGTGGGTGTAATGTGTGCAATTCTTCGGTTGTTTTGTCGTTATATATACGCTGAATGGCTTCAATAACCACTATGCGCTTATCTATTTCACCAATTACAGTAGCAAGATCATCAACGTTCCATGTACTTAATATGTCTGTTAACTTGTCAAGCTGATCTGGAGTCATCTGCCCCAATTGACTTAGAAGCAATTCTCCCTTCTTTGCTTTTTCGATAGATATCATCGCTTCAACAGCGCTATGCAGATAGTCTGGCGCAATTATCGGATTATCGTACGTCACTTTTTCAATAAAGGCAGATATATTTCGTTGTCCGGTAACATTTAATGTTTCTAATTCGTCCCGGACGTCTTTTATAACATCTAGTCTAACTTCGCTCAAATGGCTTTGCATTACTGATTTGATGAATTGATCGACTTCGGCCTTGACGCAAAGATAAACGCTTTCCATCTGAGCTGAGTCGATAAAGCCACTCCAATCTGGTAGGACATCATCAATCAAATCATCGGATTTTATAATTACGGTATATCTTTTTGCTGCTTTAAATCTCCCGTCAAGAAAAGTTATTTTTCCGTATGTCCACGAAGGTTGCCCTACTAAGCGACCAGAAACCCAAAACGCAATGCCGTGTTGCTGCGATTTTGCAGCTGTCTTTTCAGAGTCAACAACTGTCATTAATAATTTAGCTTTGGTTGGGGTTATAAATTCCTTGGAAAAGACGACACCTTTATGTTGAGATAAATCAATACGCTTGCCATTGATTTTTACAACAAACTTCGGATCATACAAGAACCGCGCAGAAAGTATATCTGTCATTGCGGCTGCATCCGGCAAGTGTCTAAGCACAAATGTACTTATTCTTGTGCCATGCCCAGCCTTATCATCAGTGCTGTGCTTTAGAATTTTAAATGGAGAATCTCCCTTAGATACTGCTATATCGTAAGTATTGCACTTACCATCTTTCCATGTTTCTACGGTATAACTGTCAGCAAAGCATAACATCCCATGGCGGCCTACACCGTTACGCCCGTATGCAATTCTTTTTGAGCTTTCGACATCTGCTGGAAATAGGACATCCTTGCCTTGCCGCTTTTGACGGTCATAATTCAATGTCATCCATCTGCTGCGAAATTCCTCATCGGTCATACCAGTTCCATCGTCTTCAATAACGATTTTCTCGTGTTCCTCAAAGGGTATAGTAATGTCAACATTATGTGCACCTGCATCCCATGCATTAGCTACAAATTCCGTTAAAGCGATGTCGTTATTGGAGGTAATAGACCTGTTGTTTCTAAAAATATAATTCTCCTCAAAAGAGACAATATTATCCATTGCTTCCCCTCCTATAAGCGATATGCCTTTCAAGCCATATACCTATTCAACCCATATTATATTGTGTTTCTTGCAAATTTTCAAGGGATACAACTGAAATCATATAAGAATTATACTTCTAAGTCCCTTCGAAGGATAACCGCCATTGGAATTTCTCTGATAGATGGATTCCAATAGCGGCTATTAAAACATGGAAGTGTGACATTATTCCCATGCGCAGAACATCCATACACGCAAAAACGACCTCTCTGATTTTTAGGCTTTTAGCAGAGCTTCATTTCCTCGGCTTCCTGCGGGTAGGTGTTGGGAAGAAAATCGGAGAAATTCTCTTCCTCGCCGGAAAAGTTTGGGCTTGTTTCTTCGTCAAGCGGGATATATCCGCTTTCTCCAAACTCCAGCGGCTCTTTCAGGATCACAGAACCGCCATTGTTGATGCCGACACTTGGTTCTACAGCGCAGAAACTGCCGCTGTCATCACTGCGGCGCAGGTGGTAGCAGTACAGCCCCTCCGGGATGTCTGCATCCGTCAGATGGTCATTTGAGAACAGCGCCGTCTTACCGAGCAACTCGATCTTCTCGTATTTACCGTCCTCCAGATTGACATAGCTTGTACCGGCGGCATTCAGGGCAATCCCATAGTCAAGCGGATCCAGTCCCATCAGTTCACATCCGAAATCAATGGCCTCTCGCTCTGTTTCGGGAGTCCATTCTTCGATCCGTACTCCGTTCTGATAGCGGTATCTGCCACAGTTTTCGCCGATGTACTCATCTGCCCACTCGTGCTTGATCTCAACATCGGGAAATCTCTCTGCCAGCTTTTCCATTACCGGATGCGGAGCAGACCATGCCGTCAGAAAGTTTAGGACATCCCCATCATGATAGTTTACTTTCGCCTCACCATAGCCGTAAGCATTCCATTTGGTACCCCAATGCTGGTTACACCACTCATACCATGTGGGCACTCCGTATAGGCGAATGTTGTTCCAAGCGGCCTTTCCAAGTTTCCACGCCTTTGGGCGAATATCCGAGCGTTGCTGGAGGAAAGCGTCCTCACTTTTGCGTGGGATGTTCTCCAGATCGTCCTGATGGATCGTTCCGCCAAGGGTGTAGACCTCAATGAAATCCTGATAGGCTTTCAGGCCGGTATCCGTCTGGCTGCCTGCCTCGATGTCCAGACTCTCCGACATGGGAATGATCTTATTGAAATCCACCGAGCCGATTCCAAGATCATCATATTGGATGGCCTCCAGCATGGCTCGGATCTGCGCTGGATCGCCATGCAGTGTCAGGACATTCGATACATAATTTGGCATACTTTCTTCCTCCTAAAACTCTGTGCTTCCTGAATGGTCATACCATTCCTCCCATCTCCATGCTGCCGCCCTGACTGCCATCCATGACTTCCTCAATGCTGAAATATCCCCTGTAGGCGATATAACCCCGGTCGGTAAACATCCCGTCCTCGTTGTTCATGCGCTGCAAGGCATAGCCTTCGTAGTCATAGAAATCGTCTAAATTTGCATCATAATCAAAGTGACCGGACTGCTGGATCATGTACTTTCCGTACTCAGCCGGGGAATGTGCGTCTGGAGCAAAGTCAAACAGGTCAAGATTCTCCGCGAGATTCTTGACCTGTTCCGCATTCAGAGGCTTTGCCAGAGTTACAGCAGCGCCCAGTTTCTTGATGTTGTCCGTGGAAAGCGTACCTGTTGCCTGTGCCAGCGCGTTGAGATCCTCAAGACTTTCATGCTCCATATCCAGCAGCACATTCACTTCATCTGGCAGTTGACTGTGTTCCAGCCGGAGACGGGCATCCGCAGAATCCGCGATTCCCGACCGCTGGAGAACACGGTCAATTTCCTCCTGCGCCATCGGGAGATATAGCCATGTGATGTGCTCGGTATCCTCCGGCTCGGATTTGGGAGTCGCCGCGACCATAGTGGCACGCGGCTCATAGTAATAGCAGGGGAAAAATTGACCGTCATATACTTGCTCCAGTTTCATGCCGTTGTCATAGATCACGCCGTAGGGAGTGATCGTGCCGCTGCCGCTCTCAATAAGCCGCAGTGCCATTTCCTCACCGTTCAATGCTTCCAACTCAGCAGCAGTTGCACTACCGCTATGCAGGTTCATGTAGTGGTCACGGCCAACAGCGGCAAGGTCAGAGAAATCCGTAATGACTGTGGCCTCCTGGCAGCAGAAGGTTAGGTTGATAAAATCCTTCAGTTCGAGAAGCTCCAGTTTGTGAGCCATTGCCTGAAACTGTGCGGCCTCTCCGATATCGAAACCATCCAGCCGCTTGGCAAGATAGTTGAGCTCCTCCACATTGACCGTTAGCATCTCCGTGCGCTTGAGTACAGAGTAAAAGCTATTGATCTCCTGCGCCTGACAGTCAGCTTTGACCGCATCGCCAATTTCCAATGCCTCCAGCAACTCCATGCAGTGTGCGTACTGGTCATGTGGGATGGGGAACGGAATGGTCGCCACGCCGTATTCCGGGTGGTTTGGATTGCCGAGCACAGCTTGTATCATCATATTTCATTGGCTCCTTTTCACAAATTCAAAATCACATCGCCGACATGCCAGTTATATCTGCATCTCATGCGTCTGCGATTCACCGTCCCGAAACTGCTGAGTGTAATCGTGCATACTCATGCCGGTCTGATGCTGACAGAAAGCCTCCATTTTGCGGAGCAGGACTTCCTGTTCGGCAGCGTTGAGACGGTAACTCCAGCTTTCCTCCGAACCGTCTCCCTTGCAGAGGTTTAGTTCCAGTGTGTCGCATAGCTGATTCTGCTCCACATCATAGTTGGCGTAGATGCTGAGCCAGTCGTCATTCTGATCAGTGCAGACAAATGTCCCAAACGCGGAATCTACATTGAAATCTGCCTGAATATAAAAGTTGAGCTTGCCATCCGTCTCAATGATCTCATCTGAGAACGAAAAGTTGTTGGTAGCGAGATTTCCTGCCGAGGTGATCTCTTTGCCGCTCAGATGATCCAACAGCTTGCGCCACCTATCATCGTTAGACGCAAACTGCGACCGGGTGGCATGATAAACTGCCACCGACACATCATGCATCGCCCAGGTCTGCCAGCCATCCATGATGTTAACGGCGGAGAACTCACGCTTATCGAAGTTCACATCGAATACCCCTCGCACCTTTCCGGTGTTCTCCATGCGCAGAGCCGTCAGTGCATCAAACTCTTTTGCTTTGATGGGCTGCCCGGCGGAAAACATTCCGATGAATTTGTCAGGCACCACACTGTTGTCTTTCATAATATAACTGCGCAGCTTTTTCCCGGCCTCCAACAGTTCCTCACCGGGCGAGGTTTTAAAGTACCATTCTTGACCATGCTCCGTCACATGGTAAGCGGCATAAGTTCGGGCCGCTTCTTCCGCTGCACGCCGCGCGGCAGCTTCCGACTGAATCTCATGACTGATGCGCTCATATTCCCGCTCTGGAAGCTGATTGCACAGTTCGTCTAATACATTCTCCAGATGCTCTTGCAAAGTTTCGCCATTGAGATGCTTCTCGATAGCATTTTTCCAGCGCCGGTCGATCCATAGAACAAGTTCTTCTTGTGCCATATCAGTTGACCTCCTTCATCGCTCAATTTTCTAAGCTCAAAACCACATCCCCGTACTTAGCCATCAGCAATGCGCAGATAATCAGTTGAAATGCCTCATCTGTGACTAATTCCGGAGACGCGAGGTCTGCGAGAGTAATGTTGCAACTGCCGACCGCAATGGCCTTTGCCGCCTGATAAATGCTGTAAAGCTCTGGCTTGATCCCTCTGAGATAGACCGCTTGGAAGTCGAAACCGTCATCATCGCACTTCCAGACCATTCTGCGCCAAAGGCTCTCGTAAGCCGTGAGTAGAAAAAGGGCAGCTTTATTTCGGTCAGACAGACGCCAGCAGAGCGCTCTCCAGTGTGTCCATCTTCTACGGTGAGTGTCGGATAGGAAAAAAGATTTTCTATCTCCGAATTGCTGACGCATCCGTTCTTGAAGCTGTGGTTCCATAAAGGGTGCAAAACAATCTTGAACGAACTTGTTCATATCCAACACACCTGCCTCGATTCGCTCCTCTAAACAGGTACATGCACACAGAAGGCATGGATTCTTGCGCTCATATTTCTGGCAGTATTCGCACTCCACATCCTTGGGAGTGTATTGAAATTGACTTCGGTACATTCCGCCTCCTCGCGGCTTGTGGCCGGGCTGAGACATCATCATCCGCTCCATTTCCCGCAGCGGCGTGTCTCGCATAAAATAGCGTGGCATAAGTGATTTCCTTTCTTTTTAAAAACAAAAAGGACCGGAATCTTATTACTAAGACTCCGACCTGTACCGTTTGATATTACAATAATTCCTGATGTATTGACGCGCCGGATTTCAAAGCTACAATTATCTCGCTGCCGGTTTCTGCCGTCACACTCTCAACTACCTGACGGATCAGTGCCTCATCCCACTCGGATATGGCTGATGGTGTTGTTTCTGCTGCTTGCCTGCATTGCTCTATATGAGCTGCGGCTTTACCGCTCTCGGCTAACATCCCTTGTATCTCATCACGCTGGACTTTCAATGCCGTTTGCTTCTGCATGATTTCGCGGAACCTATCGCTATACGCTGCCTGATCACCGCTTTCAGACGCCTCGGCAAGCGCTTTGCTGAACTCGGTGTTTAACTGTTCGAGCTGACTATCTATCTCGGACAGACTGAGCTGCTGCCCTGCGACCGGGGCAAGCTCTTTCTCCATAGCGCTCTTGAGATTATAAACTATATTGTCCTTATCTTTGACAGCACTGTTTATAGCGGCAAGGATGGCTCTGTGCAGCGGCTCCTCATCCAGCGTCGGGGAGTCGTGGCAGTACTTGCTGCCATAGTCCACCCGGCTGACACAGCGCCAGACGATGCGCTTGCTGCCGTCGCGGTTGCGCCATGTACAGCGCTGATACCTTGTGCCGCACTCGCCGCAGTACAGCCTATCCGACAGTGCATATTTGCTGCTGTACCTACTCCGACCAGTCGGAGCATTTTTCTTTGACGGACTTTTCCCAGCGCTGCGTCGCGCAAGTTCGGCTTGAGCAGCATCGAATGTCTCGCGGCTTATTATCCCCTCGTGATGATTCTGCACCAGATACATCGGGAGCTGCCCGGTGTTTTTCTTTACCTTCTTGTTGATGCAGTCGTCGATATACGTTTTCTGTAGCAGTACATCGCCGCAGTATTTCTCATTCGTAAGTATGCTGTCTATGGCGCTCCGCGCCCATTTTGACTCACCGTTTATGTTCGGAACAGAGTTTGCATTCAGATACTCCTGTATACCGCGGACTGGTGTGCCGCTTAGAAACAGGTCGTATATTTTTCTGACAACCTCTGCCTGATCCGGTATTATCTCAGGCTTGCTGTCATCGCCTTTGCGATAGCCATACAGATATTTGTACTGTATGGTGGCTTTGCCCTCTTTCATGGCCTGCCGGATACCCCAGCGGACATTGGCGGAGATGGATTCGCTCTCGGACTGAGCGAACGCACCGAGCATGGTTATGAGTATCTCGCTGTCGATTTCGAGAGTGTTCATGTTCTCTTTCTCGAAGATGACCGCTATGCCAAGCTCTTTTAGGGCACGTACATAATTTAGGCAATCGACTGTGTTGCGGGCAAATCTGGATATGGACTTGGTGAGTACGATATCTATTTTGCCCTGCTTGCACTGACGGATCATACGCAGGAACTCCGGGCGCTTGCGGGCGGAAGTACCGGTTATGCCTTCATCGGCGAAGATGCCGGCCATAGTCCATTCTTTATTGGTCATGATCTTATCTGTGTAGTAATTTTTCTGTGCCTCGTAGCTGGTGAGCTGCTCTTCGTCATCGGTCGAGACTCGGCAGTAAGCCGCTACCCGGAGCTGGCGCTTTGAAGCCAGAACGACTTCTGGCTTGGCCGGGATACATATAACTGTCGGCGTTGTATTGCTCATTTGAAGTCGTCCTTTCCAATATATTGTCCGTTCCATAGCAGGAGCTTGACTGACAAGGACTCAACGTATATGCCAGCAACGCTCGATTTGAGCAATTGAGAGTCAAGAGCAGTGGAGTGGGCAGCTTTTTCGAATAGTCTCTGGAGCCGTTCTGACTCATAGTCGCTTGTGTTTACCTGATCATATAGAGCGGCAGCCTCTTGAAATATGTGCCCTCTGGCAGCAGCCTCATCCACAGGCTGGACTAACATAATCGAATCCAAGTTCCTTTGAAACTCGCTGTCGTCATGATTTGCTATGGAGCTGAGCTGTGGTCGAATCTTCTCAGGATGCATGGACAGCAGATTCAGGATGGATAAAACCTGCTGCTCAAGCTGCGCAGACAGTTGGACTGAGCACAGTTTTGACAGTGCTTTTTGAACTTCGGTTTTCGCACAAATCTTGGTTCTGGACTCCCTTTGCCGCTGGACTATCGAGAAATCTGCGGCAGATATGATTTTAGGATAGACATCATTTTCAATGTAACGTCTATCCCCAAGAATTCTCGCTATCATGTTTTTGTTCCAAGGCTTGCCTTCGTCATACGAAACAGCCTGCCCGCGGAGCATATCCGTTATAGTGCTGTACGATGCGCCGCTGAGATATGCTTTGAAAATTTTCCGGACTATATCTGCTTCGGTTTCATAAATGACCGGTTTGCCACGGCGTATTTTATATCCAAATGGCTGCTTTCGGTTTGTCATGACAGTGTCCTTCCTATATGCTCGTCTAATTCGAGCCCGTTTTTGAGCCTAAACCGTACATCTGTGCGGCTTTTTACGATCACATTTTCAATGAGCTCGCTGAACAGTTCCTCGTCATAGTGTTCGAGAAAATCCGGGCTATCTCGAAGCAACTCGATGATATGCCGTGTCTGAGACAATGGATCGTCTGTTTCTGAATCAAGCAGATGTGCCTTTTCAAGCCTTAGCTTGCGAAGCTGTTCAGCCAGCTCATTGGTTTTGGATATAAAAATGTCAGGATCAACGAGCCCCTGCTGCTTCAGTACGGCTAACATTTGATTCTGACTTAATATATCGGATATTTTCTTGTTCAGCTCTATTATATCCGGACTCCAGAGCATTCGCCGGTTACGAAGCTCAGTTAGAGAAGCGGCTGTCTTAGCCAGAATTTCCGGATGTTTTTTCAACTTGAAGTGGAGAATACGAAAGGCTTCTTTCACAGTTGCGTCGGCAATAGGGGGCAGGGGGCAAAGCTCTTTGCTGCGGTTATGCCGTCTGCATACCCAATATATTTGAACGTTCACGGTTTTAGGCTGCATTTGCGTACCGCACTCGCGGCAGATAAGCTTTCCGCGCATATCATCGCATACGGGATGCTTGCTATTAGACTTACTCCGAGAGTTTCGCAATTCCTGAGCTGCGTCAAACAGCTCCTGACTTATGATGGCGGGGTGCGTATCCAGCACGCGATACATCGGCAGCTCACCGGCGTTTTTCACCTGCTTTGCGGGAAGCGTATTTGTGGCATAGGTCTTTTGCCATAGGGAATTGCCGGTGTAACTCTCGTTTGAGAGTATGTACAGAATGGTTGTGCTGTACCAGTATGGCCGCATCTGCTCAGACGAGGTGTTATTAAGTGTGTTCAGCTTTGCGGCGATAGCGTCCATACCGCTGCCGGAGACGTAGCTTTCAAATATGTATCTGACGATCTCGGCTTCATTAGGAACAATGATGTATTCTCCGTCTTGTATCTTATACCCGAATGGAGTTGACGGTGCAAGATATGTACCAGCCTGCATTCGCTTGCGCAGCCCCCAGCGCATATTGCCGGAGATGGATTGACTCTCGGCCTGTGCGAGCGAGGCAAACACGGCGGTGAGCATCTCACCGGAGACCTTGCCGGTGTCGATGCCTTCTTTCTCAAAGTACACGCTTACGCCGCGAGCTTTCAGAGAGCGCACCGTTTCGAGACACTCTGTTGTGTTTCTGGCGAATCTGGATATGGACTTTACGAATATCCTGTCTATGAGCCCGCGCTCACAGTCACGGAGCATACGCTTGAAGTCATCGCGCTTTTCTATTGATGTGCCCGTGATGCCCTCATCGGCGTAGATATCTACAAGCTGCCAGTTGTCCTTGCTGGATATGAGTTCTGTGTAGTATCGGTTCTGAGCGGCGAAGGAATTGAGCTGCTCGTCAGATGATGAACTGACGCGGGCATAGGCTGCAACTCTCAGCCGTATATCCTGCGGCTGTTCTGTTGCCGCTATCGTTATGACTCTTGCGGTGTTTTCCTGTGCCATGCGCCGGTTCACCTCCCTCTACAGCAACACACAATACCACAACACCTTTCACAAAGCTACTGAAATATGAGCATTTTCAGACAGAAATAATAAGCGTCGCGCCGGTCTGTTTGGCAACGCGGGAAAGGATCTTTTCAGCCTCTTGCTGTGTAATCAGTCCGTTGTTCCGCAGTTCTCTGAGGATCGTCGCCGTCACCCACAGGTCTATATCTACTGTCATATTAAACCTCCATATGATTCGAGCCGGGCGGATACCCGGCTCTTTGTCTATTCACTTACCCTCTCGCAGAAGACGAGAAGCCTCTGCCGACCGCCGGTGTTTGGCGGATGGCAGGTCAGGAGAGTCACAAGGTCGCGCCCCTCCTGTATCTTTATTGCGTCGACATCGTCCGGGGAGATGACTTGTATATCCACCACTTCGTACTTCATCAGCGTCCAGATGTTGTCTATGTACACAAGGTCGCCGATCTGAAGCTCATCAAGGTTCAGAAAATACGGATAGCCGTTCCACCCGCGATGACCTGCAATTACGGAATTGGTATTGACACCGCCGATGGGGACGTTCGTCTGCCCAAGCACCGCCGCGCCGTTTGCCATGTTCTCATCGTTTGCGCCGAGGTACAGCGGTAGAGTTACCTCAAGCTTTGGAATGTAGATTATCCCGAAGGTCTCATCCTGCAAGCCGTACTGCGTGAGGATGAATGCGGGCTGCTCGTATGCCGCCGCATTTGTGAGCGCTATCTGCTTGCCCTCGTACAGCCAAGTGTTGTACTGCTCTATCTGCTCACGGAGCTGCGCATATGGCGTTGCTTCAGGTGTATCCTGCTGTACGGATTGTATCTGCTCCAACTGCTGAATGAAGCTGTCGTTGGCTTCGTTCACCTGCTTCTGCCGTGAAGCGCGCTCCATGAGCGGCTTGAAGGTAACAACAAGTCCGGCAATTGCGAGGAGTGCCATAAGTGCGAGAAGGATCATCTTAGCCTTTTTCATGTAGCCCTCGCTTTCTCCGCCGTGGACGTATGCGGTTTATCTCATAGACTATCCCGATGGCAGCTATGCAGATAACGCCGAGCCCTATGCCTTTGAAATATTCCTGCTCCCATGTGGGCTGTGTGACACCCTCGCGCTCATTCCTCTCAGCCTTGAGATTTTCTACATATTCAGCCTGATCATTGCGAATGCGTGTCCCACGTACCATGAGGCGATGAGTGTTGACTCCGTATGGCGTGCAGGTCACCAGCGTGCATACATCATGCTCCGGCAGGATCACGAGCTTAGAGGTGTCCTCCGGGAGCACAGTATTTATCTCCAGCACCATGTATGCCATAGTCTCATTGAGCGTGTGAACATAGAACGTATCACCGCACTCTAACTTATCCAAGTCAGAAAACAACCGCTGTCCGGCGAGTCCTGAGTGCGCTGTCAGCACCGTATGGGATGTCTCACCGCCGACCGGCAGGGAGCTGCCGAGCAGATGCCCAACGCCCCGGTCAAGGCTGTCATCCCCTGTGCCGTGGTAGATGGGCAGATTTACGCCTATCTTCGGTATCTCGACATAGCCCATTATCCCGTCGCCGCGGATGTTCAGCAGGTCATCATAATTCTCAGCGGCAGATTTGAGCGCTTCTTCCGAGAACGAGAGGTTATCTGCGACGCCTGGGATCAGCGTGCGATTGTACGCCAGAGCAGCTTCCTTTGCTTTTTTCAATTCGGTGTCGTCCATATTGTTAACAGCTTTCTCATATCTGGTCTGAACTATGGATTGGTACTTGACGGCGGTGAAATTGCTTATGACTGGGTACAGGCAGACGAGCAGAGCAATCGAGAGAAGTATAATGCCAAGGATCATTTTTGTTTTTCTGCTCATACGCAAAAATGAGAGGCAGGTTTCTTAGCCTGCCTCCCTGACCTTTACTTATTTGTTTCTTTCTTCTTATCTCTGAACGCAAAGTATATGACCACAACTGCGACAGCCACAAGGCTCAGACCAATAGCCGGGAACATCCAATTGCCATAACCGCCGGTCTTGGGCAGGTCAAAGCCCTTGGTGTTCACGACCGTCAGAGGTACAAACGCGTTCGCCGAGCCGTTGTCCGAACCGAGTGTGACCTGCTTGTTATCCACCTTCGCCGACGCAGTCAGGAGCTTGTGCTCAAGATGCTTCTGGGGCATGTTGTGTAACAGCCCCTCTTTAACGTCTGCGTAACGGGGATCGTTCTGGATAAGACCGAGGACGTCAGAACTGTAAATGTCACAGACCGTGCTGCTTTCGCCGACGTTTATTACAAGCCCGATGCCGTTCTTGAGCAGAGTGTAAGCTCCGTCCGTCTTGAGCTCGGTTATGGTGTATGCGTCATTTTCAAGACCGTAGATGAGCATACGCCCATCAGAGCGCGGAGTGAAGCGTGTGGCTTTTGCCTTATCATCGGTGCTGCCGGTCACATAGTATGCTTTCGCGGCCTCGTCATATTTGGCGACTACATAGTAATCGTCCGCATCGTTCTGGAGGCAGAACTCGACCTTGCTGAAGTCTCCCTTGCCATCGGAGAACTTCTTCGTGAGGTCAAGCCCGAACACGTACACATGGCAATCATCGACGAGCGTATCGTAATAGCTGCTGTTCGTGCGCTTCCAAGTGAGGACGACGTCGTTGGTGTTGCCCCTGTCGCCGTAGTTTGCGGACTTATCCAGCTGGGCAGAGTATGTAATGCGAAGAGTGCAGTCGGAATACCCGGAGTTGACCATAGAGGCATCGGCATACACGGCCTTGCTTGTGTTGATCTCGGAAAGGCCAGATTCCGTCATGGTGATGCTCATGACATAACTGCCAGATTCCGTAGTGGTGTAGCTGACGTTGAACTTGCCGTCAGCCTCTGCCCACGTCGCTATTTTGTCCGTACAGGCAGCATCCTTGAAGAACTCAAGCGTGACGCCGTTCTGGAGATACGGTATGCCTTTCTCTGCGGTATCTATGAAGCTGTAATCCGTGAGATACGAAGCTGCCGAGGTGATGGACGGAAGCGTAGATATGATCTGGTACTCAAGTACATCACCGACAGAGGCGGTTGCGGTATGTGCAAAGCCATCCGTGATGTCTGTGCTGCCGTTGTTCTTGCCGCTGCTGGTCTTTGCTTCACGCACAGTCTTTTCAAGCGTCGGGATGCCGGTGAGGTTTTTGGGATAAAGCGTCACATTATAGAGCCAGCTTGCTTTATCTGCGGTGCTGGTCATGGGCAGAGAGACAAGGAAAGGCGCGGTAGTCTCCGTGACCATTTCGGGAACGCGGGTCTCGACGAAGAGATACAGGCCAAGGGGGAGGTCTGAAACTGCGCTGTGACCGTAGCCGTCAGTCTCCGGCATGGCAGTGCCGCCGTTTTCACGGACATAGGTTTCAAGTGCGTTCTTGACCGAGGTCGCATTATTCGTGAGCGCGTTCTTCAGCGCATCGATAAGCACGTCCGACTGATACGCATATACATTGCCGTTATCTGCGGCGGAGTATCTGTCGTCGGTCGTCAGGTCAAGCGCGGCAAGGAACTTATCCGTGGTGTCGTTATGCTCAATGCTGTAGAGCACCTGCGTATTGCTCGTGTTGTTGTCTACGTCGGTGTAAGTGCATATGTCTGCAATTTTGAGATAGCTGAACTCAACTCCCTTGATAGCGTAGCCGTAGGATTCGCCGTTGCCGGTGAGCTGGTTCACTATCTGTGTATTGCCGAGGATGGATTCTACTCCGGCTTCATCGCGGACACCGGATGAGACATAGGAACTGTTCCAGACACCGTCTTTCTCTGCCGAGGTGAGGTCATATTTATATATGTCCACTGCGCCTGTGCGGGCGTAGTCTATGGTGGGTAGCGCCTCGACCGACAGTGCGCTTGCCGAGATGGGGAAGCAGAGGATCGCCGCAAGGGAGAGTATGAGTGCGAGAGCTTTTCTGAGTTTATTCATGCGTGTTTTTCTCCTTTTTTTCATTAGATTTTGTGTCATGTGTGATCGTGAACGCGTAGAGCACAGCGCCGAGGATGCAGAGCACGATGGGGATATACGCAAACCCGCTGCCGCCTGTGTTCGGCAAGTGGTACATCGCACCGTTGACCGCTGTGACATAGAGAACGTAGCAGTAATTCTCGCCGTCTATGACCTCGCAGTCATCAGAGCTGAAGGACTTGTCCACTTTCACGGGAAGCGTGCCGGTGTACAAAGGCTCTGCCAGCAGAGTGCAGCCGTCAGGTGCTCTTGTCTCTGTGAGTTTATATATAATGGAACGGTCTGCCTTGAGACCGGAAAACGTAGCAGTGCCCGCACTGTTCACGGTGAGGCAGCCGTTATTCAGCACAGAGCTTGTGCAGCCTCCGGCTTCTATACTGTCAGAGGTGCGGCTGAACACCGGCTGCCACGAAACGCCGTTGTCTGTGGAGTATTCGAGCAAGTATTCAGCACCGGTGAGAATGCTGCCATCTGTACTCTCCTTCGTGACGGTTATGCTGCCGTCACGCTCAGGTTGGATGGCTGTGTTGTCTACCGTGACCGTGATGGTTTTACCGTGCTCGGTAATGTCCAAGGGATAAACGGTGTCGTCCAAAGCATACCCCGGAGGGGCTTCATATTCCTGATACGTGTAACTGCCTTTCTTGAGGTTCTCAAAGGTTATCTGCCCATTCTCATCGGTGCAGCCTTCACCGACTATCTCACCAGAAGCATTGAACAACCTGAACCCGGCACCGGAGAGCGGCGTTTTAGTCTCGCCGTCCTGCTTGACGATGACAAGCTTTGCACGGAAACGGCTGTTTGTCATCGTGACCTCGACCGTCTGACCGCTGGACACCAGAGAGACCGAATAACGGGTGTTGTCTAAGACATACCCATCAAGGGTATTTATCTCTTCGTAGTAGTAATCCCCAAGAGGCATATTCGTGAAATATACATACCCGTCCTCGCCTGTAGTACCGTAAGCGACGGTCTCGCCTGCGGTGTTGTACAAAGCGAACGTGACGCCGGGCATGGCCGCGCCGGTGTCGGCGTCTATCTTGCGGATGGCAAGCCCGGCAGTTTTGGGCAGCTCCGGCTCCGGTGTTACGACTTCAACGTTTGCATTCGCAACATCCTTTTCAATGTCGTAAGTGTAGGCGAGTATTCTCTGCTCGCCCCAGTTGTCCGGATTGAAGAAGATAAGCGAAGCGTCCGTCTGATTGTCTATGCCGGTGGCATTCAATGTGAACGCAGCGCCGCCGTAGACTTTGGGGATGCGTATCGTGAGCACGTCTCCGTCATTGCCTGTCCAGCCGTATACCTCGGCGTCTGACGGCAGCCCGCTGTGGTCGAGCGTATAGCCGCCTGTGCAGTTCACAAGGGTGACAGTAGTCGTGCCGACATAGTAGTCTCCGTCCTCCGTGAGTGTGATAGGCGAGAAGCTGACGGAGTGGTCGTATGTCACCTGATACCTTGCGTTCTCAAGAAGATACATGCACCACTGGAACAGATACTCATAACCGGATGCTCCACGGAAGAACTGTGAATACAACTGGAGATTCATCCAATCCGGTACGCCCTCCGCACCACGTTCTGCGAGCCAGAAGCGTATGGCATTGGCAGTGGCGTATCTCGCCTCATCTGCCGAGAAGCCACCGTCGTCGTTCGGATAGCCGTGCTCGAGGATGGATTGCAGACCGCGGATGGTAGTCTCATCATAATACTGCCAGCCGCTCGTTGAGGAGTAGCCGCTGTTGTTGGGTGAGTTATAATTCGTCTGGAGACAGTAGGCGACCTGACCGGTCTCGTTTATGTAGTGCGCGGGAGTGCCTATTGCCGTCCAGACGCCCTTGCTGCTGAAGGTCTGGAAGTACGACGCTGAGTTTACCGTACTGACCGTGACCCAGTCCGCGAAGGCTGAGATGGGTAAGATTGCGATGAAGATAAGGAGTACACAGAGCAGAGAAAATATGCGTCTGTGTACATAGGCGCTTTTTGTTACAGTGATGATCACGACCTCCTTCTTTTTCTCTGCCGCTCATCTGCGGCGGCTTTCATGAGCTTCTTCTGGTACTTACCGCACTGCGGCGGTGCGCGGTACGGTGCTTTGCATTTGTGGCGGTTTTTCTTTCCCATAATGGTCTCCTTTACATGCTCATATTCGGTTCTTCAGATTCTTGCTGTTCAAAGGACGTATCCGGCAAAACTTCAAACCTGCCGTTTGCAATGTTGAGGATTTCGAGATGAGCAAAAAGCTGAGAGTACTTCTCTATGTACTCCGGCGGCAGCGACGTGAAATCTTCTTCTCCGAGACCGACGATCATAAAGTTACCGGCAATATAGTCATAGAGATTGCCTGACTCATCGCGCAGCCCACGGTTGAACGGGAGTTGTTCAAGCTTGCCTTCTTCATTGCAGATGATTGCGACGGGGTCATCGTAGGGCGAGATTGATTCTATGTACCCGCCGACCACCTGCTGCAAAGACTTGAGATCTGCGCCGATAGCAGCCTGATACGGAGCTTTGCCCGGCTCGACCATGAGCACGGTCAATGTAGATTTTTCATTTTCCATGTTTCCTCCTGATAATGCGGCAGCCGATGTATAACACCGGCTGCCATTGTTCTGAATTTTGACTTTTTTGGATTTTTGCTAACCTGTATTCGACACTACTTCCCCAGGTCGGGCGGACTACTGAACCGCAGCTGGCGCTGCGCACGGGAATTTCACCCCTCCGAGGATCTCTCCGAGCTGCCCCCATTGCCTGAAAGCTGTGGCTGGACAGGAGTACCTGCGTGAATGCAGTCATGGCGCGCGGCTTGCCAAGGCCGCTTTTGAATGGACTGACCCGCTCGTCACCTTATGGCCGTCGATTGATGCGGTTTCCCGCACAGGTGAGTTCTGGCGCATCCTTCGTCTCGCTCGTACATTCACTGATGTTATTCAGTAGCCGGATATGACCGGTTGCCCCGGTGTTTGTCAAGGTACACCGAGGGGTGATAATTTATCCCCTCACTTCTTAAGCGAGTTCGGAGGGGGCTTGTAACAGTTTTTTTCAACTTTTTATAAAATTTTTTAATTTTGCAAGGATTTTTTGAACTTGGCGTTGTATTGTCATGTGACTTACACCCTGCTTTTCTGCAATCGTGCGCATTGAATAACCGTTGAAATACAAATCTGAGATCAACTCCTTTTCTGCTTGCGGCAGCATCTCAATAGCCCTGTGTAGCTTGCGGTAAATAATGTTCGTTAACGCAAGCTCTTCAACGCTCGGCTGCAAGAAATCGTATATCTGCTCCTCACCGGTAATCTCTCCATCTGCAAAGTCCTCATACTTCAATACAAAGTTGCGGGAATCTTTCTCGGCCAGCGTGCGTTCATGCCGCCTCATTTGGCGGTAAACGTTGTATACTTCCTCGGAAACACAGATTTTTTCGCTGTTGATGGTTATGTAATAGTTGTCTGCCATTACGCAGATCCTCCTTATTCTGAATTTTGAAAAAGTCAAAATTCAGAACGGGAGGGGCGTGGATGGGCGGTAAAGGACTAAAGTTGTGCAGAATGCACTTAGGGGTGAACTGCGAGCAGGTGTTTGCTGGACGGTTCACCCCTAAGTGCATTTTAGAGGCAATATTCAATTTCCACGAAAAGATGTAAATCTTTTTCTATTTCAAACCCTCGTGGCACAACCTAATAATATACATAAGTCTCTCCGTATAAAAAATCCCGGCATGATTCAATACAGAAGCATACCGGGAAAAGAGGTGAAAGTGGAAATTCAGTTTTTCTTGGTGAGAGCTGCTTTGACAGTTCCTCGGGGATCCTTAATGAGCAGAATAACAAGCCATACGACAAGACCGAGCGCAACAACGGACAATCCGAGGTATGCGTCATTGAGCATATCCACGGGAGCCGGCGTGAAGAATTCTGCATGGAACTCGGCATACTCAAAGCATGCATCAATGAACCACATCAGCGATGCACCCCAGTATATCCAGCAGAGAGTACCTATGCGCAGGTCTTTATTGTAGCCCTTGTACCATATGACGGTACAAATTATTGCGGCGAAGAGAGTTATAAGAAGAGTCATGATTAAATCCTCCGTTACGCCGTAGCAGATACAGGGGGCTTGCGCTTTACGATAGCATTTGCAACAAGAACGATGAGTACCCAAACTACCGTTATTTCGATTGCCATCATCCCGCCTACGGAACGCATTTCAGAGAGCATTACGCTTGTCTCATCAGGACTTGCCATTGCTGTGAGGAACGGGAACCATGGAACAACCTCGCCGTGCCAGATATGCTCATAGCACAAAAGCAGGCAGCCGCCCCACAAAAGATTTGCAAGCCACATAAGTTTGGTGGAAACTGCAATCTTGACATCCTCAACAGCATTGGCAGCTTCTTCGATAGCAGAGTCATTGAGAGTGGGTGCTTTCTTCTCTTTTGCTTTCATACCGTATGCAACTGCAGTGACAACAACTGCTTCAGCCGCTGGAACCAAAAAACATGCCATAGTATTTCCTCCTATATTCCGGCTTTTCTCGAAAGCCTTTCTTGTTTATAAGTATAGAATTTCAGATGTTGCGTAGCAAGCCCCCGCCGGGGATAATAATGGAAATCTTCTCAACATTCGACATGTTTACCAAAAAAGAAACTCGGGTATAGAACACTTTTTTGCAATCTGTGTAGTGAAACAAAAGCGTGTCAAAGTTGATTTATAAATCACAGAGAAATTTGCCGAAAATCTGGATAAATAGTGCCAGAACCCCTACCGGGGGATCTGGCACTATTTTCATTCAGTAAAATTAAAACTATCGTTCCAAGCAGCAAGGTATGCATAGGACGGCCAGAAGCCGTCCCGTTGAAGTATCTGTTCCATGATTTTCCTAGCACAGCTGCTCTGTTCTGAATAGGAGGCATATATGCATAGCCCGTATAGTGTTATTACACTCTCAAGATCGTTATTCTCATTAAGAGCTTCATGATACGCATCATCAAAGCTCCGCGCTCCGGCAAATACGCTCACTGCTTTCTCATAGGCTGTATGGTGTCCGACAGCCATCCCCGCGTGATATTTTACGAGCAGCGCAGCAGTATGTTCAAGCTTGTATGAACATAGAGTGTGCCAATACATCACCGCAATGCCCATCTCATCATCGCAGAGTTCGAAACAGGCTAAAAACGCTTCGCATGCCGAGGCATACTGATGCATGAGGTAGCGGCACAAGCCAATACGGTACAGAATATCCAGCCTATCTCCGCCCATTACCATACATCGTTCAAAGTCTTCAAGGGCTTTCGCACATTGCAAGGTAGAAATATATCTGCCGGCTCTGCGGCGCAGCAAACTCGGATCATTAGGCTTAAGCTGCAATGCGTCATTATATGCTTCGGCAGCCTCACGGTATCGAAGCTGCTTTGTCAAAGCGTCTCCTAAAGCAGCAAGACCTTCCGCAGTGTCGACCGACTTTTTTGCAGTTCTTACATCGACGGAGTCGTTTATCTCCACGGCAATCCCGGCAAGTTGGCTTTGCCAAGATGCATGTATATCATCAAAGTATTTCACTATAATTATTACCTGCCTGATATTAGCTTCATGCGCTGTTCGAAATACAGACTTATTAAATAAAAGGCTAGAGAAAGAAGAACTATGCAGATGCCGGGCGACAGCAAGTAGTTATATGCACCCCGTATAAATGCCCCGCGCTTATATGCAAAGTTGATCATCGTTCCCCATGTTGGATGGTATAGGTCGCCGAAACCGAGAAAGCTGAGAGTAGATTCCATCATAATACAGCTGTTTATACTCAGAAGAAATTTTGCCATAAGAATATCGTATAGGTTCGGAAGAATATGGCGAAATATAATATGAAAGCTACTGTAACCTTGAATAATGCAGTTTTCTATAAAAGGCTGTGCATTCAAATGAATGACCTTGGAGCGAATACTGCGTGCGACGCCGACCCAACTGAAGACTGCGATAAGTATTATAAGATTTTTGACAGAACCGCCTACAAAGCTTGCAAGCACTATGAGAGTTATGAGCTTAGGGAGCAGAACGAACACGTTGATAAGCCCGTTGAATATCACACCGACAAAACCTTTCAGCGTAGACAACGAACCGATCACTGTGCCAAGTGCAAGGGCGGCTGCACTGCTGGCAATACCTACAAGCAGTGTCTCCTGCGTTCCATATATAAGCTCCGTATATATATCATAGCCAAGAGAATTAGTCCCAAGAAGATGCTCTGCTGTGGAAGTCAGCCATGCCTTAAACATTTCCTTCTGCCCGTAGGGAGTGAACAAATGAGGGAAAAATGCCACAACAATAAATACTGTCAGCACGGCAAGCCCCACAGTAAGAGGAAGAAGTCTTTTCAGCTTCATATTGATGCCCCCAGTCTGACTTTGGGGTCAATGAGAATACAGACCATATCTGTCGTGATTATTGAAAGCGCCATTATAGATGTCGTTACAAACAGTATCCCTTGCATCAGCGGGTAGTCGAGGGTGTAGACCGCATCGGTCAGCAGTACTCCCATTCCGTTGATTGAAAAAATATTTTCAATAACGACCGATCCGCCAACGCACAGGCTTACGCTCATACCAACCATAGCAATGAAAGGCTGTGCAATGTTTTTCAGGATATAACTGAATTTGATTGTTCGATCAGGCAAACCGCGCTCCTTCGCATACAAGACGTATTTCTCCTCGGCTGCCTGACTCACTGTATTACGCATCAGAAGAAAACGCGAAGGGGTAGCAGCTATGGTAAGCGTCAGCACAGGGAGAAAAAGATGGTGTATTCTGTCGGCGAGATAAGCGGCTGTTCCCGCTGTGATATCCGGAGCATTAAGCCCTGTATAAGGAAACCAGCGATTTTTAAAACAAAGCAGAATCATCAGCGACAGACCTATTATAAATGACGGCACGGCGTTGAGCACTATTACAAACGCACTTGATAGCCTGTCAAATATCCCGTCCTTTTTATAGCCGCATTGGATACCCCAGAAAAGACCGATAAGCGTGCTGAAAAGCACGCTTGGAACGGTTATTTGCAATGTGAATTTGAGCCTTGCCGCGATGAGAACGGACACTGGGCAGTCCTTCTTGAATGAGTAGCCAAAGCTCCCGTCGAGGAGGGATTGAATGTAGTATCCAAACTGTACCGGCAGGCTTTCTCCAAGATGCAGTGCATTGTAATAGTGACGGTACTGATTCGGCGTCATATCCTCTTCGGCAAATCCTGTCAGGTATGCTACCGGGTCGCCTGGCAGCATACGCGGCAGGAAAAAATTGAAAACAATAACGATAAGGAAGCACACCAATGCAGTCAATATGCTCTTTATGTATCTTTTCATAGGTATGCCTCCTTAGGCACGTATTACTTTGCGGTGATGGTATACCAGTTGTTGATGTTGTTCAGCCCGAACACGGCATCAATGGTGAAGTTGTCCAGAGCTGCGCTGTGGGCAAGTATCATGCTGTCCCAGTAAAGGGCGATGAGCGGTGTATGCTCGGCATAGTAATCCTGAATTTTTGCCGCGCCTGCGCAGTAATCGTCAAGATTTACCGCAGCTTTCATTTCGCTGACGATATCAAGGAACTCTTCGTCAAATACCTGGCAGCCGCCTTGGACGGCGTGAGTACCATCAACATAGATAGTTGCAAGACCTGCCATCATTCCCATTCCGGCCGCGGTATAGCCATATATTGCGGCTTCCATGGTTATGTTGTTTTCAGAGAACTTGTTGCTGGTCTTAGCGTTATAGGAGTCGCTGTCAATAGCGTCAAGCTCAACTTTGATACCGAATTCCTCAAGTTGGGTTTTGATAAGCTCTGCATAACCTACGTGGGCTTCCTTGCCTGCATTAACAGTCAGGGTAAAGCCGGCAACGTCACCGTCTGCGTTGATATAAAAACCATCGCCGTTTTTCTCAATGAAGCCTGCATCGGCCATATATTTTGCCGCGAGCTCGGTATTCTGAACCAGCTTGTCGGTATCCTTATAGCCCACGGTGGTGGGAGGGACAAAGCCGCGGTTGGGCACTTCCGCATAAGCGCTTCCGAAATACTCTTTAAATGTTTCGTAATTCAGCGCAAATGAAACAGCCTTGCGGAGGTTTTCATCTGCAAATGGTCCATTTGCATTGTTGAAAGCAAGTACGGCAGGAACATTTGCGGCGGCGAGACTTTCAAATGCTACTCCGGTATCGGTAGCAAGGACATCCTGATATGCTGCGGGAACACCGCTTGAGTAGTTCCATACCATATCAATATCGCCGTTCTGTAAAGCCATATACATTGTATCGTCATTACCAAAGAGACGATATACTATCTTTCCGACATTGGGTTGGGTAGGATAATTGGGATTGGCGGTGAAGGAGATCGTACCGGCTTCTTTATTGAAGCTGTCAAATATGTAAGGACCGCAGCCTACGCGGGACTCATCCTCACTGACACTATCCTTACCATCATAAATATGTTGAGGCATGACACGGAAAGACGTCATATTGCTGAGCATACGCACATTAGGAGAAGCAAGCGTGAGAGAAATACTCCGACCGTCGTCAGATATGACATAGCCAGTATATCGGGCGGCAGTTACTTTCCCGTCTTTATCTGTCTGCTCAACGAAATTTGCGCTTCCGTTGGAATCTTCATAATTGAGAGTGAAGAGAATATCTTCGGCCGTCACAGGCTCACCGTCAGACCATTTCATGCCGTCTATGACGGTAAATGTCCATGTAACTGCGTCGTCAGTCTCATAATCCGCAAGTAGCGAGTGATAATTGCCAACATCATCCTGCCACACAAGCGGCGGTTCGGATACTCCGCTTGCAAGCATGTCAAAGGCATATTCGTCTCTCGTTGCCGTTTCTATTGCGGCGGTGGTACCTACAATGATTTGTTCGATAGCAAATGTGCTTTCGGCGGGAGTCTCGGTCTGTTCTGCTGCCGGGGGAACGGTCGCAGATGCTGCTGTCTGTTGTGCTGTACCGCAAGCTGCAAGTGAAAGCAACATCAACGCAGCAAGCAGCGCGGAAATGATTTTCTTTTTCATTTGGTTGTTCTCTCCTTTAGTTCGTGATTATTATCAAATACATAGATTTGATCACAGAGATAGTTTATAAGCTCCGGGTCGTGACTTATCATCAGCACAGAGCCGTTATGCTCGGCCGTCATCCGCTTCACAAGGGCAATCACATTTGCCTGAGTTGATACATCGAGCATTGACGTGGCCTCATCAAGTATCAGCAGACTCGGCTTGAACAAAAGGCAGCGCGCAATTGCGATGCGCTGAGCTTCTCCGCCGGAAATTTGATGCGGAAGATGATTCAGAATGTCACGGTCAAGACCTACTGATTCGATAAGTGTGAATATTATTTGCTCTGTTTGAGCTTTGTCTTTGGAAAAGTGATGGTAACGTATCAGCTCTGACAGCCCGTTATATATGCGTTGGCTGGGATCCAATGAAGAATATGGCTGCTGATATACCATCTGAATCTTAAGCCCTGCCCTGCGATCGTAAACCGTGTTATCAGAACACAACAATTTACCGTCTATATGTATACTGCCGGTGTCTGGGGGCAGCACACCGCAAAGTATCTTGGCAAGGGTCGACTTGCCAATGCCGCTTTTGCCGTATAAGCCGATTATCCTTCCGTCTTCTATTGTGAGGTCGGCTTTACGCAGCACTGCTCTTCCATCGAAGCTTTTTGACACATTCCGGACTTTTATCACTTAAAATTACACCACCATTCAGACGCGCCGTCAGTCTGCACGCATATTCGTGTAAGACATTCCGGCAGAGCTTTGGGACAGCGGCGGTAAAACGGGCATCGTCCTCGTTCCGTTCTCAGCAGGGGCGTTTCGTTTAGCCCATTTTCCACAAGCGCCGAGATAAGAGCTTGCGTATAAGGATGATGCGGATTTGAAAACAGCTCAGCCGTATACCCAGATTCCGACATTCTTCCGCCGCAGAGGACGATGACCCTTTCACACAAAGCGGCAACGGATATGTCATGTGTGATGATGAGCTTGCCGGCCTCAGGGAAAATCCTGTCAAGGAGGCTCTTGAAACTTTGCTTGGAACTCTGATCCAGTCCATTGGTAGGCTCGTCTGCAATTATGAGCTTGGCATTGGAACAGGCGGATATTGCTATGGTCACACGCTGCGCCATGCCCCCCGAAAGCTGAAACGGGTATTTCTCCATGATCCTTTCCGGCTGTTCAAATCCTGAGACACGCAGAGCGCTGACTGCATGCGAATGCATTTCCGATCTGCGGCAGCCGAGTTTTCTCAGACTGTCAAATAGGTGATCTTTTATCTTCCTTGAAGGGTTCAGAAACTCTGCTCCGTTCTGAGGGATATACACAAGCTCAACGCCAAGAAGCTTTTTCATAAAATTTGGGTCTGCTTCTCTCCTGCAAAAAATAATGCGGCTGTCTAGCATAGTTACGTTTGTGGGCAATAGCCCCATAATAGAAAGCGCAGCCATGGTTTTTCCGGAGCCCGTTTCACCGATGAGTGCCACACTTTCTCCGGAAGATACAGAAAAATGCACGTCGGAAAGCAGGATCTTACTTGACCGTTCAAGCTTCGCGCTGATTTTCCCACTCGAGTAGTTTAATATTTCAGTGCTCATCGCAAGGTACGTTCCACCATATCATTGCCATGTTCATACGGCACTCCTCAGTGAGAAGTCCACACTGTGAATTTTCGGCGAAATACTTTTCAAGTACCGGAGCTGCCGTCTGTTCGCTGACGTCAAACAGCTTCAGGTATATAAGATAGCGCTCTATGAAAGTTTCATGGCTAATGCTATAGTCTCCGGAAACTGACCATGTTTTTACGCTGGGACTGCGCCCACTGAGATAGAGCACATTATAGTAATATATTGATTCAGTTGTCATTCCGCGCGGCTTGACATCGAGCAGACGCATTATTTCTCTGCGGTGTTTTTCGTATGAACCGCGTGAAGCAGAAATAAGGCAGGCTGTGCGTTTGGTGATTTTCTCCATGCGCGTTAATTCTTCTAATGTGCATATGGCGGGACACATCGAAGAGAATGACACATCATATTTTTTAGCCCGACTATCGGTATTGAAATCTTCCCAGTGAATAGGAATACAGCTTATCCCAGGAACGTGCGCTTGCGATGTATGCTTTTTCAAAAGCTCAAGACAGTCCTCATTGGCATCAAGTGCGGTAACCGCAGTGCGGTGCTTTGCGAGCTCTATACTATATCGTCCGCTGCCGGAACCAATATCAATAATTTTATCACCATATTTTATGATGCCCTCACGTAGCATGAACTCAACTATATTTTCGGTTCCATGATCAGGTGTATATGCGGCATCTGCCTGATTTGCGGCAAGGTAGGAATAATATGCATTCCAGCGCTCCGCGATATTTTTTCGTTCGTTTATATCTGCTGTGCCTATGGCGGCGGCCCAATCTTTTTCTACTTCATTTATAGTAAGCATGGTTAATCCTCATGTAACAGAATTGGTCATATGAATCTGTCTATAGCGTCATTCATTTCTGCAAGCTGTTCTGCATTTCCGTTGCCGGCAGAATAAATGCAGTGTTCAAGATGATCTTTGAGTATTATTTTTGCTGTGTTATTCAATGCGGAACGCACAGCAGCAAGCTGGATGAGAACCTCTGAGCAGTCACGTCCATCCTCTACCATGTGTTTCACAGCTTCGAGATGCCCTATTGCACGGGAAAGCCGGTTTACGACAGCTTTTGTCTGCGTATGATGATGCCCGTGGCTGTGCTCATGTTCGTGCTCATGCTGCTTATTATGGTTGGAATGTATGTGTTCATCATCATTCATTTATATCGCCTGCCTGTTGACTGGCGGAGGTCAGTTCCCTTGCCAAGCCTGAAATCATATAGAGATCCGGAGTGTCACATATAATGTCAACATCGAACCAGCGTTCCCAGACGTTTTTTTCATTTGCCGCGGGTCGCAGTGGAGCTGTAAGCCCTGACGGGGCAAGCACATTGTATGAGTTGACCCTTTCGCGTCCAAAACCGAATGCAACCGTAAAGCGCCCCTTTGGTCGAAGCAGAGAATGAATCTTACCTATAAGAGCGGATTTATCCGGCATATACTGATAAGCGTCGAACATGACGGCAGCATCATACCCAGGTTCTTCGAAGTCGAGAATATCACAGCAGTGCAGGGATATTCTTGGGTCAAAGCCGATTTTGCCCTCTGCGTATTGAATCATCTTCTCTGAGAGATCCACGCCCGTTATTTCGCTTGCTCCGGCATCAAGCAAAGAAGTAAACATTTCGCCTGTACCGCAGCCGACATCCAGAATGTATGCACCGCTTGCTGCGCCGGAAACCAACGCTGCTGTATTTCTGGCTACGATATGAAACTCAAATTCGTTGTCCCAGCATTCGGCAATATCATCAAAATACTCTTTAGCCTGCATAATATCCTCCAATCCATGTTATTTATAAAAGGTGTTTTATTGTCAGATAGAGTTTTGGGATGCGCCCCTGCTATAAGCGCATCCCAAAAACTTTGAAAGATCTCAAGCATCTCATCTACTGTGAGATGAATATAACATACGTAAAAACCAACGCACAAGCCCCCAGGGGGGATTGAATTTTGATTAAAGTTCCATTTTGTCAACTGCAACTAAAAAAGAATCCTCCTGGGGAGGATATTTTTTGACTAAAACAGAGAAAAACCAAATTGTGCTCTATTTTGCGCTGTAGTCATCCCCCCCGGGGGCTTGCGGAAAACCAGCTCCAAAACTAATATAAGAATAGACTTTAGCAAGGGGCTTGAAAATGAAGTTCGATTATAAGAACATAGACTTTCTTGTGCTGCTGCCATGCCCTATGAAAGCGGCCTTTGGAATAATCGCAAATCAAATTTCAATAGAGTACACGGCACGGAGTGGCAACCGAGTCAATTTTCTTCCTGTTTCCGGTATGGACGATGAAGTCATACATGATCTCATGTCAATAGAAAATGCCGAAGATTTCCCGGCCGTTATGATGATCCCAGGCATGGGGATACCGTATTCAAAACGCTTTATGGAAAAATTCCGTAATGCTGACTGCTTTGAAAGCATTATGGACGAAACAAATCCTACATTCAGAGAATATGGCTTTTATGACCCGAAACATGTATATGATATCATTGGCATAAGCCCTATTGCGTTCTTCGCGGACAGATCATATCATCCGGACATGGATGTGCCAAGAAGCTGGGAAATGCTTTTGAACGATCCTCAGTATACCAGAACAGTCGGTATGCCGGGAAGAGAAGATTCCGGTTTTCAGGATTTTCCGATAATGGCTGCTTATCATTTGTTTGGGGAGGACGGCGTATTGCAGCTCGCCCGCACAGCGCGAAGCTGCCTGCTACCTGCTGAGATGGTGCGCATGGCAGGCAGCAGACACGATTTGGCTCCTGCAGTCGGAATACTGAATTACAGCATGGCAAGGGCAGCTGGGCAGAAAAACAGCAGATGCGAATTTGTTTGGCCGGAGGAAGGCTTGTTTGCCGGCCCAATAACGATGTTGACGCGAAAAAGTGCGCCCCTCAAGTCACGCGAGCTTGCAAAAGAAATCGTTGGAATGAGAACTGCAGGAGCGTTTAGGATAGGCGGTTTTTATTCCGCCGCAGACACAGAGCCACTCGGGAGCGGAAAAATAATGTGGCATGGCTGGGATTTCATCGAAAATAACGATAATAACGCACTCTCTGCGAGGCTTTGCAGAATGATGTTTGATAACTGCAATCTGGTCCGTGTGTCTGAAGCCCTGAAAAAGGAATATAGAAGATGAAGATAATCACTGTATCGGGTCCTGCCTCTGCGGGAAAAACCTCAGTTATTTTACATATAGCACATATCTATAAGGCAGCCGGCAAAAAGGTCGGCGTTGCAAAGTTTGACTGTCTTACAACAGAAGATGATGAGCTCTATGCGAAAAACGGAATAAAGGTTTTGACCGGACTTTCCGGCAATCTGTGTCCGGATCATTTTTATGTGTCTTCTGTCCTTACCTGCAACGACTGGGGCATGAAAAAAGAATTGGATGTTCTATTCCTTGAGAGCGCCGGGCTATGCAACCGCTGTTCGCCGCACCTCAAGGATATAGCCTCGATCTGCGTCATTGATAATCTAATGGGCGCAAAGACTCCGCGAAAGATAGGGCCGATGCTGAAAAAAGCCGATATTATAGCAGTAACAAAAGGTGATGTTGTTTCTCAGGCAGAGCGAGAAGTGTTCTCCTTTTATGTTCGTCAGGCAAATCCGAATGCTGTAATTTTTCAAGTAAACGGTATAACAGGACAGGGTTGCCTTGAGCTTTCGCAGCTGCTCAAACAGACTGGAAAATCAGAGCTTGATGACTTTTACCTGCGTTTTACCATGCCCGCTGCCGTGTGCGCTTACTGCGTGGGAGAGAGACATCTGCAGAACGAATGCAGGCTCGCAACAATGAGGGAGATGCGGGAATATGAACAGTGACATCCTTTCCTTGACAATAGAGCAGGCATATAAGACATACCCGTTTCTTGACGATTTTTTCTTGTCGTGCGCGATAGAGTCTCCAGCGAAAACGGATATGCGTTCACTCGGACAGTGGATTGAGGAACTTGAGTATTTCACTCTCGATGAAGTCGGCTTTGACCGGGATGAGCTTCCTGGGCTTCTCGAAAGGTTTATATTTCAGATGCTTGAAAGGCTCAGTGGAGAAAAGTTGAACGTTGAGTCGATCACTATAATGTGCGGTCGTGACAAGGATGGCAACCCGGAGGTTCCGGAGCTGACGCTGAAAAAAGGCGATGTAGTGTCAATCGTCGGCGCTACGGGCTCGGGGAAGAGCAGACTCCTCAGTGACATAGAATGGCTAGCTCAGGGGGATACCCCTACGAAGCGAAAGATACTCATTAACGGTCAGGTCCCGCCGCAGTCACTGCGGTTTTCGATAGATAAAAAGCTTGTTGCGCAGTTATCCCAAACGATGAACTTTGTCATGGATATCACGGTAGAAAAGTTCCTTCATATTCATTGTGACAGTCACATGATAAAAGACAAAGATAGCAAGACCGAAGAAATCCTTTGGTCGGCAAACCTTCTTTCTGGCGAACCGCTGAAAATGAATATGCCGGTTACATCGCTCAGTGGCGGTCAGTCAAGAGCACTGATGATAGCCGATACGGCATGTATAAGCACTGCTCCGATAGTTGTTATCGACGAAATCGAGAATGCCGGTATTAACCGAAAAAATGCAATAGACCTGCTTCTGAAAGCAGAAAAGATTGTCCTCATGGCAACGCATGATCCCGTGCTTGCACTTCAGGCAGACCGTCGCATAGTCATCAAAAACGGCGGCATCCAAAAGGTCGTTAAAACAACTGACGGTGAGCGTGCAGTGCTGGCGGAGCTTGAAAGAATGAACGAAAAAATTATGCAATGCCGCGAGCGCATGAGAAACGGAGACCTCGTCGAGAGCATTTAGAAGTACATTTGACCCTTTGGGCAGATATAAATAAAAAGAGGAGAAAAAGAAATGAAAAAAACTCTCGCAATGATCCTTGCACTGTGCATGATTTTTGCACTGTGCGCATGTGGCGGCACTGACCAGCAAGGCACCGGGCAGCCCGCTTCCGCCGGCACGGCGGCAGACCCTGGCTCTACGGATGCCGTCACCGCAGCTCCCGCCGAAAGGGAGTACGTCATAGAAGTCCTGCGCCTCAGCAACGACGGCGGAGATTTCGGAGGTCCGAACCCATTCCGCCATTCCACCCGCGGTCCCGGCAGCACAAAGATGCGCCATGTGTTCGACTCTCTTCTGCAGGAGGGTCCCGATAACTATATCCCTTGGCTTGCGGAAACATGGTCTATCAGCGATGACAATCTTGTCTACACCTTTACGCTGCATAAGGACGCACTCTGGCACGACGGCGAGCCTGTAACCGCCAACGATGTCGCCTTTTCTATTGACTACTACGCAAAAAATCCGAACAACGGCGGCAACCTTTTCACCGCTGATTCCTCCATCATCGATCACTATGAGGTGACCGACGACTACACTATCGTTATATACGCGGCAAGGGCACTTTCCACCAACACCGGCAACATCGGCACTCTTCCAATCATTCCGAAGCACATCTGGGAAAACGTTGACGACCCCTATAACTATGACGGCGATGACAAGTATATCGGCTGCGGCATGTATAAGCTTGTTTCGTACGACAGCGCGACCGGTAGCTATCAGTTTGAGGCAAACGAAAGCTACTACGGTCATAAGCCCGCCGCCCATTATATCGACTATGTCCCCACAAGCGACAACATCCTTGCTTTTGAAAACGGCGATATCGCAATGACGGATGTTTCTGCAGACCTTTATGATGCATACGCTGCAAGAGACGATATTGCAATGATCCCCAAGAACGACGAAATGGGATACCGTCTTATGCTTAATATGGATAAGGTTCCCGCCCTGCAGGATGTTGAAGTCAGAGCAGCTATTTACAAGGCCCTTGATCGCAATAAGATGGTTGACTCAGTGTTTCAGGGGCTCGGGCATGTAGCAAGTGCAGGTTATGTCCCGCAGACCAATCCGTTCTACTGCGATGATGTCATAAAGTACGATTACGACGCAGAAGCAGCAAAAGAAGTTCTTGCTCCACTCGGTCTTAAGCTGCGCTTTGTCATTGGTCAGGATACCCCCGCTGAGGCTACACTCGCAGAGCTTGTGAAGATGGATCTTGAAGCAGTCGGCGTTGAGGTTACTGTTGAATCTTATGATGTTCCCACCCGCGACAGTATGGCGACTTCCGGTGACTACGACATTCTGCTGACCTATCATGGCGGCTGGAATGCTGAGCCCGTTTCCATGCTGAGTGCGATCTATGCCGGTACTCCCGGCAAGAGCAAATGGGTAACCTATGGCTACTCTAATGATGAGCTTGTCAGCCTTATCGGCTCCATCCCCGGCATATTCGATAGTAGCGAGCTTAAGGACGCCTACAACAAGGCTCAGCTGATAATCTCCGAGGATATCCCCCAGCTACCGCTTATCACTCAGGTCTCCTATGCGATGTATCGTCCGGCAGAATATAACTGCTGGCAGGCATGCTTCAACAGCACCCAGTTTGCAAACTGCCGCCTGTCCTATACCTCAGATTTTGAATTCTGAACTCTCTAAACGAATACAGGGGGCATGACATGCCCCCTTGTTCGCATTTTTATTATCGCTCCATTAAGGAGACAAACCATGAAGAAAAAAACAGCGATGCTGCTGCTCACATTTCTTGTAATATACATATTTACATTCTTTGTCCCTCGCATGATGCCGGGCGATCCGTTTTCATATCTGGATTATGCGGATACGGATACATCGGGGCTTATGTCTGAGCAGCATAAAGCGGTAATGCGAGAGTATTACGGTATGAACAAACCGTTGGTTACACAGTTTGCAGAAACTGTGAGAAATAATCTTCATGGTAATTTCGGCACGAGTATTTATTACAAAGGGCCCGTGCTCTCTTTGGTCATATCAAAGCTCGGCTGGAGTCTTTATATGATATTCACGACGCAGGTATTGAGCCTGCTCCTCGGAACTCTGCTTGCAAAGCTCAGCTTAAGGCATACCCGCATGGACACAGGCATATATGGCGTCATGACTGTTATGGCGGAGGTTCCGTCCTTCCTAATCGGTATAGCGCTGCTGTTTCTTGTTGCGGCGCAGGTGAAATGGATACCCCTCTCCGGCGCATTCTCCAGCTTTGCAAGATATCAAAACGAGTGGGAGCATGTCTCGGATATTCTTATTCATAGTCTTATGCCTGTCTCGGCAATGGTGCTTGCAACTACCCCGATGTTTTATTTCACCGCACGCACAAGCTTTCTGAACATTGCGGAGAAAAAGTATGTATATGCCGCACGGGCGAAAGGGCTCCCTCCAAGACGTATATGGCGCAAATATATTGTGCTCAACGGCATGATGCCGGTCGTGGCAAGATTTTTCCTGTGCGTTGCAAGGTGTGTCGAAGCAACTTTGCTTGTTGAAAATGTTTTTGCATATCCGGGACTCGGTAAACTGATGCGCGATGCGGTTGTGTTCCGTGACTATCCGCTGATTCAGGGCGTGTTCCTTGTCTCAACGGTGATTGTGCTGCTCAGCTCATATATTTCTGACATAATCGGGCTTTTCATCGGCAAGGAGAACGAATATGCGAAAACAAACTAAAATATATTTTTCCCTTCTCCTCCTGCTGACCGTGTTTTTCCTAGTTGGGGTGACGACGCAGGAGTATAGTCTGGCATCAGGCGGCATTCTTGAAAAGCCCTCGGCAGAACACATACTCGGTACCGACGTTATCGGCGTGGATATATACGGGCAGGTTTCAAAGAGCTATTTCAGCAGTATGCTGACGGGTATATGTGCGGCGGCGTTTGCGGCGGCGCTTGGCTGCTTTATGGGTGTGATCTCGGGATATGCGGGCGGCGGACTCGATACACTTATCAGCTTTGTGATAAATGTTTTTCTCGCCGTACCGCAGCTGCCGATAATGATTCTTATAGGCGCATTCCTCGGACAGAGCAGAGCCAATATTATAATCATCGTAGCTCTGTTTTCGTGGGCACCAATAGCGAAAATAGTAAGGGCAGAAACGATAGACATCAAAAACAGCGGATATCTAAAGATGGCTCAGCGTTACGGCGGAAAAATAGGCTATCTATTCAAAGCGCATATGTACCGGGAGATACTTCCGCTTGTTGCAGCAAATGCACTTTTTGTGGTCGGCAAGGCAATTATTCAGGAGGCTTCGCTTGCGTTTCTCGGTTTGTCTGACCCCACTGCTAGGTCATGGGGGTTAATGATAAATAAGGCGATTTCGTACACTGGCATCTACTTTACGGACTACTGGAAATGGTGGCTTATGTCACCGCTGGCATGCCTTGTCAGTGTGACCGTGCTGCTCAGACTGTTCGCAAGAGAATTTGAGCACAGTATTCACAGTTGAGGGGCGTACACGCTATGTGGAAATTACTTGAAGCAAAAAATCTTTCGGTAAAATTCAGAAAGTCAAATTTTGTTCTCCGTCCGCTGGCCTTTGAAATTAACAACGGAGAGACAGTCGCTATAATCGGAGAATCAGGAAGCGGCAAAACAACGCTTTTGAAAGCGCTTTCATGCCTTTCGGACGATGATGCAATCGTCAGCGGCGAAGTCAAGTTTAAGGGTATCGAGCTTGTTGGCATGAAAGAGCTGGTGCTGAGAAAATACAGGTTCAGCAGCTTTTCAATGGTGTTTCAAAACTCCAATGAATATCTTAACCCACGTCTGACACTTAAAGAATCTCTCTTCGAAATCCTCATCAAAAAATTTGACCGCGCAGAGATTATGAATAAGGCGCTTGAGCTTATGAGAGAAGTCGGGCTTGATGAAAGCGTTCTGGATAATTATCCGCATGAGCTATCAGGCGGCATGATCCAGAAATTTCAGATAGCCTGCGCCGTTTCGCTGACGCCAGAACTTATATATCTCGACGAGCCGACAAGCTCGCTTGATGCCGCATCACGCAACGAGTTTGTGTCATTAATAAAGAAAATAAAAAAGGACTACGGCACAGCGTTTATCTGTGTGACGCATGACATGGCCTTAGCCGCAGAGCTTGCGGACAGAACCATTGTTATGTATCAGGGTATTATCTGCGAGGAAGCGGAGACCGCCGCGCTCATTCGTATGCCTAGACATCCGTATAGCCGTGCGCTGTTAAACTGTGCGGTCGAGCTGAATCTTTATAAGGACGCATGGGGAATACGAGACGATAATAGTGGTGGGCAGGAATCTGGCTGCCCATTTGCGGGAAGATGCACACAGAGTATCCCCGACTGCTTCTGCTGCATTCCAGAGCTGACGGAAAGTGCAGGCGGCGGAAAACTATCATGTATACGTGGGGGAATAGTAAATGTCCTTGAATGCGAGGAAATCAAAAAATCTTATGGGGGAAAACCCGTTCTTACTGGATGTAATCTTGAACTGTATAGCGGAGAAATTGTTTCGATAGTCGGACGCAGCGGAAGCGGCAAAACGACTTTGTGCAATATTCTGGCCGGATTCCTTGCACAGGATTCAGGCAGCGTAACCTTTTGCGGGAGAAAGGCGGACTATGACAGCATATACCGCCGCATGAATGGCCTGCAGTTTTTAATGCAGGATCACGGCGACTCACTTGATCCCCATTTGAGCGTGTATAATGCAATCAATGAACCACTGTACCTTTTTGTAGATAAGAGCGATCATCACGTAGAGGTAAAGGCTGTACTTGAAGCGGTTGGTCTTGAGCATACAGATACCTTCCTTCAACGTAAAATACATACGCTTTCCGGCGGGCAGCGGCAAAGAATCGGTTTGGCACGATGTTTGATTACGCAGCCGAATGTTTTGATTGCAGATGAACCTACATCTATGCTTGACAGCTCAAGCAAAGCAAATCTGAACAGGCTGCTGAAAGCAAGGCAGAATACCAGCGGATTTTCAATGCTCGTCGTGACACATGATCTGCCATCAGCGTTAAAAATATCCGACAGGATATACCTGCTCAGAGACGGCGTGTTAAAGGAACTGGAGCGTGCATTACCTCCAGAAAAGATAGCAGAGTTAATGTATAATGTCGCTGCGCACTGAGTGAATAACGAACCGGAAAGGAGCTGCCTATGATAACCGAACGGGAAAAGTGGAACAGAGTTTCTGGCGATTATCAGAGCGTTTTTAAACTTGGCATCAACGAATACAACACCAGTCTTCTTCAGTTTTTGGCAGAGAACGGGATGCTCATGCCGGGCTGCCGCGTAATAGACATTGGCTGCGGCGTTGGCAAATACGGTACTTATCTTGCCGGTCTTGGCTGCGACGTGACATTGACTGATATATCCGACAAAATGATACAGAGTGCCAAAGAGAATATGGCACCGTTCAAAACTCCATGGGCGGCCATTCGCTGCGATTTCAACGACATCACCGGCAGTGAGGAGGCTTTCTCCAAAGGATTTGACCTTGCCATATCTACAATGTCGCCTGCCATTCATGATGTCAGCACCGTGCGTAAAATGAGCCGCATGACGCACGGCTGGTGTTTTGCTGCAAGGTTTTATGACTGGCAGCAGCCGTTCCGCGATGCGATTATGCGGGCAATAGGTTTGCAGCCCCGACCGGTTTTTGAAAAGGATCTAAAAGCCGACTGTGCGGGCATAATACGTGCGGTGTCTGAAGCGGGGTATATGCCTATGGTAAAGTACGTCGATTACGATTGGTCAGATAAGCGCAGCGTTTCAGAAATGACGGATTATATGTACCGCAACTATTTTAGTGATTTGCCAAATAAGGAGATTCTGAGAATGGCGGCATTCGCTCATCTAAAAGGTATGTGTGATGCCGAAGGTATGATAGATGATAATGTGAACACAAAAGTCGCATGGATATACTGGAATACGGAGGAACAGAAATGATAAAAGAATTATACAAAAAAGCAGGCGAATTGCATGGGCACTACTGCCCAGGACTTGCCATTGGCGTGCGCGCTGCAGCGGAAGCACTTGAAATTCTGAAGCCGTCAAAGAAAGCACATAATCTATGCTGCATTGCAGAAAACCGTGCCTGCTATCTTGATGGTATACAAATGATTTTCGGTACAACCATGGGCAACGGAAACATTGAGCTGCGAGAAACAGGAAAAACGGCCTTCAATTTTTATGATCGCGCAACAGGCAGAAGCGTGCGCCTTGTCGCCAAAGTCTGGCCGGAAAACCTGAGCCGTGATGAGTTGACAGATTATATTCTCACTGCGCCGCTTGAGGCTGTATTTGATCAGACAGAGGTGCACTTTGAAGCACCGGCGGATACATTCAAAAGACACAAAAGCATAGTTTGCCCGCGCTGCGGGGAAGCCTGCACCGAGCCATTTCTTCGCGTTGTTGACGGAGTGGTAGTCTGTCTAGATTGTGCAAGTAGAGTATAGCATTATTGCAAAGAAAGGACGCCTGCCGCTTTTATACCGCGGCAGGCGTCCTTTCTATCTCAGCGTTCTGCAGGTCAAACTCTGCGCTTTCCTACGACCTGATACATTTTTTCGTTAGAAATGACGGTTGTAACTTCAAGATATTTGGCAAACATGGCTGCCAGCTCCTCAGCGGGCATGAGCCCGACAGAGACCTTGCTTGCAAAGCCATGATGATGGGCATCGATCGTTTCCCTGCTTGCCCCATGCGCAACGGTCAGTATTCCATCAGGAGCAAGCAGCGTCGCCAGATGTGCGATCAGCCGCTCCTGATCGGGAAAATGCGGAAAAGCATTGTATATAACGATCGCATCAAAGCCGCTTCCGACATCCGCTGTCTCCACATCTCCGCAGACAAAACGTATATTGTCCTGACTGAATTTCTGCTCTGCGATCTTTATCATCTCGGGTGAGATGTCTATCCCAGTCACCGAGGCAACGCCACGGCTCAGATAATCCGGCATTAGAACTCCCGTGCCGCAGGCTACGTCGAGTACGCGGCTGCCGGAATGTACTCCGGCGTTATCCAGTATAGTGTTTATCTTCTCGTCACTGCGCACCATTTCCGCATCCCATGAGGGAGCGCAGCGGTCAAAAAAATCTATAACATCCGTTTTCTTTATCATGTTTACCATTCCTTTTTAAACAATGACCGTCAGGCAATGTCTGACGGTCATTATAAAGCTTTATCTCAGGCAAAGAAAGAGACAGTATCTATCTTCTGATAGCCGCCGAAGCTGGACGGGCAGCTGAAGATCGCATTGGCAAGCTCTTCACCGAGGAACATCTCAGTTATTTCATTGGTCTTTGCGGTGATATCAATGTCCTCAAAGAGATCGGGGTAGACGGTTTTGGCGATGAACCATGTATTTATAAGGGCGATTTCATAATTGGTATAGTAAGCGTTGTATGCCATCTCCAGATATACCTCGCCATCCTGCCATGCTTTGCAGGAGTCGAACATTGTGGGATCTTCCGCGTAGAGAGGCTTGATGTTCTTGACAGCGGCAGCGTCCATAATGATGATGTCCATGTCCTCGCCGAGCGCAACAAACTTCTCTCCCTCAATGGCCTGAATGCCGTCTTTTTCAAGGTCGGTCACAACATTGCGGACATTTGCGATGTTGAAGGAAATGTAGTTCTGCGCGGTCATGAGGTGGTTGGTCGTTCCCCAGTTGCCAAGTCCGCAGATGTATACTCCCGGCTTGTCCTCATCCTTTATATCAGCGGTGCGTGAAGCGATTTCGGCGGCTTCGGAATCAATGAAGCTGACAAGCTTTTCGGCCTTCTCTTCATTGCAGAAGATTGTGCCGAGCATTGTCATTGTGTTTTTGAACGCGTCGTCAAACACACCGTTGGGCCCGGCCTTGAGAGTGATCACAGGCACGCCGAGCTGCTCTTGAAGTGCATTCTCCTTGTCGACATCCTCGTACTCGGAGATAACGATATCCGGGTTGCAGGAGAGTATTTTTTCGGCTTCCGCAGCCTGTGCATTAGGACCACCGACACCGCAGGATGGCAGAGTGCTGAAGGTGTCGCCGAAAGCAAGAACATAAGGACGGGCAACGGAATCAAACATCTTGGGGCGCTCATCAAGCGTGGTGTTGTCGATATCCTCGACACCGCACAGCAGAGACACGTCGCCGATGTAGCTGTACATTCTCAGCGCACCCGCGCCGATGCAGACAACACGCTTATAGCTGCCGGGAATAACAGTTACTTCGCGGCCTATCATGTCTGTAATGGTGATCTCTTCCGGCTCGGCTGCCGGGATTTCACTTTCCGCGGGCGCTTCTGTTGCCGGTGACTCGGTCGCGGCGCTCAGGCTGCCGCAGGCGCAGAGGGACAGCAGCATTATAAGTGCCAAGATAAGCGCGGTGATTTTCTTAGTTTTCATATTGTTTTCCTCCCAATATTATTTTCTGACCGTCGTGCTCAATGATTTTTGAATTTATATCGAAGATATCCCTTATGACATCCGGAGCAAAGATATCCTCAGAACCGGAATACTTTATAACGCCATCCTTGAGAAAATAAAATTTGTCCCCGAAGTACATTGCCTGATTGAGATCGTGCAGCGAGCTTAGAATAGCTATGTTCTTATTCTTTGCGGCTTTCTTGGCTTCCTCAATAATAAGCTCCTCGTTTGCAATGTCGAGATTGCCTGTAGGCTCATCGAAAACGAGCAGCTTCGGCGACTGCGCGAGCGCACGCGCAATGGCGATTTTCTGCTTTTCGCCTCCAGATAAATTTTCAGCGTTGCGGTCAGCAAAGTCCCCCAGCTGCATCTCGGAGATTATTTCATCGACGACCGCATAGTCCTCTCTGCCGGCGCGCAGACCAAAATAGGACACGCGCCCCATAAGTATGGAGTCGTATACCGTGAGTGAGCCAAAGTGAATGTGCTGCGGCACGTAGGCGATGAGCCGCGCTCGCTCACGCTGCGGCAGCTTGAGGATATCTATGCCGTCAAACAGGATCGATCCGCTTTCGGGTGAATCAATGCCGAGAATGTTTTTGAAGAGCGTTGTCTTCCCCGAGCCGTTTTTCCCTAGCAGTATACCTATTTCGCCGTCGCAGAGTTCAAGGTTTATTCCGTTCAGCACCGGCTTGGAATGCTTGCCGTAGCGAAAGCACAGGTTTTCTATCTTCAGCATTGGCCGTGCTCCTTCCGCGAAAAGATTATTGCAATGAAGAACGGAGCGCCGAGCAGAGAGGTGATTGCCCCGACGGGAAGCGCCGAGCCGTTGCCCATACTGCGGGAGAGCGTATCGGCGATGAGGAGCAGCAGACTGCCGCTGAGCGCGGAGACCGGAATGGAATAGCGGTGATCCTGTCCCAGCAGCTTCTTCGTTACATGTGGACAGATAATACCGACAAAGCCGATCACACCGAGGAAAGACACGCACACCGCTGTAATGACCGAAGCCATCAGCATCGACACGAAACGCAGCACGTCCACATTTACACCCATGCTCTTTGCGCTTGCATCTCCGCTGAGCAGAACATTATAGCGCCATGACAGCAGCATGAACACAAGCATACCTGCGGCGACGGCGATGAACATAAGCAGGTCGGTCTTATATGTTGCACGGCCAAGGTCGCCGAAGTTCCATATAACCGCAGCGGAAATGCCAACATCGGTCGCATAGAACTGCAGCACAGTCGTTGCGGCAGTCCAGACAGCGCCTACCGCGATACCGGCCAGTACCACAACATTCGGAGAGAATGAACGCATCCGGCACAGGGCGAGGATCAGCAGGATAGAAAGCGTAGAGAATATAAACGCCATGACCGAGGTGGCATACGGGTTCGCCCCGACGGCATAGTTTGCGACATTGCTGCCAGTAGAAAGAAAGCCGCCTGCGAAAGCTATAATAGAAAGATTCGCGCCGAACACTGCGGCATTGGATACGCCGAGCGTCGAAGGCGAGGCCATGGGGTTGTTCAGATTCGTCTGCATAACAAGTCCAGAGACTGAGAGCCCAGCACCTGCTATAATAGCGGCAAGTACACGGGGAACACGGATATTCCAGATAATACGGTTATTTGCAGCGGTGCTTTTCTTTGCCAGTGCCGCAAAGCAGTCTGATACCGTCATACCGGACGAGCCGACAAACAAGCAAATAATAGCCATGATTATAACGGCGGTAAGTAAAATGTATGCTGTCGTTTTTTTGAGACTGTGCCCGTGCAGCACATTTCTTTTCATTCTGTGTTTTCTCCTGTCCGATCGGGTGGCTTTGATTATATATGAGTTTCTACTCATGTGTAAGCCCCCCCGGGGGATATGTGCGCAAAAATCATAACTTTTTTCTCTGTACTAATACTTAGAGTGTTCCCTTCAAGGCGGTTCACTGTGAACCGGGGATGGGTGCAGTATATAGGTGCAGTTGCCCCTTGGCGGAGAATTCAAAGGTCAATCATCGACAAGTACATACAAATTAGAAGAACGGCTGCCGCTTTCTCTGTATCGCGGCAGCCGTCGTATATATCCGTGCTTCTCCAGATCGTGCAGTGCACGTTTGACCGTGGAGCGGGAGCAGTTGAGTTCGGCGGCAATGGTGTTTATCCCCGGCCAGCATTTGCGCTCTTTGTCTGACCTGTCGCGCAGATACATATACACCGTCTTGGCACGTATGGGCAGACTGTTGTCAGAGTATATCGTAGAGAAGTAGCTCACGAGTAGTCCTCCTTATTCGGAACATGAAGCGCCTCCATTTTGCCTGAAGCAGTTTGCTCCCGCGCTGGTGCCTCCCGCCGCACTCTGCTGCGAGGACGCTCCAATGACTCTTTCGGAGGGTACTTCTTCATTATGCTCCGTATCAGCTCATCGCGGTCAGCGTATGCGATCTTGCGGTTGGCGCGTTCTTCAATCTGGTACGGCTCATCAAAGGTTATGCCCCAGTCGAGAAACAGCCTCAGCTTTACTTGCATAGGATGTTTGCCGGTTTTCATTACCACGAACGTACCTTTGGGTATTGCTTTCAGCTCATCCGCCGTCATGAGCGGGCGCTCCATCATTTGCAGGCTCTCACTCGGATTATCCTTGCTTCGGCTTACCGAGCCGGACAGAACCGTCCTGCTGCCGAGAGCTTTTGAAAGGATTTCTGCCGTCTGTGAGTTCGGCGCGAAGCCGCCGAAAATCGTATCCTGCACGTTGTCCACAATAATCTCTGCGCCCTCCTTGCCGTAATTCTTCTCAAGCTGTGCGAGTGCCTGAATTATTGGCACAAGCGTCAAGCGGCGTGATCGTCCGGCGCTGAACAGGGGGAGAATATCAAAGGCAGGCATAGTGCCTAGCTCATCGCAGAAAAACACAACACGGTTTTGCAGCTTACCGCCGTGTTCGTCTGCGACAGAGAACAGCTCGTGTGAAAGGTTTTGAATCATCAGCCCCGCCATGAAGTTCTTGGTCTGATCTTCTTCCGGAAGTATAAGGAAGATAGCAGACTTCTTTGATGCAAAGCTCTCAGCGTCCATGCTGCTGTCAAAACAGAGAATCTGTTCAAGCTCCGAGTCCAGAAAAGCGTTCAGCCGCGACAGCACGGTGGACATTACCGACGCCATAGCCTGTTCGGATGAGTTTAGTGCAGCCCCGGCAAACCACTTCGCTTTATGCTCTGGCGGCAGTCTGCCCATCAGCATCTGAAACTGTGTTTTCCCTTTTACGCCAGACGGTTCGAGCAGCTCCTGCACGAGCTTGAACACCGAAACTATATGCCGCTTCTCTGGTTCACCGGCATTCGGCGGGAGGAATTCGGAAAGCAGCAGGATAACGGAACATAACAGTCCCTCCGCCGCTTCGTAAAAATACGCGTTCTGTCCTCGATTCGAATCATCGCCGCTGGGGTTTACGATGGTCTTTGCAATGATCTTCGCGTACTTTTCCGCTTTGGCTTTTGCCGCAATGTTTGTTTCATCTGCTAACGCTATATCCATGTACCTGTTTATGAGCGTGAGCAGATTGCTCCCGTCAGAGCGCGTAGGGTTGCGCAGGTCAATGACGGATACATCGTAGCCGTAGTACCGTTTAGCTATCGTCGCATAGTTACGAGCGAGGTCACCTTTGGTGTCACTGGCAAAGAAACTCATCCCGCTTGCACAGGCATATTCGAGATTTGGGTACAGAAAGTATGCCGTCTTGCCGACACCGGATGCACCGATCATAAGGCAATGCACATCGTCGCTGTCCACCAGTGCTGTAACTTTGCCTTTCTTGCCTCTGCTGCCAAGTACAAGTCCCTGCTCCGTTGGCAGGTTCTTACCCTCACGCCAAGATGATACATCGAATGAGACGAGCGCGAAGGTTTTGCGTATCTCACTTTCGTTCGCCCAGCGAGCCGTGCCGTGCTGCCCATCTCCGACGGTTTTCGCCTTAATGTTGCCAAGTGTGTAGTTGCTTGAGAGCATAGCCAGTCCGCCGATCACGGCGAAGCCTATGCCTGCAATTATAAGGAGAGTCCAGAGGTTTGAGTCCATTCCTGTGCCTCCCTTCGCAGATCGTCATTCCAATCCTTGAGAGTTGGGACGACGATCTCAGCATATATACCTCGCTCAGACAATTCAGCCTCCATTCGCTGTGCGGCCTTTTGTCCGGCAGAGTCATTGTCCAAGCAGAGGTACACGCTGTCGATGTCCTGACGGCGGAGCTGTTCCAGCATCGGCTGAATACTTGTGCCGCAGCAAGCGACGTAGCTGTGAGACTGCCAGTCAGAGTGGTACAGTGAAATGTAGGATAATAAATCTATGGGAGCCTCAAAGACATAGAGGCTCCCATCTGTACCTGTGTAATTGAAACTGTGCTTCGGGTCGCTGCCCTCAACGTTCTGACGGAATGATTTGCCCTCGCTGTTTGTGCTGCGCTTATGAGCATGACGAGCTATGCCGTCAGAATCCACACCGACGAACACTGCGTTGTGGTACTCTGCATCCTCGTATATGAGATGTTCTTTTGAAAAGGCTGAAACAACATCTCGGTCTATGCCGCGTGTCTTGCAGAGGTAAGCAAACACACGGTGCATGTTCTTGCTGGCTGGAGGCAGAGCAAATGGCTTTTGCTCGGCAAGCTTTTCTGAACGTTGAGGATAAGCGACGCCCAACTCGTCTCCGAGTAGCGTGGTCACAGCCTCGGCATAGCCGATGCCGTAATGCCGCTGGACGAAGCTGACGGCAGTGCCGCCTTTTTCCTCGGCATGATCGTACCACTCATTGCCGCATATGGTCACGCTGTGGTCGCTGGCAAGGCGCTTGTCCCTGCCGGATGAAATAAGCCTTTCTCCACGGCTGCGGAGAAAGGCTTCAAGGTCAACAGAGGCAGCTTTCTGCTTCTGTTCGTCTGTAAAATGTATGTAGGTTAAGTTGATCACCTCTTCAAGATATTATATGTCCTCGCCCCAGAGATACTTCTGCCGCAGGTATTCAGCATGTTCAGGTGTTATTGCGCCGTCGTCTATCTGCGCAATGTTAATGCTGCCGTACAGCTCACCCCATAGGCAGTCCATGAGCGTCGAGCCATTTTCCAGCCCATCCTTGAATGCGTCGAGATCATGCTGGAGATACACCGGCAGGCCATGTTCATATAAGCGTTCACGCTCTTCTATGCTTAACTCTTCGTATGGCGGCAGTTGCCGAGCTTTCATTTTTATCACCCTTTCGAGCAACACATTATACCCAAACGCACTGAAATAGCAACTGAAACTAATACGCAGGCTTCGGATAATTTGCAGGATCCTCATGATCGTCCTCGCGATGACCGAGTGCAATTTTCCACGCCTGCAATTCCTTGCGGCGCTTTTTGTCAAGCTGCAAGCCACGGTAACCGGTAGAGCCGACGTTATCCCGAAAGATATTTCCCATATGGTGCAGCATGCGAATCATACAGGCAGAGACGGATTCAGGTGGCGGGGCACGGTGAGTCGGGGATGGCACAGAACTTTCTGCGACTACTTTCGGTTCTGGTACAGTACGTGACCATTCATCATTGCGCTCTACATTTTGGGGTTGCAATTGTTCCATCATCTGCACGACCTCTCGGATGACCATATTGCGCACTGGCTTGAAGTCTTTCTGCTGTGACAACGGCACACGCTTCGGTTTCGCTTTCGAGTAGAAGCTGAACACCTCATCGCGCATATCCTGCCAGAGCGAATACGCCTCTGTTATACGTTCGTCACTTGCAAGCTCGTCAACGATAGCGTCGACTATACGCTTCGTGGCCGGTGGAAGATAACCGTAGACCTTCTTGCCAGAGTAGTTTCGCAGACGCTCGGCGAGCTCGGTGATGAGCAGTTCGAGTTTCGGATTTTTCAAATCACCATCCTGCATTTTCTGAATCAGGGAATCCATGACCTCAAGGGCATTTTCCTGAAGCTGGTCTCTGTACGCAGTCTGCTGAACATAGATGTTCTTCAAGTCATCCTTAAATATCTGCCGCGTGAGCGCAGACCGCAACTCAAGTATTGCAGGCTTGGTGAGGTATCCTTCACACGGGTCAGTCGAGAATATGACCAGATGCACATGTACGCTGCGCTCCTTTTCGTGGAACGCAGCGTACCACTTTAAGTGCGACGGCAATATCTTATACGCTTTTGCTATCTGATCCAGCTCGGAGCAGATGAGTGAACGCCAACTCTCGGCGGAGTCATATCCAAGACGCTCTGCATCTGAACGCTGTATCGCTATGACCGGCGTCCAGACGTTGCCCGGATGGTGCGCCACTTCATCAACTGCATTTTGCAGCACAGGCACTTTACCGCCTGCATTCCATAGTCCATGTTCGCCGAGCTTCTTCACGCCGGGACGATTTGCGACGTAGTCAACGTAGTTCTCGCGCTTGTCCAGCAGATATGCGTAGTTCTCCTGCACCTGAGAGATGAACTCTGCCGCGTTTTTCTGAGAATGCTCCGCGTTGTAATCTTCATACTCCGGCATCTCACGAGTATCCGGAAACGTTTTGAGCAGCCGAGATATAAAATCCTGCTGCTGTTTTGTTGCGGGCAAGTCGCTGTCGGTATCTTTGAGCAGCTCGACACCTTCGCGAGTAGAAATATACTTTGTGAGGTTCGCAAGCTTTGCCGACTGCTTTCCTCCTTTGAGATATGGCGAAGAGAAAAACACACCGGCCATCAGTCATCAAAGTTGCCGCGCTGAATATCCAGAGCGGTATCTAAAGAAATGTTTCCGTATGTACGTTTTACCTCATCCGCGGAGTAACCCCGCAGAGCACGCAGGTCAAAGACGTCATCCTTGAAGTGTGCTGCGACTATGTGCATCATCATGTTGAGCTCGACGCTCCACTTGAACATGAGCTTTGAGATTCTGTTCGTATTCTCTGTCAGTATCCCACGGATATTTTGTGAGACAGACTCGCAGACGTATGAACTGACGTCATCCGTTGCAAGGTATCCCATGTAAAATCTGAGTGCCTTGGTGATGAATTCACTTCTGTTTTTGCAGTTGGCAGTCTCAAGCCAACCATCCATGCGGGATAACAGTTCAGGTTTGAGCCAGACTGTTATGCGTTTTACGTTTTCTGTGCTTATTTCTATCATCTCCTCCATAAACGCAAAGAGCCGCCGAATCCCTTGAAACAAGGGTGTTTCGCGGCTCTGTGTTCACCTAAAATTTTGAGTTGCTTGAAAATGTGTACCTTGCCCGAACGTCGAAAAAGCCCCGCGTTGCGGGGCTTTGTGGGCGGGAGGTGCGCCCTTGTGTGTACCTCCCTTTATCATAGTGCCATTTTCGAACGGGCGCACCCGGACGAAAATGCCGCGAAAACGCCCCCAAACGCCGCGCGTTCTTCTACCAGGGTATCCACGCTCCACCAGTCTCCGTAAAAGCGCACACAGCGCCTCACGTGGGCAAACACGGGCTACAGTTCCGGCGTAAGACACTCGGTCTGCACTGACTCGCAATATTCGTCGAGTGTCATGCCTTCACGCTCTTGGCAGTACTCGTCCATCTTCTCGAGAACGATTTCTTTCTCAGTCTCAGATAATTTGTATACCGCCGCTTCGTTAGAGCCGACACTGCGGCAGATCATAATGTCAAGGGTATCGTCGACCTGTCTCGTTGTAACATTGTAGTTCGCGTAGACATTGAGATAATCATCCGGGGCGATCCCGCCAAGCGAACCGAAAACACTTCTGGCATCACAGTGCAGCTCCATGTAGAAATTCAGTTCGTCGTCGCATTCCAAAATCTCATCAACGAAATTGAAATCATCCTCTGCTAAGCTGTGGAGCTGCTCGGTCTCAATGACGGCTATCGGAATCACGTCATAGTTGCCGTTGTCGCCGAGCGTAGACATGATCTCGCGCTGCTTTGTTTCGGTCAGGTCGTTCCAAAATATTTCGATGCTAATGATTCCTCACCTCCATCCGTAATGACCGGCGCATTGTTAATTGCAGACGCAGCCTGTATAGGCTCTTCAGCTTTCTTCGGCGCTGCCGGTTTCGCTGCTCGCTTCGGCTTTACCGGAACAACTGCATCGTCCTCGTCAATGTACTCACGCACAGCGGCCGGGACGTGCTTTTCGTAAAGATGCAGCAGCGCCGCCGCGAGCTCCTCCTCGGCCGTCAGATCTTTCTTCTTGAGATACTTGTTCAGTGCCCGCAGCTTCTCATCATCGAAGCTGACGGATATATTTATCTGTTTCATCTTGTTCCTCCTCAGTCGTAAGAAATATACGGTACCTGAAGCCAGTGCGTCCAGCCGCGGCCTTCGAGCTGCGTCTTGACCACACCATACTTCGTGCCCATCGCCTCGATCACCTCGCCGTTGCCTATGTATATGCCTATGTGCCCGTCGTGCCAGACTGCGAGTCCGGGAGTGTCGGGTATGGTGTCTATCGTGCCGGAGACCGAGGCGTTATAGTACATCTGGTTTGCACCGACGTCTGGCATACCGTTCGTGCCGTAGCGCAGCTCCAGCGTCTCCGCATCGAGCCAGCCGTAGCCCTTGATGAGCCCGACACAGTCGGCGGTTCTGCCGCCGACCCAGTTTGCCTGAATGAAGTCCGCATAGCTGCCGACTCCCTCCGGGTACTGCTGGAGCTTCGACGCGAACAGCTCCTCGGTCATGATCTGACCATAGGTTCCCCAGACATATCCCCAGCCTGATTGCCATGCGTTAATGGCGTAGGCTGCAAGGTCGTGAGCGTTCTTCGTCGACGGGTCAGAGAACGTACTGAGGTCAATCTCCACGCTCCTTTGCCCGCCTACTTCATATGCGCCGGTGTAATTCTCAACACCCATCGGCCCTGCGATCATGGTGTAGATGTGCCGGATGTTATCTTTATCCTCATCGGTTATCTCTCTGCCGAGCTCGGCGGAGAGATTTATATAAGCATCGCTTAGTGACAGCGGAGTGATCGCAGTGTACGTCTCTGTCTCGGTGATAGTCTCACCACTTTCACCCTCACTCTCGACCTCGCGTATCAGCTCCTGCTCGGAATAAAAGCAGTCAACAAATTTTCCTGCCGCACGTCGTGTCGGTGCGTCCTCACCGAAGCACAGAGCAAAGAAAACAGCCTTGACCATAGTCGGGTCAAGGCTTCCGGTGCTGTCCTCGCTTGAGTTCGCGGCGGCTATCGCCGAATCCAGAAGAGAAAAAGCTTCCCGCATCTCGGAGACATGCGTCTTGAACTCGCTCGGAACTTTCTCCGTATAATTTGGGCCGTAGAAGCACGCTTTCACAGTAGTGTTGTTGTGCTCCGCTCCGCCGCTTGCGAGGGAGCAGAGCACTGCGGTTATGAGGATGAGCGGAGAGAGTACCGCCGCAAGTATCCACGCTATCGTCTTTCTGCCTTTATCGCTGCCGCCGACCATGAGCGCGAGCTTTGCAAGTACAGTGTTCATTATCTTCCACCTGCTGTGCCGAACAGTGCTTCCTTATGCGGCGGGGCGTGGACTTCGAGCAGATACCGCTCGTTGCCGCACTTGTAAAGACATACACCTCTCTGCGGGTAACGGATGAGATCGTACTCGGATTCTTCAAGCTGAAGCATATCCATGTACGAACGCTTGTCTATTGACCCTGCATTGAAAAGAAATTGATGCGGAGGGATAGAGAACAGCGGCTTCGTCATCTCGCGTACATTGGGTTGATCGAAGTCATCAAGGTTCTGCGAGGCGAGGATCATCGCAGATTCCTTCTTTCTCACTCGCTTGAGACAGTTGCGAATGTACTCTATCGCCGTGGGATTACTCAGCCAGATATACAGCTCGTCGAGCGTGGCAACGGTGTTGCCCTCAGTAAGAAGCCTATCGGACATATAACTGAGAATATTGAAGAGCATCGCGTTCTGAATGTTTCGACCTGCCATCAAGAGGCTCTTTACTCCAAACACGAGAAAGCGCGACGAGGTCATATTTGTGTGTCCATTGAAGAACTGCGAGTCCGCACCTTTGCATATTGAGTTCAGGCCGAGCAGCACCTCCTGCAGGAGCTGCGGGGTATAGAGATTATGCGCCGCCTCATCGTAGTTCTTGTATTCCTCCTCAATGAGATCGTAGAGGTCAGAGAGCACAGGATAATCCTCCGGCTTGAGCTGCGAGAAATTTGTGTAGTCTGAAATATGAAACTTGGAATACAGTTTTGATAGGAGTATCTCTATCGTGTCTATCTGCGGATCGGTGAAGTCTTTATACGCGCGGAAGAAGTCCCGCAGAAACGAGAGGTGCTGAGACAGTACGGTTTTCTTCCTGAACGTCTCCGGCGTCGACGGATCGTCCTCATCCTCGCCGGTGCTCCAGCACTTCGGCTCAAGCACATTGATGATGTACTGCCCGCCCATGAGGTCGATGAAGCAGCCGTCAAGCGCGGCACAGAGGTCGCCCTGCTCGTGCTCAACATCCAGCGAGATTATGTTCTTGCCAGCCTCACGGCAGTTGACCATCAGCAGCTTCATAAGATAGGACTTGCCTTGACCGGAGTTGCCGAGGATGAGGACATTGGCCGAGGTCTTGTCCTCGTCGCGCTGGTCGAAGTCTGTGAGGATGTTGCTGCCGTATCTGTCCTTGCCGATGTAGAAGCCGTTCGCATCCGTCTTGCCGGAATAATTATATATGTATAAGTTTGCAACGCTCGACGCCGGGAGCACACGCTCAAACTGAGTGCCGAAGATGTTATGACCCTGTGGGCAGGTGGAGAGGTAGCCTTTTTGCTGGCGCAGTCGAAGCCTATCCACATTGAGCTTTGATCTCAGCAGCTCAGATATTACCTCGGATTGCAGACGCTCAAGCTCCTGCATCGTCGGGGCGCACAGCTCAATGAACACAGCGCAGTGAATAAGAGGCTCGCGCCTTTTTCTCATGGCATTTACCATCTCGAATACATCCTGCAGGTTGCCCTCGGCAGTGATCATCTGCTTGGTGTCATTGGTGTTGGCACGGCTGAGTCTGTTCTTGTTGGTTGCGTTTTGTATAATGCGGTTCTCCTCCATCGCGTCAACGATGCGCGTGTATATGCGGATGTTGACTCCGCATTTCTCACCGAGGTGACGGAGTATAGCCTGATCCTCGGTCGCAGCCGGGTACTCCTTCAGTGCCCAAACGCAGCAGTAGAGGTTATCTCGGATATACACGTCGGGGTTGAACTTCATAACTCCCGGTGCGATCATATCTAAGAACGTCTTGCGCGGCGGAGCTGACTTCGCAGTCACATTCTTCTTTTTCTGCTTTTCGTATCTCTTTTTGGGTACAGAAGCAGATTTTTGTTTCAGATGTTTTCCCATATAGTTTTCCTCCTCATTCCCACTGCTGACCGTCATAGTCCGGGTACGGGTCAACGCTGATGCTCTGCCCGTAGTACACAGCCAGCAGCTTTTTCAGTTCCTGCCGGTCGGCGCGATGGACGGTGAAGCCCTGCTCGTGAATGTATTTCTCAACATTGCCGAGGTAGGCGTAGATGTCGCCCCTAATCTCACTGCGTATGCGCAGGACAATGTAAAACTGACGGGACGACGCCGTCATGACCTGTATTCGGTCGAGGTGTTCTATGTCCTTCTCCAGCAGACGCCTCACGGCGGGGCAGCTCTCTTTCTCAAGCCTGTCGCGGTAAAAGCGCTTGTTGTATTCAAACGACTGCATCGAGTCCGTAGCGATCATCTCTATCCCGTCGTAGCCCTTGATGATGTTGAGCAGAGCGTTGATCCTTGCGTCGATGCTGTCGGCAGGGAGCACACTCAGATTGGTGGGCGCAACGGCGAAGAAAACGAGCTCACCCTGCTTCGTAGATATGCCGTAATCTGTTATGGTCTCAATGCCGAGCAGCTCCTGTGTGGATTCTTTCTTTTTGAAGATCATGTGGGATCCCTCCATTCAAAGTATTGCTGGCGTGTGAAGAAATACGCCGCGGCATAGCGGATGACGTCCAGTATGCTGGTGTTGTCAAAGCGGATGCTTAGAAAGCCGTAGGCGACGACGAGTGCCAGCGGCAGCAACGCGCCTGTGCGCACGAGCGAGAATATGCCTATAAGAAAACCGATGCCGATGATGGCAAGGTCCTTGAGTTCCCACAGCCAGAGCGTCGCCTTGGCTGCGAGGTTGTCCGGGTAAATGTACATTGTTTACCTCCCAAATAAAATTGCCGTCGTGGTCTCCCGCGACGGCTTTGATGATGTGTGCAGTTTTATTCTGCCTCCTCCGCATCTGCGGCGTCGGTGAGTGCAGCTTCTATGAGCCCGATGATGAACTCTTTCTGTGTCAGCCCATATTTGCTCAGATGCGCCTTGATCCTTACGAAGAGTTCCTCCGGTATCTGCAGTGCCAGTGTCCTTGTTCCGTTTGCCATAGTTCTGCCTCCTTCAAAATGTTCTCTGATGATCTTCTCGACGTACTCGCTCAGTGTCAGCGCCAGTTGCTCCTGCTCTTCGCGCACACGAATGTGCAGCGACTCCGGGATCATGGCACAGAGGTTTTTCTTCTTTTCGTCCATGAGCTCGTCTCCTTTCTGCTTTCGCAAGCGAAGTATACCCGAAGCTCCGGCACAAAGCTATTCATCAGAAGCAATGAAGATCACCGGCAAAACGAAGCAGATGCAACAAGCTAATCCCCATTCAGAGCCGCGGCGACACCGTGCATTATATAGTCCACGCACGGGATAGCGACACTGTTGCCGAGCGCTTTGTACCGCGCGGAGTCCGACGCGCCGGGGATATCTGTCCAGCCGTCGGGAAAGCCCTGCAAGCGTTCGCACTCCAGCGGCGTGAGTCTGCGGATGAGGTAAGCGAACGGCTTTGAGCTGTCATACACAAGATCGGTCGCATCCTTGTACTGTCTGGCGCTTTGGGTGCTTGCCACATCATCTTCCTGAAAAACATCCACACGCTGACGGGCAAAGACGGAATGCCTATCCGTCGCGGTGAGAGTATATGCCAAGTCCTCACTGACGCCTTTACCGTTGCCGCCGTTTTGAGGCTGGCGGTCGATCACGTTTCCGGCAATGCACAGCGGCGTATCGTCAACAAGCGGCAGGTTGTTCCCGCCTGTACCTGCTCTGGCGGAGAGTGTAGGCGAGACGTCGAACGGTCCCTTGTACCGGCTGTCTATCCCGTGGTTCTCGTACAGTCTCAGTACTGCCGGAGTTGTATTTCCGCCATCTGCGCTCTTGAGCGTCGGTGCAACGTCTTCAGTATAGCCAACGCTCCCGGCAGAGCTTCCTGCTCCAGGACTGAACCCTGCAACGAAGGTCTGCATCTGGAGATTCTGCGTTGCCATCAGCGCACCCGCGACGCCGTGCAGGTCTATCCCTTCGTTCCTCTGGTTTATATGGTAAGCATGGATATCTGTATCTATATCCTCACCGTCACTCAAGCCAGCCTGCGCCAGCAAAGCAGCTTCCAATCTTTTCGGCAGCAGTTTTCCACGAACCTTCGCTCGGCGCAGTATACCCAGGCAGGCTTTCGGGCTTAAATAATATCTTGGGTGCGGTGAGTCCTCCAAAATCTGCGACAAGGAAGATTCGGGCTCTGCGTTGCGAGAGACCCCAGTGTTGAGCATCGAGGACTCGCCAGCCCACGGAGAGCGTATCTCCCACTCGTATCCACCCAGCAGATTGGAATTTCCCGGCGTGAGGTCGAGGAACATATATGTCGGGTACACATATTTTAATAATCTCCTCAAGGACGATCCTGAAGTCCTCGCTGGGCGGATCACCTGAGGAGAAGGCTCCGGGCACGTTTTCCCAGCATAAGATTCTGGGGCGAACAGACACGCCTGATCGTCCTCGTAGTGTATCTGCATTTCTCATCTCCTTTGTGATTCGTATTTGCTCCATGAAGAGTCCGGAGCGTGCTCCTGAAAGTCCGGCTCTTGTACCTGATGCGATGGAAAGATCCTGACACGGGCTGCCTCCGGCTATTATATCTACTGGCGGCAGCTCCGCTCCGTTCAGCTTAGTTATATCCCCCAAGTGGAACATCTGGGGAAAGTGTTTCGACGTAACACTTATAGGGAACGGCTCAATCTCGCTTGCCCATAATGGCACGATGCCGTTATTCACGGCGGCGAGAGGGAAACCGCCTATGCCGTCGAACAAACTTCCAAGTGTGAGCATCACTTGCTCACCGCCTGAACGATAGCCTTGCCGGTATGGACAGCAGTTTGTGCCGTATATACTGCGCTCATGATATTCGCTCTCGTGCTTGTGTCGAGGCCGAAGGCTCCTGCGATGCGCGTTATCTCGCTCGACGAGAGCATGAGCCCGATTCCGAGCAGCGCGTGCTCTTTGAACACGAGCAGTCCCGCAATGAGTATCGTCGCCTGTAAAAACGCTGTGAGGCACACACCTATGACCTGCTTCATCCACTGGACGAATGCGTCTATACCTCCGCGCGGGATGCTGAACATATACAGACTGCCGACTGCTATTTGTATCAAGAGAATTCCACCGCGTTTGAGGTTTGCGAAGAACACCTTTATTACGGCATACGCCATCATGATGATGCAGACGATCACCATGATGGGGCTTGTTACTGCTTCAAAGCCAGAGATGGGTTTCAAAACAAGGTCGGCGACAGTTTCAATCTCTTCATACTCCTGAATGATGTTCGCCGCGACTTCACCTATGGACGTCCCGTAGCCGGTCATGCCGGAGGTAAACTCAGCCTGCAAGGAGATAGCAAGCTGGTAAAGTCTGACCGGTACGACGGAAAACAGGCTCGCCGCCATGAATCCCTTTATGGCATTGAGGGCGACGGCACGGATGTCGCCTTTGCCTCCGGCGTAGTTTATGCCGCACTCAAAGCATGCGACGATGAGGCCGATGACGTACAGCGTCCACGCAAGGTAGTTGAAGAACTGCACGATGCCCTGCACCCAGCTCATCTCGAAGAGCTCCGCGCCCATGCTGCCCATCTCGGCGAAGAAGTTTCCGAGGAAGCCTATGATCTGGCAGTAGAGCCAGTCAAGTATCTCATCCAGTATCTTCGACGAGACAAAATCCCATATAAATATTGATCATCACCGCCTCTCTCGGCTGCAAATTCTCACAGCCCGACGATGCCCCAGATGTAATTGGGAGCGGTGAGAGTGAAGACGAGACAGGCGAAGAGTATAGCTGGTGCAGTCCATTCAAACTGTCCGGTCTTCCGAAAATCGAAATACGCCGTTCCCAGTTTTGCAAAGAAAAATACGGCGAGAATGAGGTCTATGGCGGGGAAGATGACGTTGTCCACAACGGTTTTTATCTGCTGGGATGCAGTCGACCACGTGCTTTCGACCGCCCCGGCTACATCCCCGCTGGCGTAAGCGGGGACGGACAGCAGCGAGACGAACACTGCCGTCATGATGAGTACTGAATATATCTTTTTTCTGCGCATTGGTTTTCCTCCTGAAAATGAAATAGTCCTCAGTGCATAGCCTGAGAGCAGTGTTTGACGACCCAGTCCGGGTCAAAATCGCTGCGGCTTTCTGCCGAGCCGGATTCCATGAGAGCTTGAAGCATCGAATCGAATGCCTCCTCATGCTTGCGGTCAAGTTTTATCCACTCATCACAGACGACCTTGAGCGGCTGACGGAAGCGGGTAAGGTACTCGATGCAGGGCATGTCTGCTGCCTGAACGAGCTTTATGGTGAGCATGTTATAGCAGGTACACATGGCATTTATTTCGCCGCACTTGGCAAAGACGTAGGCCGCGCTGTGTTCGAGCATGGCGTCCTCGTACTCAGAGAACTCACGGTCTATGCGTTTCTCCAACTCAGAGCACAATTCCTTATCTGCGTTACAGGTCGAGTTTGAAGTCTTGCTTTTGCTCTTCTGCGGCCTTCCTGTATTCGGTGATGAAGCCGTCCAGAACTGCCGGATGAGAGCCGACACAGAATTCGCAATTGCGGTGGTCGTCAGGTATCTCAATGTTTTCACCCCATTCCTTATTTGACCGGCTGAATCTGCCGTCATATTTGAGCTGCTGCAAAGTGTTGCCGAGGACGTACTCTACTCGGTCGAAGCTGAACTCTTGTATAACGCTCTCGGCGCAATCCGGTTTAAGGTGCAAGCCGTCGAAGCTCTGCCGGATAGCGTCCTCGATGGCTTGTTTGCAGCGTATGTTCTCGTTTAAACTCTCGCGCCAGAGCGGAATCTCATTGTGCGCCCTGGCATACTCGCGGGATCCGGTGTAAAGCGGAACGTTATTTGCCACCGGCATCCTCCTCAATATACTGCTTGAGCAGCTCTTTCAAACAGCCGTGGCCAATGACGAAACCATTGATTACGGACGTTGCGGCTTCATAGGCATTATCCATAGTCTGCTCGCTGCCGGAGCTGTACTGCTTTGCGATGTCCATACAGGCAGAATCCACCGCGCTGTTAAGCAGCTCTGAGATGCAGTCATAGTCGCAGTCCTCACACTGCGGCTCACACACTTCAACAAGTTTGTGTGCAAGCTCACTTGCGGTCATCAACATGCTGGATACTGCCGTCATGATTTCTTTTACGCTCATCTCGTATTTGAGGATGAGTGCCATCTGCGGAGACACTATGAGCCGTGCGGTATCTTCACGCTCTATACCGCTCAGTGCAAGCGCAACATGGGTAATAACGGCTCCGTGTTCATTTTTCATAAGTTCAAATTTCATTGGCTTTACTCCATAAAAATGATTTTTCCGTCCTCTGTCAGTCCAAACGGCAGCTCCGGCTCGTGTACAAGCTCCACACCCATCTCTGAGTTTCTTGTGAAGATCGAGAGCTGTGAGGTGCAGAGCAGAGGATCAAAGTTCGTGATGATGACTTCTTCATACTCGCTGCCCGCAGTCTGTGACATTGAGTTCGGACGCTTGGTGCGGAATATGTAGAAGTCTTTGTAAATGTCCAAAATCTCGGCGCAGAAATTGTAAGAGACCATCGCAAAGCCGCGGCAGCGCTTGATGGCACTGCACAGCCTGAGATGGTCTCTTTTGGGAAACTCCACTTCATAACATTCGGCATTGTAGTACGGCGGGTCACAGTAGAAGAACGCGTCCGGGCGGTCGTACTGTGCCAGCAGACTCTCAAAGTCCTTGTTCTCTATGACCACGTTTTCAAGTCTGCGGGAGCATCGCCATATATCTGTGAAGAAGTTCCGTATATTGCAGGGCTTTCCGCCGAATGACTTGCCCGCGCCGCTGAAGCTGTAACGGATGAGCTTGTAATAGTTCGCGGCCCTGCGCACGTTCCCGCGCTGGGCACGCTTGAGGAGCAGCGCCTTTATGGCTTTGGCATGGAGCGGCGAGAAGTATTTGTCCGCAAGCTCCAATTCTATTGCGAGGTACTCATCATCGAACTCCTCACACTTTAGCTGCCGGGATATTGCGTCGTAGTCGTCACGGCTGTTGAGGGGCAGAAAGCCAAGCTCGGTTACAAGCGCCAATGGGCGCTCTTTCACACAGAAGAACAGATTTGTGAGATTTGAGTTGTAGTCGTTATATACCTCCATGCAGCCGCGCCTGATTGGCCGGTTCATGAGCACCGTTCCGCTGCCGCCGAACACATCTATGAAGCGCGAGTAGTTAGCCGGGGCAAGGCGCTCTATTATCCACAGGAGCTTACCCTTGCCGCCGACCCACGGGATGAAGCTTTTCAGACGCCGTCACCGCCCCGGAAGCTGATCATCGAGCACTCAAGCCCCGTTATGGCGGCGTCAATACCGTCGCGTATACGCCGTAGGTTCTTGATGGTGTCGTAGACTTCGGCGGCAGTCTCGGCAAAGTAATAGCCATTTGAACTGCTGCCGATGGGGATACACTCACGGCGAAGACGGTTGACGTGCTTGCGCAGCTCGTTTTCGCTCATGTGCAGGTCTGCCTGTATGGTACGGGCACTTACACACCTTTTCTTTCCTCTGCAATTTTTATATAGGTAGACGCAGAGCTGTTCTTTTCTCATTGCATTTCCTTTCCGGGCGTCGCTTCCCGGAAATGGGCATGGAAAAGCAGAGCCGCTTCTTTTCGGGAAACGGCCCTGCTGTGATCCAGGTATTTATTTTTTGTGTTCCTTATTGCCTTCTATGATCGTGAACACGGGCTGAGACTCAGGTATGGTTCCGCCCGCAGCTTTCCATCCGGCTATAAATGCGCTCCTAGTCAGCGCAAGCATAGCGTTGCTTGCCTCGTCGTACTCTCTGCGGTCTATAAAATCTCCGAACGCTTTTTCTAATTTATCTTCCATGATCCCACACCATTCTTACGGAATTCCGAATTTGTTATAGTTTAGCACATGTTTTTGCAAATGTCTACGGAGTTCCGAATGTAATTTTCGCGCTCTTCGCAGATAATATCTCTACGGTATTCCGAAGAGGAGGTGGAACTGTGGAAGAGGGAACAGTGTTTTCACGGCGCATAACGCAGCTGTGCAATGAGCGCGGGATAACTGTGGGCAAGCTTTGCAGCATGGCCGGAACCACGGCGTCCACTGTCCATGACATAGTCAGCGGAGTTACGGCTAATCCGCGTGTGTTCACATTGAAGAAGCTATGTGACGCGCTGGATATTACGCTCTCGGAGTTTTTCGATTGCCCGGAGTTCAACGATATGGACGAAGAAATAGAGTGACGAGCTTGTTTTTACACAGGCTCGTCTTTTTCATGTAATCTGTATGTCCATCACCTCCGACTCATCCTGCCACGGGGCGTCCATCGGCTGAAAGTCATCGCGCGTTACCATGCCGTACTCGGTGAACACGGCGTTGTAGCCCTGCTGGAGTATTCTGCCGTACTTCTCGATGTCCAGGCACTGGCGCAGTTCCTCCGCTTGTCTGCCGTCGATGACGTTTTCGAGCTCATCGTACACGAGGTCGGCATAGTTCTTTATCTTAGCGTCAAAATAAAAATGCTCCAGTCGCTCCGCAAGCGTGATTGCCTGATCTACGCTGCTGCACTGACAGATTCTGAGTACTGCTTTGAACTTTGGGAGCTGCTTCTCGCGGGAGGGCATATTCTCCACGACCTCTGCAAAATGGTTGAATGTCTCCAATTCCGCTGGCAGGTCAGCAAACTCTGCCGCCTGTGGAATGATGCCATCATAGGCGAGAACCACAACACCTTCCCAGCCGTCTGCGTCGAGCTGCTTCTGCGCCTTTTTCAATTCTTCAGCAGACGCAGGCAATGTAAGCGTGACAGTTTGGTCAGCGTCAAGGTCGGGATGCAGACCAAGGGTAACCCGGAAGAGATAGTCGGGCTTTTTAGGAAGCTCTCTGGAACAGGGCGGCACTGTGACCAGTTCGCTGTGCTGCACCACATAACCGTTCCGTGTGAATGTGCCGTTTTCTCCGGCGCGAAGGGCTTTGCTGATTTTGCCAAAATCCAGCATTTCGAACACATCGTCGGAGAGACCGTCCAGTTCCTCTACGAAGCCGTTTTCCGCATAGAAGCGACCCAGCTCTGCGTCACTGGACGCATCAACCACATGACAGCAATCTGCGCTTGCGCTGGCTGCCAAATCCCGCAGATCTTGCAGCGTTATGATGCCGCCGTTGGTGCTTATTTTCTTCTGCATCTCAATTGAGAACAGTCCCTCAAAGGCAATTCCTTGTACCTCATCCAGCGCCGCCAATTGTCCGGCAAGATCGTTCAACTCATTCAGGCTGATGTCTGCTCCATCCAAATGCGGGGCGAGATACTCGAAGTCGTAATAATCGTCGACCTCCAGATACAGCTCCTCGTTTTCCTGAAGCTGCACCTTATCCATCGCATCGTGCAGCTCCCACGGGGAAGCCGGCAGTTCCAGTCTGGTGTGGGCTTCACTGTCGGGCGTATCAAGCTTTGCAAGATAGACGCCGAATATTTTTTTAGCCAAAGGTCATCCCTCCTTGCTGCTGTTCGTGCTGCTGATATGCAGATGGGTCTGCACCGGGGACGCTCCAGCCAAACATGGAACCTACTTTCATGGCCTGCTCCTGTGCAGGTGTAACGCCAAGGCGTTCGTTGTTGTAGTCCGCCAGTTCACGGTTCTGCGCGGGGTCATCTGTGTTCCAATCACTGGGGTAGTAGCCGCTCTCGCCTCGTTTGATGCAAATGAGAGCACCGGTGCCGGGAAGGGTGGAGAAACACAGCTCCGGCAGCCCCTCTGCCAGCTTCGGCGTAAAACATTCCTGCTCCGTTTGGATACTCCAATCGTCGGAGTTCCAGAGATGGACATACAGCTCACTTCCGCCATCCACAAGAATTTCACACTGTTCAAAGTGCTCACCCCAGCCGTCCGCAGCTTGACCGGTGATATACTTTTTTAGGGTATCCAGCTCTGCCGCACTCAATTCACCAGCAACACGACACTCGGCTACACCCCAGAGCTGTCGGTCATGTTCCTCAACGGTAAAGACCGCAGAATGGACTTTGGTATCCACACTGTCAGCTTTACCATACCAATGCATGAGCCCGCGCTCGGTCTCTTCCGGCATGCGATTTTTGACCAGCTCTGCCATGATCTGATCCTGATAGCTCCGCAATGCACTGCCATCAAGTTCTGTGCTTTCCGCCTCCAAATCTCCGTACACACTCCTCTCATAGAGTTCCGCAGTCAGGGGCATATACAGCTTGAACGTAGTTAGTTTGGGCGGCAGTACCGAGAAGCTGTCCTCACCGGGGACGATCCCAAGTGACCTGCCGTTATCCCACTTCATGTGGATGGTACCGATGTCATCCACGAAGTCCACCACTCCCTCCGTACCAGGCGCAACGGGCGCATAGGGATCCTCCATTGAGTTGAGCCGGATGCGAGTGCCAGGCGGATACTGTTCTTTGATAAAGTTCACCATTTTTCTGTCCATATTCACACTCCTCCAAAAGTCATGTCCTGTTTGGGTTCATTCTGATAATCCTCTATCTGATGGGGATTCTCCTCACCAAAAAAATCATAGAAGATGTCATCCACTTGCTTGCGGACGGTGGGATTGTCGGTAAGCACCTCACAGCGAAAGCCAGTGGTCGGGAAGTACGGCAGTTCTTCCCGAATGCATTTAAGAAATGCTTCCGCATCGGTAAACTCCTGCGCATCGTCACCTACAAAGGTGACTCGGCCAACCAGTGACTTGTCCTCCGAGGGGTGCTGGGCATAAAACAAGCCCGCCTCATCTGGGCGGGCTGGGCGTATATGAAATTCTTCTTCCTCTGCGGGATATGGTAGATCATGCACCTCGCAAAACTCTCGAAGTGTCATGTCACACTCATCGAGAAAACCAAATTCATCCCATGCATCCAGCTGACCGGACGCAGGCAGCTCCAGCTTCTCCGGCATCAAGATTGAGCCTGAATGGTTGACTACAACACTTTTTTCGATAAAGCGCAGCTCACCGGGATCATCGCCTGTACCGCGGAAGTCATAGCAATACCAGCCCTTCGGCACAGTAGTGCGGTCGATTCGTGCGTTGGTGAACAACGCAAATTTGTCAAATACCTCGATGTGCTGAAATTCCTCTGTTCTTGCATCTATAGCCAATTTTTATCCCTCCTTTTTTGGTAACGGCAAACATACTACACATCTGTCTCAAAGTCTACTGGAACATTTGCTGCCCCTGCGTCTGCTCCGGGAAGGGCGGGTCTAAGCGCCGCAGCCGCCCAAACCCTGTTTCTATCACATGGTCATTTTCCATGCAGTCAGCGCCATACTTTTCAAAGTCCATGTAGCCGTCCAGCTCGTAAATGGCATCATCGTCCAATCCCAGCGTTTCCTGCAAACGCCGCTGACCATAATCGTAGGTGTCTACGATACGTTGATAGTTATCCAGATTATGCAGGAGCTCATAGGCTCCTCGCAGAGTCTCCGGCTTCTCAGCCTCCAGCGCAGCGGCATAGGTCAGGAGCATACCATCTTCCTGCCAGATACCCTCCAATGCTTCCGCAAAGTCGTTGTAATCCTCTACAGCAGGGCAATCTGTGTCGCAAATTAGCTCACCAATGTAAGGTGCTTTGAAGTAAATATCTTCGATCATCGCGTCCGCGAAGACATCAATATCTAGGTAAGCCTTCACAGCATCGAGGTATTTCTCGTCAGCGGGGAGTACGAGGGTGTAGTCCGGCTTCCCATCGACGTGCAATGTCATGCGAAGCATTTCATCCCGGCTCTCGTCCCGCCAAGGCTCTGCTAACGAAAGGTAGCTCCGGTCAATCTCCACATCAGGTGTCAACAGACTGCGGACGTTCGGAACAAAGGCGCTGTATCTGGCGTAGTTATACCCCTGCGGGTCTACAAGAAAGCCGTCTGGTCCATCCGCATCGAGAATTAGCATACAGTGGCGGGAATCTGCATCGTACTGGATGACATTTTTGTTCTCTGCGATGAAGTCATAATCCGCCAGCAGAGCGCGACTGAACTGCTTAAATCGCTGGGCGGGCAGCTCAATGACCTTGTCAACGACACAGGCTTCGCCCTCGTATTAGGATTGTTTTCGTCTCAGCTCTGCTCGAATAATCATTTTTTCACCTCCTGCATTTCAGTTCTCAGGCATTTGCCGTCGCCGTGCCAGCAAATAAAACCATGCGCCGGATAATGACAGCCATCGCACTGCTCGTATTCACGGCACGTTACTGTATCCTTATCCGGCAGCCCAGCGTCCGGCAGATTCTTGAACGCCTTTTTGATTTCGTAGTTTTTCAATTTGATACCCCCCTGAAAGAAAAAAGGCCGGAACTTTCGATTTCTCAAAAGTTCCGGCTTTGCCGACTTGTTTGCTATTTTTAATATGCAAGGTTTACATAATTCAAAAACCGCCTCCGAAAATAAAAAAGCGCCGGATCGTTGATTCTACGAAACCAACAATCCGGCGCTTGAATTTTTGTGATATTTATTTTTTGAGAATCTCGAAATACTTGTCAAAAATCCGCGGCAGAGGAGAGATAAAATGGCTCAAAACCCGGTTTGGGTAGTTCAAGTCTCCTCAGTTGCATGAAAACGGCGTTTGTCATCAATGGAAAAATAAAAAAATTTCCGAGCCTTTTAAGCCCGGAAAGCATTGATGACACTGCGTTTGACGCAGTGTCATCAAAATTGGCTGACAAGCCTGGTGCGAGAGAGGAGACTTGAACTCCCACGTCGGTTGACACACGCCCCTCAAACGTGCCTGTCTACCTGTTCCAGCACTCTCGCATATTCGCCGGCGCACAAGCTGCATTGAAAGCTGTGTACGCACTCCGGCCTGCCACATTTAAGGCATAAGGAATTATAGCAGATAATCAGGATTTGTCAAGGACGATTTTCCAAATTCCCGAAATTTTTCCGCCTCAGTTCCATAAGCAAGAGAGCCGCCGTCATCACCAGCACAACAATCAGCGCCCAGGAGCCGCAGCGCATGGGCAACAGGTAGCGCATTTTCAGATAGGCGTGATAGCCCAGCAGGGAGGCAAACTGGCACAGCACTGCGGCAGGGGAGAACTGCCACACAGAGAAGGCCAGCACCACCGTGAGAATATCCGCCGCAAAGAAATACCGGTCATGCATATGGGGCAGCAGGAAGGGGATACCCACCGCCAGCAGCACCGCGGCGGCCAGCATGGCCCGATCGGAAAGCCTTTTTCGATTTACATAACATACAATCAACACCAGCGCCATAAAGGCGAAGGCGGCGGCCACCGCCAGCTTGGCGGCCAGGGCCTCATTCTCCACATGCCAGAAGATGCCGAAGATGGAAGGGGAGTTGTAGTTCAGGCCGGAACCGATGCTGCCGGTCTGGTTAAAATAGAGGGTCAGGGTTTCCACAAAGGGGCGGCCCAGCAGTACCGCCGGCAGCACCAGCAGCACATAGAACAGGGGGAACAGGGCGAAGTGCCACAGCTTGTAACGCTTTTGCATCCACAGCACCGCCAGCACCGGCATGACAAACACCGCCTGCAGCTTGAAGCCAAAGGACAGGGTGATGGCCAGCATGGACAGCACCGGCCGGTCCTCCAACGCCCAGTAAATGCTCATCAGCGCCAGGGCCACATAGATGCTGTCGCACTGCCCCCAGAGCGCACCGTTGAGCACCACCGTGGGCAAAAACAGCACCGTAAAGAAGCAGCCCAGCCGGGCCTTTTCGCTGCCGCCCAGCTTTCGAACAATGCCCATGGCGGCCCAGGCCAGCAGCACATCAAAGAGGATGCTCAGCAGCTTGATGAGATACAGGTCCTTTACCGGCAGATAGGAGAACAGGGCCAGAAAATAGAGATAGGGAATATTATAGTTGCCGACAGGATAGCGCAGGGCGGCAAAGCCCCCGTTCTGGCGGAAAAAGTCCACCCAGACCCGCAGGAAGTTCTGATAATCCAGTGTCTCATAATCCAGACACCAGACCCGCAGCCCAAAGGCCGCCCCCAGTAGCAGCGCGGAGAGAAGCACCGAAAGGGTGGAGCGCAGAACGCCGCCGCGGTACAGCAGCCACCAGGCCAGCAGCGCCTCCAGACAGACAAGAATGGCAACCGTGATGTCCATATGCAAACCTCGCTCAAAATAAAAACAGGCCGGAGCAAACCTCCAGCCAAAAAAATCATGATTTTACAAAAAAGTCCTTGACTTATGCATGCACACAATGGTAAAATAGATCGCTATGTGCTCAGGGGAAGGGGAGCATACCCCCACTTTCATCTGTGCACAGTATAGCACCTGACACCCGTAAAATCAACACCGGCTGTAAAGAGTGTGACAACACGGCCGGGTGTTTGCAATTACTTTTAAGGAGAGTGCGCCAATGCCAAAAGATGTCCTCTACGGCAAGACTTTGAGAAAAAGCTTTGCCCGCACCCAGGAGATTATGGAGATGCCAAATCTCTTGGAGATCCAGAAGAGCTCTTACAAGTGGTTTTTAGAGACCGGCCTGCGTGAGGTCTTCCGGGATGTTGACTCCGTTACCGACTATTCTGGCAATCTGGAGCTGAGCTTCATAGATTATTCTATGAATGAAAAGCCCAAGTATACCGAGGAAGAGTGCAAGGCCAGAGACGCCACCTACGCCGCTCCCCTCAAGGTCCGTGTGCGTCTGCGCAACAAGGAGACCGAGGAGATCAAGGAGCAGGAAATCTTCATGGGCGACTTCCCCCTGATGACTCCCGGCGGCACCTTCGTCATCAACGGCGCGGAGCGTGTTATCGTCTCTCAGATCGTCCGTTCCCCCGGCGTGTACTTTGACAGGACCACCGACAAGGCCATGATCACCAGCTACGCCTCCACCATCATCCCTTACCATGGCGCCTGGCTGGAGTATGAGACCGATGCCAACGACATCTTCTCTGTCCGTATCGATAAAAACCGCAAGCTGCCCATCACCTGGTTTTTGAAGGCCATGGGCGCCTACGACGAGAATCGCCCCGCCACCTGGCTCAGCTGCGTGGCCGACCCCTATGTGGGCGCCACCACCAATGAGCGCATCAAGGAAATCTTCGGCGAGGACGAGCGGATGGTGGCCACCATCGATAAGGACACCACTACCAGCCGGGACGAGTGCCTGCTGGAGATCTACCGCAAGCTGCGCCCCGGCGATCCCCCCACGGTGGAATCCGCCGAGACCCTGCTGGACGGGCTGTTCTTTGATCGCCGCCGTTATGAAATTTCCAATGTGGGCCGCTACAAGTTCAACAAGAAGCTGTCCCTCTTCCCCCGCATCGCCGGGTTTGAGCTGGCCGCTCCCGTGGCCGACCCCTTCACCGGTGAGCTGCTGGCTGACGCCGGCGAGATCATCTCCCGGGACAAGGCCAGAGAGATCGCTGACGCCGGCGTGATCGACGTGCTGCTGAAGGCTGACGGCAAGACCGTCCGGGTGTTCTCCAACGGCATGGTGGATATCTCCCGCTATGTGGATTTTGACCCGGCAGAGCTGGGCATCAAGGAAAAGGTCCGCGGCATTGTCATGAAGCAGCTGTGCGATCAGTTCCAGGGCGAGGCCCTGAAGGACGCCATCCGCGACAACATTGACGTGCTGATTCCCAAGCACATCGTGGTGGACGATATCTTCTCCTCCGTCAACTACCTCAACTGCCTGGCCCACGGCATTGGTGAGCCGGACGACATCGACCATCTGGGCAACCGCCGCGTCCGCTGCGTGGGCGAGCTGCTGCAGAACCAGTTCCGCATCGGCTTCAGCCGTATGGAGCGTGTGATCCGCGAGCGCATGACCCTGCAGGACCTGGACATTGTTACCCCCCAGAGCCTGATTAACATCCGCCCTGTCACCGCCGCCATCAAGGAGTTCTTCGGCTCCTCCCCCCTGAGCCAGTTCATGGATCAGACCAACCCCCTGGCGGAGCTGACCCATAAGCGCCGTATGTCCGCCCTGGGCCCCGGCGGCCTGAGCAGAGAGCGTGCCAGCTTTGACGTGCGTGACGTTCACTACAGCCATTACGGCCGTCTCTGCCCCATTGAGACGCCCGAAGGTCCCAACATCGGCCTGATCAACTACCTGGCCTCCTACGCCCGTGCCAATGAGTACGGCTTCCTGGTGGCCCCCTACCGCAAGGTGGAAAAGGGCACCTGCCGGGTTACCGACCAGGTGGATTACATGACCGCCGACATGGAGGACCAGTACGTGGTGGCCCAGGCCTCCGAGCCTGTGGATGAAAACGGCGTGTTTATCAACAAGCGTATCACCTGCCGTCACCGCAACGATACCATCGAAGTCAACCGGGAAGACGTGGACTATGTGGACGTAAGCCCCAAGATGATGGTCTCCATCGCCACCGCCATGATCCCCTTCCTGGAGAACGACGACGCCAACCGTGCCCTGATGGGCGCCAACATGCAGCGTCAGGCCGTTCCCCTCATGACCACCCAGGCCCCCATCGTTGCCACCGGCATCGAGCACAAGTGCGCCGTTGACTCCGGCGTCTGCGTGCTGGCCGAGGGCGACGGCGTGGTCACCCGGGTTGATGCCCAGTACATCACCGTCCGCTATGACGCCGGTGAGACCAAGGATTACAAGCTCATTAAGTTTGCCCGCTCCAACCAGGGCACCTGCATCAACCAGCGCCCCATCGTCAACGCCGGCGACCGGGTCTGCGAGGGTGACGTTCTGGCCGACGGTCCCAGCACCTCCAACGGTGAGATCGCCCTGGGCAAGAACATCCTGGTGGGCTACATGAACTGGGAAGGCTACAACTACGAGGACGCCATCCTGCTCAACGAGCGGCTGGTCATGGAGGACGTGTTTACCTCCCTCCACGTGGAGGAGTATGAGTGCGACGCCCGTGATACCAAGCTTGGGCCTGAGGAGATCACCCGTGATATCCCCGGCGTGGGCGACGACGCCCTGAAATATCTGGACGAGCGCGGCATCATCATGGTGGGCGCGGAAGTCACCGCCGGCGACATCCTGGTTGGCAAGGTCACCCCCAAGGGCGAGACCGACCTGACCGCGGAGGAGCGTCTGCTGCGGGCCATCTTCGGCGAGAAGGCCAGAGAAGTCCGCGACACCTCGCTGAAGGTGCCCCACGGCGAAAGCGGCATCATCGTGGACGTGAAGGTCTTTACCCGCGAGAACGGCGACGAGATGAACCCCGGCGTGAACCAGGTGGTCCGGGTCTACATCGCCCAGAAGCGTAAGATCTCCGTGGGCGACAAGATGGCCGGCCGCCACGGCAACAAGGGCGTTGTCTCCCGCGTTCTGCCCCGGGAGGATATGCCCTACATGCCCGACGGTACCCCGCTGGACATCGTGCTGAACCCCCTGGGCGTGCCTTCCCGTATGAACATCGGTCAGGTACTGGAGGTTCACCTTGGCTACGCCGCCGAGGCCCTGGGCTGGAAGGTTGCCACCCCCGTGTTTAACGGCGCCAACGAGTCCACCATCCGCGAGACCCTGCGTCAGGCAGGCCTGCGGGAGGACGGCAAGAGCGTCATGTACGACGGCCGCACCGGCGAGAAGTTTGATAACGACGTCACCGTTGGCTGGGTCTACTTCCTGAAGCTCCACCACCTGGTTGACGACAAGATTCATGCCCGTTCCACCGGCCCCTACAGCCTGGTCACCCAGCAGCCGCTGGGCGGCAAGGCCCAGTTCGGCGGCCAGCGCTTCGGCGAAATGGAGGTCTGGGCCCTGGAGGCTTACGGCGCTGCCTACACCCTGCAGGAGATCCTGACCGTCAAGTCCGACGATGTGACCGGCCGTGTCAAGACCTATGAGGCCATCGTCAAGGGCAACAATATTCCGCAGCCCGGCGTGCCGGAATCCTTCAAGGTTCTGGTGAAGGAGCTGCAGTCCCTGTGCCTGGACATCCGCGTGCTGGATGAAAACGGCCAGGAGATCGAGCTGAAGGACGATGACGAGGACGATTTCATCCCCGACATGAAGGACGAGTTCTACCAGTCCGACGACAGCGAGATCGAAGCCGAGGGCTTCAGCATCGAGGATATTCCCGAGGATGAGCTGGACGTGGGCTTCAGCGATAATGATTACAGTGATGACGAGGAGGATATGTGATGAGTTACACACCGTTTGATGCTATTCAGATAGGCATTGCCTCCCCTGAAATGATTCTCAGCTGGTCCTACGGCGAAGTGAAAAAGCCGGAGACCATCAACTACCGCACCCTCAAGCCCGAGCGGGACGGCCTGTTCTGCGAGCGCATTTTCGGGCCCACCAAGGACTGGGAGTGCCACTGCGGCAAGTATAAGAAGATCCGCTACAAGGGCAAGATCTGCGACCGCTGCGGCGTGGAAGTCACCAAGAGCAAGGTGCGCCGTGAGCGCATGGGCCATATCGAGCTGGCCGCCCCCGTGTCCCACATCTGGTACTTCAAGGGCATTCCCAGCCGCATGGGCCTGATGCTGGACCTGACCCCCAGAATGCTGGAAAAGGTGCTGTACTTTGCCAACTATATCGTCATTGACCCCGGCTTCACCCCCCTGGAAAAGTGCCAGATCCTCACCGAGCGTGAGTACCGGGATATGCGGGAGAAGTATGAGGACGACTTCAAGGCCGGCATCGGCGCCGAGGCCATCAAGGAGCTGCTGCAGCAGATCGACTGCGAGAAGCTGGCGCTGGAGCTGCGGGAGGAACTGAAAACCGCCAGCGGCCAGAAGAAGGCCAAGATCGTCAAGCGGCTGGAGGTTGTTGAGGCCTTCCGCCAGAGCGGCAACCGCCCTGAGTGGATGATCATTGACATCCTGCCTGTCATTCCCCCCGAAATTCGCCCCATGGTTCAGCTGGACGGCGGCCGTTTCGCCACCTCCGACCTGAACGACCTGTACCGCCGGGTCATCAACCGCAACAACCGCCTCAAGCGTTTGCAGCAGCTGAACGCCCCTGACATCATTGTCCGCAACGAGAAGCGCATGCTGCAGGAGGCTGTGGACGCCCTGATCGACAATGGCCGCCGGGGCCGCGCCGTCACCGGCGCCAACTCCCGCGCCCTCAAGTCCCTCAGCGATATGCTCAAGGGCAAGCAGGGCCGCTTCCGCCAGAACCTGCTGGGCAAGCGCGTGGACTACTCCGGCCGCAGCGTTATCGTGGTCGGCCCCGACCTGAAGATTTATCAGTGCGGCGTGCCCAAGGAGATGGCCATTGAGCTGTTCCGCCCCTTCGTCATGAAGAAGCTGGTGGAGGACGGCGTTGCCAACAACATCAAGTCCGCCAAGAAGATGGTGGATAAGCAGCGCACCGAGGTTTGGGACGCGCTGGAGGACGTGATCAAGGAGCACCCCGTGCTGCTCAACCGCGCCCCCACCCTGCACCGTCTGGGCATCCAGGCCTTTGAGCCCATCCTGGTGGAAGGCCGCGCCCTGCGCCTGCACCCCCTGGTCTGCACCGCGTACAACGCCGACTTTGACGGCGACCAGATGGCAATTCACGTGCCTCTGTCCGCTGAGGCCCAGGCTGAGGCCCGCATCCTGATGCTCTCCGCCAACAACCTGCTGCGTCCTCAGGACGGTCACCCGGTCACCGTTCCTACCCAGGACATGATTCTGGGTTCCTACTACCTGACCATGATGCGCATCGGCTCTGCCGAGAAGGGCGCGGAGCGCCTGGTGATCGACGATCCCGGCGACACCGGCTTTGAGGCCGGCACCATCCAGGACGGCGACGCCATCTATGAGGCCAACCTGAAGGCCAAGCAGGAGGGCGCCAAACCCTGCACCTATAAGCCCACCCTCATGTACCGCGACTCCAACGAGGCCATCATGGCCTATAACGAGGGCGACGTGGGCCTGCACGCTCCCATCCGCCTGCGGGTCACCAAGACCATTGACGGCGTGGAGACCAAGAAGATCATCACCACCACCGTGGGCCGCATCATCTTCAACGAGCCCATTCCCCAGGACCTGGGCTATGTGGACCGCACCGATCCCGAGCATGCCTTTGACCATGAGATCAGCTTCCAGGTGGGCAAGAAGCAGCTGGGCGACATTATCGACCGCTGCATCCAGAAGTACGGCTTTACCATCTCCGCCGAGGTGCTGGACAGCATCAAGGCCCTGGGCTACAAGTACTCCACCAAGGGCGCCATCACCATCTCCGTTGCGGATATGACCGTGCCCGACGCCAAGTATGAGCTGATCAAGGCCACCGAGCAGGAGGTTGTGAACATTGAGCGCCAGTATAAGCGCGGCTTCATCACCGATGACGAGCGCTACCGCCTGGTTGTCTCCGAGTGGGAAAAGACCACCAAGGACGTGACCGACGCCCTGCAGAACTGCTTGGATGAGTACAACCCCATCTACATGATGGCAAACTCCGGCGCCCGTGGCTCCATGAACCAGATCCGTCAGCTGGCCGGTATGCGTGGCCTGATGGCCAATACCGCCGGTAAGACCATCGAAATCCCCATCAAGTCCAACTTCCGTGAGGGCCTGTCCGTTCTGGAGTACTTCATCTCCACCAGAGGCGCCCGTAAGGGTATGGCCGATACCGCTCTGCGTACCGCCGACTCCGGTTACCTGACCCGCCGTATGGTTGACGTCTGCCAGGAGGTCATCATCCGCGAGCAGGACTGCGGCACCACCGAGGGCGTCTGGGCCAGCGCCGTGTACGACCGGGGCCAGCTGGTAGAGTCCTTCGGCACCAGCATCCACGGCCGTTTCCCCGCCGCTCCCATTACCGACCCCGCCACCGGCGAGCTGCTGTTCGACACCGACCATATGCTCATGCCTGAGGACGCCGAGGTGCTGGAAGCCCACGGCATCCACAAGGTCTATATCCGCAGCGTCCTCACCTGTGAGGCCCGCTCCGGCGTCTGCGCCAAGTGCTACGGCATCAACCTGGCCATCGGCCGTCCCGTCAACGCCGGCGAGGCCGTGGGCGTCATCGCTGCCCAGTCCATCGGCGAGCCCGGTACGCAGCTGACCATGCGTACCTTCCACACCGGCGGCGTCGCAGGCGACGATATCACCCAGGGTCTGCCCCGTGTTGAAGAGCTGTTTGAGGCCCGTAAGCCCAAGAAGATGGCTGTCCTGTCGGAAATCTCCGGCACCGTGGCCATCGACGAGGCCAAGAAGGGCGTCATGTACTCCATCACCATCACCAACGAGGCCCAGGGCGAGACCGTTGTCTACACCGTGCCCCACTCTGCCGGTATCCTGGTCCACAACGGCGACCATGTGGATAAGGGGCAGGAGCTGACCTCCGGCGCCCTCAATCCCCATGATGTGCTGCGCATCCGCGGCATTAACGACGATGAGTTCGGCCGCCAGGGCGTCCGCAGCTATATCACCAGCGAGGTACAGAAGGTGTACCGTCAGCAGGGCGTTGATATCAACGATAAGCACATCGAAGTTATCGTCCGCCAGATGATGCGCAAGGTCCGCGTGGAGGAATCCGGCAGCACCGACCTGCTCTCCGGCGCCACGGTGGATATCTCCGCTGTCAAGGAAGCCAACCGCCAGATCGACCAGCGCATCGCCGCCGGCGAGGAAGGCCTGAGCCACGCCACCTATACCCAGCTGCTCATGGGCATCACCAAGGCCTCTCTGGCTACGGAGAGCTTCCTGTCCGCCGCCTCCTTCCAGGAGACCACCAAGGTCCTCACCGACGCCGCCATCAAGGGCAAGGTGGACCACCTGGTGGGCCTGAAGGAAAACGTTATCATCGGTAAGCTGATCCCCGCCGGCACCGGCCTGACCATGTACCGGGACTTTGAGGAGAAAACCGACGAGACCATGCCCGAAGCACCCGAGGAGTACGTTGACCTGTCCGCTCTTGTCAGCAAGACCAACGCGCTCTGATCCACAGTCAACAGCCAGACCGGCACTGCCGGCCTGGCTGTTTTGTACCGGGGAGCAAAAAAATTTTCAATTTACTCCACAAAAATTCTTGACTAATTTTGTTAATTATGCTAAAATTTCAGCTTGTGTGGGCCAAGTGCGCCGGAAGGCGCTGCGGCCGGCACAAAAGTCCTGGAAAACCCTTGGTTAACCAGGCTTTTTAACAAGTTCATCTTTGAAGAAAGGAGGAAAACAATGCCCACTTTTAACCAGCTGGTAAGAAAAGGCAGAGAGAAGGTTACCTACAAGTCCGCATCTCCCGCAATGCAGAAGGGCCTGAACACCCTGAAGAACAAGGAGACTGACCTGTCCGCTCCTCAGAAGAGAGGTGTCTGCACCGCAGTCCGTACCTCCACCCCCAAGAAGCCCAACTCCGCTCTGCGTAAGATCGCTCGTGTGCGTCTGACCAACGGTTACGAAGTCACTGCTTACATCCCCGGTATCGGCCACAACCTGCAGGAGCACTCTGTGGTTATGATCCGCGGCGGCCGTGTGAAGGACCTTCCTGGTGTCCGTTACCACATCATCCGTGGTACGCTGGATGCGCAGGGCGTCAACGGTCGTATGCAGGCTCGTTCCAAGTACGGCGCCAAGAAGCCCAAGGCTGCAAAGAAGAAGTAATTTCAACCGCAGCGGCAAATTTCTGCCCTGTTGTTTATCTATATAATATATGTGGATAGACCTCGGGGCGCAACGGATGCATATGCGTTCGAGTACCTGTGAATCCATTTTTTAATGAAGGAGGGAAGAACGTGCCCAGAAGAGGTAATGTTCCCAAGAGAGAAATTTTGCCTGATCCTATGTATAACAGCGTGCTGGTGACCAAGCTCATCAACGGCGTTATGCTGGACGGCAAGAAGGGTGTTGCTCAGAAGGTCGTTTACGACGCTTTCGACATCATCAAGGAGAAGACCGGCAAGGAGCCCCTTGATGCATTCACCGAAGCCATGAACAACATCATGCCCGCTCTGGAGGTCAAGGCCCGTCGTGTCGGTGGCGCAACCTATCAGGTTCCTATCGAAGTCCGGCCTGCCCGCCGCCAGACCCTGGCCCTGCGTTGGCTGGTTGACTACGCCCGCAAGCGCAGCGAAAAGACCATGAAAGAGCGCCTTGCAGGCGAGATCATGGATGCGTGCAACAACCTCGGCGCCGCTGTCAAGAAGCGCGAGGACATGCACAAGAACGCCGAAGCCAACAAGGCTTTCGCACACTTCCGCTGGTAATCCCATCAGGAGTAACACATGCCCAGAAAATATTCGCTTGAAAAAACCAGAAATATTGGTATCATGGCTCACATTGATGCCGGCAAGACTACGACTACCGAGCGTATTCTGTACTATACCGGCGTCAACTACAAGATAGGTGAGACCCATGAGGGTACCGCCACCATGGACTGGATGGAGCAGGAGCAGGAGAGAGGCATCACCATCACTTCCGCTGCTACCACCTGTTTTTGGCGCGATACCCGCATCAACATCATAGACACTCCGGGCCACGTTGACTTCACTGTTGAGGTGGAGCGCTCCCTGCGCGTGCTGGACGGCAGCGTTACCGTCCTGTGTGCAAAGGGCGGCGTTGAGCCTCAGTCCGAAACCGTCTGGAGACAGGCTGACCACTACCATGTTCCCCGCATGATCTACGTCAATAAGATGGACATCATGGGCGCTGACTTCTACAACGTGCTGAACATGGTCCACGAGCGGCTCAAGTGCAACGCGGTCCCCATCCAGCTGCCCATCGGCAAGGAAGAGAACTTCCGCGGCATTGTTGACCTGGTGGAGATGAATGCCCGCGTCTTCTATGATGACCTTGGCAAGGATATGCGTACCGAGGAAATTCCCGAGGATATGCGTGACCTGGCCGCTGAGTACCGCGACAAGCTGCTGGAGGCCGTCTCCGATTTTGACGAGGAGATCATGGAGCTGTACCTGGAGGGCGAGGAAGTCCCCGCCGACAAGATCCGTGCAGCCATCCGCAAGGCCACCGTGGCCGTGGAAATGGTTCCCGTTGTCTGCGGCACTTCTTACAAGAACAAAGGCGTACAGAAGCTGCTGGACGCCATCGTGGATTATATGCCCTCCCCCCTGGATGTTCCTCCGGTGGAAGGCGTGAATCCCAAGACCGAAGAGGTGGAGTGCCGTCACGCTGATGACGAGGCCCCCTTCTCCGCCCTGGCCTTTAAGATCATGACCGACCCCTATGTGGGCAAGCTGGGCTTCTTCCGTGTGTACTCCGGTACGCTGGAAACCGGCAAGACCGTCATGAACTCTACCAAGGGCGTCCGTGAGCGTGTGGGCCGCATCCTTCAGATGCACGCCAACCACAGAGAGGACCTGACCCAGGTCTGGTCCGGCGATATCGCTGCCGCTGTTGGTCTGAAGAATACCACCACCGGCGACACCCTCTGTGACGAGAAGGCCCCCATCGTTCTGGAATCCATGGAATTTCCCGATCCTGTTATCCGCGTTGCCATTGAGCCCAAGACCAAGGCGGGGCAGGAAAAGATGGGCATCGCGCTTGCCAAGCTTGCTGAGGAAGACCCCACCTTCAAGACCTATACGGACGAGGAGACGGGTCAGACCATCATCGCCGGCATGGGCGAGCTCCATCTGGAGATCATTGTTGACCGTCTGCTGCGTGAGTTCAAGGTGGAGGCCAATGTGGGCAAGCCTCAGGTTTCCTATAAGGAGACTGTACGGCGCGCCGCTACGGTTGACACCAGATATTCCCGTCAGACCGGCGGTAAGGGACAGTTTGCCCATGTGAAGCTTACCATTGAGCCCAATGAGCCCGGCAAGGGCTATGAGTTCATCAATAAGGTGACCGGCGGCGCTATCCCCAAAGAGTTTATCCCCTGCGTGGATCAGGGTATCCAGGGCGCTATGCTCTCCGGCGTTCTGGCCGGATACCAGGTCGTCGATATCAAGGCGACTCTGCTGGACGGCTCTTTCCATGAGGTGGACTCTTCCGAAATGGCGTTCAAGATCTGCGGTTCCATGGCCTTCAAGGAGGCCTGCCAGAAGGCAGACCCCGTGCTGCTTGAGCCTATCATGAAGGTGGTTGTCACCGCGCCCGATGATTACATGGGCGATGTGATGGGTGATATCAATGCACGCCGCGGCCAGATCGTGGGCACCGACATTCGTAACGGTACCGCCATGATCGAGAGCAATGTACCCCTTTCCACCATGTTCGGTTACGCGACCGACCTGCGCAGCAAGACCCAGGGCAGAGCCACCTATTCCATGGAGCCCAGCCACTTCGTCGAGCTGCCCAAGAGTTTGCAGGAAGCCCTTGTGAATTCTCGCCAGGGTTCCAATAAGTAATAGGTAATTTATTTATACTAATTCTTAGGAGGATATTCTAATGGCTAAACAGATGTACAACAGAACCAAGCCCCATGTAAACATCGGCACCATCGGCCACATCGACCATGGCAAGACCACTCTGACCGCCGCTATCACCAAGTTCCTGGCTCTCCAGGGCAAGGCTGAGTACACCGACTACTCTTCCATCGACAAGGCTCCCGAAGAGAGAGAGCGTGGTATCACCATCAACACCTCTCACGTCGAGTACGAGACCGAGAACCGTCACTACGCTCACGTTGACTGCCCGGGCCACGCTGACTATATCAAGAACATGATCACTGGTGCTGCTCAGATGGACGGCGCTATCCTGGTTATCGCTGCTTCCGACGGCCCCATGGCTCAGACCCGCGAGCACCTGCTGCTGGCCCGTCAGGTTAATGTTCCTTCCGTTCTGGTCTTCCTGAACAAGTGCGACCAGGTTGACGACGAGGAGCTGCTGGAGCTGGTCGAGATGGAAGTCCGCGAGCTGCTTGACTTCTACGGCTTCCCTGGCGACGACACCCCCATCATCCGCGGCAGCGCTCTGAACGCTCTGGTCTGCGAGTCCAACGATCCCTCCGCTCCCGAGTATGCCTGCATCAAGGAGCTGATGGACGCTGTTGACAGCTGGATCCCCACTCCCGACCGCAAGGCCGATATGCCCTTCCTGATGCCCATCGAGGACGTGTTCACCATCTCCGGCCGCGGCACTGTTGTTACCGGTCGTGTTGAGCGTGGCACCGTCAAGGTTGGCGACAAGGTTGAGATCGTTGGCCTGAAGGACGAGAGCACCGAGACCACTGTTACCGGCACCGAGATGTTCCACAAGACCCTGGAGTACGCTGAGGCTGGCGACAACGTTGGCTGCCTGCTCCGTGGTATCGACAAGAAGGCTGTTGAGCGTGGTCAGGTTCTGGCTGCTCCCAAGTCCATCCACCCCCACACCAAGTTCAAGGGCCAGGTCTACGTTCTGTCCAAGGACGAAGGCGGCCGTCACACCCCCTTCTTTAACAACTACCGTCCCCAGTTCTACTTCCGTACCACCGACGTTACCGGCGTCATCACCCTTCCCGAAGGCGTTGAGATGTGCATGCCCGGCGACAACGTTGACATGGATGTTGAGCTGATCACCCCCATCGCAATCGAAGTCGGTCTGCGTTTCGCTATCCGTGAGGGCGGCCGTACCGTCGGTTCCGGTGTTGTTATCGCCATCAACGAGTAATTTTTAGATCAAAACCATAGCAAAACCAAGCGCCGCAGGCATCTGCCTGCGGCGCTTTTCTGTATTCTTCTGAAACAAAATTCCGGCTGGAACGTCAAAAAATGGAACGTGCTTTGTGCCGGTCCATCATATTCTATGATATCCAGGTAAAAACAGGGGATTTTATTACATTTCTCTTAAAAAAGGGAAAATGCGCTTGTGTTTGTCTGGCGCTTGTGGTAAAATGTTCGGGTATTTTGGGTAGCTGTGCCCAGAGTATTTTCAAATCTTTTATTGTGAAGGTGCTAATGTGAGTAACACTGATCTTGAATATGAACTGAGCCCCGAAGAGCAGGAGGCTGCGGCACTGAAAAAGGAAAAACGCCGCAAACGCAAGAAGGTTGCCCGGGTCTTTGACCGCATTGCCGGCTTCCTTATTGCCACATGTATCGTGGTGGGCTGTGCTCTGCTGGGCCTGCTGTATGTGATTGAAAAGGGGCCTTCTCCCTCCCTGCGTGACAACTTTGTCAACACCATGGATGAAACCCGTCGTTTCAAGTTTGTCCCCGCCATCTTCCTTAGTACTGAGGAGCTGGAGAGTATCCGGGTTGCTGCCAAAATGGACGAGGATGTGACCACGGATACCACACTGATCAACATTTCCACCGAGGACGGCAACAGTGCCGCTGAGAGCAATCTGGAGGAAATGGGTCTGGTGGATGAGGATGGAGACGGTATCATCTTTACGGAGATCAAGAGCGGCAACTTTGCCGGCTATATGATCGTTGTCCTTGACCCCAGCCGTGTTTTCGTCGCCATGCCCGATGTTTACGGCGGTACCGGCTGGACGCTGGAGCAGTTTGCCCAGAAGTACGATGCCATCGGCGGCATCAACGCCGGCGGCTTTAAGGATGACCAGGGCTCCGGCACCGGCGGTATTCCTCAGGGCCTGACCATTGTGGACGGCCATTGCTATAACGATGAGTTTGGCGTTACCGAGGGCTTTGCCGGGTTTGACAGCAAGGGTGTTCTCCACGTGGGTTACTATACCTATGAGGACTGCGTCAAGAACGATATTGTCAACGCCGTTTCCTTTGGACCTGTGCTGATCTCCAACGGCACGCCTACGCCTGCTGAGTATCTGGTCAGCGGCATTAACCCCAGAACTGCCATCGGCCAGCGGGCTGATGGTGCGGTACTGATGCTGGTAATCGACGGACGCCAGGTGCACAGCGCCGGCGCTACATATCAGGACTGCGTGGATATCATGCTGGACTATGGCGCTGTCAACGCCTGCAATATGGACGGCGGTTCTTCCACTGCCATGTATTATCAGGGCAAGTATGTCAACAGCATTTCGTCCTCTAACGGTCAGTGCCGTCCTCTGCCCAACGCGTTTATGTTTAAGTGATAGGGAGGCAGTGAGAAAATGGCTAGAAAAAAGAAAAACAACGGCAGGGCCGCGTATTTTATCTGCCTTGCTGTCTACGTCGTCCTTCTTATCATTGCCTCCTGCTTTGGCCTCAGCGTGGTCTGGCAGTATGCCAAGGAGTATGAGAATTCCCGCCCCCTGAATGTGGTGGAGGACTATGTTGCCCATCTTCAGGAAAATCTTTGGGACGATAATATTGCCAATACCATTGCCAATATGCCCCATGAGTTCCAGAGCGATGAGGAGTGCGCCGAGCATGTAAAACAGCTGCTGGGCAACGGCATCACTTACACCCGCGCTGCCAGCAGTGACGGCGGCAGCGTCATCAATTATGAGCTGCGCTGCAATAACAACGTTTTCGGAAAACTCAGCCTGATTGAGGACGAGAGCTATGCCGACGATGTGCGTTTCGGTATGCTGCCATGGAAGGTTTTCAATGAGGAGTTTAACTTTGATGCCCTCTATACCTCCATCAAAGTCACCGTCCCCAGAACCTATGAGGTTTATCTGAACGATATCAAGCTGGGGCCTGAGTATATCGTAGAGGATAATATCCACTATGATGTTCTTGAGGACTACTATGATCAGTTTGAAGGTCTGCCCACCAAGGTGACCTATGAATATGATAAGATCATCGGCACCCTGGAGCCCAAGATTCTGGATGAGAGCGGCAATGTTGTCACTGTGGATGAATCCAGGGATGACTCCCAGTTCATCAAGGACTGCCCGGCAGAAGAACTGGATAAGCTCAGCAGCTTTACCGTCAGCTTCCTTGACCGCTATTTCCGTTACATCTGCGGTGTGGGCGATCCCATGTCCTCCTATCAGCAGCTGGCGGCCTATCTGGAGTTGGGTGCGGAGCTGGATCAGCGTATGCAGGTGGCTATGGATGGCCTCAGCTGGTCCCATACCTCCTCTGTCAAGGTGGATTCCTCCCAGCTCAACGGCGCTGTGGATCTGGGCGACGGCTTCTACCTTCTGGATGTCTCTGCCAGTACCACCGTCTATTACCCCGGCAAGGGTGAGACCGGTGAGGTCAACAACGACCAGAACATGAAGATTATCGTCAAGGAGACTGCCGGCGATATCCGCGCCATTTCCCTTGAACTCTACTGAACCATTTTAAGCGAAGAGGAGCCGGCTGCGTTTCGACTCCTCTTCCTTTGCGGAAGGTGCCTTTATGATGGAAGATAAACAATGTCAGAAAGCGCTTGCCATTGTTCTGCCCTCTCTTGATCCGGACAAGAAATTTGCCGCTGTGGTGGAGGGGCTGCTGACAAGTGGCTTTGAACACATCGTCATTGTTGACGATGGCAGCAGTGCCGGGAACAAAGCGTTTTTTGAAGCGGCTGCCGTCCATGAGCAGTGCCATGTATTGACGCATCCGGTGAACCGGGGCAAGGGCGCGGCGTTGAAAACCGCCTTTCGCTATGTGCTGGAGAATTTGCCCGCGGTAAAAGGTGTCATCACCATTGACGGCGACGGCCAGCACCTGCTGCCGGATATCATTGCCTGCGGGGAGAAAATGCTTGCCCTGGGCGATAAGGTGGTCCTGGGCTGCCGGGATTTTAACCAGCCGGGCATCCCGCCCAGAAGTGTGGCCGGGAACAAGACCACTTCCCGTATGTTCCGCTTTTGCTACGGCATTAAACTCTCCGACACGCAGACCGGCCTGCGGGCCATTCCCCGCCAGTATCTGGAGCGTTTCTGTGGGATAGAAGGGGAGCGCTTCGAGTATGAGACCAATATGCTGCTGCAAATGAAGCGCATGGGCATTGATTTTGCCGAGCAGCCCATCGAGACGGTCTATGACCCGGAGGACTACGGCTCCCACTATAACGCCGTCAAGGACTCCTGGCGCATCTTCAAAGTAATGTTCAAGTTCCTGGTCAGCTCCCTCAGCTCCTTGCTGGTGGACATGGGTCTGTTCTACCTGATCATGCGCTTTTTTGCCTCCCGCCTGGGCCCCTATGCCGAGCTGGTGGCTACGGCGGTGGCAAGGGCCTGCTCTTCCTTCTTCAACTTTAACGCCAATAACAAGGTGGTCTTTAACAACAAAGGCAGCTACAGGCGGGCCCTGCTGCGGTATTATTGCCTGTGCATTCCCCAGATGCTGGTGTCTGCCGGCCTTGTTACCCTGATCAACCACTTGCTGGGCAATACAGCCCCCTTTATCGCAACCCTGATCAAGATGGTGGTGGATACGGTGCTTTTCTTTATCAGCTATACCATCCAAAGGGAATGGGTTTTCGCCGCAAAAAAATAAATGCTATCCTCCGTGCAGCAGGTGCACGGAGGAGCTTTTTATACCATTAATTCTTAAATTCGAGTTAATTCCGTTGCAAATGCGCTTGTTTTGTGCTATACTTCCCCACATAAAAAACCATCAACGGATAAAAGGGCTTTTTTTCGCAATGGCCCAATCCGGGAATGGACTGTTTAGGAGTTGATTGTTTTGTCCAAACCCGTTATGATTACTGCCGACAGCACTTGTGATCTGTCCCCTGAACTTTTGGAGCGTTTTCATATTAAAACCATACCCCTCACCATCCAGTTGGGCGATGAAAGCTTTCTGGACGGTCAGGACTTCAGCCCTGACATGATGTACAAGCGCTACCACCAGGACGGCACGCTGCCGAAAACCGCTGCCTGCAGTATCCAGCAGTTTATCGATTTCTTCTCCCAGTTTACCGCGGCAGGCTTTGAAGTGGTGCACCTGGATATCAGTTCCGAGCTGTCCTGCTCTTACGCCAATGCCCGCCTGGCTGCCCAGGAGCTGGAGGGCGTTTACCCCGTGGATTCCCAGATGCTCTCCACCGGGGTGGGCCTGCTGGCCATCGAGGCTGCCGAGTGCCGGGATAAGGGCATGGGTGCGGAAGAGATCGCCCGGTACCTGGATGAACTGAAATACAAGGTGGACACCAGCTTCGTGCTGGACACGCTGGAGTTCATGTGGAAGGGCGGCCGCTGCTCCGCCGTTGCCTCCCTGGGGGCCAACCTGCTGAAGCTGAAGCCTGCCCTGGAAATGAAGGAGGGCAAGCTGGGCGTGTATAAGAAGTACAGGGGTTCCATCACCGCCGTGTACCAGCAGTATATCAGGGAGCGGCTGGCCGGCAAGAATGTCCGCCCCGGCCATGTGTTCATTACCGAGTCCGGCGAGATCGACGAAGCCACCATTGCCGGGCTGGAGGCCCTGGTGCGGGAGCTGATCCCCGTCAAGGAGATTCATCACACCACCGCCGGCTGCACCGTGTCCTCCCACTGCGGCCCAAAGACCCTGGGCGTGCTGTTCATCAACGAATAAGCGTCCCACGGCACTACATAGTAAACGAACCAACAGCGGGCCATATTCTGTGGCCCGCTGTTCGTTATGTTAACCTATGTGTTTTTCCTTGTAAATGACAGGAAAATGTGTTATTTTATTGATGTTAATTTTAAGCAGGGAATGGTGATAAACATGAAAATTGCGGTAATAACCGGCGCGTCCTCCGGCATGGGGCGGGAATTTGTCTATGCGCTGGATCAGGACGAGAAGTTTGACGAGCTGTGGGTCATTGCCCGCCGGGAGTCCCGGCTGACGGAGCTGCGGGACAAGTGCCGGGCCAGGGTGCGCCCCATCGTTCTTGACCTGCTGGACCGGGCCAGCTTTGCTATGTACCAGGCCCTGCTGGAGGAGCAGCAGCCGGAGATCGCCGTCCTGGTCAATGCCGCCGGCTTCGGTCTTTTCGGCGCCTTTACCGAGATGGACATGAATAAGCAGCTGGATATCATTGACCTGAATTCCCGGGCGCTCACCGCCATGTGCTATATGAGCCTGCCCTATATGCCCCAGGGCAGCCGCATCTATAACATGGGCTCCATGTCCTCCTGGCAGCCGGTGCCCTATATCAATGTTTACGGCGCTTCCAAGGCCTATGTGCTGAATTTTTCCCGGGCTTTGGGCGTGGAGGTGAAGGACCGGGGGATCAAGGTCATGGCGGTCTGCCCCGGCTGGATCACCACGGAGTTCTTTGACCATGCCATTCATGATGACACCATCAATTACTTTAACCGCTATTATCCGCCGGAGCAGGTGATTGAAAAGGCCCTGAAGGATATGAAGAAGGGGAAGAGCGCCTCGGTTCTGGGCTTCCCAGAGCGGGTGCAGGTGCAGCTGGTGAAGCACCTGCCCACCAGCTTTGTGATGAAGACCTGGTGCAAGCAGCAGGGTAAGTGAACGCATAGTTAACATAATATTGCCGCTCATGGCGGCGGATGGGAGTATGATATGCTGGAACCCAATGACGTGATGAAGGTTGACGACAAGGACTGGGAGCAGTTCAAGAAGGACGCGGTCCGGGACGAGCTGTACTACAACGGCCCCGGCGACCTGCTGGACACCCCGGAAGGCCGGGCCAAATTCTGCCGCCTGAATGAGAGCAGCGTCTTTCGCAAGCCGGACCCGGATTTTCCCAACAGCAAGATCTGGGTGTTCAATGTCCAGGGCCAGGGCATGGTGATCAAGAAGCGCAGCCGCGTTGACCCCAGCCTGATGGAGGACATTGAATACGACGCCGACGGTAAGGAGATCAGCAAGTCCTTTGAACCGGCGTGATGTAAAATCCCCGCCTGCTTTTGCAGGCGGGGATTTTGAGACTGTCAAAAAGCCATGCTTCACGCATCGACAATGGAGCAGCGGGGGTGCACGAGGGGGTTAAGACCCGCCTCGTGATCCAATAACCCGCCGCAGAAAAGCCTTGAAAATCAAGGCTTTTTGGGCGAAGCAGCATTTTGATAAAATCAAAATGCTCGGCGGTTGAAGCGGTCAAAAAAGTCCAACAAGGACTTTTTTGACAAGCTGAAAATCCCCGCCTGCTTAAGAGCGTTGCCATAAGAAAACATGAGGAAACCCAGTAAAATCAATGTTTT
>JBJDXQ010000015.1:0-19258 GCA_051866745.1 Candidatus Limivicinus sp. | reverse complement strand
GTTGGGTGTAGCTCGGCCTTTCGGCCTCGCTACCCCAACATTTATTATAGAACCATAAAAAACGCCTTACCGATTGGGAGAATCGGTAAGGCGTTTGGTTTTATGGAAGGATCAGTGGGTCTTGTTGTATTCCTCAATGCCGTGGCCCAGAATCTCAATGGCGCGGGTGATGTCCTCGGCGTTGATGGTGTAGGCCAGACGCACCTCGTTGCGGCCCTTGCCGGGGGTGGCATAGAAGGGCTCGCCGCAGGCGAAGAGCACCGTGTCCCCATGGTCGTTATACTCATTGAGCAGCCACATCTGGAACTTGTCGGCATCGTCCACCGGCAGGGCGGCCATCACGTAGAAGGCGCCCTTGGGCATCTCGCAGACCACGCCGGGGATCTCCTTCAGCTTGCTGACCATGGTGTCCCGGCGGTGGCGGTATTCTTCACGGATCTCGTCAAAGTAGCTGGGGTCCAGGGTGTAGAGGGCGGCGGCGCCCACCTGATCCACCGTGGCGGAGCACAGGCGGCACTGACACCATTTCATAGCCTGGGCCATGAACTCCTTGTTCTTGGAGATCAGCATACCCACCCGGGCGCCGCAGGCGGAGAAGCGCTTGGAGACGGAGTCAATGACGATCACATTGTCCTCATAGCCTTCAAACTGCAGGCCGGACATCAGCGGCTCCCCGCCGTAGGTGAACTCCCGGTACACCTCATCGCAGATGATGAACAGCTCATGCTCTTTGGCGATATCCAGCATCAGCTTCAGCTCGTCCCCGGACAGGACAGCGCCGGTGGGATTGCCCGGGTTGGTGATCATGATGGCCCGGGTGTGCTCATTGATGCAGGCTTCCACACTGGCCCGGTGGGCGTAGGAGTAGCCCTCCTCCGGCTTGGTGGGCACCGGGTGAATGGTGGCGCCGGCCAGGGTGACGGAGGTGTGGTAGTTGGGATAGAAAGGCTCCGGGATGATGATCTCATCGCCGTCGTCCAGAATGGTGGCCATGACCATCTGCAGGGCCTCGCTGCCGCCGGTGGTGGGCAGGATATCTCCCCGCTCCAGTTCCACGCCGATGCGCTTGTAATAGGCGCGTACCGCATCCAGCAGCATGGGAACGCCGCTGGAGGGAGCGTAGGACAGAACCGGGTCATGGAAATTCTCAATGGCCTTGTAGAAAATATCAGGGGTCTTAATATCGGGCTGGCCGATGTTCAGATGGTAAATCTTGATTCCGCGCTCGGCGGCTGCGTTGGCGTAAGGATTGAACTTACGCATGGGGGAGAGCCCGCAGCGCTCCATTTTGGATGACAGCTTCATGGATTGGCCTCTTTTCTCATATTAAGATTTTATAATTATACTACGCAGCTGCGCCGCAATCAATACCAAACCGTAATTTTTTTCGCATTTTGCTTGTATATGAATGCGAAAATTGTCATAACGGCGGTTGGAAGGAGAGGCATCCCGATTGTGACCTTGCCATGGTGGGCGGAGTTTGATAAAATAGCAGAAAACAAATCCTCAACCTAGGAGGGAACAAAGGTGCTGAAACTGATGATCGGCAAGGCGGGCACCGGCAAGACCGCCGCCGTCATAAACGAAATCAAGCAGGCCGTGGACAGTGGCCAGCCCGGCCGGATTCTGCTGGTGCCGGAGCAGTACAGCCATGAGGCGGAGCGGGAGCTTTGCCGCCGCTGCGGGGACGCCCTCTCCCGCTATGCGGAGGTGTTCAGCTTCACCGGCCTTGCCCGGCGCATGGCCAGCCAGCTGGGCGGCAGCGGCGCGCCCTGGCTGGATAAGGGCGGGCGGCTGCTGTGCATGGCCCTGGCCCTGCGGGAGCTGGGCCCCCGGCTGAAGGTCTATGCCGCCGCGGAGCGCCGGGCGGAGCTGCAGGCCATGCTGCTCTCCGCGGTGGACGAGCTGAAAACTGCCGCCATCGATACCGAGGCCCTGCTGGCCGCCGCCGGGGAATGCGGCGGCAGCCTGGGGGATAAGCTGGAGGACCTGGCCCTGGTGCTGGAGGCCTATAACGCCGTGGTGGCCAACGGCCACGCCGACCCGGCGGACCGGCTGGCGGTGCTGGCCGGGCAGATCGAAAAGAGCGATCTGAATGCAAACACCCATGTGTATGTGGATGGCTTCATCGACTTCACCCGGCAGGAGCAGCAGGTGCTGCTGGCCCTGCTGCGGAAAGATGTGCAGCTCACTGTCTGCCTGACGGTGGACAGCATGACCGGCGATAACGAGATTTATGCCCTGTCCCGCCGGGCGGGCCGGGCGCTGCTCTCGGCGGCGGAGGAGCTGGGCCGGGAGACCCGGGTGGAGCTGCTGGACGGCGAGAGCGGCAAGGCCCCGGCCCTCAGCTGCTTTACCGACAATATGTTCAGCTATACTGACAGCAGCTTCCCGGATGAGACCGGGACGGTGACGCTTTACCGCTGCGAGAGCATGGCCGCCGAGTGCGAGCTGGCGGCGGCCAAGGCCCTGGAACTGGTGCGGGACAAGGGCTGCCGCTGGCGGGACATCGCCATCCTGGCCCGGGGCTTCGGGGACTACCGGGGCAGTCTGGAGAGCATCTTCCGCCACTATGGCGTCCCCCTCTATACCGCTGCCCGCAGCGACCTGTTATCCAAGCCCATCGCCGCGCTGATGGCCGGCGTGTTTGACATTCACCAGTCCGGCTGGGCGGTGGACGATGTGATCAGCTATCTGCGCACCGGCCTCACCGGGCTGGACCGGACTGCCTGCGACGAGCTGGAGGACTATATCTTCAAGTGGCAGCTGCGCGCCCCCGCCTGGGAGCGAAACCGCAAATGGCGGCAGCACCCGGAGGGCTACGGCATGGACTACGACCAGGCGGCGGAGGAAAAGCTGAGCCGCATCAACGAAAGCCGCAAGGCCCTGAGCCGCCCCCTGCTGGCCTATTACCAGCGCGCCGGCCAGGCGGAGACTGCCGAAGCCCAGGCCCTGGCTTTCGCCCAGCTGCTGGAGGAGCTAAACCTGCCGGAGACCCTGGAGCGCCGCGCCGAGGAGCTGGAGGCAAGCGGCCGGGAAGAGCTGGCGGCGGAGTACCGGCAGCTGTGGGAGCTGAGCGTCTCGGCCCTGGAGCAGTTTGCCGCCATCCTGGGGGACAGCCCCATGGACATGGCGGAGTTTGGCAAGCTGTTTTTGCTGATGCTCTCCCAATACGATATCGGCACCATCCCCGTCTCCCTGGACCGGGTCAGCGCCGGTGACTTTGACCGCAACCGCCGCCGCAGCCTGAAGCACCTGATCGTGCTGGGCTGCTCCGACCAGCGCCTGCCCAAAACCGAGGAGCAGGCCGGGGTCTTTTCTCAGGAGGAGCGGCAGCGGCTGCTGGAGATGGACCTGGACCTGGGCCCCGGCGGCGACAGCGAGCTGTGGCGGGAGTTCTCCCTGATCTACAACGGCCTGAGCCTGCCCAGCGACAGCCTGACCATGAGCTGCCCCCTGGTGGACGGGGACGGGGCGGAGCTGCGCCCGGCCTTCGTCTTTGACCGGGCCAGGGCCCTGTTTGACAAAGAGGTTCAATATGCCGATACCGCCCGCCTGCGGATGGCGGCCCCGGCCCCGGCGCTGAGTCTGGCGGCCCAGGCGGTGAAGAGCCCCGGCGGCGCCGCCCAGGCCGCGGCGGATTACTTCCGCCGGCAGGAGCCGGAACGGATGGCCCGGCTGGAAGCGGCTGCCAGGCTGGGCCGGGGGCGGCTGTCTCCGGGGATGGTGGAGCAGCTCTACGGCAAGCGGCTGCGGCTCAGCGCCTCCCGGATTGATAAATTCGCCTCCTGCAAATTCGCCTACTTCTGCCAGTACGGCCTGAAGGCCAGGCCCCATGAGCCGGCCAGCTTCAGCCCGCCGGAGATCGGCAGCTTCATGCACTATGTGCTGGAAAATACCGCCCGGGAGGTAAAGACCCTGGGTGGCTTCAAGCAGGTCAGCCAGGAGCAGCTGCGGCAGCTTTGCGACCAATATATCGAACGGTTCATTCATGAAGAGTTGGATGATTTTCAGGAAAAGACCCAGCGCTTTACCTACCTGTTCAAGCGCCTGAAAAACGACGTGTACCAGGTGGTGGAGGACATGGCGGCGGAGCTGCGCCGCTCCGACTTTGAACCCCTGGACTTTGAGCTGGACTTCTCCAACGCCCGGGACTTCGCCCCCATCGAGCTGGGGGAAGGGGAGGGCAGCCTAGAGCTGACCGGTATTGCCGACCGGGTGGACGGCTGGCTCCATGAGGGCAAGCTGTACCTCCGGGTGGTGGATTACAAGACCGGCCGGAAGAAGTTCAGCCTGTCAGACGTGTGGTACGGCATGGGCCTGCAAATGCTGCTGTACCTCTTCGCGCTGGAGACCGACGGGGAGAAGCGCTACGGCCATGAGATCGTCCCCGCCGGGGTGATGTACATCCCCGCCCGCAACGCCATGGCCTCTCTCAGCCGGGCCCCTCAGGACGATGAGGCGGAGCAGAAGCGGCTGGAGGAGATCCGCCGCAGCGGCCTGGTGCTGGATGACGAGGCCCTGCTGGAGGCCTGGGAGCAGGGGGAGGACAAGCGCTATATCCCGGTGAAGTTCCGCTCCGGCAAGCCCACGGCGGATGCCCTGGCCAGCCTGGAACGGATGGGCACATTGGAAAAGCACATCAAAAAGACCCTCAGCGGCATGGCCCGGCAGCTGCGTCAGGGCAGCATCGCTGCCGACCCCTATTACCGCAGCCAGCAGGAGAACGCCTGCCTCAACTGCGACTATTACGACGCCTGCCACTTTGCCGACGGGCAGGAGGACGAGGCCTGCCGCTATATGCCAAAGCTCTACCCGGAGAAGGTCTGGGCCCTGATGGAAGGAGGCGGAGACAATGCCTGAATTCAAACCCACAGCCGCCCAGGCTGCCGCCATCGAGACCCGGGGCAGCGCGGTGCTGGTGTCCGCCGGTGCCGGCAGCGGCAAGACCCGGGTGCTGACCCAGCGGCTTATGAGCCGCATCTGCGATGAAAACGACCCGGTGGATCTGGATCGCTTCCTGATCATCACCTTCACCCGGGCCGCCGCCGGGGAGCTGAAGGGCCGGATCATGCAGGAGCTGGCGGAGCGGCTGGCCAAGGACCCGGGCAACCGGCGGCTCCGGCGGCAGAACGCCCTCTGCGGCCGGGCCCAGATCGGCACCATCCACAGCTTCTGCGCCGCCCTGCTGCGGGAAAACTGCCATATTCTGGGCCTGAGCCCGGACTTCAAGATCATGGATGACGAGCGGGCCGAGGCCATGAAGACCGCCGCTCTGGAGCGGGTGCTGGAGGAGAGGTATGCCCGGCCGGAGGACTACCCCGGCTTCCTGGCCCTGGCGGATACGGTGGGCGCCGGCCGCTCCGACGACCGGCTGGCGGCCCTGATTCTGAACCTGCACCTGCGGATGCAGTGCCACGCCCGGCCGGAGCAGTGGGCCCGGAAACAGGTGGAACAGCTTCGCGCCCCGGCGGAGGACGCAGCCGATACGCCCTGGGGCCGGGAGGTGATGGCCCAAGCCCGAGCCTCCGCCGAATACTGGAGCGGGGAGATGGACCGGCTGCTGCGCCTGATGGCCGGGGAGGAGAAGATCAGCGCCGCCTATAGGGACAGCTTCGCCCAGACGGCGGCGGAGCTGCGGGAGCTGTGCCGCTGCCTGAACATCGGCTGGGACCGGGCCAGGGACTGCCTGCCCATCCACTTTGAACGGCTGAAGGGGCTGCGCAATTCCCCCAATCCTCAGCTCTCCGAGCTGCTGAAAAGCCGCCGGGACGCCTGCAAAAAAGCCATGGGCGATCTGGAAGGGCTGCTGTACGCCCCCTCGGCCCAGCTGCTCTCTGAGCTGCGGCTCACCGCCCCGGCCATGGAGGCCCTGCTGGAAGTGACCCTGGATTTCGACCGGGCCTTCAGCCGGGATAAGCGGCAGCGGGGCCTGGTGGACTATGCCGACCTGGAGCACTTCACTGCCCGGCTCCTCACCGACGAGGAGGGGGCGCCCACGGAACTGGCAAAGCAGCTCTCCCGCCGCTATGCCGAAATCATGGTGGACGAGTATCAGGACGTGAGCCGGGTGCAGGACGCCATCTTCCGGGCCATCTCCCAGGAGGGGAAGAACCTGTTTCTGGTGGGGGATGTGAAGCAGTCCATCTACCGCTTCCGCCTGGCCGACCCGGCAATTTTTACCGAGAAATACCTGAGCTATGCAGACCATGAGAAGGCCGCCCCCGGCCAGCCCCGGCGCATCCTGCTGCGGGAGAACTTCCGCTCCCGCCGGGAAATTCTGGAGGGGGCCAACGCCCTGTTCTCTATGTGCATGTCCCGCCGCCTGGGGGATATGGACTATGATGAGGCTGCCAGCCTGCAATACGGCGCCAGCTATCCGGGAACGGTGCCGGTGCCGGAGCTGACCCTGGTGGAGGTTGCCGACGGCGAGGATGAGGACAGCCCGGATAAGACCGCCCAGGAAGCCGCCTGGGTGGCCGGGAAGATCAGGAAATTGATGGACAGCGGCTGCACCGTCACCGGCGCGGCGGGGCCAAGACCCCTGCAATACGGGGATATTGCCATCCTCCTGCGCTCCGGCAACGCGGTGGGCCCGGCCTATTGCCGTGCTCTGGCGGAGCAGGGCATCCCGGTGGCCGCCGTCCAGGGCGGAGATTATTTCGCCTCTGTGGAGATATCCACGTTGGTGTCCATGCTGGCGGTGCTGGATAATCCCCATCAGGACATCCCGCTGATCGCGGTGCTGCGCTCCCCGGCCTTTGGCTTTAGCGCCGACGCCCTGTCGGCCATACGAGGCGCCGACCGGCAGAGCGATTTCTACACCGCCCTGAAAGCCGCCGCAGAGACGGACGAAGCCTGCCGCGCCTTCCTGGAGAAATTGGAGCGGCTGCGGGATCTGGCGGCGGATCTGCCCATGGCGGAGCTGGTGTGGCTGCTGCTGACGGAGCTGGACCTGCTGGCCCTGTGCAGCGCCATGCGGGACGGGGCGCAGCGCCGGGCCCGGCTGATGGCCTTCATAGAGCTTGCCGAGCGCTATGAGGGCAGCGGCTACCGGGGGCTGCACCGTTTCGTGCTGTGGCTGCGCCGGCTCAGCGAAAAGGGGCAGGAGCCTGCCCTGGGCGGTGCGGAAAGCTCCGCCGTGCAGATCATGAGCATTCATAAATCCAAGGGCCTGGAGTTCCCTGTGGTCTTTCTCTGCGACACAGCCCGCCGCTTCAACCGGCAGGACAGCCGGGATACCGTGCTGGTGCACCCGGAGCTGGGCCTGGGCCCCAAGCTGACGGATACCCAGCGGCGGGTGGAATATCCCACTCTGGCCCGCAACGCCATCAAGCTGCGCCTGGAGCGGGAGATGCTGTCCGAGGAGATGCGCCTGTTGTACGTGGCCATGACCCGGGCCAGGGAGCGGCTGTTCATCACCGCCGCCCTGAAAGACCCGGAAGCTGCCATCGCCAAGGCGGAAAGCAGTATCACCCGGCCCATGGCCCCGGAGGTGCTGAGCCAGGCGGGGGCCATGGCAAACTGGCTGATCTGCGCTGCCCTGGCCGACGGCGGGACGCATTTGAGCATGAACACCGGCAGCGTCACGGCCCAGGCCCAGGCTACGGAGGAACAGGCAGCGGTCGCCGCCCCAAGCGACCCGGCCGCTGCCGCGGAGCTGGAGCGGAACCTGGCCTTCACCTATCCCCATGCCGCGGCGGAGAAGCTGCCCTCCAAGGTCACCGCCACGGAGCTGAAAGGACACGAGGAGCCGGACGCCGAGGCGGTGAGCCTGGCCGTCAAACCCCACGCTCCCTTCCGTATGCCGGATTTCGCAAAGAAGGACAAGCCCCTCACCGGCACGGAAAAGGGCATCGCCACCCACCTGGTGCTGCAAACCATGGACTTTGCCAAAGGCGGCAGCCGGGAGGAGATTGAAGGGGAGGTGCAGCGCCTTTGCGCCCAGGGCTTTTTGTCCCGGCGGGAGGCGGAGGCGGTGGACGTGGCCGCCATCGCCCGGCTGTTCGCCTCCGACCTGGGCAAGCGGATGCGCGGCTGCCCCCGGGTGCTGCGGGAGTTCAAGTTCTCCCTGCTGTGCGACGCGGCGGAGATTTACGGTACCGCCGCCGGGGAGCAGCTGCTGCTCCAGGGCGTGGTGGACTGCTGCCTGGACGAGCCGGATGGCCTTGTCATCATCGACTACAAGACCGACCGGGTGCGCACGGCTCAGGAGATCGCGGAGCGGGGCAAGCGCTACCGGGGCCAGATTCTCAGCTATGCCCGTGCCATGGAGCGCATCCACGGCAAGCGGGTGAAGCAGTGCCTGCTGTATTTCATCACCCCGGGAAAAACCCTGGAAATTACGTGATTTTCCAGCGAAAAAGGCTTGCAATCCGGGGAAGGCTGTGTTATAGTTCTCTTTGCGTCTTGTAACTATGCTGTTGCACAATCAAGATAGCCTTAGATGAGGAGATAAGACCCATGAAGGAAGGAATCCATCCCAATTACCAGCAGACCACCATTCGGTGCGCTTGCGGCGCCATCATCGAGACCGGCTCCACCAAGAAGGACATCACCGTTGAAATCTGCTCCAAGTGCCACCCCTTCTACACCGGCAAGCAGAAGCTGGTTGACACCAGCGGCCGCGTTGATAAGTTCAACAAGAAGTACGGCATCAAGTAATTTTCCATTAAAACAGCGCGGAAGTTTCATTCCCGCGCTGTTTTGCTATTTAACTGAAAGGATCGAACGATGGAAATGATAGATACTTTGGAAAAGGTACTGGGCTTTGAGCTGGGCGGCTTCAGCCTGGGCAGCCTGCTGTCGGCGGCGCTGCTGGCCCTGGTGTGCCTGCTGGCGGTGAAGCTGCTGCTGAAAGGGGTGGACGGGGTGCTGGCCCGCTCCCATGTGGACGCCACCCTGCTGGGGATGCTGCGCTCCACGATCAAGGCGCTGCTGCTGTTTCTGGCGCTGCTGATGGTCATGGGCTGCCTGGGCATCCCGGTGACGTCCCTGGTGGCGGTGCTGTCGGTGGCTGGCCTGGCCATCTCCCTGAGCATCCAGAACTTTCTCAACAACGTGGCCGGCGGCTTTCAGCTGCTGATCTCCCACCCCTTCAAGGCCGGGGACTATGTCTCCGCCGGCGGCTGCGAGGGGACGGTGCAGGAAATCGGCCTGTTCTATACCAAAATCCTGACGGCGGACAACAAGCTGGTGCAGCTGCCCAACAGCACCGTGGTCTCCGCCAACATCACCAACTACACCCATGAACCCCGCCGCCGGGTAGAGATTAAGGTGACGGCCTCCTATGATGCCCCGGTGGACAAGGTGAAGGAGAGCCTGCTCTCCTCTGCCCGCCAGATCTCCGGTACCCTGGAAGAGCCGGCCCCCATGGCCCGGGTCAGCGCCTATCAGGACAGCGCCATTGAATACATTCTGCGGGTCTGGTGCGAGACGGACCGATACTGGGATGTGTATTTTGACCTGATGGAGGAAGTCAAGCGGGGCTTTGACCGCAACGGTATCGAAATGAGCTACCCCCACATGAACGTGCACGTCTGTGAGCGGTGAGGGAGCAGGCCATGGAGAACAAAAACCAGTGGCTGGCCTGGGCGGTGGAGCTGCAGGCCCTGGCCCAGGCCGGGCTTTACTACGGGAAGGACGTCTATGATATTGAGCGCTTTCAGCGCATCCGGGACATGGCGGCGGAGATGCTCTCCCAGATCGGGGAGCTGCCCCTGGAAAAGGTGAAGCCCCTTTTCTGTAACGAGGAAGGCTACCAGACCCCCAAGCTGGACAGCCGGGCCGCCATCTTTCGGGAGGATAAAATTCTGCTGGTGCAGGAGAAGGACGGACTCTGGACCCTGCCCGGCGGCTGGGTGGACGCGGGGCTTACCGTGGCGGAGAACACCGTCAAGGAGACCCGGGAGGAGGCCGGCCTGGACGTCCGGCCGGAGCGGGTCATCGCCCTGCAGGATAAGGACAGGGACAATCCCCCGGCCCAGGCCCACAAAATCTGCAAGGTGTTCCTCTTGTGCACCCGGCTGGGCGGCAGCTTTCAGCCCAATTCCGAGACCATTGCCAGCGGCTGGTTCTCTCTTGAAGCCCTGCCTCCCCTGGCCACCGGGAAAACCACGGAAAAGCAGATCAAAATGTGCTTTGACGCCTACCACGCGGAGCACTGGGAAACCATTTTTGACTGATAAACATAGGAAAACAGGCTTTCGGATTTTCATCCGAAAGCCTGTTTTCCATGTCCTTTTATTCTTCCTGGTTGTCCGGGATTTCCAGGATATAGCGCCCGGTGGCGTTTACAATGGTGGTCTCGCCATACTGGCAGCAGCGGGGCCGGTTGGCGCCGTAGCGCTGGTGGATGTGGCCGTGAACCAGATACCGGGGCTTATACTGATCAAGCAGCGGGAGAAAAGCCTCAAAGCCCCGGTGGGTCATATTGTCCTCATCTCCAAAGCCCCGCACCGGGGCGTGGGTCAGCACAATGTCCACCCCGCCGGCCAGGGCCAGCTTCAGCCGCAGCCGGTGAATGCGCCGGCGCATCTGCTTTTCCGTGTACTGATGGGGCCCGCCGTTATACAGGGCGCTGCCGCCCAGACCCAGAATACGCAGCCCGCCCACAGTGACCAGCTTTCCGTCAATGCACTGGCAGCCCTCCGGCGGCCGCTGGGCATAGCCGCCGTCATGGTTGCCGTGCACATAGAGCAGGGGCCGGTTGGCCATGGTCACCAGGAAGCTGAGATACTCCGCCTTCAGGTCTCCGGCGGAGAGAATCAGGTCGATGCCCTTCAGCCGCCCCGGCTTGTAAAAATCCCACAGATATTGATCTTCTTCGTCGGAAACCAGTAAAATCTTCATAGCTGCTTCTCTTCCTTCTCCGGCGGGATGCTGTCCCGGTATACGCCCAGCAGCCGCACCAGCTCCCGGGCCTGGGGGATGAGCTCGTCATAGCCGGGGATGCTGCCCTCCACGTTGTCGCAGAGCCAGTCCATGGTCATGATCTCCTCCGGGCTGAAAGACCGGCTGCCGTCGTTGCGCTCAACACCCTGCTGGTCTACGATCCGGGTGTGAAAAGGGTCCACGCTGCCGCTGATAATGCCCTGCTTCAGAATTTTTGCCAGACTGCGCACCCCGTCCGGCAGGGTGTCACTGAGCTGCACATCGATCACGCCGCTTTTCATGCCCCACCAGTAGTTAATGGCCCTGCTCTCCGGCACACTGTTCCAGCTGCCGTTGAAAATACTGAGCACGATCTTTTCGTAAAGCTTTCCCCAGTCCCAGCAAGGTACCACCAGGGGCAGCAGATTGCCGTCCTCCTGCAGGCGGTAAGTGCCCCACTCCAGGGCCCAGTGGGGGTTCTTGGAGTTGGTGGCGTCCCGGTTGGAGATGACGGTGATGCCGCTGCGGATCAGCTCCTGCACCGGCTGCGGCTCCACACAGCTCCAGCGCAGCTTGATCCGGGCCCGGGGATTGGTCAGCTTCACCCCCAGGGCGAAGGCATTGATATTTGCCGGCACCCCCATGATGGGGTAGTTGGACACATAGCCGATCACATCCTCCTTGGCCATGGCGCCTGCCACAGCGCCGGTGATAAACTTGGCTTCATACAAGCGGCTGTAGTACATCCGCACCCCGGTGTAGGGCAGGGACAGGGCGCAGTTGAGCACCTTCACATCGCTGTACTGGGCGGCGATGCGGCGGCAGGCGCCGATCATGTTGGGGGTGGTGGCGAAGATCAGCTTTGCCCCCTCCTGCACCGCCTGCTCCATGGCGGCGTAATAGTCCTTGTCCTGCACCTGGTACACCTGGATGCTCACCTTATCGCCCAGCTTCTCTTCCAGATACGCCCGCCCGTGGTCGTGGGCCCGGGTCCAGGCACTGGTTTTGGGGTCGAAGCCATAGATGAAAGCCAGCTTGATATGTTCGGAATGTCCCACGTTCAATAGCTTGGAGAGAATGTTCTGTCCCTTTTCCGCCGGCTCGGGGATGACGGCGATGGCCTTTTGCCGCTGGGCCTTGATGTCCGGCCAGATGACCTGCAGCTTCTTCGTAAGCTCCGGCAGGGGCAGCTCCTTGATCTGGTTGAAGCTGAACACCTTCAGCCAGACCAGCAGCGCCTCCGCCGGGGTGATGTCCGCCTGCTCCGTGTTCACCTTCTCAAAAGCCTGGCAGAAGTGGCTGTACCCGGCGGAGAAGCTGCGCTGCTCCCACTGGTTCCAGACGTAGTCCTCATCCAGGCCCAGAGCCGCCTGCAAGTGGGCGTACTGACCCTGCTGCCGCAGAATGATGCCGTACAGGCCCGACAGGGCGTAAAACTGCATGAACTCGTAATAGACCTGCACCGCAGGGTCGCTGCTGTATTGCGGCACCAGCCGGGTGACATTGGCGGCAATGACCGGGTTGCCGTAGCTTTTCAGCACGCTGACCCGCTTGTTGCCCTCCTGCACGTAGAAACGGCCCATGTACTCAAAGCAGCGGATCGGGTCGGAGATGCCCTCGTCGCTGAGATGGGCATTGCACAGCAGCGTCCATTTGGCGGCAAATTCGCTGTCCGGCGGCAGCAGCGGCATGAAGTTCCCCGCCAGGGCGGTGGTGCGGCCGGCGCTTTTTGTCCCGGTCACCAGGGAAAGGGGGATATTGATGATGCCCAGCTCCATCCGGGCGGCCACACGGCTCTCGTCCACAATCTCGTCCAGCACCGGCAGATAAGGATAGCTGCCGGCGCTGACGGCGTCTTTATAGTATCTCTGTCCGGCCTTCAGGGCCTTGTTATATTGCTCCAATGCTTCAGGACGCATGATGTTCCTCCTGTGGCCGCGATCCACACGCGGCGCTGCTTCTTTTCAATTCATTTCCGCGCATAGTGTAGCATCAAGTCCGGCCTGCCGTCAAGCTATGATAAAACCGGGGCGTGCGGTTACGCCCCGGTTTTATCGGTTCTTTATAAATAGGGCCGCACCGCCAGGCGCAGCTCCTCCTCCTGGGCAATTAGCTGTTTGGCCATATCCTTGGCCTTCTCCTCCGCCGCCGCATACTGGTTCAGGTAACGGCTGAGGCTCTTGATTCCCATGTCGCAGCCGTCGGTGATCAGGTCGGCAATGGTCTGGTCCGATTCCTTCATCACCAGGCGCACATTGGTCTTGATCCAGCTCATTCCCTTTGCCACAGGGCAAGGCTCCTTGCCCTGATCCCCGTATTGGCACAGCAGTGTGTTGATCTCGTTGCTGAGCTGTTCATGCTTGATCTTGCAGTCCACCAGGCTGCGCTGCAAAAGCTCGGAGCGCACATAGTCCAGCACCTCGTCAATGGCGCTTACACCCATCTCCACCCCCGCGTCGCATTCCCGCAGCAGCTTTATGGTGTCATCCTGTATCATGATCATATCCCTCCTGTTCAGGCTTAGTATGCCCCATATGGCGGGAAACTTGCGTTTCTTTGCCACTGAAAAGAGGCCGAATCTATAAAATTGACACTTTTTAATGAAAACTTTTCCTATCCCGGGATTGAAAATTCGATTATACTGTAAAAGAAGTGAAGTATATGCTGCGCCTGGCTGCTGCCGCGCAACAAACCCCACCGGCGGCTCAGGAGGAGCGTACCATCAACGGCCTCACCCTGTACCTGCAGGAGCACCTGGCGGAGGATATCAGTCTGTCTGTCCTGGCGGAGCAGTCCGGCTATGGGGACTACCGGGTCTTCACCAAGGTTTTTAAAAAGACCGAAGGCAGCACCCCCTCCCAGTACCGAAGGGATTTTCTGGAGAACAATCCGTGAAAAAACGAATCCCTCCAACCCGCCAGAAAAGCCCGCCGAGAGGCGGGCTTTTGTTGCTGCAAATGATGGGAGAAAGAGATGGAGGATATTCGTTTGCATTTTTCGCCTTGCGTGAGACGGCGAAAAATAGAAGTATCTGCCAGTGTTCGCACTGGCAGATGAACACCCCGCTGGGGTGTTCGATTATTATTCGAATCCCTCCATCTCCGCCAAAAAGGCCCGCCAAACGGCGGGCCTTTTTGGCGGAGATGGAGGGATTCGAACCCCCGGGCGGTGTTACCCGCCAACTGATTTCGAGTCAGCCTCGTTACGACCACTTCGATACATCTCCTTGTGCCCTGTCATTATACCCAAAGTTTTGGGAAAAATCAAGATAGAGAACCCTGATTGTTCATATATAATTTGCAAAATAAATTATATAAATTCATTGACAAAAGATGCGGCAAGGCGTATAGTATTCTCAGAAATAAAGTTTGGATGGTGACCTTATGAAAAAAACATTGTATAGTCTCGTGCTGAATGATGAAGTGGTGCGGGAGGTGGACGCCCTGGCCCACCGCATGGGCACCAACCGCTCCAACCTGATCAACCAGATTCTGGCCGAATATGTGAACTATACCACCCCGGAGCAGCGGATCAACGAGGTGCTCTCCGCCATTGAGCAGCTGATGGCCCCTTCCCGGGATCTGGTGCCCTTCTTCTCCCCCAATTCCTACAGCATGTCCCTGAAAAGCTCCCTGGAGTATAAGTACCGGCCCACGGTGAAATACGAGGTGGAGCTGTACCGGGGCGCGGGGGAGAGCATCGGCGAGCTGACGGTGCTGTTTCGCACCCAGTCCATGGCCCTGATTCAGGGTATGACCGATTTCTTCCGCCTCTGGAAGCAGATCGAGGACGCCCATCTCCAACCCCTCACCGGGGCAAAGATTGACTATGCCCTCTATGACGGTAAATTTGTCCGCAGCATCGCCGCGCCGGATAAGGATTGTACGACCCAGGAGCTGGCTTCCGCCCTGTCCGACTACATCACTCTCTTTGACAAGCTGCTGAAAGGCTACCTGGCCGACCGGTACAGTCCCCATGAAATCGAAGGGGCCTACTGCTCCTATCTCAATAACGCCTCCCTTCACATCTGAGGCGGGAAAGGACACTATGAACGCTGAAAAATATACCCAGAAAACCCTGGAAGCCATCCAGACTGCCCAGTCCATGGCCCAGGAGAACCATAACAATTACCTGATGCCGGAGCATTTGCTCTATGCCCTGATCGACCAGGACGGCGGCCTGATCCCCTCCCTGCTGGGCCGCATGGGCGTGGACTGCAACGCCACCCTTTCCGAGCTGGACAGCGCCATTGCCGCCCTGCCCAGGGTGGGCGGGGACGCCCAGGTCTACCTGTCCCAGGAGGCGGGCCGGGTCATCAGCGCCGCCGAGAAGGCGGCCAAGTCCATGGGGGATGAATATCTCTCCGTGGAGCACCTGATGATCGGCATGTTCGCCGCCGCCACCCCTGCCATCAAGCGCATCTTTGCCGACCACGGCATCACCAAATCCGCCTTTACCGCCGAGCTGAGCAAGGTGAAGACCGCTCCTGTCACCGGGGATAACCCGGAGGACACCTATGACGCCCTCTCCAAATACGGCACCGACCTGGTGAAGCGGGCCCGGGAGAACGAGCTGGACCCGGTCATCGGCCGGGACACGGAGATTCGGAACGTGATCCGCATCCTCTCCCGCAAGACCAAGAATAACCCAGTGCTTATCGGCGAGCCCGGCGTGGGCAAAACCGCCATCGCCGAGGGCCTGGCCCAGCGAATCGTCCGGGGCGACGTGCCGGAGGGATTGAAGGATAAGACCATCTTCTCCCTGGACATGGGCGCCCTGATCGCCGGCGCCAAGTACCGGGGCGAGTTTGAGGAACGCCTGAAAGCCGTACTGGAGGAGGTGCGCAAGTCCGAGGGCGGTATCATCCTCTTCATCGACGAGCTGCACACCATCGTGGGCGCCGGCAAGACCGAGGGCAGCATGGATGCCGGCAACCTCTTGAAGCCCATGCTGGCCCGGGGTGAGCTGCACTGCATCGGCGCCACCACCCTGGACGAGTACCGCAAGTATATCGAGAAGGACGCGGCTCTGGAGCGGCGTTTCCAGCCGGTGCAGGTGGATGAGCCCACCGTGGAGGACACCATCTCCATCCTCCGTGGCCTGAAGGAGCGCTACGAGGTCTACCACGGCGTCCGCATCCACGACAACGCCCTGGTGGCCGCCGCCACCCTGTCCAACCGCTATATCTCCGACCGCTTCCTGCCGGATAAGGCCATCGACCTGGTGGACGAGGCCTGCGCCCAAATCCGCACCGAGATCGACTCCATGCCCGCGGAGCTGGACGATATGCGCCGCCGGATCATGCAGCTGGAGATCGAGGAGATGGCCCTGAAGAAAGAGGACGACAAGCTGAGTCAGGACCGCCTTGCCAAGCTGCGGGAGGAGCTGGCCAACATGAAGGACAGCTTCAACGCCATGAAGTCCCGCTGGGAGGCGGAGAAGAACAGCGTGGACGAGGTCAAGCGCCTGAAATCCGAGATCGAGAAAATGCACGGCGAGATCGAGAACGCCCAGCTGCGCTATGAATATGAGAAGGCAGCCAAGCTGAAATACTCCGACCTGCCCGCCCTGGAGCAGAAGCTGCAGGAGGCGGAGCGCCTGTCCGAGGAGCGCCGGGCCAGTACCATGGTGCATGACACCGTCACCGAGGAGGAGATCTCCGGCATCGTCTCCAAGTGGACCGGCATCCCGGTTGCCAAGCTGATGGAGGGGGAGCGGGAGAAGATTTTGCACCTGGACGACTATCTGCATAAGCGGGTCATCGGCCAGGAGGAGGCGGTGCAGAAGGTCACCGAGGCCATCCTCCGCTCCCGGGCCGGCATTGCCGATCCCAACCGGCCCATCGGCTCCTTCCTGTTCCTGGGCCCCACCGGCGTGGGCAAGACGGAGCTGGCCAAGTCCCTGGCGGAGTGCCTCTTTGACGATGAGCACAACATCGTCCGCATCGACATGACCGAGTATATGGAGAAGTTCTCCGTCTCCCGGCTCATCGGCGCGCCTCCCGGCTACGTGGGCTATGACGAGGGCGGCCAGCTGACCGAGGCTGTCCGCCGCAAGCCCTACAGCGTAGTGCTTTTTGACGAGATCGAGAAGGCCCACCCGGATGTGTTCAACATCCTGCTGCAAATCCTGGATGACGGCCGCATTACCGACTCCCAGGGCCGCACCGTGGACTTCAAGAACACCATCATCATCCTCACCTCCAACCTGGGCAGCCAGTACCTGCTGGAGGGCATCGAGCCCGACGGCAGCATCTCTAAAGACGCCCAGGAGGCGGTCATGGCGGAACTGCGCCGCTCCTTCCGGCCGGAGTTTCTGAACCGGTTGGATGAGACGATTTTGTTCCACCCCCTGACCAAGGAGAACCTGGACGGCATTATTGATATCATGGTGTCCTCCCTGCGCAAGCGCATCGAGGACCGGGGCCTGTCCCTGGCCATCACCGACGCGGCCAAGACCCTGATCATCGACCGGGGCTTTGACCCGCTGTATGGTGCCCGGCCCCTCCGCCGCTACCTGCAAAGCAGCGTGGAGACCCTGATCGCCCGCCGCATCCTCTCCGGCGACCTGTCCGCTGGCGCCACCCTCACCGTGGATGTGGAAAACGGCGAACTTGTCTGCCGGTAACAGCATAACAATCAACCGCCCGGCAACTTGCCGGGCGGTTTTCTCTTGCCTTTTTTCCGGAATGGCGTAAAATAGGGGCATCAAAGATTCAGGAGCTTTTCATGGAAAACAAACCTGCCCGCCTCCATGGCATTGACGCCCTCCGGGGCTTCACGGTGCTGAGCATGGTGGCCTATCACTTTTTATACGATGTGAACATCATCTACGGCCAAAACCCGGACTGGTACCGGCTGCCCCAGGTGTTCTTCTGGCAGCAGTGCATCTGCTGGAGCTTCATCCTGATCTCCGGCTTTGTCTGGCCCTGGGGGAAGGGGAAGAGCCTGCGCCGGGGCCTGACTGTCAACTTCTGGGGCCTGGTGATCACTGCCGTGACCTGTCTGGTGACGCCCACAGAGGCCATCTGGTTCGGGGTGCTGAACTTTCTGGGCTGCGCCATGCTGTTGCTGATTCCCCTGGATAAGCCCTTACAGCGGCTGAATTCCTGGCTGGGCCTGGGGCTTTGCTTCCTGCTGTTTTGGCTGTTTCGCCATGTGGATTCCGGTTGGCTGGGTCTGGGGCCCTTCCGGCTGATGCTGCCAACCGGGCTTTATTCCACCCGGCTGCTGACGCCCCTGGGCTTTCCCTATCCGGGCTTCCGCTCCAGCGATTATTTCCCCCTGCTGCCCTGGTTCTTCCTGTACCTCTGCGGCTATTTTCTCAATGGCATTGTCGCCGCCCATCCCCGCTGGCAGCGGCCTTTGACCCGCAAGCTGCCCGTGCTGGACACCATCGGCCGCAAGGCCCTGCCCATCTACCTGCTCCACCAGCCCCTGTGTATGCTGGTGTGCGTTATCGTCTTTGCCCTGTTCTGAATGTGAAGACAAAAATTCGCGCCCCGAAACCTTCGGGGTGCGGCCTTTTTTTATTCGCAGTCAAAGATGGCCTTGGCCTCAATATGGCCGCCGTATTCCTGCTTCCAGCGCCGGTGGGGCTCCGAAACGTCATAGGCCGGCAGGGCCTCCGGCTCCATGATGATCTCGATCATCATGTCGTAGCGGTTGGGCCGCTCCGAGCAGGACAGATGCAGCTTCACCTCATGGATGCCCGGGATTTCCAGCGTCTGCTCAAAAAGCGCTTTCACCGGCCCGGCCAGAGCCTCCTTCTCTTTGGGGTCCTTCAGCTTCACAATAATAAAATGCCGCATGGCTTCGCCCTCCTTTATTTCGTGTTCTCCTTGGCTGTGCTGATGGATACAATTAAGATTCTGCGGATCGTACCACATTGGTTATACAGCCCTGTGACAGTCTCTTTGCTGAGAATTTCAGACTTAACAAACAACTCTAACCAATATTCCGTTTCATAACACTCTTTCAATGCAATTTGCAGTTTGGCAATAAAGTCTGCTTTGCTATGTGCATAGTTCGATTCGCGGATATTTGCGCCTATAGAAGTGGCAGAACGTTCCAACTGATTTACGAGGGAGTAATGCCCCTTGATGCTTTCGCACAGCTTGATAACCTGGACCGCAAAATCTGTTGATAGTTCTCTAAGCTTTGATTCACCCATAAAAACACCGCCTTTTCACCACTGATTATACAGTGGAAAAGACGGAAAGGGAAGTGAAATATCCTTCGGATGTGAAATAATAGCCTGCGGCCATTGTGAAATTTGATGCTGACGCATCAAGTGAAATGAAATAAATCCCCTCACGCCCGCAGGCATTTCATACTAATTTTCAATTAAAGCAAGACGATATCCAAGAGCGAGCAGTAATACTGTG
>JBJDXQ010000014.1:0-19265 GCA_051866745.1 Candidatus Limivicinus sp. | reverse complement strand
CGCTGTGAATTTTCCTTTAATTATTTCACTGTCTACTTGACGGGGAGCAGTTCATTCCTCCGGGGGTATAATTTTTATCATGCGGTCTTTATGCTGTTTTCTCAAACACCAGAGGATATACCATGGCGGATACCTCCCCCTCGCTGGGACTTCCTTCCTCAATGGTCAGGATATTCCCGGCGATGCTGTAGTAATCATAGCTCTCCGGGTCCACATTGTACTCCAATCCGGCTGAGAGCCACAGCTTGCCGTCCTTGGCTTTGTATTTCCCTTTGCTGTTGAATCGGGCCGCATAGGCTTCTGCTCCACCGATTGCTTCCTCAAGAAGCAGATTGACGAACGGATGCAGTTCCATCCCCAGCATTTCGGCAATGACCTCATCCAGGCTGACGCCCAGGATGGCTTCCAGTTCCTCCACGCCGTTCACCTGTTCCGCCATGCCCAGTTCCACCAGGGTCTGGCACAGCACTTCGGCATAGAAATACCGGAAGTAGGCTTCCACCCCCGCCTGATATGCCTCCAGCACAAGCCGCATACTGGCCTCATCCATGGTAAAGGTATAGGTGCCGTCTTCACGGAAAACATAGGTACACACCGGGGCAAATTCGGGCAGATAATTTCCGATGCTGTCAAGGGGCATATCAACGCCCTGGTCAGAGAGAACGGCCCCGATATCCGCATCTCCCTTGCTGACGATATACTCCGTCATATCAACTTTTCCCTGCCAGGTGCCGACAATGTCGCTTTTGGCGCTGCCGCAGGCCGCCAGGCTCAGGCCCAGCGCCAGCACCAGCAGCAGGGCCAGCAGCTTCTTCATTCTGTTCATGTCCCGTCCCCCTTTTGCCTTATCATAACACAGTCCGCCCCAGCGCGCAAGACGGCCCATAGAACCGAAAAAAGCCCGTCTTATCAGCAGACAGGCTTTGTTTCGGGTAATTTAATGAAATTAAAATTACACAGCGCGGGTGACCTTGCCGCTGCGGAGGCAGCGAGTGCAGACGTAAACATGCTTGGGGCTACCGTCCACGATGGCCTTGACGCGCTTCACATTGGGCTTCCATGCACGGTTGGTCCGTCTATGGGAGTGGCTGACCTTGATACCAAAAGTCACGCCCTTGTCGCAAAATTCGCATTTTGCCATTCTTGAAGCACCTCCTTGCTTGTGTTTCGCTGACCAGACAGTTTTCTGATTGGACAGCTTTTATATAATAGCAGATGCCGCCGTCAATTGCAAGAGAAACTTTTCAAAAGGGTAAAGAAAAATGAAAAATCAGCCATAGATGCCGCCTTTGTCCTCCGCCCCGTTTGCGCTATGGAAGCGCCTGGGAATAATTCCCCCGCTTTACACGCAGCCGGGCGTAAAAAAGCAGTTGCCAAAGCGGCGGAAAATGGGTAAAATGTAGGGTAGTATTTTATACCTTAGATTGCCTAAGATTGGAGATGCCGCCATGATCAGTAAATATTCCGTAAAGCTGAAGACCCTGATAGAGGAGCATAAGCTCCAGCCTCTGCACACCTCCAAGGATTACGAGACCGCCCTGATCAAAACCACCGACGTGAACCGCCCGGCCATGCAGCTCACCGGCTTCTATAATTACTTTGACCCCCACCGCATACAGATAATAGGGCGGGTGGAAAGTACATATCTGGACACGCTTTCCCCGGAGGATCGGCGCAGGACCTTTGAGCAGTTCATGCAGTATGACATTGGCGCCCTGGTGATCTGCCACGGAGCCCAGCCCTTCCCGGAATGCCTGGAAATGGCGGAGAAGTACGACCGCAACGTGTTCCTCACCGCAGGCGACACCTCGGAGTTTCAGGCCGACCTGATCACCTCCCTGCGCACCCATCTGGCCCCCCGCATTACCACCCACGGCGTACTGGTGGAGATCTACGGCGAGGGCGTGTTGCTGATGGGTGACAGCGGCATCGGCAAGAGCGAGACGGCCCTGGAGCTGATCAAGCGGGGCCACCGGCTCATCGCTGACGACGCGGTGGACATCAAGCGCATCAACCGGGATAATCTGGTGGGCTCCGCGCCGGAGCTGATCCGCTACTACATGGAGCTGCGGGGCATCGGCGTCATCAACGTGCGCCACATCTACGGCGTGGGCGCCGTGAAGCCGGAGGGCAACATTGACCTGGTGGTGAAGATGGAGCACTGGGAGGAAGGCAAGGCCTATGACCGGCTGGGCCTCAGCAGCGAGACCCATGAGATTCTGGGCATCACCCTGCCCCAGGTGACCATCCCTGTCCGTCCCGGCCGGAACCTGGCGGTCATTATGGAGCTGGCGGCCATGAACAACCGCCAGAAGAAGATGGGCTTCAACGCCGCCCAGACTCTGGCCAGCGACCTGGACTATGCCATCGACGCGGGCCTGATTTGAGCCAAGAGGAGACTGAAATGGAAAATCTGGAACGGGCCATTGCCCGGATCAAGGAAGCCCTGCCGGGGCTGCCGCTGCTGGAAAACGAGAACATGGCGGAGCATTGCTCCTTCAAAATCGGCGGGCCGGTGCGGGCCATGGCCATCCCCGGCGACGTCAGCAGCCTGTCAAAAATCTGCTATCTATTAAAAGAAGAACACATTGCCCCTTATATGCTGGGCAACGGCACCAATATCCTATTCCCTGACGAGGGGCTGAAGGACCTGTTCATCATCAGCACCCAGCGGCTGACCCGGATGTTCCAGCTGCCGGACGGGGCCATCTACGCCGAGGCCGGGGTGTCCCTGGCAAAGCTTTCCAGCTTCGCCCAGCAAAACGGCCTGCAGGGGCTGGAGTTTGCCTCCGGCATCCCCGGCTCTGTAGGCGGCGGGCTGATCATGAACGCCGGGGCCTACGGCGGGGAGCTGAAGGACACGGTGGAGAGCGTGGTGCTCTACTACCTGCCGGAGCAGCGGCTCTATGAGCTGACCAGGGAACAGTGCGCCTTCGGCTACCGCAGCAGCCTGTTTCAGAAGCTGGGGGGCTGCGTCATTCTCTCCGCCGTGTTCCGCCCGGAACAGGGAGACGGAGAGGAGATCGCCGCCAAAATGCGGGAGCTGAACCAGCGCCGCCGGGAGAAGCAGCCCCTGGACCTGCCCTCCGCCGGCAGCGCCTTCAAGCGGCCGGAGGGCCACTTTGCCGCCGCTCTCATCGACCAGGCGGGGCTGAAGGGCTTTCGCGTGGGCGGGGCCCAGGTGTCGGAAAAGCACGCGGGCTTCGTGGTAAACACCGGCAGCGCCACTTCCCACGATGTATATGACCTGATGATTGAGGTACGAAAGCGGGTTCATGACCACAGCGGCGTGGTGCTGGAGCCGGAGATGATCATTCTGCCGCCGGACTTCAAGCTGGAGGACCACGGCCCCGCCATCCCGCTGCACCACATTACGAAAACGGACACAGAAGAAAAATAAGCCGGAAGCCCCACAGGAGGGAACGCATGGAATTTTTAATCATAACGGGCCTGTCCGGCGCGGGAAAAAGCCGGGCCGCCGACGTGCTGGAGGATCTGGACTATTACTGCGTGGACAATATGCCCATCGCCCTGATGCCCCGCTTTGCGGAGCTGTGCATCGCCACGGCGGGCCGCTATGAAAAGGTGGCTCTGGTGACGGACGTGCGGGAAAAGGACGGCTTCGGCCAGCTGCTGGATACCATTGACGAGCTGAAGGAGCGGGGCTGCGACTGCAAGATTCTGTACATGGACGCGGATGTGCGCACCCTGATCCGCCGCTATAAGGAGAGCCGCCGCCCCCACCCCCTGGCCGCGCGGGGTTCCTCGGTGGAAGCCGCGGTATATAAGGAGATGGAGCTGCTTGCCCCCATCCGGGAGCGGGCGGACTATGTGGTCAACAGCTCCAACCTGACCCTGGGGATGCTGCAAAGCAAGCTGTTCTCCCTCTTTGCCGGGGAGGGCGCCAAGCGGGAGATCGATGTGACCGTCATGTCCTTTGGGTACAAATACGGCATGCCCATGGACGCGGATTTGGTGTTTGACGTGCGCTTTCTCCCCAATCCCTTCTATGTGGAGGAGCTGCGCCCTCTCTGCGGCCTTGACCTGCCGGTGGCGGAGTTCGTGTTCAGCTATCAGCAGACCAGAACCTTCATGGAGAAGATCACCGACATGCTGGATTTCCTGCTGCCCCTGTATATTGAGGAGGGCAAGCTGAGCCTGACGGTGGCCATCGGCTGCACCGGCGGCCGCCACAGAAGCGTGGCCATCGCCGCCGCCCTCCATGACCATTTGCGGGCGGAAGGGCTCCGCTCCGTGAACATCAACCGGGATATCGACAAGTAGAGGTAGGAACATGTCCTTTTCATCGGATACCAAGCGGGAGTTGTGCGCAGCCCGGCCGGAGAGGAAGTGCTGTGCCATCGCGGAAAGCTACGGCGTACTGCTCTATTGCAACACCTTTTCCGCCAAGGAGATCCGCATCATCACCGCCAGCAGCGACTTTGCCCAGCGGCTGCCCCGGCTGTTCCGCAAGGCCTTCGGCCTCAGCTTTGACCTGCTGCCCAAGTCCGGCGCCGGCAAGCAGAGCTTTGCCATTACCGACCGGGACAAGCTCGCCCTGATTTTTGACGTTTTCGGCGCGGATATTGACGCCACCCTCTCCCATCACATCAATTTCGGCGTGATTGAGGAGGACTGCTGCCGGGCCGCCTTTGTCCGTGGCGCCTTCCTGGCGGGGGGCAGCGTCACCGATCCGGAGAAGCGCTATCATCTGGAGCTGGCCACCCCCCACCACAGCGTCAGCCGGGAGGCCTATTCCCTGCTGCTGGACCTGGGTTTTTCCCCCAAGGAGACCCAGCGCAGCGGCAACTCCCTGCTGTACTTCAAGCAGGCCGACGCCATTGCCGACTTTTTCACCACCATCGGCGCTTCCAATGCCGCCATGGCCATTATGACCGCCAAGGTGGAAAAGGAGATGCGCAACACCATCACCCGCCAGATCAACTGCGACAATGCCAACACCGATAAGACTGTGGCGGCGGCCCAGGCCCAGATGGCCGCCATCCGCCGCATTGCCAAAGAATACGGGCTGGACGCCCTGCCGGAGCCTCTGAAGGACGCGGCCCTGCTGCGCATCACCAACCCGGAGGCCAGCCTTTCCGACCTGGTGCTGCTCAGTGACCCGCCGGTAACCAAGAGCTGCCTGAACCACCGGCTGAAAAAGCTCATGAGCTTCGTGCCCAAAGATTAAGCGAAACAAAGGAAACACCGCTATGGCTTTTGTTCATCTGCATGTGCATACGGAATACTCCCTGCTGGACGGCGCCTGCCGGGTGGACCAGCTGGCGGAGGCTGCCCGGGACATGGGGCAGACCGCCATCGCCATCACCGACCACGGGGTCATGTACGGCGCGGTGGCCTTCTACAAGGCCTGCCAGGCCGCGGGCATCAAACCCATCATCGGCTGCGAGGTCTATGTGGCCCCCCGGAACATGACGGATAAGGAGCACGGGCTGGACGGGGATTATTCCCATTTGATCCTGCTGTGCCAGAACGAGACCGGCTACAAAAACCTGTGCTACCTGGTGTCCGCCGCCTTTACCGAGGGCTTTTACATCAAGCCCCGCATTGACTGGGCCCTGCTGCACCAACATAGCGAGGGGCTGATCTGTCTCTCCGGCTGTGTGGCGGGGGCCATCCCCCAGCTGCTGATCGCGGACCGCTATGAGGAGGCCAAAGCCAAGGCGTTGGAGCTGCAAGCTCTTTTCGGCCCCGGCAACTTCTATCTGGAGATTCAGGATCACGGCCTGCGGGAGGAGCAGAAGGCCGCCCAGGGCCTGATTCGCCTCCATCGGGAGACGGGCATCCCCCTGGCCCTCACCAACGACGCCCACTACATCAAAAAAGAGGACGCCTATTATCAGGACGTGCTGATGTGCATCCAGATGGGCAAGACCGTGGATGACCCGGCCCGGATGCGCTTTGAAAGCCAGGAGCTGTACCTCAAGAGCGAGGAGGAGATGCGCGCCCTGTTCCCGGAGCTGCCGGAAGCGGCGGATAACACCGTGGACATCGCCGGGCGCTGCAACTTCGATTTTCAGTTCGGTCACTACCATCTGCCCCGCTTCAAGCTGCCGGAAGGGGAGAGCGACAGCTATGCCTATCTCCGCAAGCTCTGCGAGCAGGGCTTTCAGGAGCGCTTCCCCGACCGGCCGGAGGTGCATAATCAGCTGGATTACGAGCTGGATATGATCCACAAAATGGGCTTTGTGGACTATTTTCTGATTGTGTCGGACTTTATCGGCTTTGCCAAGCGCAGCGGCATCCCTGTTGGCCCCGGCCGGGGCAGCGCCGCCGGCAGCGTGGTCAGCTACTGCCTGCACATCACCGATGTGGACCCCATCAAATACAGCCTGTTCTTTGAACGCTTCCTGAACCCGGAGCGGGTCTCCATGCCGGATATCGACGTGGACTTCTGCGTCAACCGCCGGGGTGAGGTCATCGACTACGTGAACCGGCTCTACGGCCACGACCATGTGGCCCAGATCGTCACCTTTGGCACCATGGCCGCCCGGGCCTCTGTCCGGGATGTAGCCCGGGCCCTGAACATCAGCTACGGCGAGGCCGACCAGGTGGCAAAGCAGATTCCCTCCGGCCCCGGCGCCCTGAACATGACCCTGGACGAGGCCCTGCGCCTGTCCAAGCCCTTAAAAGAGATGTACGACGGGGACGAAAAGCTCCACCGGCTCATCGATGTGGCGAAGGCCCTGGAGGGCATGCCCCGCCATGCCTCCACCCACGCCGCCGGCGTGGTGATTACGGAGCGGCCGGTGTACGAATATGTGCCCCTGGCCACCAATGATGAGTCCGTGGTCTGCCAGTACCAGATGACCACCCTGGAGGAGCTGGGCCTTCTGAAAATGGACTTTCTGGGCCTTCGAAACCTGACGGTGCTGGACGACGCGGTGAAGCTGGTTCGCCGCCATAGCCCCGGCTTCCGCATTGAGGACGTGCCGGAGGACGATAAAGAGACCTTTGAGATGCTCTCCGCCGGGCGCACCAGCGGCGTGTTCCAGCTGGAAAGTACCGGCATGACCGGCGTCTGCGTCGGGCTCAAGCCCAAGGGCATTGAGGACATCACCGCCATTATCTCCCTCTACCGGCCCGGCCCCATGGACAGTATCCCCCGCTTCATCGAGTGCTCTGCCCACCCGGAGAAGATCACCTACAAGCATGAGCTTTTACGCCCCATCCTCTCCGTCACCTACGGCTGCATCGTGTATCAGGAGCAGGTGATTGAGATTTTCCGCCAGCTGGCGGGCTTTTCCCTGGGTCAGGCGGATATGATCCGCCGGGCCATGAGCAAGAAGAAACACAAGGTCATTGACGCGGAGCGGGTGGCCTTTGTCCACGGCGATGCGGCACGGAACATCCCCGGCGCCCTGGCAAAGGGCGTCAGCGAGGACGTGGCCAACAGCATCTATGACGAGATTCTGGATTTCGCCAGCTATGCCTTCAACAAGGCCCATGCCGTCAGCTACGCCATCGTGGCCTACCGTACCGCTTACATGAAGTGCCACTACCCCCGGGAATACATGGCCGCCCTGCTGTCCTCCATCCTGGACAACAGCCAGAAGGTGGCGGAATACATTGCCGAGTGCCGGGAGCTGGGCATCAAGCTGCTGCCCCCGGACGTGAACGAGTCTGACGCGGATTTCACCGTCTCCGGGGAGAACATCCGCTTTGGCCTGGTGGCCATCAAGAGCGTGGGCCGCGCCTCCATCGAGAATCTGGTGGCGGAGCGCCGGGAAAACGGCCCCTTCAAGAGCTTTGAGGACTTCTGCCGTCGCATCAACGGCAAGGACCTGAACCGCCGGGCGGTGGAAAACCTGATCCGCGCCGGTGCCTTTGACAGTATGGGCTATAAGCGCCGGGCGCTGCTGGACATTGCCGGCGCCGTGCTGGACAGCATCAACCAGTCCCTGCGGGACAATATCGCCGGGCAGATGGGTCTCTTCGGTGACGCAGAGCTGGAGGGCAACGCCCCTGCCGCCATTCCCATCCCCCAGGTGGAGGAGTTCAGCCCCATGGAGCTGATGGCCATGGAGAAGGAGACCACCGGCCTCTATCTCAGCGGCCACCCCATGGACGGCTACCGGGACGCGGTGCGCCGGATCGGCGCGGTGCCTTTGGGGGCCGTGATGGCGGATTTTGCCGCCGAGGACGGGCCCCGCCGCTTTGCAGACAACCAGAACATCACAGTAGCCGGGGTGGTGGCTGCCGCCAAAACCCGCACCACCCGCAGCAACACCCTGATGAGCTACATCCAGCTGGAGGACGACACCGGCAGCATGGAGCTGATGGCCTTCCAGAAGGCTCTGGACAAAGGCGGCATCTACGTGAAGGAAAACGCCGCCATCATCGTCAAAGGCCGCATCTCCGCCCGGGACGAAAAAGAGCCCCAGCTGATGGTGGACTCCATCCGCCCCATCTCCGACGTGGATGCCCTGGGCGCCAATGTGCCCCCGCCGGCGGAGAAGAAGCTGTGGGTCAAGCTGAAAAGCCAGAACGACCCGGAGCTGAAGCGCATCCAGCTGCTGCTTACCATGTTCCCCGGCAGCCAACAGATGATTCTCTATTGTCAGGCGGAAAATAAGCGCATCGGCGCCAAGTGCCTGATCCACGAGGGCCTGGTGGCGGAGCTGAAGGAGCGGCTGGGGGACGCCAACGTTGTAGTAAAATAATCCGAGGAAACGATGAAAACAGCAAAAGAAAGAAATCTGAATCTGGATCTGATCCGCTGTGCGGCTCTGGCGGCTGTGCTGGGCGTGCATTATTTCGATAATTCCGGCTTCTACACCGTAACCATGGACAGCGCCGGAGATTTTGTGATGGCCATGCTGCGCATGTTAAGTGTCGTCTGCGTCCCCTTTTTCCTTATGCTCTCCGGCTATCTCTGCCATCGCAAAACGCTTTCGCGCCGGTATTATCTGGGCCTGCTCCGTATTCTGGAGCAGTATTTCCTGTGCGCCCTGGCCTGCATGGCCTTTGAGCATTTTTATCTGGGGCGGCAGTATGGCCTCCGTGACGTGGTGAGCGATCTGCTGAATTTCAGGGCCTGCGGGTATGACTGGTATGTGCTGCTCTATTTCGGGCTGTTCCTGATGATCCCTTTCCTGAATCTGATGTATCACGGCTGCGCGTCCCAAAGGCAGAAGCTGGTTCTGATCGGCAGCTTCTTTGCCCTGTCTATCCTGCCCTCTCTGCTCAACATCTATTTTCATCTGTACTCTCTCTGGTGGAACAGGCTGTTCCCCATCTGCTATTACTTTGTCGGAGCCTATCTCAGTGAATATATGCCTGCCAAGCGCCCCCGGCGCTACGGTCTGGCCCTGATTGCTGCGCTGCTGCTCTTCTGCGGCTTCAATCAGTTCTACTTCCAGGGGCAGGCCGCTGCGTATCCGGCCATCCATTACGACCATTATCAGGTCTTCGTTCTGGCCCTGCTGGGCTTCCTTTTCCTCAACTCTCTGGAGCTCAGCGCCCTTCCCTCCCTTCTTGAGCGGCTGATCCATGTTGCGGCAGAGCTGTCCTTCCTGGCCTATCTGCTCTCCTGGATCAGCGACGGTGTAATCTACCGCTGCTTCATCCCCTACCTTCCCCAGCCGGAAGACCGTTTTCTCTGGATCCTGGTTCTGCCGCTTCTGTCCCTCGTTTTCGCCCTGCTGCTGGCCCGGCTTGTTCACTGGATCTACAGGCTTATTGACCGCCCCATTCGCGGCTGGCTCAGTCGCCGCCTTGCCGAATAACACTTGGAGGAACCCATGGAAAAAATCCAAACCACCCAAAGAAACAGCCAGTTCGAGCTGCTGCGGATTCTGTGCATGCTGATGATCGTGGCCTATCACTACTCCATCTATGGCTTTTACACCGACGATCTGTTTTTTTCCGCCAACAAAGCCCTGATTGAGTCCCTGAGCCTGGGTGGGGAGATCGGCGTCAGTGTGTTCGTGCTGATCTCCGGTTACTACATGGTTAACGCCCTGTACAGCTTCCGCAAATTCTTGCTCTATCTGGGGCAGATCTGGTTTTATACCATCGGCTCCCTGCTGCTGTTCCTTCTGGTCTTTCCCCACAGCGGACTGATTGACCGGTCGGTCATCTCCATGTCCGTTCTTCCCTTGAGCAAGGGCCATTACTGGTTTGCTACCAGCTACTTCGTGCTGATGCTTTTTTCCCCGTTTTTGAATGTTTTTGTCAAAAAAGCCAGCCGTGCTCAGCTCCTGGCCTCTATATGGATGCTGGTTGGGCTTTATCTTCTGCTGCCTGCCTTTTTTGACGTTCATCTCTACTACAGCACCTTTTCCCGCTTCCTCCTGCTCTATCTCACCGCCGGATATATCCGCCTTTACTGCACCGATTGCCGCAGCCGGTTTCGCCGGCATCTGGAGCGCTTCCTCCTGCTGGCCGGAGTGGCCCTGCTGTGGAATCTTGCCGCCAACCTGCTCGGGCGCAGGCTGGGAAACGGCACGCTTCTGGAAAAGGCCAACCCGTTTTCCCACAGCATGCCCTTTGTGTACATCACAGCGCTGGAGCTGTTTCTTACCGTTCTCTGCTCCAAGCCCCGCTACAGCCGGCGCATTAACAGCCTTGCCGCCCTGACCTTCGGCGTGTATCTGTTCCACGAAAACCAGCTGCTGCGTTCCATGTGGCAGTCTGTTTTCAAAACCGCCCAATTTGTCAATTCCCCCTGGCTGCTTCTCCACGCGCTCTGCGCCATTTCCTCCGTGTATGTGGCCGGCTCCCTGGTGGAGTTTCTGCGGCAGAAAACCGTGGGTCGTCTGTGGGAAGCCCTGACGGACAGGCTTTTCGTTCCCCTTTGGAACCGGCTTACCGGTTTTGTCCATAACCAGCTCTGGCGACAGGGGATTGAATGAAAATTATCCATAACAAAAACCGCCCCGGATTTCTCCGGGGCGGTTTCAAAAATTGTCGGTTGTGAATCAGTCGGTCACGTAGGGCAGGAGAGCGATCTGACGGGCTCTCTTGATTGCCTCGGTGAGCTCACGCTGATGCATGGCGCAAACGCCGGTGGTGCGGCGAGGCAGGATCTTGCTGCGCTCGGACATATAGCGGCGGAGCTTGGCAGTGTCCTTGTAGTCGATAAAGGTGGCCTTATCAACGCAGAACTGGCAAACTTTTCTGCGCTTGCGGTTCTTGGGGTTGTTCTTATCGAAAGCCAAAGCGGTATCCTCCTATCAAATATTTTGGTTGCGGCTCAGAAGGGCAGCTCGCCGTCGCCGTCGTCCAGCTCCGCAAAGGTATTGGCGGAGGGGGCGGAGGAAGCGGGGGCGCTGTAGGAACGGCTGCTGTCGCCGTAGCTGCTGCCATAACTATTGCCGCCATAGTTGCCGCTGTCGTTATTGTCGCGGCGGCTGTCGCCGAAATACACGTTGTCAACAACGACCTCAGCGCTGCGGCGTTTGCCGCCCTCTCTGTCGGTCCAGTCACGGATCTGCAGGCGGCCGGAAACCACGGCCATTCTGCCCTTGGTGAAATACTTGCTGACAAATTCGGCTGTCTGACGCCAGGCAACGCAGTCGATAAAATCGGTCTGCTTATCTCCGCCGTCGCGGCTGCCGAAATCACGGTCAACCGCCAGGGTGAAGGATGCCACCGGCGTCTGGGACTGGGTGTATCTGAGCTCCGGGTCACGGGTCAGACGGCCCATAATGGTGATGTGGTTCAGCATTCTGTCGCTCCTTACTCTGCGCGCAGGGTGATCAGGCGACGCAGAATGCCGTCAGTGATACCGAGAATACGGTCCAGCTCAGCGGGGAACTCGGGCGCGCTGGTGAACTTCATCAGCACATAGTAGCCCTCAGAAATGTAGTTGATCTCGTAAGCCAGCTTGCGCTTACCCATCTCCTCCATCTCATCGAGAGTACCATTTGCTTCCACAAGTGCCTTGAACTTCTCAACAACAGCTGCGGTCTGCTCCTCAGTGAAGTTGGGGTTGATGATGTACATTACTTCGTACTTTTCGCTTGCTTTTGCCATGGTTGCACCTCCTTTTGGTCATTTGGCCCCCGCGCAGGCGGGAGCAAGGATAGCCCGTCGTCCGGACAGGCTCTACTATTATACCGATTTTTCCAGGAATGTCAAGGGCTTTCGGCCTTTTCAGGACGAAAAAATTGCAAAAAAGAAACAGGGGAAAAATTCCCCTGTCAGCTTTCCATTTGTTTCCCCAGAAAGCAGGCCGCGGTCTGGGCCAGCTTGTATTCCAGCTCGGTGCCGTTGGCTCCGTTGCGCTCGGAGACGAAGAGGACGCTGCCCATCAGGTCTCCTTCGGAGATCACGGGGGCGGCCACGGACACCCGGTACTTACTGTCGCTTTGGGTCACGGGCAGCTCATTGCCGCCGGCGTGGCGGTAGGCGGCGCGGGAGTCCATGATCTCCGCCAGCTGGGGGCTGATGGGTTTTTCCAGCAGCTCCCGCCGGGCGCCGCCGGAGATGGCGATGACGCTGTCCCGGTCACAGACGGCGGCAATGCCGTCGGTGGTTTTGCGCAGGCTGTCGCAGATCTGGGCAGCAAAATCCCCCAGTTCCCCGATGGGGGAATATTTCTTGAAGATCAGCTCCCCGTCCTTATCGGTGAAAATCTCCAGCGGGTCGCCTTCACGGATGCGCATGGTGCGGCGGATCTCTTTGGGGATGACCACGCGGCCAAGATCGTCCCATTATGTCAAGAGAGGGACAAAAAAATTAACGATTTTTTCAAAAAGCCCGGTGCTGCTTGGTTTTTGAGCTTCTTGAAACGCTAACTCCTGCCACTACTTGTCTCGACAGATTATGTTATTTTAGGGGCAAAATCGACAGCTTATGTGAAAACAAATGTCGGAGTCACGCCCCGACTCCGACATTGTTATCGGTGTCTTTTTTAATCTCGTTGAACTTCCAGACTATTTCAATGCTTTCTGCATCATAGACCAGGATGCGCTCAACGGCATCATACAGATGCTCTCTGAGTTTATCATCAGACAAGCCGCTCATCCGTGTGACCGTCTGCTGCTGCGCTGTTGCCGCGAGGCTCTTCTGATGGTTGGCTTCATACTGAGCTTCGCATTCATCAAGCTGCTCTTTCAGAGCGGCTTGTTTTGCTGTGAGGACATCCTTGCTGGCAAGGTATTCCTCAGCCGTGAGTTTACCTTCACGGTACTCTTCATACTTGGTAAACTTCTCTCTACCGCAAGCATCGTACTGGGCCTTGAGTAAAGCGAGCTGACGCTGCAAGCTGTCTCCTTTACTTTTCGCTGCTTTTTTGGCATCGGAGGCTTCAAGTCTTATGATCTCAATTTGACCCTTGAGGGCTTCAAGAACAACCTCTTCTAAAGCTGCTTTTCGCCAACGAACTTGTTCGCATGGACTTCCATCATGATAGCGATGAGATGGGCAAGCAAACACTGTGCCGTTTGCCTTCTCAAGTTTGCCCCCGCAATGACCGCAGTAATAAACTCTATCAGACTGATCATGGGAAGTTCTCGATGATTTCTTCCGCCTCTGGATTGCATCCTGAGCCTGATCATATTCCTCCTGAGTTACGATAGCTTCATGGGCATTCTCCCTGATGTACCATTCCTCTTTGGGAACACGCCGCTGGTTTTTGTCTCGAATAAAGCGGCTCTCGCGTGTATGATTGACCATTGTCCCGGTGTACTTGATATTCTCTATCATACCCAGGAGCGCACGATGTGTCCACTGGGGCTTTTTGGCGGATGCTTGTCTCGTGACTGCTTTGTGCTGTGCCGGTGTAGGAACTCCCTCGTTGTTCAGCTCTTTGGCAATCTGAGTACATGACTTTCCGGCGATAACATCCATGTAGATTCTACGCACTATCGGAGCTGTTTCGGGATCAATGATCATCTGATGCTTCTGAGTAGGATGAGCCTTATACCCATAGGGGATGCAGCACACATACTTCGCTTCACGCTGCTTCATTCCCATTGCAGACTTAACCTTCTTGGAGAGGTCTTTGCTGTAATAGTCGTAGATGAGATTTTTGAAGGCAATATCCATGCCGATAGTTTTGCCCTCGTGCTTGGCACTGTCATAGTGATCGTTGATGGACATGAAGCGGATTCCGAGGAACGGAAAGATATGCTCCAAATAATCACCGACCTCAAGGTAATCTCGTCCAAAACGAGAGAGGTCTTTGACCACAATGCAACTGATCTCGCCCTTTTTTGCATACTCGATCATTCGAGAGAAGTCAGGACGATCAAAATTTGTACCGGAGAACCCATCATCACAGAACTCAATACGAGGGAGATCGCAGAGCAAGGGATTCTGGTCTAGGTGCCGGTTTATGAGCAATCGCTGAGACGCGATACTGTTGCTTTCATCCTTGACTTTGTTCGTGCGCTTATCTACATCTTCCAGAGACAAGCGCAGATAAATAGCAATTTGCTGTTTCATTATGCGACCTCCTTCCTGAGCCGTTCGCAAGTATTCATGAGGGCAGCGAACTCATCCATATAGCTGAGTTTAATTTCAAGACTGCCGTCCTCATGCAGTTTCATGGATTCAATGAAAGCGTCAGCCATTTCAGCCGTCATCTCCGTCGCGTCATAGAAGCGCTGGATCATGAACTTCCATTTCATTTCGCCGGTTATCTGTTCTTCGGTTTCGTTCTTCGCATTTTCCAATTCTGCAAGGTTGGTTTCAAGAGCCTTGATGTCTGCTGTGATAATCTCTCTGTGATGACCGTATTCGTCCTGAGAGAGCATCCCTTCCTTGAGATCGACATACAAGCCACTGAGAAGGGACTGCTTGTTTGCCAGCTTTTGCCTCAAAGCCTTGATCTCCTGCTGAGTATTGTTCTGCTTGAGCTTCGCCTTCTTCATCGCTAACAGTCTGCGAAGGGTATTCTCCATGTCGATAAAGACATCCATCTGAGACTTGATGAAGGTAAAGACAGCCTCATCCAGATCGGCTTTGCGCATCTTGATGTCAGAGCAGCCTCTTGAGCCATGCTCTGCATAGGTAGGACACTTGAAGGTGAAGTACACCTTATCCTTCTTTGTACTGAAAGATCGATGCAGCTTCATGATCGCACCGCACTCTGCACAAACGAACTTCTTGCCGTAGATGTTCTTCTCTTTTGGAAGATGGTCATACTTACCGGCATTTGCCTTTGCGCGTTCCAATACAGCATTGTTGATCTGCTGCACCTTCTCGAACAGCTCTTCGCTGATCAGCGGCTCATGAGTATTTTTTACCACAATCCATTCCTCTTCGGATGTGATATGATACGGGATGCCGCCGTAGAGACATTGACTGCCTTTCTTCTGGGCAAGATGCCCGATATAAACGATGTCCTTCAATATCTCAGTGACTTTATGTTTGTTCCAGAGAACAGTGCGTTTCTTCTTATTGTTATTGGTTTCGATACCCTGATTGAGTTTGTACTGACCGGGAGACGGGATGCCAGCATCATTGAGCAGCTTGCAGATGCCCATATAGCTGATGCCCTCAGCTCTCCATTCAAATATCTGCTGTATCACCGGAGCAGTCTCAGGATCAATGAGCAGATGATTTTTGTTTTCCGGGTCTTTGCGATAACCATGAGGGGCATAGTTCCCGATATAATCACCGCGCTCCATCTTGGCTCTGAGCGCAGAAGTGACTTTACGGGAGATGTCCTTCGCATAGTAATCATTGACGATGTTTGACAGAGAAGCTGAAAGCTGACCTTCGCTCGTAACTGTCGCAGTGTCATAGGAATCATTGACTGCGATGAAGCGCAAGCCGTAAAACGGGCATATCTTTTCAATAAACTGAGATGTCTCGATGTAGTTTCTGCCGAGACGCGATAAGTCCTTTACAACAACACAGTCTACGAGGCCATCCTGAACAGCCTCCATCATCCGGGTAAATTCGGGACGGAGAAAATCCGTACCGGTGTAGCCGTTATCGACAAACAACGCCGTCTTTTTCAGATGGGGATGGTTTGCGACATACTCTTCCAGAAGGGCTGTCTGATTCTCAACGGAGTCAGATTCCTTGCCGTTGTCCTCAACCGATAGTCTGACATAGAGCGCAGTCTTCCAAATGCGAACGGAAGTATCAACCGGAGTCGACGGGATATTTTGCTTTTTTCGTGATACTCGTGCCATTTATACTGCCTCCTTTGTCAATCGAATGATTCTCTTGGCGTCCTCCTTTGCTTTGTGTTCGTTAAGGAACTCCATGATAGACGCAAATCGGTCACAGTGCATGAGCTGGACATGAATGTCCTTGTCCTCACCGATGCGGATGAAGTCGATCAGGCTGACCACCGCACTGCGAGTTAGTTCCTGAATGTTTTCGTATTGTCTGAACTGAGAGAGCCATCCTTGCTGTTCTGCCAGACCGCCCATAACGCTGTTGCGCTCACTGGTGAGGCGCATGATGGTTTCGTTTGCCTCGTTGATCTGCTGATCAAACTGAGCAGTAAAGGCTTTGTATTCCTCTCTGGTGATGAAATCCTGTTTGAAGTCTTCATACGCGCCGGTCTTGAGCCGTCTGTTCTTGTCGATGATTTCTTCTTGAAAAGCAATCTTCGCCTTGATCTTCTCAAGCTCCCGATTTTCCCATGCAAGGTTGTCTACGCGGCTCATTGCATCTGCCATATCCATTGCTGCCGAAATATGAGCCTGAACAACTGCCAAAACTGCATCATACACCAGTGATTCCTTGATGCTGTGTGAAGAGCAGGAGTTCTTGTCATTTTTGTTGCCGCCACAGATGAAGTAGGCGTATTCACGGGCTCCGCTGCGAGATATTCTCCGCACCATTGGACTGCCGCAGTCCGCACAGAAAATCTTGCCGGAGAAAGGATGCACACCCTTTGCTCCCACGGGACTTCTCGTATCTTCCAGCATGATCTTCTGAACAAGGTCAAACTGGGAAGGAGAGATAATTGCTTCATGCGCATTCTCTGTCCGGGACCACTCGTTTGAAGGTTTGACCACGGTCTTCTTTACCTTATGGTTTGGAGAAGTGGTTTTTCCCTGCACCAGCGTTCCGGTGTAGATTTCATTCTTGAGTATGCGATAAATCGCTACGGCGCTCCACTGAGCAACTTGGTTCGTCTGAAAGCAAGTACGCTGCTTTGAGCCTTTTGCCTTCTTATATTCAATCGGAGAAGGAACATTGTTGTCATTGAGTCGGTCTGCGATCTGTGCCGGAGATAAGCCCTCAAGTTTCCATTTGAAGATGTCCTGCACTACCGACGCAGCTTCGGGATCGACCACCAACTGATTTTTGTTGTTCGGCGATCTCATATAGCCGAATACCACTCGCGTTCCGACAAACTGGCCGCTGCGGCGTTTCGCATCAAGGTTGCTTCGCACCTTAATTGAGATGTCGCGGCAGTAGGAATCATTCATGAGGTTTTTGAAGGGCAGCACCAGCTCGTTATCTGCTGCACCCGGCTGTGCGTTGTCATAGTGATCATTGATGGCTATGAAACGAACACCGAGCATCGGGAAGAGCTTCTGAATATATACTCCCGAATCAATATACTCACGGCCAAAACGCGAAAGGTCTTTTACTACAATGCAGTCAATCTCGCCGGACTTGACCGCTTCAAGCATCTTCTGAAAATCAGGACGCTCGAAGTTTGCGCCGGTATAGCCGTCATCGCAGTATTCTTTTACCACTGTTATTTCCGGGTGTTTCTTGAGAAAGTCCATGATCAACAATCGCTGGTTGGAGATACTGTCACTCTCAAGTTTTTCGCCGGAAAATGAAAAATCGCCATCTTCCTTCGATAATCTCAGGTAGATGGCGGCTTTATAATCTCTGTCTAAAGATAATTTCAGCATAAAACGCCACTCCCTAATTTTATTTCCGTCAGATAACCGGAAAACAACAATAGGAGTGGTATTTCGTTGATTTTGTCCATGCTTATTATAGCATAGCCTCAACCAGAAATCCAGCCTTTTGATTTAAGTTCACAAAAAAGATTCATTTTCCAGTCACCCGACGGGCAGATCACAAACTCGCTAAGAGGTTTACGAAGTTATCATTGATCGTTGCCTGCGTGTTGGCGTAGGAAACCCTTACGACTGTATTGCCGACCTTGAATAAATAGGGATTCTTAATCTGCTCTACATAGGACTTCATACGCTCTTCAACGGGCTGAGTACGATCAATCTTCACATCACGAATATCTACCAAAGAGTCCAGAAGCTCTTTCTTGCTCATTTCGTTAGCCATACAATCACCGCCTTTTCATTCTCTATTCTTGACCAAAAATTACCTTTCTATGCGTTGAGCCGCGAGAACACTTTATCAGCAAATTGATAGGCAGCAGCCTTTTGGACTGCTGCCCATAGTATTCACTGATAAACCCTTTCGGGCGTTGTAACAGTGTTCTACTTCCAGCATATTTGCAGCTCGCACCCCTGCTGAATAGGGAATGCTGCGGACTACCACCGGTAAAGCAGTATCATGGGACTCTCACCCCTCCGAGGATCGCTCCGAGCCGCCCCTTCAAAGAAGAAACGGAAGTATCATTGTACCCAACTTCTCCATCATCGCAAGCAGCCGCACCACACGGCTGTTTAGCCTCTCTGTTGATCGCTCGCTCCTGTACGGGAGGTCATGGCGGCAGAAGGCAAGTCGCTTCGAGAAAAGAGGAAAGATCCGCAGCACTGACTATTCAGTTATCAAGGAACCGTGAAAGAGGCTGTTGTTTGCCCCTTCACTTTACAACGGACACTTTTTTGCTGATTGGGGGGGTCTGCTCAAAAAATTTTTTTGAGTTTTTTCCGCATGGATGCAATAGCCTCAACAACCGTCTTGTGGTTAATCCCTTTTTGTCTTGCATACTCACGAACACCAACTCCACCGATCATGACAACGTCGAATATTTCAAGCTGAATGGAACTAAGTGACCTTCGGAAGTCCTCAATGCACATTTCGGTCAGAGCCATTTCGATGTTGTTCGCAGGATCAGCCAACCAAGCAGAAGATTTCACATCTTCTTCCGGCAGAGCATCCAGAGACAGAACAGTATCAGAAGATTTTTTCGCGTTGTCCTCATCATCAGATGTACCGACAGCTCCATAAGAACGTCTGAGCTTCTTTTCCTCTGCGCGGAGGCTTTTCATGACCTCGCGGTCAACCTCCGTTACTTCGCCAGTCAGCTTTACGCGCACCATGCACTTGCCGTCCTCCGTAGTCCAGAGGTCATAGTCGAACTCGATAGGGGTTTTTGGGATTCTTTTCATTGTCTTGTCCTTTCCGCTGGCGCGGAGCAGCGGATGGACGAGACAAAA
>JBJDXQ010000013.1:0-19479 GCA_051866745.1 Candidatus Limivicinus sp. | reverse complement strand
ATAGAGAGATGGGCCCACCCTGATCCTTAAAAATAAAAAAGCCTCTTCCATTCCGCGGCAAAAGGTGTATAATGATCAGGGTTACATAACGTGGGAACCAATCGAAATACAGAGAGATAGCGAAGAAAGCCATGAACAAATCAACGGATAAGCCAAAAAAGAGAATAACGGGCAAAACTGCCCTGGTGGTATTGGTGATCCTGCTGGTCTATATCGCCGCCGTGACCTTGGCCGCCCTGGTGATCGACGGCCGCCATGTGCGCTTTTATATGACCGCTCCCCAGGAGATGCAGCTGGAATGCTTTGAAGCCTATCAGGAGCCGGGCATCTATGCCGTCACCACCGGCAAGCTCTTCGGCGAGGGAAAGAAGCATCTGCACGTGGACGTCAGCAGCGACCTGGACAATACCCGCCTGGGGGCGTACACGGTGAAGTATACCGTCCGCTATCTGCTCCAGGATTACAGCACGGAGCGGCGGGTGCAGGTGGTGGACACCGTTGCCCCGGTGCTGGAGCTGAAATACGTGGAGGGCTATCAGGCCAGCTGGTTCACCGGCTATGAGGAGGAGGGCTATACCGCCACCGACAACTATGACGGCGACCTGACCGACAAGGTGGAAAGCTTCGAGGAGGAAAACCGCAAGGTCTATACCGTCACCGACTCCTCCGGCAATACCACCACCATGGTCCGTGAGCCTCTGTATATCTACACCGAGCCGGAGATCACCCTCTACGGCGAGAGCGACATGTATGTGAATGCCAGCCTCTCCTTTGAAGACCCGGGCTATTCCGCCCAGGACAAAATGGGCAACGACATGACCGGGTTTGTCCAGACCTACGGGGAGGTCTGCCCCTACCGGGCGGGGGATTATGAGCTGGTCTATTATATTGAAAGCCCCACCGGCGACAGCGTCAGCGCCCAGCGCACCGTCCATGTCCTGCCCATCCGAAACCCGGACACCGTCACCCCGGACAGCAAGACCATCTACCTTACCTTTGACGACGGTCCCGGCCCCTATACCGGCAGGCTGCTGGATGTGCTGGCAAAATACAACGCCAAGGCCACCTTCTTTGTCACCGGCGCCAACCCCAAATATTATGACCAGATCGGCCGGGCCTATAACGAGGGGCACGCCGTGGGCGTCCATACCTATTCCCATAACTACCGCAGCATCTATTCCAGCGAGGAGGCCTTTTTCCAGGACTTCAACGCCGTGCAGGACCTGATCTGTGACCAGACCGGCAGCTATACCAAAATCTGCCGTTTCCCCGGCGGCAGCTCCAACACCGTCAGCAACTTCAATCCCGGCATCATGACCAGCCTGGCCGGCGCCCTGAACGACCTGGGATATCAGTATTTTGACTGGAACGTCTCTTCCGGCGACGCCGGCGAGACCACCGACACCGACACCGTGGCTGCCAACATCATTGGCGGCTGCTCCGGGCGGAAGGCCTCCGTGGTGCTGCAGCATGATATCAAGGATTACAGCGTCAACGCCGTGGAGCAGGTGCTGATCTGGGGCATCAACAACGGCTATGTGTTCCGGGCTTTGGATGCGAGCAGCCCCAACGCCCACCATGGCATCAATAATTGACATTGCTGACCGGATGCAATATAATCAGTAAAAATGAGAAACCTTCACCGGGGGGATGGAATATGATCCTGGCAGTAGACGTAGGCAACACCAATATTGTCCTGGGCTGCATTGAAAAGGGCGAGATTCTCAACATCGTCCGCATCCAGACCAGCGACCGGGAGACCGCTGCCGAATATGCCATCAAGCTCAAGCAGGTGCTGGAATTTTACCATGTGGACTGCAGGGGCTTTGAAGGGGCCATCATTTCTTCCGTGGTTCCCCCCGTTACCGAGGCCCTGCGCCAGGCCATCTTCCTCATCACCGGCGTGAAGGCCGTTGTGGTGGGCCCCGGCATGAAAACCGGCATGAACATCCGGCTGGATGATCCCTCCACCCTGGCGGGGGACCTGGTGGCCGGCAGTGTGGCCGCCATGAGCTATTACGGCGCGCCGGTCATCGTCATCGATATGGGCACCGCCACCACCATGGTGGTGGTGGACCGGGAGCATTGTTATCGCGGCGGGGCCATCATCCCCGGCGTGAACCTGGCCTATGGGGCCCTGTCCTCCGGCACCAGCCTGCTGCCGGATATTGCCATCCGCCCGCCCAAAAAGGCCATCGGCAGCAACACCACCGACGCCATGCGTTCCGGCGCGGTCTTCGGCACCGCCGCCATGCTGGACGGGATGATCGACCGCATGGAGGAAGAACTGGGAGAGCCCTGCGCACTGGTGGCCACCGGGGGCCTGGCCAGAAGCATCGTCTCCTGCTGCCGGCATGAGATTGTCTTTGATGATGACCTGCTGCTGAAGGGCCTGTGGGTTCTGTATCAGAAGAACAACTAAAGAACAAAATAAAAACAAAGCCCAGGCGGTTCCTGGGCTTTATTCATGAAAGCAATAGACAGAGAAGGAGAAATACAGATGAACACCTGCTTTGGCCCTGCCGATATTCTGCTGCCCCGGGACGGGGAGACAGCCGCCCTCTGGCCCGTGGTGGCCTGCGACCAGTTCACCAGCCAGCGGGAGTATTGGGAAAAGGCGGCGGCACTGGTGGGAGAGAAACCCTCCGCCTTACATATCGTCTTTCCCGAGGTCTATCTGGAGGACGGCTTTGACCGGATTGACAGCATTCAGCAGCACATTGAAAGCTACCTGCAGGAGGGCGTTCTGACCGAGAAGGTACACCAGGGCTATGTGCTGGTGGAGCGCCTGACCCAGTCCGGCGCCCGCATCGGCCTGGTGGGCATGGTGGATCTGGACTGCTATGACTATACCCCCGAGAGCAAAGCCCTGATCCGGGCCACGGAGGGCACCGTCACTTCCCGCATCCCGCCCCGGGTGCGCATCCGGGAGGGGGCCCAGGTGGAAAGCCCCCATGTGATGCTGCTGTGCGACGACCGGCAGCAGGAGCTGATCGAGCCGCTTTACGCCCTGCGGCAGCAGCTGCCTCTGCTCTATGACCTGGAGCTGATGCTTGGCGGCGGCCACCTGCGGGGCTACGCTGTCACCGGCGCCCTGGCGGAGCGTGTCACTGCCATCATCGAACAGCAGCAGCGCCGCAGCGACCTGTACCTGGCGGTGGGGGATGGGAACCACTCCCTGGCTACCGCCAAAACCTGTTGGGAGCGCATCAAGCCCAGCCTCAGCCCTGCCCAGCGGGAGCATCACCCCGCCCGCTATGCCCTGGCGGAGCTGGTAAATCTCCACTGCCCGGCTTTGAACTTTGAACCCATCCATCGGGTCCTTTTCCATGTGGACGCCGGGGAGCTGATCTCCGCCTTTACTGCCGCCGTGCCCTGTGCGGCCGGGGAGGACATTGTGTTTCTCCATGACGGCCAGCGCCGGGGCCTGAAGCTCACCGCGCGGGGGGACCGGCTGCCGGTGGACGTGCTCCAGGAATTTCTGGACCGCTACCTGGCAGAGCACCCCCAGACCGGCATCGACTATGTCCACGGCACCGCCGCCCTGGAGGAGCTGTCCGCCCGGCCCGGCAACTGCGGCATTGCTCTGCAGGCCATGGATAAAAATGCCCTCTTCCCCGCCATCATCGCCGGGGGCGTGCTGCCCCGAAAGACCTTCTCCATGGGCGAGGCGGAGGAGAAGCGCTATTATATGGAGTGCCGGAAAATTGTCTGATAACTGCCATCTGCGGCCAGAATAGGAGGAGAACCCAATGAGAGAATACGGAAGCGAGCACCATTGGCAGTCCCGCCGGGGCTTTGAGGGCGTCACCCGCCGCCGGGAGATCTACGCCTGGCGCTTTTACCGCAGCGGCCGGGACGCGTTGAAGCAGGTGGCCCGGCTCCACCGGGGGGCAAGGGTTCTGCTGCCGGCCCTGTGCTGTGAGTCCATGATCCTGCCCTTTACCCTCAACGGCTGCCCGGTGGCCTTTTATAAGCTGAAGCCGGACCTGACCGGGGACGAGGCCGATGTGCTTTCCAAGGCCGCTCCCGGCACGGTGCTGCTGTACATGCCTTATTTTGACATCCAGCCCTTTACCACGGACTTTCTGGCCCGGCTGCGGCAGAGCGGCGTGGTTCTGCTGGAGGACCGCACCCAGGATATCATTGTGGGCCGACCGGCCCCCTTCCTGCCGGACTACACCGTGGCCAGCATCCGCATATGGGCCGCCCTGCCGGAGGGCGGCATCCTGAAAACCGCCGCCGCCCTGCCCCGTGTCGGGGCCGACGGCCGCTTCGGCGCTCTGCGCCGCCAGGCCATGGAGGAAAAGGGGCTCTACCTGGAAAATGGGGATGCCGAATTGAAGCAGGATTTCCTTGCCAAGTTCCATGAGGCCGAGGCCCTGCTGGATGAAAGCGGGGAGCCGGTGGCCATGAGCATGGAGAACCGGGCTTACCTGGAGAATATTGATTTTGCCAGGGTTCTTGCCGCCCGCCGCCGCAATGCCCGGGTGCTGGAGCAGACCCTGGCAGAGCTGACCGCCGCAGGCAAGCTGCGCCCTCTTTGCAAGAGCGGGACCACCGCCGGCCTGTATTACCCCATCCTGCTGGAAAACCGGGACGCCGTGCAGCAGGCTCTGGCCCGGCAGAATATTGATTGCCCGGTGATCTGGCCCATCCCGGCCCAGGCCCAGGGCGTCTGCGAAACCTGCGAAGCCACCGCCGCCCACATCCTGGCCCTGCCCTGCGACCAGCGGTATACGGAGCAGGACATGGCGACCATAGCGGAAACACTGAAAGCCATCGTAACAGGAGAAGAATAATGGACGAAAACAGCAAAGGCTGCCTTTATATCGTTGCCACCCCCATCGGCAACTCCCGGGATATGTCCCCCCGGGGCACCCAGATTCTCAGCGAGGTGGACATCATCGCCGCCGAGGACACCCGCCGCTCCATGGTGCTGCTCAACAAGCTGGGTATCAGGAACAAGCTGGTGTCCAACCACAAGTTCAATGAGTACGGCAAGGCCAAGTTTTTCATCAACGAGATGCTTGCCGGCAAAAGCGTGGCGGTGATCACCGACGCCGGCACCCCCTGCATCTCCGACCCGGGCAACGAGCTGATCCGGGCCGCGGTGGAGGCGGGCATCAAGGTGGTGGGCGTGCCCGGCTGCTGCGCCGCCGTCACGGCCCTGAGCATCTCCGGCTTTGATCTCAGCAGCTTTGTGTTCTACGGCTTCTTCCCCCGGGAGAATGCAGAGCGGCGGAAGCTGCTGGAAAAGCTGCGCCGGGGCGACAGCCGCACCTTCGCCCTGTACGAATCCCCCAAGCGCATCATGGAGCTGGTGGATTTCTTCATCGAGGCCGGGTCGGACTGCCGCCTGTGCCTGTGCAACGACCTGACCAAGCTGCATGAGCTGTGCTTCCGGGGCAGCCCCGCGGAGGTAAAGGAGCAGCTGCTGGCCAAGGGCAATTACGACAAGGGCGAATACGCCGTGGTCATCGAGGTGGCGGAGAGCTATGTCTTCAACAAGGTGGAGCACACCGTCTCTGCCGAGGCCATGCTGGTGGACGCCATGGTCTCCGGCGGCATTTCCTCCAAGGAGGCGGTGGCCGCCGTGCTGGCGGATGAAAACAATTCCTACAGCAAGAACGAGCTGAAGGCGGCGGCGCTGAACCTGAAGCGCCTCTTTGGTGGCTGATATGGCAAGACTCCGTGAAGAACTGGCCGCGGCCCTGCCGGGGCTACAGAAAGCGGTGTTCTCCCAGCCGGCGGATAAGCTTGCTGACCAGAAGGTAACCGTTCGCCCGGTGCGCATGAAAGGGAAGCTCAGCTACCAGGTGGAGCGCTTCCGGGACAACAAGGCCTTTCACCAGAACCTGGATGATACCGCCCTGCTCTCCCTGGTGGAAAATGAGCTGGAGGGCCGCTACCGCCAGGTGCTGATCGTGGGCGAGAGTGAAAGCACCCAGTACGTCCTGCGGCAGAAGGGCGGCTATAAAAAGACCGGCCGCAGTGCCAGTATGCCCCGCCCCGGCGGCGATCAGGCCCATAACCGGGAGAAGGAGTATATCCTCCGGGAGGGGGAGAACATCCCCGCCCTGGTGGATCTGGGGGTCTTTACCCCGGATTTCAAAATCGTCCGCTCCAAGTATGACAAGTATAAGCAGATCAACCGCTTCGTGGAGCTGGTGGATCAGGAGCTGGGTCGTTATGAGGGCCGGGAGATCCGCATTCTGGACTTTGGCTGCGGCAAGTCCTACCTGACCTTCATTCTTTATTATTACTTTGTGGTGAAGCGGAGTATTCAGGCCCAAATCATCGGCTACGACCTGAAGGCCGACGTGGTGGAGCACTGCAACCAGATCGCCCAAAAATACGGCTATGATGGCCTGCGCTTCCAGGTGGCGGATGTGACCCGTGACGCCCTATCGGAGGAAGCGATTGACATGGTGGTCACCCTCCACGCCTGCGACACCGCCACCGACTTTGCCTTGGACTATGCCATCCGCCGGAAGGTGAAGCATATCTTTTCCGTGCCCTGCTGCCAGCATGAGGTGAACAGCAGCATCCATAAGGGCGGGGAGCTGGACCTGCTGCTGAATCACGGCATCATCAGGGAGCGTGTGTGCGCCCTCTTGACCGATTCCATCCGTGCCGCCGTGCTGGAGGCCAGAGGCTATGAGCTGGACATGATCGAGTTCATTGACTTTGCCCATTCCCCCAAGAACATCATGCTCCGGGCCAGCTATACCGGCCGCTGCCGCCCCGGCGGACTGGAGCAGGCCCTGGCGCTGCAAGAGCAATACGGTTTCAAGCAGACTTTGATTGATTTACAGATGAATTAGCCTTCCCCTGGAGGGGAAGGTGCCCAGTGCGCACACTGGACGGATGAGGTGGAAAAGGGAGCGGAAAATTCCGCTCCTTTTTCATCCCCAATTTCTGGTTGTAAGCCGGGGCGGAAAATGGTAAAATAAAAAACAAGTCAAAAAGACCAAACTCGATATAATTATGTAAACCTGAAAGGAGACGCCATGGCACGGATAGATAAGATCGAAGTGGTGGAAAAGGAGATTCTTTGGGCGGATCGGAAGCGGATTCTGGGCATGCCCATTTCCTTCACCCGCTACAGCATGGACGAGGACCGGCTGTATGTGAAGAAGGGCCTGCTGCGCACGGAGCTGAACGAGATCCTGCTCTACCGCATTCTGGACGTGCGCTCCACCCAGACCCTGTGGCAGCGGATTTTCGGCGTGGGCACCCTGACCCTCTACAGCGCGGATCAGTCCTGCCCCCAGCTGCTGCTGAAGAACATCAAGCGGCCGGAGAAGCTGCACCGTTACCTCAGCGATGTGATCGAGAAGAACCGCCAGAGCAAGGGCATCGCCGGGCGGGAGATCGTGGGTATGGCCGCCATGCGCCCCGGCCCCGGCCCCATGCCCGGCCATGACCACCCGGAGGACCTGCCCGATGAAGCGCCGGATGCCCCCGAGGACTGCGGCTGCCATGAGGAGCAGTGAGGGCGCGCCATGAGCTGCTTTGACGAATACCGCGCCAAGCTCCGCAGCCCGGAAGAGGCGGTGCGCCTGGTCAAAAGCGGGGACTGGGTGGATTACAGCTCCAACAACGGCTTTCCCCAGAGTCTGGACGTTGCCCTGGCCCGGCGCCGGGATGAATTGCAGCATGTGAAGATTCGGGGCAACCTGCTGCCCGGCCCCATCGCCGCGGCGGAGTGCGACGAGAGCATGGAGCATTTTGTCTATCATACCTGGCACTGCTCCGGCTATGAGCGGAAGCTGTGCGACCAGGGCAGGGCCTTCTTCACACCCATGCTTTTCCGCAACCTGGGCTGGTACTATCGGAACTTTCTGACCGTGGATGTGGCCATGGTTTCCGTTTCCCCCATGGATAAGCACGGCTATTTCAGCCTGTCCTGCGCCCTGGGCGTCTCCCGGGACATTATTGACCGGGCCAAAACCGTCATCCTGGAGGTGAACGAGGCCCTGCCCCGCATCCATGGCGGGGAGCGGGAGACGGTGCACATCTCCGAGGTGGACTGCGTGGTGGAGGCCGGATACCGCCCCCTGTGGGAGATGGCCTCCCCGCCCCCGGGGGAGACGGACCGGGCCATTGCCGCCCACATCTTCCCCCACATCGTGGACGGGGCTACCGTCCAGCTGGGCATCGGCGGTATGCCCAACGCCCTGGGGGAGCTGATCGCCGCCTCCGATCTGAAGGACCTGGGCATGCATACCGAGCTTTGCTCCGACGGTTACCTGGCCATGGCTCAGGCCGGCAAGCTGACCAACCGGCGCAAGAGCCTGCACCCCGGCAAGGGGGTCCTGGGCCTTGCCATCGGCAGCCGTGCCCTCTATGACTGGGTGGACGATAACCCGGGCATTGCCGGCTTCCCCCTCAGCTACGTGAACGACCCCAATGTCATTGCCCAGAATGAGAACATGATCTCCATCAACGGCTGCCTGAATGTGGATCTCTACGGTCAGGTGGGTTCCGAAAGCGCCGGCACCCGGCAGATCAGCGGCACCGGCGGCCAGCTGGACTTCGTCACCGGCGCCGGCATGGCAAAGGGCGGCAAGTCCTTCCTTTGCATGAGCTCCGCCTATACCGACCGGCAGGGCCAGCGCCATTCCCGCATCCTGCCCTCCTTCCAGGGCGACATTGTCACCACCCCCCGCAGCCAAAGCCATTACATCGTCACCGAGTACGGTGCGGTGAACCTGGCCGGCATGAACACCTGGCAGCGGGCGGAAAAGCTGATTGCCATTGCCCACCCGGATTTCCGGGAAGAACTGATAAAAAAAGCGGAGCAGCAGCACATCTGGCTGCCCTCTAACAAGAGGTAAGATATGAACATAGACCATACCCTGTATCAAGGCCGACCTTCCGACCCGCGCATCCCCAAGGAGGAGCGCTGCTATGACCTGCTGGATTCCCTGGGACTTGCCTATTGGCGGGTGGATCATGACCACGCCGACACCATTGAGGCCTGCGAAGAGGTGGAGGGCCTGCTGGGCTGCCCGATCTGCAAGAACCTGCTGCTGACCAACCGCCAGCAGACCCAGGTATACCTGCTGATCATGCCCGGGGAAAAGCCCTTTAAGACCAAGATTCTGTCCAAACAGATCGGCTCCGCCCGGCTGTCCTTTGCAACGCCGGAGCAGATGCTGGCGCTGCTGGATATCACCCCCGGCTCCGTCAGCATCCTGGGCCTGATGAACGACCGGGAGCGGCAGGTGCGTCTGCTGGTGGACAATGATTTGAAGAGCCAGGAATTCTTCGGCTGTCACCCCTGCATCAACACCAGCAGCCTGCGGCTGAAAAACGCCGATGTGTTCAATGTCCTTCTTCCCGCCATGCACCATGAGCCCAGCTTTGTGGACCTGCCCTGGACGGTGGAGGAATAAAGCTCCAAAAAATCAAGAGACTGTCAAAGAACCGGCCAAAGCCTCCCCTGTGTAAGGGGAGGTGGCAAAAATCTCTGATTTTTGACGGAGGGGTTGTAAAAGAAACGTTCAATATTTTCGAGATATAACTGATAATCCGGAACATTTCAGAAAACAATCCCTCAGTCAGCTTCGCTGCCAGCTCCCTTTACACAAGGGAGCCTTTCTATGAAAGCATCTTTTTAGACAAGCTGAAAACCCGCCGCCCGGATGCCCGGGCGGCGGGTTTTTTCTGGGAGCAGCCTTATTCAAACAAACTCCGTCTCCACCGTCAGCTCCACTTCACTGTGGGGATAGCGCTCCTGGAGATAGGCCTTGAACTCTGCCTCCAGTCCCTCCCAGTCCTTCAACGCATAGTCCACAACAAGGTCGCAGTAGATGCGCCCGGTGCCCGGCTCTATGTACAGGGCGTGAAAGCTCTTCACGTGTTCATGCCCCTGAACAAAGGCGGAGACTTCCTGCCGCAGCTGCCGGATTTGCTCATGGTCGTTGTCCACCGCGTAGATGCCGAAAACCATGGTGACCTTGTACTCATGCATGATTCGCAGCTGGAGCTGGTGCAGCTGCTGATACACCTCCCCCACGGTTTTCTCATGGCTGATCTCCAGATTCACGGAGCCGGAATAGCTCTCCGGGCCATAGTTGTGCAGCATCATGTCCGCCGCGTTCACCACCAGCGGGTCCGTCCGCAGCTCCTTGTATAGCTGCCTGGCCAGCGCCTCCTGCCCCGGCTTTCCCAGCAGCTCAGACACGGTCTCCCGCAGCACATCAAAGCCGGCCTTGAGAATGATCACCGAGGTGAAAACACCGGCGTAGGCGTCAATGTCCCAGCCGAACAGCAGAAACACTCCGGCGGAGAGCAGGGTCACAAGGGAGACGAAAGCGTCGTTCCGCCCTTCCAGCCCCACCGCCACCAGGGCGCCGGAGTCCACCTTTTTGCCGGTGCGGATCATATACACCCCCAGAAAGTACTTGATCACGGCGGTGACAGCGATGATGCCCAGCATCAGATAGGAGATGCGCATCTCCGCCGGTTCAAAGATCAACTCCACGGAGCTTTCCAGCATCTCAAAGCCGCTGAAAAGAATCAGGCCGGCGATCACCAGGCTGGTGAGGTATTCAATGCGCCCATAGCCGAAGGGGTGCTTGGCGTCCGGCCGCTTGGCGGAGAGCCTGGTGCCCACCAGCGTCAGCACCGAGGTCAAGGCGTCGGTGGCATTGTTCACGCCGGAGGAGAGAATGGCGATGGAGGAGGCAAAAATACCGATGGCCACCTTCAGCGCGGCGATAAGAACATTGACAATGATGCCCAGGACAGACGTGACCGCCACCACGCCGTCCCGGCTCCCCGGCTCCTGCCGGAGAATTTTATAGAGCAACCGCATGGGCTTTCCCCCTTCTTTATCTACACATAAACCGCCGCCCGATACCCGGGCGGCGGTTTGCTTAAACGCTTCCTGTGCGTTTCCTGCCTTATTCCTGCCAGGCCCGGATCTGCTGCCGGAGCCAATCCGCCCATTCCTCAATTCCTTCGCCGGTGCGGGCGGAGATGGGGATGATCTTCATGTTGGGGTTCAGCCTGCGCACATACTTCTCGCAGGCGGCCAGGTCAAAATCAAAGTAGGGCAGCACATCGATCTTGTTGATCAGCAGCACGTCGCAGATGGAGAACATCAGCGGGTACTTCAGGGGCTTGTCGTCCCCTTCCGGGACGGAGAGAATCATGGCGTTTTTCACCGCGCCGGTGTCAAACTCCGCCGGGCAGACCAGGTTGCCCACGTTCTCCAGTATGGCAAAGTCCACATCGTTTACCCCCAGGCCTTCCAGCCCCTGCCGGGTCATGCCCGCGTCCAGGTGGCACATGCCGCCGGTGTGCAGCTGGATCACCTTGGCCCCGGTCTTTTCAATGGTGGCCGCGTCCACGTCGGAATCAATATCCGCCTCCATCACGCCGATGCGGAACTCCTCCTTCAGCGCGGCAATGGTGGCCTTCAGGGTGGTGGTCTTGCCGCTGCCGGGGGAGGACATCAGGTTCAGCAGGAACACCTTGTCCTTCTTCAGGTCCTGCCGCAGCAGCTCCGCCTCCCGGTCATTGTTTTCAAACACGCTTTTTTTGATTTCAAGCACTCTGTAACCTTCCATGTTTATCTCCAATCTGCCGCTTTTGCAGGCGCGGCGGGCCCTTATTTTTTCTGCATTATACCATAAATCAGTACAGTAAATCAAGGGCGCGGCCGAGCTGATCTTCCATTTCCTGCCGCTGCTCCATGTAGCTGCCGAGGGGGGCATAGACCAGGGGCCGGCGGTTTTCGTAAATCTCCATCAGCAGCCGGCTCATGGCCAGATCCGGCTCACAGTCCGCCGCCTCCACGGTGGGCACCAGGCCCAGGGAAAGGGCGTCCCAGGGGCTGTAGTTTTCCCGCAGCCACAGGAGAAAGGCCCTGGCCGAGGGCAGGGCGTAGCTGTTGGCCCCGGTGACGGCCAGCCCCATGATCTCCGGCACGTACACCTCTGCGCCGCCCTCCGGCAGCGGCAGCGGTACTGCGGCGCAGCCCTCGGCCAGGCTTACCGCCTGAGTGGAGGAGATCAGGGCGCAGGGCAGCTCCCCGGTCTCCACAAAGTCGGTGAAATTCTCCGATGGCGGCAGAAAGCTGCCTGTATAAGCGCATTGGGCCAGCCCATTGTACACCCGGCGGAAGCCCTCGCTCAGGGCGTCCCGCTCCGCGTCGCCCTGCAGCTCATAGCCCAGGGAGCCGCACCAGACTGTCAGCAGCGGCGTCACGGCGTGGGCAGTGAAAAAGGGCTTGCCGGTCTGTTCCCAGTAGGCTTCCGCCGCGGCGCAAAGTTCTTCCAGCGTGGCAAACTCTGCTGTGACCCCTGCCTCCTCCAGCACCGCCTGGTTGTATACCAGCAGCGGCACGGCGGAGCCCAGGGGGAAAAAGCTGTGCCCGGCGTAGGGCAGACCGTCCTCAATTGCCGGCAGATAGTCCCAGTCCGCCCCCGCAAGCGACCCCAGCTGTTCCCGGCTGCCCAGGCTGGCCGCCCGGTCATAGGAGCACAGCAGCAGGTCCGGCCGGCTCTGCTCAAAGGCGGCGGCCAGCTCCTTCTCCGTAGCAAAGCCCAGGACTTCCAGCGCATAGTGCTCCCCCTGCCGCTGATCATTATAGCGGCTTGCCAGCAGCTCCATCACCGCCGGGGAAAAGTCCTCGCTGACGTACCACAGCTTCAGCTGCTGGCCGCTCCTGCCGGGGGAAGAAAACCGGTATGTAACAAAAAGCGCCGCCGCGGCAAAAAGCGCGGCCAGGGCCCAAAGCCACTTTTTCATGTCCTTTTCCGCCTGAAAAACAAGGTTAAAGCAATTCAATTATAGTGTAAAAGCAAGGCAATCGCAATTGAAACTTTCTTAAGAATGTGCTATGATCTGCAGGATAAGGATCAGGAGGTCATACAGAGAGATGTACAAAGCGGTATTGTTTGATATGGACGGCACCGTGCTGGACACGGTGGGCGATCTGACCGACGCCATCAATGTTTCCCTTGAAAAGTTTGGATTTCCCCCAAGAAACACCGAAGAAGTGAAAAGTTTCCTGGGAAAAGGTCCCGCTCACTTTGTCAACTGCGCCGTGCCGGAGGGCACCGATGCGGCCACAAAGCAGCAGGTTCTGGCCTTTTATGAGCCCTATTACGACAGCCACTGCCAGATCAAAACCGCCCCCTACCCCGGCATCATGGAACTGCTGAAGGCCCTGAAGGCCCGGGGCATCAAGCTGGCGGTGATCTCTAACAAGCAGGAGCCGGCGGTGAAAGCCCTGGCAGAGCAGCACTTTGCCGGCCTTCTGGAGCTGGCGGTGGGCACCAGCGCCAGCATCCGCTGCAAGCCGGACCCTTCCGCCGTCCTCTCTGCCATGGAGGAGCTGGGGGTGGAGAAACAGGAGACCCTGTATGTGGGGGACATGGATGTGGACCTGAACACCGCCCGGAATGCCGGGATCGACTGCGTGGGCGTCGCCTGGGGCTTTATGGGGCGGAAAAAGCTGGAAAGCCTTGGGGCAGAGCACATTGCTGACAACACGGAGCAACTGCTGGAATTCATTTTGAAGTGAATAAAAAACCGACCCGAACGCATGAAAATGCGCGGGTCGGTTTGCTTTTGCAGCAGCTTACAGGGGGCTTTTCTTGATCTGGGCCCAGCGGCGGGGGTACTTGGCCGGGGTGTCGGCCACCTTGCGGATGATGAGGGCGCTATGGGTCACGTCGGTGCCGGGGATGGTGTAGTCAATCTTCTGCTCTACCTGGCCCCCCAGGGTGCGGATGCAGCGCTGGGCCTCCGCCAGCTCCTCCTCCAGATCGCTGCCCTTCATGGCGATGAAAGCCCCGCCCTTTTTTACATAGGGCAGGCACAGCTCACACAGCAGGTTCAGCCGGGCCACCGCCCGGGAGAGAGCAAAGTCGAAGCCCTGGCGGAAGCCGGCGGGGATCTCCTCCGCCCGGGAGTGGATGCAGGTCACATCATCAAAGCCCAGCTTCTCACAGGTGTTTTTCAGGAAGTTGATGCGCTTATCCAGACTGTCCAGCAGGGTCAGCTCCATGGCGGGACAGGCGATCTTCAGGGCAAGGCCAGGGAAGCCCGCGCCGGTGCCCACGTCAATGACCTTCTTGCCAGAGAAATCCGCCAGGCCCAGCAGGGCCGCGCAGTCCAGAAAATGGAGGCGGGCCACATCCTCCTCGCCGGAGATGGCCGTCAGGTTCATGACCTGGTTCATCGCCTCCAGATATTCATAATAGATGCGGTAGCGCGACAGGGCCTGGGAATCAGGCACCAGGGAAAGGGCCTCAAAGCCGGATTGAAGAAGCGCTTCAAGCATTTTATGCACCTCGGACAGAATAGAAGTTATGGCCGCCAATGGTAATGGTCAAATCCAGGGTAGTGTCAAACCAGCCGCTGCCATAGGCGGGGTTGACGAAATACAGGCTGTCGCCCACGGTGTTATAGCCATCCAGACACAGGCAGGCGGCAATGCGGGACTGTTCATCCGGCGTGGCATAGACGCTGCCGTTGGTGATAGGCTCAAACTGAATGTTGTGCTCCATATCAAAAATTACGTCAAAGACCGTGGATGGGAAATCCGGGCTGTCCACCCGGTTCAGCACCACGTTGCCCACGCCGATCTGCCCGGCCAGGGGCTGCTGCCAGGACTCGGCATAGATGATCTGGGTCAGCCAGAACAGGTCCTCGCTGGGGTAGTTCAGTTCATAATAGTCCTCCCCGCCGGGAATCACCCGGGCGTTGCGGGTGGAAAGGTCCAGCCGGGTGCCATCCTCGGAAAGGCTGGCGTCCAGGCAGAGAAAGCGGCACAGCAGATCACAGGGCAGATACAGCTGCCCGCAGGCGGTGAACCAGCCCTCCGGCGCGTAAAAATAGCGCCCGTTGCCGCTGAGGTATTCCATGGCGCTGTCCCCGGTAAAATCCACGCCCTGAAGCGTCAGGGTAAAGGCGGTTTCATCCCCCTGCCAGCTGTTGGAAATCTCCAGCCAGGCGCAGACGGCGGCGGGGGAGAGGTAAAGATTGCCGTCCTTCCGGCAGGCCCGGTCCATCAGCAGGCCGTCAATATACACCGGCAGCTGCTCATAGGGCGGCTTCTGCCCCGGCTGGGGCAGATGTAACAGTTGAACCTCCACCGAGGGGGCGGGGGCGCTGGCCTGCTGCCGGGCGCAACCGCACAGCAGCAGGCACAGCAGCAGGAGCGGGACAAGCAGTTTAGTCCTGGGGTGCATCGCGGAACTGCTTGAGGGCCTGGGCCAGCTGGTCCGGGCAGGAGGTGGGTTTGAAGCCGCAGCGAATCCCCTCCACCCGGGAAATGACCTCCTCCACAGGCATACCCTTCACCAGACGGGAAATGCCCTGCAGGTTGCCGGAGCAGCCGCCGGTGAACTTCACATCCTGGACGCAGCCGTCCTCCACATCGATCTCAATCCGCTGGGAGCAAACGCCCCGGGGTCTGTATTCAAGCCTCATCATTTGTTGGCTCCTTTCTGTTCTGTTTCAAGTTATGATACCATGGGAAAGGCTTTTTTTCAAGGGGTGGACGAACCCCTCAGGCAAGCTCCACTTGGGAAGGGGAGTCCGACAGGCCACCTCATCCGCCCAGTGTGCGCACTGGGCACCTTCCCCTCCAGGGGAAGGCTTGGGAAGGAAAGCCTATCGCATGCCTCCCTCTGATGAGGGAGGTGGCAAAAATCGTAGATTTTTGACGGAGGGAGAGAAAAAACCTGATCGATTTGACTATTAAGAATCTCTCCCTCAGTCAGCTGCGCTGACAGCTCCCTCGTCAGAGGGAGCCAAGGGCTGATCTCAATGGCTCGTCAAACCGCTCTTTGGATGCGCTGACAGAAAATGCCCGTTCACGAAGAATTGCCGGCCGGAAAAGGCGGAGGGGACATGGATTTGAGGATAGCAGGATATTTGCCGCTGCCGGTTCATACCCTTATATATAAACAGGAAAAAGGAACCGGGAGAGGATGGGGATGACATGCAGGCGGCAAGAAAACTGGCGATCATGGGCTGCGCCACCATGGCGCTGTATCTGCTGACGGTAAGTGGGGCGGCGGAGCGCCTGGGGGACATAGCGGCAGAGCGTCTGGGAGACAGGCGGATGAAGAACGTGGTGGTGGTCCGGGAGACGCCGGCCCCCACGGCGGAGCCGATGCCGCTGCGCGTGATGGCCACGGAAGCACCGGCGCACCCGGCCATGGCGGAGGCGGAGAGCCAGATTCTGCCGGAGATGGCGCCCATGGAGCAGGCGGAGGCAGCCCCGGAGCAGGAGACCGCCGACAGCGGGGAAATTCTGGAGACCACCATCCAGGGGGGACTCAGCGTCAACAACGCCACCGCCTACTGGGTGGATGTGACGGAGATTCTGTCCGCCGGGCCGGGGCTGCGCCTGCCTCAGGGGGAGCCGCAGATCCTGATCATCCACACCCACTCCAGCGAAGCCTACACCCAGGCGGGGCTGGACCGCTATGAGCCCAGCGACACCAACCGAACGGAGAACACGGAGTTCAACATTGTGCGCATCGGCGATGAGCTGACGGAAATCTTCCAGCAGGCGGGGCTGAATGTGATCCATGACCGGGGCATCTATGACTACCCCAGCTACACCGGCTCCTACACCCGCTCCGGCCAGGCCATAGAGCAGTATCTGCGGGACTACCCCAGCATAGGGATGGTGATCGACATCCACCGGGACGCCCTGGGCACCGACGACGTGGTATACAAGACCATGGCGGAGGAGGACGGGGTCTGCGCCAGCCAGGTGATGCTGCTCATCGGCACCGACGAGAGCGGGCTGGAGCACCCCAACTGGCGGCAGAACCTGGCGGTGGCCCTGTATATGCAGAACGCGGTGAACGCCCGACACCCCACGCTGATGCGGCCCATCGCCCTGGTGCAGCAGCGCTATAACCAGCATCTCAGCCCTGGCTCCATGATTCTGGAGGTAGGCAGCAACGGCAACACCCTGCAGGAAGCCCTGGCCGCCATCCGGCTGTTCGGGCAGGCCGCCGCCCCCGCCCTGGCGGCGCTGGTGGAATGAGGAAAGAATTTTTTCAGAAAAGGGCTTTACAAACGGATAGGGCTGTGCTATAGTTGATTCAGTAATAAGAATCATTACTAATTTTGAGGTAGCAATGGATACGCGACGTAAGAACAGCAAAAAACGTCAGGCAATCCTGGAGGCCCTTTGTGCCACCAGGGAGCACCCCACCGCCGAGATGCTCTATCAGCAGCTGAAGCCGGATTACCCGGAGCTGAGCCTGGGCACAGTGTACCGGAATCTGGGCGTACTGGCGGAGGAGGGGCTGGTAGCCAGCGTGGTCCGGGTGGCCGGGCAGGAGCGCTATGACGCCACCACCGCGCCCCATGCCCACTTTGTATGCAGGGTGTGCAGGCGGGTGATGGATATGGCCCTGCCGGAAGGATTGGAGGAGCTGTACAGCGCTCTGGACCGGGACTTCGGCTTCGCGGCGGAGAACTGCGCGGTATCCGTTACCGGCGTATGCGGCGACTGCCGGAAAAAGCAGGTCTGCTGAATGATTCAGTTTTTCCTTGCGTAATGCGCAATGAAAGTATATAATGAAAAAGTCAAAAGATAATTTTACATCAGGAGGAAATTTACTATGAAGAAATGGGTCTGCCCCGTATGCGGTTACGTTCATGAAGGCGATACTCCCCCCGAGTTCTGCCCCCAGTGCAAGGTTCCCGGCTCCAAGTTCACCGAGCAGAAGGCCGGCATGGCATGGGCCGCTGAGCACGTTGTGGGTGTTGGCAAGCAGTTTGGCGCCGACGTTCCCGCCGAGGTTCAGGAAGAGATCATCGCCGGGCTGAAGGCCAACTTCGAGGGCGAGTGCACTGAGGTCGGCATGTACCTGGCCATGGCCAGAGTTGCCCACCGCGAGGGCTATCCCGAGATCGGCATGTACTGGGAGAAGGCCGGCCTGGAAGAGGCTGAGCACGCCGCCAAGTTTGCCGAGCTGCTGGGCGAAGTCGTCACCGACAGCACCAAGAAGAACCTGGCCATGCGCGTTGACGCCGAGAACGGCGCTACCGCCGGCAAGTTCGAGCTGGCCAAGCTGTGCAAGAAGTACAACCTGGACGCCCTCCACGACACCATCCATGAGATGGCCCGCGATGAGGCCCGTCACGGCAAGGCTTTTGAGGGCCTGCTGAACCGCTACTTCAAGTAAGCCATTCCATCAATCAATCTGCGTCAGGAGGAAGTACAATGAAATACGTTTGCAATGTATGCGGCTGGGTCTATGATGAGGACGAGGCCGGTGTGAAGTGGGAAGATCTGCCTGAGGACTTCGCCTGCGAGCTGTGCGGCGTGGGCAAGGATCAGTTCAGCCCCGAAGAGTAATTCCATAACAAAAAAACCTTGAGGCCGCAGCCTCAAGGTTTTTTTGTTTGAGAGGGGCCTCTCCGTTTTTGCCTTTTTCGTCCCCCTCTCAGACGCTACGCGCCAGCTCTCCCCCAAGGGGGCGAGCCTGTGGGGAGCGTATGCAGCGCCTCAGAAGTTCAGCTGGGAGAAGGGAGTGTAGCTGAGCGTTTGCGGCTGAGCCCCGGCGTCGAGGATCTCGGTGAGCGTGCCGGCGGCGTAGCTGTAGAAGCAGCGGACAGAGTCGGCGGCACTGTTGGCGCCTTCAAACAGGAAGGTATTGTCATCGCAGAGATAGTAGCGGGCCCGCTCCTGGGAGGAGAACACCCGGGCAACGCTGCCATCCGGGGTCAGGGTGTACATCTCAAAGACAATGGGGGCGTAGAACTCGTCGGAAGCCAGGGTACCGATCAGCAGCTCCTGGGTGCCGTCGCCGTCCACATCCAGCAGCAGATAGCCGATGTTGTCAAAGGGCGCGTCGCCCACGCAGTACATGATCAGCAGCGGCAGGTCATGGGCCATCAGCTCCTCGCCGCCCCAGCCCTCGGTGAGAAGCTGGTTATAGGTTCCGAAAACAGACGCATAATCGGCAATGGTATCCGCTTCAGTGGGAGCGGCGGTGGGCTCAACCGTGGGAGCAGCGGTAGGTTCGGCCGTGGGTTCGGCTGCCGGCTCAGTAGTAGGTTCCGCTGTGGGGACGGCGGTGGGCGCCGGGCTGGGCTCCGCCTTGCCGCTGCAGGCGGAAAGCACCGTCAGGCAGAGGGCCAGAATAAGCAGAATGGAGAATGGTTTTTTCATAGCGTATACTTCCTTTGTGAAATTTGCTCCTTAGTGATAGCACAGGGCAGGAGAATTTTCAAGCAGATTTGATGAAGGTTAAGAATGTTTAAGAAAGAAACTGGGCGGCGGAAGGGGTCAAAAAGTCTGTTTTTCGTGCTGCACCAGTGGATCCTGCCAGTCAAAGGCTTCCCCTTGAGGGGAAGCTGGCAGCCGCAGGCTGACTGATGAGGTGGCAAGTAAAAACTGGGAAAAAGCAGAAACTTCCATCAAAAAACAGGATTTCCACCTCATCCGCCCAGTGTGCGCACTGGGCACCTTCCCCT
>JBJDXQ010000012.1:0-3804 GCA_051866745.1 Candidatus Limivicinus sp. | reverse complement strand
TATGTGCTATAATTATTATGTATATTTATGTCCAGATACAAAAATGCCGGACAAAATAAGAATTTTGCAAAGGGATATCCCTTTGTTGGTTACACAGTAACCAACAAACAACCCCTGTAAGTATGAATTTTCGGAAAGGAGCGGAGGAAAGTGAAAGCCAAAAGCAATAAAACCGTTTGGATTACTGTGGCTGCCGTCGTTGTGATAGCCGCCGTGATCAGGCTTTACAACAATCAAAACACCTCTGATGATGTGTTGTTCACGGACTTTATCCGCTCTCTGCTCCATATCGGGCTGATTACGGCATGGGGCTTTTCCATATACCAACGAGTGGTTCAAAAGCAGGCACGGCACTATCTGTGCGGCATTGCCGTTTTGATGATCCTTTGGCTGAACTTTAAGGTTATGAAGTATTACATTTGCACGGATGTAAATGTCAGCCGGTATCTTTGGTATCTGTATTATCTGCCGCTGGTCGGGATACCTCTGTATACGCTGTTTGCCTCCCTGTTTATTGGAAAAACGGAGGATTACAAGCTGAAATGGCAGGTAAAGCTGCTGTATATACCGGCGATTCTGCTTTTCCTGATGGTTATGACGAATGACCTTCACAAGTTTGCCTTTTCCTTCCCTCAGCATGATTTCTCGCCGGACAATTACCAACACGGAATCGGATATTTCATGGTGTTCGGTTGGTTTGCACTATGTACATTTGCTTCGTTTTATGTGATGTATTCCGGCGGCAAAATAAAGCGTAAACCCCGAGCATTTGCGCCGTTGATTGTAGCTTTAGTTTTGACGGTTTACTATATTATTACCTACATGGTTGAGAATCCTGTCACAAAACTTCTCGCAGGAGACCTGTCCTCTGCGTGTTCGCTGCTGTTTGCCGCTGTATTTGAATGCTGTATCTACTGCGGACTGCTCCCCACCAACACACGGTATGACGAAATGTTTGAGACTTCCGTCGGCAACAGCGCACAGATTGTTGATGAAAACTATAATGTCCGGTATGCTTCCGCATCTGCCGAGCCTCTATCAGTAGAACAAATTAAACAAGCTCTTAATGCTCCTGTAGCCTTGTCCGAAGGAAAGCTGCTGCATACGGCTCCCATCGGCGGCGGATATACGGTCTGGACGGAGGATATATCCGAACTTACCAATCTGCGCCGTGAGCTGACTGAGACCAAGGAAGAACTGGAAGAACGCACCGCCATGCTGAGGCATGAGTATGTGCTGGAAAAGGATAGAAAGGTGACTGCGGAGCAGAACAGACTGTATGACCTGCTGACCGCCTCCACGCAGAAACAGATCGACCGCATTGCGCGGCTGATGAAGGAGTACGAGCTGGTGGACGGGGACGCGGAAAAAGGAAACGCCATTCTGTCCAAGATCGCCGTGCTCGGCGGCTATGTCAAACGTAAAAAGCACCTGACGCTTTCCATCCAGAACGGGTTTGACGTTCCCCAGGGCGAACTGAAAAACGCCATTGAGGAATCTGTCCGCTACCTGAAAGCCATGGGAGCGCACTGTGTGGTGTTTGTAGATGCGGAACGGGACTATTTGCCCGGCGAGATTGCGTCCGCCGCCTATGACTTTTTCGAGGACGCGGTGGAAGCGGCGCTGGACAGCATCACTTCCTGCGCGGTATCGGTGAGTGTGGTGGAAGGCGTGCTTCGTATCCGTGTAACCGTCGGCTGCAGGGAGGATCTGAGTCCGCTCGGGAAAGAGTGGCCGGACGCTTCGGTTGCGATGTCGGACGAGAACGAGTGGGAATTGATCCTGCCTCTGAGGGGAGGTGCCGGAAGATGACCTGCTTTTGCGAACTTTCTCATTACGCACAGATGGCGGTGATTATTATCACTTGGCTTGGCGTGCTGGCACAGCTTGTTTTGCCGTTGTACCGGTTTTTCCACCGCCGGTCGGTAATACATACTGTACTGGACGGATTTCTGCTGTACGGATTACTTGTGCTGCTTTGCTTCCTTGTTCGGTATAATCAGCATGTTACCCAAAGTGATTTTCATCTGCCGGTGCCGGCTCTGATTTGTATCCTTGTTGCCGCCTTTGCATATTCCGTCATAAGTCTTATCGCGGAAATGCGGCGCAGCAAACGGGAAATCAACGAATGGTCGGTCAAGGAAGCGATTGACGATCTTCCGGTGGGACTTTTGTTTGCGGACGCAGACGGACATATCATTCTGATTAACCGGAAGATGGCAGAACTGTCCCACTTGCTGATAGATAGACTTCCCCGGACACTCAGCGACATGACGGATGCCCTATCTTCGCCCCCATCGGAAAGCCAAGTGGAGGCCATGACGGATGTAGCGGGTTGCTACCGTTTTAGGGACGACAGAACTTGGGAGGACAGGATTTACCGCTTTTGCCGCAGCGAACTCGACGGTGAGGGACTTTCAGGTTATGTCCAGCTTGCCGCCCATGACGAGACCGAGCTTTATGAAGGCAATGTTCGTCTGCGGGAGAATAACGAGGAACTGAAAAAGGTAAACCTCCGGCTACAAAAGATGTATGCGCGCATGGAGGACGAGGTGCGGGAAAAAGAAAGCCTAACTCTGAAGGTCTGGCTTCACGACACCCTCGGAAGCAGCTTACTCACCATTCAAGATGTCAAGAACAGCTCCTCTACCGAGACAAAGCAAAAGCTGAAGGATCTTAAAGAGGCTGTCGGGATGCTTTCGGCAAGCCGTTCCACTGCAAAAGGAACCTTTGAGGAAGCACAGCAGAAAGCCAAACAGCTCGGCGTCAAGGTGGAGCTTTCCGGCTATATTCCGCCTGACACCACGGCGGAGCAGCTCATAACGGCTGCCGTGCGGGAATGCGTCACCAACTGTATCCGTCACGCCAAGGGAGACAGAGTCAATGTCAAGATCACCGAGAAGGTCGGTTTACTGCGAGTACAGATTACAAACAGCGGCGAAGTGCCGAAGGATAAAATAACGGAAGGCAGCGGCCTTTCCTCCCTGCGCAGGAGTGTAGAGGCTTCCGGCGGTGATATGAAGATTTCTCACCGCCCTGCGTTTGCCCTTACCCTGTATCTTCCGAGGAAGGAGGAAGACAATTTATGATCAATATCCTGATAGTTGAGGATGACAAATACATACAGGAGCACTTTGTCAAGCTGTTTACAGCCGACGAGCGCTTTCATCTGGTCGGCGCTGTACGGGACGCCTTTGAAGCGGAGCAGCTTTGCAATAAAGGGATTGACCTGGTGCTGATGGATGTGCAGACCCTCCACCGCCATTCGGGGCTTGCCGCCGGAAAGCGGATTAAGGAGAGCTGCCCCAATACCAAGGTGGTGATTATGACTTCACTGGTTGACCCGGAGGTGCTTTCCAAAGCAAAGACGGGCTGTGCCGACGGGTTGTGCTATAAGGATCACGGGGACGATGAAGTGATGGCGGTCATTGAGCGCGTTCTGAACGGAGAACGCAGCTTCCCCGGTGAAACACCGCCCGTGGAGCTGGAGGATATCTTATCAAGTGAAATTAAGCCGATACAGCTTGAAATTCTGCGCCTGTATATCCGGGGCATGAGCTTTGCGGAGATTGGGCAGAAGCTGGGTATTACCGGCGACGCCGCACGGTGGCATATTCGCGATATGGTCAGCCGGTGCGGATTTGACAGCAAGGAGGAGCTGATGGCGGCAGCCATAGAAAGCAAGCTGATCGTCACAGCTCTGAAAGACGAATAATATAAAACATTTTCCCGGTTCATCGGATTTACGGTGAATCGGGTATTTTTTTGCCCTTTTTCAAAAACCTCCGTTTTCGGAGTGAAAAA
>JBJDXQ010000011.1:0-161702 GCA_051866745.1 Candidatus Limivicinus sp. | reverse complement strand
CTCCTTCTTCTTAGGTTTTCTTCTTTTGTTCTACCCCAACTATTGACATAGAACCTTTATTTTGCCAGCAGGCCCTTGATCAGGCTTTCCACCTCGTCGGCTTTCAGCACCTTACCCATGGAAACCACCTTGTCGTTGATCACCAGGGCGGGCATGCGCATGGCGCCGTATTTTGCAACTTCTGCCATATCCGTGACAAATTCCACCTTTACCGGCAGTCCCAGCTTGTCGACGGCCTGGGTAGCGGCTTCCAACAGGTTGTGGCAGTTTTTGCAGCCGGAACCCAGCACCTTGATATTGCACAGGCCACTGAGGGCCTCCCCGCAGGTCTGCTCCACCTTGTCCATCACTTTGGCGGCAGTCTCTTTCCCCACTATGTCGGAGAGCTTGCCCTCCACCTTCTTGCTGATGTCAAATAATGCCATATCTTTTTCCTCCTGTTAAATGATAACCCTATACGGTTTTTTATTTGGCGTCAATTTTGTCTGGAATGCCGGCACCGGACTGCATTTTGGGTAAATACCAGTTCTCATAATAGGCCGGTCTTCGTTCGGTGTCAGGCCAAAGGTCACCCCAGGGGCGAAGGTAGAAGGCGTAGCGAAAGCTGCCGGTGACAGGATCCTCAAATTGGCCGGCGATCAGAAGCACCGTCCCTTCCCTGTTGAAGATACGAATCGCAGTTTCATCCGGCACCAACGCAATATCCAGAAGCTCCCCACTGGTGCAGCTGAACCGGCCCTCTTTCTCTGTAAGCCGCAGCTTGGCAAAACAATTGTCCCGGGGCACATCTTCGTCCCACAGCAGCAGGCTGGTCCCGCTCTCTTCCTGCAGCCCCTCACCACAGCAGTCCCAGTATTTTCCCGCAACACTTTTCCAGTCGCCGGTGGCGTCGCTGATGCTCCAGTAGCCATACCAGTCGCCCTCCAGGCTGATGCTCTCCAGGTTTTCCTCAGGGCTGGGCGTTATTGCTACCACGGTGATCTTCGGCTCCGCCTTCCCGCAGCCGGAAAGGCCCAGCGTGCATAATGCCGCAAGCACCAGGGCAAAAATTCTGCTGAATTTGTTTTTCAATCCTTATCCCAGCTTTACCACAATGTAGTCCCCGATTTTCTTCACGGAACCATAGTAGGGGTATTCGGCCATCTGCTCAAATTCCGCCGTCTTGCTCAGGGCGTCCAATTCCTCCTGACTGGCAAAGGGAACGTCAAAGCCCAGATATCTGCGGAAGAAGTTCTCTCTGGAATAGATGTTCACCAGATCCTGAGAAGGCCCCAGCAGGCCATCGGTTCCCAGTTCCGGGAAGGAATACAGCAGATTGTCCTGCTGTCCGATGATGGCCACCCGGCTGTTCTCATCAAAGCCCTCCGTCTCCTTGATCTGGGCGATCAGCGAGACATAAAAGGCATTGGCATTTTCGTATTGCAGGTGCATTTTCAGGTAGGTCATATTGGCAAAGTACACGTTGGATGCGATGATCACGCACATCAGCAGTGCGGCAATATCCTTCATAAAGGGCCCTGACCAAGGTTCCAGCTTTTCCAGAATCAGCGCAACGAGAAAGTACAGGCACACAAAGCTGTAGAGCACCAGGGTATGAATAGACTGGGGTGACATCAGCAGATACATGCAGTTGATGCTCAGCGGCAGCAGCAGTACCAACACCGCCAACAGCGCCCAATTCAGAGGTCTGCTTCCCCGGGCTGCCAGCATCAGACCGGCAAGCAGTTCCCCCAGCAGGAGCACGTGGGCGAGCCTTGCGCATTCGCTGCTGATAAGGCTGTAGTTGCGGAAGGTGAAAATGTCCCGGAAGTTCTCATAGGCCATGCGAACCTTGCCCAGCAGACTGGCCTTGTCATTCACGTTGTCTATCACATAGCTGTTGAATTCCATCCCGGTAAAGCGGAACACCAGCAGGGTCACGGCAAAGTATACGGCCAGGGCCGCCGCCATCATGGCCAGCGCCTTTAGTCCATAAAGGACAATCTGCCATACGCTTTTCTCCGCCTCCAGGCAGCTTTTGATCATCAGCAGCACAAAGAGACTGGCCGTAATGGCGATGTACGCCTGGTAGATACTCAGGCACAGCACCAGGGAAAGCGCCGCCAGAGCGGCATTCCGCAGGCCCCCTCTTTCATAGAGCCAAACACAGAGCACCGCCAGAATGAACGCGATACCGTAAGCCGCGCTTGTAAACATAAAGCAGTAGGTGCCGGTGAGGGAGGGGAAGCTGACCACAGCGGCAGCCAGCAGAATCTGAGACAGCCTGCTGCGGATTCCCAGAACGCGGAGCATGACACAGACAGACACGGAAATCAGCAGCAGCGTAAGCAGCCCATAGATCCAGGGCATGGACCAATTGGGCAGCAGCAGCTTTGACAGCTCCAGCCCCCAGCGGCCGGAGGTAACCGTGGCCCCCTTGTAAAACAGCGCCTCGATCTCGTCATGGTTCACCAGCTTATTGGTGAACATGAACATGTGGGCCGCAAGCCCGGTCAGCAGCGCCGCCAGAAAAGGCACCCGGTTTTCCAGGTACAGCCCACGGAGCCACAGGCCAAAGCGCTCGGCATATGAATATTGTTTCTTCTCCATTTTCATTTTCCTCAAGGCCTTGCGCAGGCTTAACTCAATGTATACGTCCCTCTGTACGTTTAAACAGGCTGCAGAAGCCATAGGCCGCCAGCGGGACCATAAGGATAAAATAGGGCAGGGCATACTGACTTTTTGCCTCAAACAAAAGATGATACAAGATGCCGCCCAGGATAACAAGCACAGGCAGACACTGCCGGATATCCCGCTTGCACCAAAGAAACACGCAGGACAGCAGCACCCCCAGGAAAATAAGCTGCTGATACTGGTTCATATACCCGGTGGTGTGCCGCTCGCCCACATGGCAGAACCATTCGTACATGAAGCCCTTCTCGCCGTAGCTTTGCTGCACCTGGTTGATCCAAAGGCTTTCATAGGTGGGCTCATTCCACTGGGAACGCAGCTTCTCCGAGAAGAAGCGCAGCCCCTGGCCGGGATTCTCCGCAAAGTATGCGGCCCGCTGCTTTATCACCTGCCTGGCGTTTTCAGCGGTAGCCTCCGCATCCATGCCGCTGTCCATGAAGAAATCAACGGTATGGTCCTCCTTATACCAACCCGGCCCCGCGTGCCCCTGGCTCATGCCCATGGCCATCCAGGCGATCATGGGGATACCGTCGCCAAACTCCTTGCCGGAGCGCTGCTCATAGATGGGCTGGGGTGCCCGGCCAATGGTCAGCACCGAGGCAACGGTCAGCACCAGGCAGAACAGGGATTTGGCGCTTCTGTTCTGCAGCAGGTCCAACAGCCATACGATGACAACTGCCGCAAAAAAGATCATCAGGTTCAGCTTCACCGCCACCGCCAGCCCCAGAGAAAGGGCGCAGAGCAGCCCCTGCCAGAGACGGCGCTGGCGCATAAAGGCGGCAAACATCCACAGGGCCACCGCGCCCAGTGCGAAGCCGGGGATGTTGCCATAAAGAAAGGTGCAGGTAAACACCGGCGGCAGGCAGAATATCAGCAGCACGGTGGTGACCTTCTGCACCCGCCTGCTCTGAAACAGCTGCCAGCTGAGCTGGATCAGGGCGTGGTAGCTGAGAAGCAGCCACAGCACATTAAGCCCCTGCAGCGCCAGCCGGTAATAGCCCGCAGGCATCCCCGGCAGCGCACTGCCCATCAGCCGGAACACAATCTCGGCATAGAGCACATAACCCAGTTGGAAGGGGAAGCGGCAGAAATAGCTGTCCAGCGCGCCATACTCCCCGATGGCCGCCTTTTCGGCGGCGTACAGAACCAAATAAGAATCGGAATACCACGGGGCAGCCAGCTTCACCGAGAGAATGAAGGTGATGCCCAGCACAAAGACTACCGCCATCATCACCAGTTCCGTCCGCCACAGGGAAAAGGCCGCGCTGTGCCGGTACAGCAGGTACAGCGTGGAGATTAAAATAAACAGCATCAGGGCGTTGAGAAAAATGTTGTCAGCATAAAGCTCTACCAGTTCCCCTGCCGCATTGTTGGTGCTTACATCGCCGGTTTCCAGACAGGCATACACAGTCAGGAACAGCATGAAGGCGAAGCTCAGCACCAGCACCACCGCCGCGCCGAGACGGGATAGTCTGGTTATGCCATGGTCAAAGCGCGCCCCCTTCATCCTGTCCCCTCCTCTTTCTCTTTCTAACACTTATTTATAACATATATACGTATACAATTCAAATATTTTTATAGACAAGGTCGAAAAAGCAGGCGCCTCTGTGCAGCGCCTGCTTTGAATCCTTCTTTTATTTACAGTTCTTCCACCGTGGTCACATGGTTGATGGCAGTTATGGCCTTTACGATTTCCTCATCCAACTGCTTCTTACTCACGCGCATACCAATAATGGCGCAATAGCGAATGTTATCCTCCTCATTGGAAACACGGGTGATCTCCAGCTCACGCATCTTGAGATGCCGCTCCCGGATGAGGCGAACAATCTCTTCGATGGCATTGGCGTCGTTATATTCGATATAGAGGTTGATATCATCCGCCCGCTGGGCAAAACGGTATTCAATGCGGATCAGCAGCAGCTCCGCCACCAGCACCATAAAGGTGGCAAACAGGGCGCACTCCACATAGCCCGCGCCGCAGACCAGGCCGATGATGGCCGCCGTCCAAAGCCCGGCGGCGGTGGTCAGGCCCTTGACCCGCTGGCGCTTTGTGACAATAATTGTACCTGCGCCGATGAAGCCCACGCCGGCGATGACCTGCGCCCCAAGACGGGAAACGTCCGTGTACATTCCCATGTTCAGGTAGAGGTATTGGCTTGTCAGTGTGGTCATGGCTGCGCCAAGGCAGATCAGGATATGGGTTCGGAACCCGGCGGGACGGCGCTTATACTCGCGCTCCAGACCGATAAGTCCGCCGCAGAGAACCGCCAGCACCATGCGTGCCGCCACGGAAAGCAGCGTTACATCCCGTGCAAAATCAAAACATGCAAGCATAGCTGTCCCTCCTTTCAGACTTCTTCAATGGCAATAATGCCGTCCATTGTGGCAATCTTGGCCAGCACCTCCGTGTGCTGCAGGCGCTTGGGCAGATGAATGCTGAACAAGGCATTAATATGCGTAAGGTGCTCATTGGATTTGTCGATCTCCACATCGTAGAGCTGTATCTCCGAGGTCTTCATGTACCCCACCACAGCGCCAAGATTTTCTATGCTGTCCATGCTCACATAGATGGACATATTCCTGGCGTGGCGCGTGATCACATTCTCAATCAGCGGCAGCAGCTTCATGGAAAAGACAATCAGCAGCGTACCGATGATCATGCACTCGTAAAATCCAGCGCCGATGGCGATACCCATGCAGGCCGAAGCCCAAAGCCCGGCGGCGGTGGTCAGGCCTTTCACCTCCTGGCGCCCGGTGACAATGATGGTGCCCGCACCCAGAAAGCCAACGCCGTTGATGACCTGGGCGCCGAAGCGGGAAAGATCGGTCCTGATACCGACGTTCTCCGCCGTCAAGGCCCAGCGGCTGTGGAGCATTAAATCCAGATACTGGCTGAGGATTACCGTAAGCGTGGCCCCTACAGCCACCAACATATAGGTTCGGAAACCGGCAGGGCGGCCCTTCTTTTCCCGCTCAAACCCGATGACACCGCCCACAATCATGGCAAGAACCACCCGCAGCATCATGGAAAACAGATTCAATTCCCGAAGATTTGCAAAACAGCCAAGCATCGCTTTTCCCCTCTAAAAATACACAGAGCGCTGAGAAGCTCAGCGCTCCGCTATTTGTCCGTTGCTTTATCGTGCAGCTATTATAACATCTGCGCAAATATTTACAAGAGGAATTCGTTACAAAAAAATGTATCAGTTTCTATTGATTTTTAACAAAAGAGTTTTTCCAGAAGCCCCGGCACTTGTTCAAGCTTGCCAAGTTCATAATCCGGGACAATGTCTCCCCTGCCCGGCCTCCCCTGGGGATTGAACCAACAGGTCCTGATCCCGGCGTTCATTCCGCCGAGGATATCGGAAGTCAGGCTGTCGCCGATCATGATGGTCCGCTCCCGGCAGAAGTCCGGGATTTTTTTAAAGCAGCGTTCAAAGAATTCGGCGCTGGGCTTATTGAAACCAATCTCCTCAGAAATGAAGATCTCCTCAAAATACGGCCCGATGCCAGCACTTTTCAGCCGCCCCTCCTGAACCACCGCCGTACCGTTGGAGCAGATGAAAAGCCGGTATTTCCCCTGCAGCGCTTCCAGCAGCGCTTCCGCCCCGGGAATGAAATAATGCCCCTGGGAGAGAAAGCTTTCATAGGTACTTTTGGCTTCCCGGCTGGAACAGGTAAGCCCCAGCTCATCGAACAAAAGCGCAAACCGGCCCACCAGCACCTGCTCCCGGCTGATCTCGCCCCGTTCCAGCCGCTTCCACTGCTCCGCGTTGATCTCGCTGTAGCGGCGGATGAGGGCCTCCTCCGGCTCGATGCCGAAGTGAACAAAGGTTTTGGCTATAGCAATACGCTCTGCCTTATGGAAATCCAGCAGCGTGTCGTCCAAGTCCAGCAGCACGATGGGTCTTGTCATTGGTGTTTCTCCTTACATCGTTTTCAGCAGTTCTGATATTTCTTCCAGGTGCATCCCTCGGGAGGCCTTCACCAGCACAATATCGCCCTTTTCTATCAGCTCCGGCAAGGCCCCGGCCAGCGCCTGACGGCTTTCAAACCAGCGCCCCTTGCTACCGGCCCCTTTTGCGATTTCCTGCCCCAGCTGGCCGCAGCAGAGCACCAGCGCTGCCCCGTTGTCCACGGCGTAACGGCCCAGATCATAATGCATCTGTTCCCCGCCGCTGCCCATCTCCAGCATATCTGCCAGAATGGCCACATGGCGGCCGGGCATATCCCGCAGGGAATCAATGGCGCAGCGCATGGAATCCGGGTTTGCGTTGTAGCAGTCGTCCACCAGGGTCACTTTCTCCGTCACCGTTACCGCACCCCGGCGGCCCACCACCTGATAGTTGGCAATGCCCCGTTCGATTTCTTCCTGGCTGAGGCCCAGGGTAAAGCCCACGGCGGCAGCTTCCATGGCGGCGTATACCATGTGCCGCCCATGGGCGGGGATGTCCGCGTGTATCCGTTTCTCGCCGTAAACAATGTCGCAGACCGTTCGACCCTCCGGCAAAAGGCGTATGTTCTCGGCCCTGACCTGGCAGTCCTCATGCAATCCACAGCGAATCAGCCGCTGGCTGCACTTGATGCCGCGCAGCCAGGGGTCGTCGCCGTTGACAATCACCGTGCCATCCTCCGGCATCAGGGCCAGCATCTCCGTTTTCGCCCGGAAAACCCCTTCCAGATCATGGAGAAACTCCAGATGCGCATGGCCGATTACAGTAAACACCGCCACTGTAGGCCTTGCCATCCGGGCCAAAGCCGTCATCTCGCCAAAGCCGGAGATTCCCATTTCCACCACCGCAGCCTGATGGTCGGAGGTAATGCGGGACAGGGTCATGGGCACGCCGATCTGGTTATTCAGGTTGCCCTCGGTTTTCAGCACCTTCAGCTTCTGGCTCAGTACCGACCAGACCATTTCCTTGGCCGTGGTCTTGCCCACACTGCCGGTGATGCCCACCACCGGCAGGCTAAGACTTTCCCTGTAGGCGGTGCACAGCCGCTCCAAAGCCGCCTGCACGTCTCTCACCAGGATCACACCCTCGGTGACACCCTCCGGCAGCCGCTCCGCCAGGCAGCATGCAGCTCCATTGTCCAGGGCCGTGCCGATATAATCATGGCCGTCAACCCGTTCGCCCTTGTAGGCCACGAACAGGTCCCCCGGCTCAACGGCCCGGCTGTCAATGACGACCCGGCCGATTTCTCTATTCCGATTTTTCTCTCCCATCAGCTGCCCGCCGCATATCCGGGCCGCTTGTGTAACGGTAATGTTCATGCCATCATCTCCAATGTCCATGAGTATAACATACTCCCGGCAAACAAGCAAAATAATTATTCCTGTCCCCTTGAAAAAAAGTAGTGCATCTGGGTCAAAGCTGTGTTATAATGCTATGACGAATATATGTGATAAAGGATTTTTGCTATGAATTATGTTGTGGTGGATCTGGAATGGAATCAGGCCATGAGTTCCAAGTCCTCCGTTTTTAACAAGCTTCCCATCCACCTCAGCGGGGAGATTATAGAAATTGGCGCTGTAAAACTGAAAGAGGATATGACCCCCGGCGAGGAGTTTACCATCGATGTCAAGCCTGTATACTTTCGCCGGATGCACTATAAGGTGAAGAAAATCACCGGCTTTGATAAAGAGCGGCTGGCCCATGGCATCGCCTTTGCCGACGCGCTGGAGCAGTTCCGCCAGTGGTGCGGTGAGGATGTGACCTTCATCACCTGGGGCAACGATGACCAGCGGATTATGGAGCAGAATATCATCATCCATGACCTGGATTGGGATTGGATCGCCGGCTGGATCAACCTCCAGCTGATCTATAATCTCCAGACCGGCGGGGACAAGAACCAGAAGTCCCTGGCCAGCGCCATGGAGCATTTTGAGATCGAGCAGACCCGCGTTGCCCATGACGCTTTGGGTGACGCCTACAATACCGCTCTGGTGGCCTCCAGGCTGGATATGGCTGAGGGGCTGCGCCTTTACCCGGACGCCGCCCGCATCCTGGCCACCCGTATGCCCAACTATAAGCCGCCGGCAGACCCCACAGGTCCCGACGCCCTCTCCCATGACTGCTTTGACGGCTTTGAAAGCAAGGCTGCCGCCTTTGCCGACAGTCGCCTGACCCAGTTGGCCTGCCCCTGCTGCGGCGCTGAAACCAAGGGGCAGAAATGGGTAAATCAGGGCGATCAGCGTTATATGAACATTTACACCTGCCAGGAGCATGGGGCCTACCTGGTGCGGGCCAAGTTCCGCAAGTGTAAGGAGGATAATACCTGGCTTGCCAACAAGCTGGTCTATGAAGCGGATGAGGCCATGCAGGATTTTTATAAAACCAAGGCCACCCAGGCCCGCCGCCGTGGCCGTGGGCATACCCGCCGCAAAAACCGCCCCGCCAACAAACAGTGAAAAAAGAATCAGACCTTGTGAAGGTCTGATTCTTTTTTATTGTCATAGGAATGAAAAAGGCGCAGCCATCAGGCCGCGCCTTAAAGCTTTGATTATTCCTCGGGGATCACGCCGGTGGCCTCGCCGGTGGCAGAGACTTCGTAAACCAGAGCATCCTGACCGTCATCGTCGTCCTCCTCAACGGGCTCCTCCACCATTGCGGGTGCGGGCTCGGACAGGGCACGGATGGACAGAGAGATCTTGTGCTTCTCCTCGTCGATGGCAGTGATCTTGGCGTCAACAACATCGCCCACGGTCAGCACGTCCTCGGGCTTGCCGATGCGGCGGTTGGCAATCTGGGAGATGTGGATCAGGCCGTCAACACCGGGCAGAATCTCGGCGAAAGCGCCGAAGGGCATCAGCTTGACAATGGTAACGGAGGCAACGCTGCCCACCTGGTACTTGCTGGTGAACATAGCCCAGGGGTTGGCATCGGGGTCCTTGTAGCCCAGGGAGATCTTGCGCTTCTCCTTGTCGAAGTTGATGACATAGACGTCAACCTCATCGCCGACGGAGAGGACCTCAGAGGGCTGGTGGATGCGGCCCCAGCTCAGCTCGGAGACATGAACCATGCCGTCAATGCCGCCAATGTCCACAAAGGCGCCGTAGCTGGTCAGGGACTTGACCACACCATGATACTTCTTGCCAATCTCGATCTCGTTCCAGATGGCCTCGGTGCGCTCACGGCGCTCAGCCTGGGCGACGCGGCGGATGGAACCGACAACCCGCTTGCGGGCCTTGTTGACCTCGGTGATCTTGAGGCGGACAGTCTTCTTCAGCAGCTGGCTCATCTCGGCCTCACGGGGCAGATCGGTCTGGGAGGCGGGAACGAACACGCGCACGCCCTTCACATTGACCACGACGCCGCCCTTGTTCTCTTCGGTGACGACACCTTCGAGAACGGTGCCATTGTCAACGGCTTCCTCGATCTCGGTCCACATCTTGGCAGCGTCCAGGCGCTTCTTGGACAGCATAGCGGTGCCCTCGATGTCATTGACACGAACAACAACAGCCTCAATGGTGTCGCCCACCTTCACAGCGTCCTCCACCTTGACGCCGTCGTCGGTGAACTCGGAAGTGGGGATGAAGCCGGAGTACTTTGCGCCCAGATCAACACTGATCTCAGTGCCGGTGATTGCAACAACAGTACCGGTTACCTTGTCTCCATTATATATAGTCTTGAGAGTTTCCTCCAACATTTCGTCGAAGGACATTTCCTTCTCAACTGCGGTTTCTTCAATTTTGATTTCGTCACTCATTTTGTTTCTTACCTCCTTAATTATCCACGCAGGTGTGGATGCTCCGGCTGTGAGTCCGACAATACCGGCGTCTTTGAGCCTGTCCAAATTCAGTTCTGCAACGCTTTCGATAAACTGAACATTGGCGCAATGCTCCTGGCATATCTGCGCAAGATGTACACTGTTTGCGCTATGCCTTCCGCCGATGACCACCATGGCATCACATTCCGAGGCAAGCTTTGCCGCTTCCTCCTGTCGCGTGAACGTAGCAAGACATATTGTATCAGATATTTTCGCATTTGTACATCTTTTTTTTATGACATTACAACATTCGGTAAAATTACTGCGCGTCTGCGTGGTTTGAACCACCACTGTTATTGGTTTTTCCCAATAGTCTGTATTTTTATCCAGCCAAAGCGCCAATTCCTGGGAATTCTCAAACACCTTATGAGCTCCGCACCAGCCGCAGATCCCCTCCACCTCCGGGTGCCTGGGCATCCCGATGATAATCACGAAGCGCCCCTCACCGGCGGCACGGCTGACAATGGTGTGGATGGCCTTCACCTTTGGGCAGGTGGCGTCCACAATCTCTCCCCCGGCGCCCTCCAATTGGGCGTAAACCTCCTCGGCAACGCCGTGGGCGCGAATCAGTACCGTCTCCCCTGGCTTCAGTTCCTGCGGCTGATTCACCACCCGCAGTCCCCTGGCGGCCAGCCGGGCCACCACGTCCTCGTTGTGAATCAGCTGCCCATAGCTGGCGCAGGCGCCCTTTTCGCTGATCAGCTTCTCCGCCATGTCCACCGAGCGGCTGACGCCGAAACAGAACCCGGCGCTCTCGGCCAGTCGTATCTCTTTCATTTCTCCCGCTCTCCTTCCGGGGCCAGCCGGGTCACCACAAGTTCCGCCAGCAGAGCCAGGCTCTGCTCAAAATCCAGCTCACTGGTGTCCACCAGCACCGCGTCCTCCGCTGCTTTCAGGGGCGCCGCCGCCCGGCTGCTGTCCTGTACATCCCGGTATTCAATGTCCTGCAAAACCTCCTCAAAGCTGGAGGTAACGCCTTTGCTTTCCAGCTCCAGAAGCCGCCGCCGGGCCCGGGCCTGGGCACTGGCGGTAAGGAAAATTTTCAGCTCCGCCTCCGGCAGCACCACCGTACCGATGTCCCTGCCGTCCATGATCACATGGTTTTCCTGCGCCATCTTCCGCTGCATCTCCAACAGATAGGCCCTCACCGCCGGCAGCGCCGCCACGTCGGAGGCGCAGATGGAAATCTCCGGCAGGCGAATCTCTGCGGACACGTCCTCCCCGTCCAGATACATCCGCTGCTCTCCTGCCTCATTATAGCCCATGGTAATTTGAATCCTGGGCAGCAGGGCGGCAACAGCGGCCTCATCCCGCCGGTCAATCCCTGCCCGGTATGCGGCAAGACCCACCGTGCGGTAGATAGCGCCGGTGTCCACATAGATGAATTGGAACATCCCGGCCAGTCTTCTTGCCAGGCTGCTCTTCCCCGCCCCGGAGGGGCCGTCAATGGCGATCGCGTAAAATCCGTTCATGGAGTCTCTCCTATTCCATTTGATCTCTGATATATTTCTGTGAGGGGAAGACCGTAGGATTCAATGGTGGCCATCAGGCTGAAATCCTCACTGATCTGGCAGCCATACTCCTTCCCCTTTGTTACATTCAGCAGAATATAGTCAGCCTTGCTCTGGTCCGGTTCAAGCCACAGGGAATCTGCCTCACTGTCCTTCATTCTGGAATAGGCGGATATCATGAAAAGTCTGGTACAGTCTTCTCCCCAGGCCACATTGATCTGGTCCCTTTCGTCCCGCGCAAGGATCGTCTCCAAAGCTTCTTTGGTAGACAGTCCCCAATAGTCCGTCTCATATTCCAGCTGGCCTTCCCTTGAAACCAGCACGTTATAATAAGCGTACTGGTTTGGATGCTCCAGAGCCAGACCGACTGCATTTGCCGCAATCAATACCCCAAGGCAAATACCGGCCAGCTTTGTTTTCCATCCCAGCAGCAGCGCTGCCCCCAAAGCAGCCAGCAGTATAACCCCGAAATAACTGAAGTAAAAGTGCCTCCAGCCATTATATACCAGCGAACCAGTGGCAACAGCCACCAGCAGCGGCACCAGCGCGCACAGGCAGGCAGCCGTGAAAAGTACCCGTTCCGGCAGGGCCAGGATTTTCCCTTTTCCGCAAAAGCTGCGCAGCAGCTCAAACACGCCCACAGCGGCAAGCCCCAGGATAAACAGAGGTGTAGTCAGGCAAATCAGCTTGATCAGATAACTTCTGGGCAGTTCCCCAGCCACCGGGTCAAAAAATTCCCCCGCGAACAGGATCTGTCCGTTCCATCGGCTGAACTGGAAAGCGTTGCTCAGCAGATGTGAGAAGTACTGACCGGGGTCCGGCCACATCGCCGGTGTGAGCAGCGCATAGAAAAATACAAAGGAAATGATTGCGCTCAGCATCCTTCTGATACTTTCGCCATTCCATTGTTTTTTCAGACTCACGTAGAAAATATAGGCCAGTCCCATGATTCCAAAAAAGAACAATCCCACGATTTTGGTGTTGGAGACCAGCGCTGCCGTAAATCCAAAAAGCAGCACATCTTTTAGCTTTTTCCGTTTCGTGGCTCGCACCGCGAAGCAGCAGGTGTCCACCAGCAGGCTCAGCAACACAAGGTCTTTGTTATTGTAGTGCATCTCCCCGAAAAATCGAGGCGAAACAAAAAGCAGTACTGCCCCCAAAATTGCGGCGCGCTTATCATTGAACAGCTCTTTTCCCAGCCAGTACATACAAATCACAGCTGAAAAACAGACTAAATAAGTGTAAAAATGATACAGTTGGGACAGCGCATGGTTTGAGATTGCAAGCCCCATCCCATACTTTGCAAACAGCAGTGGGAACATCCCGTAATATGCCGCCTGGCCGTGATCCATTTCGATGTTCTGGCTTATAGGAACAATCCGTAGCTCGTCCAGCGCGTACATCAAAGAGGAATCCGCTGAGAAAAAATATTCACAGTATTGCCGCATATTTGCCAGCAAAATGCTGATCTCCTGCCCCTCATCTGTTGGAATACCATAATCCGGCGTTACAACAAGCCCGACAAGGAACATAAGCAGGAGGAGCCCGGCGCAAAGCCATTTTCCCTTTTCTTTTATTTGATTGGCCACAATTTATCCTCCCAATGCGCAAACAGAATTTCCGGCAACAAAGCCGGTGGACCAGGCAATCTGCAGATTGAAGCCGCCGGTATAGCCATCCAGGTCCAGCAGCTCCCCGGCAAAGTACAGCCCCTTCACCAGCTTGGATTCCATGGTCCTGGGGTTCACCTCTTTGGTGCTGACGCCGCCGGCGGTGACAATGGCCTCATCGATGGGCCGGGTGCCGCTGATGGAGACAGGGAAAGCCTTCAGAAGATGCAGCAGCTTCATCCGCTGCTCCCGGGTGATGCTGTTGACCTTGGTGTCCTCCGGGATGCCGGAAAGGCGAATGAGCACCGGAATCATGGTACGCCCAGCCAGATCCCCCAGGGCGTTTTTGAACTCCTTGTTGGCATATTTCTCAAAGTCCCGCAGCAGCCGGGCGTCCAGCTTTTTCTCGTCCAGAGCCGGCTTCAGGTCAATCTCCAGCCGGTAGACGGCCTTGCCCATGTTCCGCATATGGGCGCTGGCGGAAAGCACCAACGGGCCGGAAACGCCAAAATGAGTAAACAGCATTTCGCCCAGTTCTTTGTAGATCAGTTTATCATCCTCAAAGGCGGAAAGGCAAACATTCTTCAAGGCAAAGCCCTGCATCTCACCGCAGTATGCGTCGTCACTCTCCAGCGGCACCAGGGATGGGCGCAGCGGTGTGACACTGTGGCCCAGCTTCTTTGCTATCCTGTGTCCCGTGCCGGTGGAGCCGGTCAGCGGGTAGGACATGCCCCCCGTGCACAGGGCCGCAGCGGTGCATTCAATGGTGCCGTCCTTTGTGACCACAGCAGTGACCGCGCCATCCTCCGTCAGAATATCCCGGGCCTCGGTGTGCAGAATCTCTACCCCCGCCCGTTCGCAGAGCCGGGTCAGCGTTCCCGCCACGTCGTTGGCGTTGTCAGACACCGGGAACACCCGGTTCCCCCGCTCCACCTTCAGGGGCAGGCCATGGTCTTCAAAGAAGGCCATGGTATCCGCCGGGGAAAGCCGGTTCAGGGCGCTGTACAGAAAGCGGCCGTCACCGGGGATGTTGGCCATAAAGGTCTTGATATCACAGCTGTTGGTCACATTGCAGCGGCCCTTGCCGGTGATACGAACCTTGCGCCCCAGCTGGCGGTTTGGCTCCAGCAGAAGGGTCTTTACCCCCCGCTGGGCCGCGGTATAGGCGCACATCATCCCGGCCGCCCCGCCGCCAATGACTACCAGTTCAGTTCTCCGTAAACTCATATGTATGATACTCCCCATGCAGAGCGTCCAGCTCCGCAAGATTTGCCTCCAGGCGGCTTCCGCCGTTCTTTTCCAGAGCGGCGAGCAGCGCCGTTATCAGCACAGCCACAGCGGCCAGCCCTTTGCCCACCAGCATAGCGTCGGCATATTGGCGCATGGGCGCCGTCTCGTCCTCCGTCAGCACCAGCACGCCGGCGTTCCGGGCCCTGGCATATCGGAGCGGGCCCATAAGCCCGGAATAATAGTGACCGCCGATGCTCACCAGGACGGACCTGTCATCAAGCGCCAGGATTTCCCTGGAAATCCCCTCCGGCACAGCGCAGGCCCGAAAGCCCAAAACCCGCAGATTGCTGGCAAAGCTGCTGTCAAGCCCCTCCATGCCAAGCCCGGCCTGCACCACAATCCGCTCCGCCCCGTTGAGCAAAAGGAAGGCCTGTTCCAGGGCCCGCTCGTTTTGAGGGGTAACCGCTGACTGCAAGCTCTGCACCCCGACAGAGACCAACTGTCCCAGCTCCCGGCTGTCCATCTCCGCTGCCTCTTCCCGGGTGGCAATGCGCTCCTTGATCAGCTGCTGCAAGGCCCGGCGCAGCTCGATATACCCGTCAAAGCCCAACTGCCTGGCAAAGCGAACCACCGACGACTCGCTGACCCCTGCCGCTTCAGCGAGCATCTGAGCCGTCATGAAAGCCACGATCTCGCTGTTTTCGCAGATGTACTTTGCGATGGCTTTCTGCCGCTTGGAGTAGTCCCCGCACTCCTCGGCGATCCGTTGCAGAATATCCTTTTCCATTCTCAGTCCCTCAGCCGCTGTAGCTCTTCCTCTGTCAGGTACCGCCACTGGCCGCTTTTCAGCTCGCCCAGCGTAAGACCGGCTTCCGAGACCCGCCGCAGTCTTGTGACCTTCAGCCCAACCGTCTCGCACATTTTCCGCACCTGCCGGTTCCTGCCTTCGTGAATGCTGATGGCCAGCACAGCGCCGCCGGGAATCAGCTCCACCAGCTCCACCTCCGCCGGGTGGGTCACGTAGCCCTCCAGCTCCATGGGCAGACGCAGACACTCCATTGCCGGTCCGATGTCCTGGCCCTGCACCCAGGTGTGGTAGGTCTTGGTCACGTTGTGGGACGGGTGCATCATCCGATTGGCAAAATCCCCGTCATTGGTCATCAGCAGCAGCCCCTCGGAATACATATCCAGTCTGCCCACCGGGTAGACCCGGACGCCACAGCCCTTTACCAGCTCGCTGACATTCTTCCGCCCCTTCTCATCCTTCATGGTGGTCACATAGCCTTTGGGTTTGTTCAGCATTATGTAAATCTTCTCACTCCCGGACGGCAGGGGCGCGCCGTCCACAAGAATGCTGTCTGTATCGGGGTCGGCCTTGTCCCCCAGGGCCGCCGTCATGCCGTTTACACTGACGCGCCCTGCGCTGATGCAGGCCTCTGCCGCCCGGCGGGACATCAGCCCCGCGGCGGAAATGATTTTTTGCAGTCGTTCCCTCATTTTTGCTTCACCTGCCGTCTGTATTCCCTGCTGTGACGGCCAGCTCTGCGCCCTCGGCATAGATGAGGCTGCAGCCGTCAATAATCTTTCCGTTTATTATAACCCATATTTGTCCGCCTGTCTCCCCCTTATTTACCGGGGCAAAGACAAATCTTGGCATCTCTGCCCGCAGGCTGATCTGCTGGCCGCTGCCGGTGTACAGCTCGATGCTCTTTTCCGGCACCAGCTGGACAGTCTCCACCGTGCCGGAGATCACCGGCACCGAAAAATGTTGGCCCTCCATTACGTCTTTCAGCGTGAACCGGGAATACGCCCAGTCATACAGGGCCATGTGGTCGTTCCAGTCATCCGGGGCGGACAGGGTTACGCACACCAGCCGCAGTCCCTTCCTCTCGCAGCAGCTTACCAGGCAACGGCCCGCCGAAAGGGTGTAGCCGGTCTTTCCGCCTACACAGCCGGGATAGAGCTCCAGCAGCCGATTGTGGTTCACCAGCGTTTGCCCGTGGATGCTGCAGCTTTTCGTGGCGCAGAGTTGGCGGAAGCTTTCATTCTCCATACAATAGCACATCAGCTTCGCCATGTCTATGGCTGTAGAATAATGCCCCTGGGCGTCCAGACCATGGGGATTGGCAAAGTTGCTGCCCGACATCCCCAGCTGCGCCGCCTTCCTGTTCATCAGCCCGGCAAAGCTCTCCATACTCCCCGCCGTGTGGCAGGCCAGGGCGCAGGCCGCGTCATTGCCGGATTCAAGCAGCAGCCCCAGCAGCAGCTCCTTCACTGTGTAACGTTCGCCCGCTTTCAGGTACATGGAGGAGCCTTCAATATTGCAGTATTCGGGCCTGATATCCACCAGCTCATTCAGCTTCGTGTTTTCCAGCACCACAATGGCCGTCATCAGCTTTGTGGTGCTGGCGATCAGCGCCCTGGCCTGACCGTTTTTGTCATAGAGCAGCTGCCCATCCCCAGTCATCACTACCGCCGAAGCCGCGCTGGGGCTGGGCGCTGCCGCCGTTGCGCCGGGCAAAAGGGCCAGCATCACCGCCAGGGCAACGCATACGGATGTTGTTTTCTTAATAATAAGCACCGCCTTTCTAAGGCAGTGCTTATTATTGACAATTATTCAGATAATATGAGTCGCTCAGACCTTGTCGCTCTTCTGCTTGGCAATGAACGCGTCCACCCGGTCCATGACCTGGGGCACCATGTCAATGATTCGGTCAACGGTGTTGCTGGCGGGCGGCGTGACGTTAATCATCCGCACCGTACCATCCTTGATCACCAGGAAACCGATGGGGTCGATCTTGACGCCGGTGGCGTTGCCGCCGCCATAGGGGCGCTGCTCCCCGGTCTTTTTGCTGTTGAACTCCACACCGCCGCCGCCAAAGCCAACGCTGACCTTGGAGATGGGAACCAGCGTAATGCCGTCAGGCGTGTAGATGGGGTCGCCAACGACCGTGTCAACCTTGAGAATGTTCTTCACGCTCTCCATCGTGTTCTGCATCAGTTCGCCGATAGGGTTATTATCCATTAGAGTCCATCCTTTCCTCTTCTTGTATATTTTCTTCTGTTTCGTTCTCCGTATTCGCTTCTTCCGGCTGCCCCTCCGTGGAGGCCTCGTTCCCGCTTCCCCTGTTTTTGCGTTTCTCTTTCAGCAGGCGGAACTTATTCTTAATCAGGATCCACAGTGCCCCAAAGAGGATCGCAAACACCATGCGGAACACCTGGCCAATGCGGATCACCACGCAAAGGCCAAAGTCGATCCTGGTCTTTTCCTCGGTAAAGTCGATGTTGGTCCACACGTCACAGTCCTTCACGATGAAGCGCTCCGCGCAGATCGGGGCCAGGGAGGACAGGGCCGCGTTCACATAGTTATAGGTCATGGCCGTGGCATAGGGGTCGCTGCCGGCCGCCACATAGTGGAGCATGAACCGGTCCACCGTCAGCTTGCCAAACTTGCCGAAGCCCCGCAAAACCGCCTTGGCCAGGGCCAGGATCTCGTCCCGGTTCAGCTGCAGATTCAGTTTCTTCTTGGGCTTTGGCGCCTGCTCCGGCCCGGGTTCCTTTGACTTTTTCTCTTTTTTAGGTTTCTTCTCTTTCTTGGGTTTGGATTCATCCGCAGGCTTTCTGGGCAGCAGCTTCAGCATGACGCCGCATACCTTGGCCGAAACGCTCAACTCTCCGTTTTCATAGCCCACGTCTGCCCCAACCGGAATGAGCATGATCAGCGCGATTATGCCGATGATAACGCCCAGAACGATCAACCAGACCAATTACATCACTCCTCCACAGTTTCTCCCGTGACTTCGCTCAATGAGATCTGTTCCTTTAAGCCGGGGTCCTGCAATTTGTTGATGGCGCTTTGCAGCTTTTCGATTCCTTCGCCGTTGGTCATATCCGGCAGCGGCGGCAGCTCCGCCAGGCTGCTGATACCCATGGTGCGCAAAAACACATCCGTGGTGCGGAAGATCGCCGGGCGGCCCGGAACCTCCAGCCGGCCGCACTCTTCGATCAGGCCCCGCTCGCAAAGGGCGCTGACGGTGTAGGAACTGTCCACCCCGCGCACCTGCTCCACATAGGCCCTGGTCACCGGCTGGAAATAAGCCACCACGGCCAGGGTCTCCAGCGCCGGCTGGGACAGCATCGGCGGCTTTCTCTGCTCCAGCACCTTGCTGATATAGGGCGCAAATTCCGGCGCGGAACACATCTGCAGCCTGTCATCCAGCCGTAAAATGCGCATTCCCCGCTGCTCGCTCTCATATTTCTCTTGCAGCTCTCTGGCCGCGGCGAGGACCTCCTCCTCGCCCACGCCCAGAATCAGGGAAAGCCGGGCCACAGGGACGCTCTCCCCCGCTGCGAAAAGGATAGCCTCAATAACAGAAAGAATATCAATCATCATTTACTCAACAATCTTTTCCATGATCTCGTCCACATCGCCGCCGGCAAAGGCCAGGGCATAGTCCTCCCCTGCCCGGCTGATATGGATGCTGCCCATACTGCAAAGCTCAAGGATGGACATGAAGGTTGCCACGATCTCTGACCGGGAACGGCAGTCCCGGTACAGAGCCTGCAAGGTGGCTCCGCCCTCCTTCAGCCGCAACAGAATCTGATAGCTCTTATCCCGCACGCTGTAGACAATGCGCTTGGGCACCGCCTGGCTGATATCCGGCTCCGGCGTCTTTCCGCCCCGGGAATAGATGCCGTACAGGGCCTTCAGCAGATCCACCGGCTCATGGCGGTACTCATACTCTCTGGCGGTTTTGGGCAGCGGCTCCGGCAGCTTGGCATAATACAGCAGCCCCAGCTCCGAGGCCTTTTTCAGCTCCGGCGTCACTTTCTGCACGGCGGCAAAGATGTCCCTGCACTTCAGCTGCTCCAGCGAGGCCATCAACACCTCCAGTTCGGAGACCTCCTCATCCCCCGCCAGCAGCGTCCGCGTTTTGATATAGAGCAGGTGGGAGGCCATCTGCACAAACTCACTGGCCACCTCCAGGTCCATGCTCTGCATCTTGTCCAGGTATTCCAGATACTGGTCAAGAATATCCGCGATCTTAATGTCCCGGATCTCTATTTTATTTTTGGAAAGCAGCATCAGGATCAGGCTCAGCGGCCCCTCGAAATCCTGAAGCTGATTCTTTTCCTTAACGATTCCCTCAAGGAAGAAATTGGGATTTTCCATTACCACTCACATGTAAAAAAGATGAAATACCCCGTCGCAGGCCAGCTGGGCCAGGGGCACCAGCCAGGCGTACACCGCGTCGATAGCGGCGGAAAGGGGCTTGCCCAGAACGCCGGTGGCAACCAGGATCAGCATCACAAGCCCGCCGTAGCGCTCATAACGCATGAGCTTGTAGTAGCTCTCATCGCTCATCAGGGAAAACAGCACCTTGGAGCCGTCCAGCGGCGGCAGGGGCAAAAGGTTGAATATGCCAAGGCCAATACTGATGATGGCCGTCAGCTGGATCATCTGCAAAAAGTAATAGCCCACAGCGCTGCGCCCCAAAGGGATATACGCCGCGCCGTACAAAAACATGAACACCACCGCGATCAGCAGATTGCTGACCGGCCCGGCCAGGGCGGTCACCGCCATGCCCCGCTTGGGGTTTTTGAACCGATACATATTTACCGGCACAGGCTTGGCCCAGCCCACATGGAACACCAGCATCATCAAAAGCCCCATGGGGTCCAGATGCTTCAGGGGGTTCAGCGTCAGCCGGCCCCGGCTCTTGGCGGTGTCGTCCCCCAGCTTGTAGGCCACGAAACCATGGCTCAGTTCATGAAGCGTGATGCACAGCAACGATGGGATAAGCCCAAGAAGGATGCTGAGAATATAGGTAAAATCAAATCCATCCCAAATGGACTGCAGTCCCTCGATGGCGCTCACCCCCTTAATTTAGTAATATTGTACCAAAACCCACTGGAAAAAACAAGGGCGAAGCATAAATTTTGCTTCGTCCCCTGTTATACACATTATATCAATTTGACAATTTCCGCCAGCAAAAGCTCTCGCCCCTGGCCCTTTTCCGCGGAGAAGGGAATCAGCAAAACCTCCTCCGGCAGCGTCAGGGTCTCCCGGATTTGCTGCATGTTGGGCTCGATCTCGCTCTTTTTCAGCTTGTCCAGCTTGTTTGCCACCACAACCAGCTTGCAGCCGGCGCTTTTGAACCACTCCGCCATGGTCACGTCATCGGCGGTGGGCTTATGCCTTGCGTCGACGATCATCACCCCCAGATCGATCAGACCCGGTGTGGCGAAAAAGTCCTCCATCAGCTTGCCCCAGCGGTCCCGTTCAGTCTGGGAGACCTTGGCATAGCCGTAGCCCGGCAGGTCAACAAAGTAAATCTTCTGGTCAATGAAGAAATAGTTCACATGAATGGTCTTTCCCGGCGAGGCACCCACCCGGGCGAAGTTCTTCCGGTTCAACATTCGATTGATTACCGAGGACTTGCCCACGTTGGACTTGCCGGCAAACACCACGCTGGGTATGGAGCTTTGAATAAACTGCCTGGGGGAGGCGGCAGACTTGATAAATTCCGCCTTGTTAACGTTCAGCGTTGCCATACTTCACCTACTGTCTTACGGCGCAGCGTTCACCACTTCCGCCGATGCCGGCGGCGCAGAGCTGCTTTTCCTCCCGTTCCCGGATCAGCACCAGGTCCAGCACGTGATCCACATGCTCCGTAGGCACAAAGTGCAGCTGCGCACGCACCAGCGGATCGATCTTTTCCAGATCCGGCTCGTTCTCCGCAGGAATAATCACCGTCTTGATTCCGGCACGAAGAGCCGCCATGGTCTTTTCCCGCAGCCCGCCGATAGGCAGCACCCGGCCACGCAGGGTGATTTCGCCGGTCATGGCCACATCGTGGCGCACCGGGGCGCCGGTCAGGGCGGAGATCAGCGCGATGGTCATGGTGATACCGGCAGAGGGGCCGTCCTTGGGCACTGCTCCTTCCGGGAAATGGATGTGAATATCTCTGTTTTTGTAAAAGTCCGGGTCAATGCCCAGCACGGCAGCCCGGCTGCGGATATAGCTCAGAGCCGCCTTGGCGGATTCCTTCATCACATCGCCCAGGTTGCCGGTCAGTTCCAGCCGTCCGGTGCCCTCCATTACGGCCACCTCCACGTCCAGAACCTCACCGCCGGCAGCGGTGTAGGCAAGGCCACGCACCAGGCCCACTTCATCCCGCCTGCGAATCTCATCCGGCTTGTAAACCGCCGGGCCGAGAATGCTCTCCAACTGGCCTGGGCGCAGGCTCAGGCTCTTGAACTTCCCCTCGGCAATACCGCTGGCCGCCTTACGGCAGGCGGCGGCGATCTGCCGCTCCAGCTGCCGCACGCCGGATTCCCGGGTGTAGGCACGGATCATCTCCCGGATAGCGCCGTCCTCCACCCGGAGCTGGTTTGCCCGCAGGCCATGCTTCTTCCGCTGCTTGGGCAGCAGATGCTCTTTGGCAATCTGCACCTTCTCTTCGTCGGTGTAGCTGGAAAGCTCAATGACCTCCATGCGGTCCAGCAGAGCCCGGGGAATGGTGTCCAGGGAGTTGGCGGTGGTGATAAAGAACACCTGAGAAAGGTCAAAGGGGATCTCCAGGAAATTATCCCGGAACGTGCTGTTCTGCTCGCCGTCCAGAGCCTCCAGCAGCGCCGCCGACGGGTCGCCCCGGTAGTCGGAAGCCAGCTTGTCGATCTCGTCCAGCACCATCAGGGGGTTGCAGCTGCCGGCCTGGATAATGCCGCTGATCAGCCGGCCGGGCATGGAGCCGATGTAGGTGCGCCGGTGGCCCCGAATCTCCGCCTCATCATGGACGCCGCCCAGGGAAATACGCACCAGCTTGCGGTTGGTGGCCCTGGCAATGCTCTGGGCAATGCTGGTCTTGCCGGTACCCGGAGGCCCCACAAGGCAGATCAGCCCGCCCTTGATCTCCGGGCTCAGCTGCTTTACCGCCAGGTATTCGCAGATGCGTTCCTTCACCTTTTCCAGGCCATAGTGATCCTCGTCGAGAATCTTTCTGGCCTTGGCAATATTCACGGTCTCATGGGTGGTTTTGCCCCAGGGAATCTCCAGGCACACGTCCAGATAACTGCGGATCACCGCTGCTTCCGAGGAGCCAAAGGGCTGCTTGGCAAGGCGGCCCAGCTCCTTGTTCAGCCGTTCCTTGATCTCATCGCTTACCGGCAGCGCCTCAATCTTTGCCCGGTAGTTCTCAATATCGTCGTCCTCGCCCAGCTCAGCCTGGATGGCCTTCATCTCTTCCCGGAGATAGTATTCCCGCTGGTTGCGGTTCATTGCCTCCTGGGCCGCGTCGTTCAGCTCTTTTTCAATGTTCAGCACATCCAGCTCCGCGTTCAGCAGCTTGCACAGCATGGCCAGCCGCCGGTTGGGGTACATCTCCTCCAGCAGCTTCTGCTTATCTTCCAGATTGAAATGGACGGTCTGGGATATGTAATTGGAGACGTAAGCGGCGTTGGGGTTGGCCAGCAGGTTCAGCAGTTGCTCGTTTACCATGTCCTGGTTGAACTGGATGTACTCCTCAAACAGGGACATGCAGTTTCTCAGCAGCGCTTCCCTTCTGGCGGCGCTTACCCGCTCGTCTTTGTCCGGCACCGCGATGATTTCAGCGGTGTAACCCTTGGGGTCAGCATTCACCGTCAGGAATCTGGCCCTGTACAGGCCCTCTACCATCACCCGGCATACGTTGCCTCTGGGCTGGCGCAGCTGCTGGCGAATGCGGCATACCGTGCCCACCTGGTAAATGTCCTCTTCCTGGGGCATATCCGCCGTAAGGCTTTTTTGCGCGGCAAGGAAGATCAGCTGCCCGCTCTTTGCGGCCATGCTCAGCGCCCCAATGGATGCCGTCCGCTCTACATCAAAGGTCAGCAGCATTTCGGGGAACACATGCAGACCTCTGAGCGCCAGCAGGGGCAGGGTCCTTGTCTGTATGGTGTTGTCAGTCATAAACTTCTCCTTTCCGGAGTCCTGGCATTACTGCGCCCGATGCTCCACAATGGGCGCCGCGCCCTCGGTCACAGCCTGGGCGGTAATAATAATCTTGCTGGCGGTGGCGTCAGAGGGAACGGTGTACATCACGTCGGTCATCACACCCTCCATCACGCTTCTCAGGCCCCGGGCGCCAATCTTCATGGCGATGGCCTTGTCGGCAATGGCCTCCAGCGCCTCCGGCTGATACTCCAGCTCCACATTGTCCATGCTCATCAGAGCCTTATATTGTTTCGTCATGGCGTTCTTGGGCTCCGTCAGAATCCGCACCAGGTCGTCCCGGCCTAGGCTTTCCAGGCTGGCCACCACCGGCAGCCGGCCGATCAGCTCCGGGATGATGCCAAACTGCAGCAGGTCGTGCTGCTGCACCTGGGAGAGGATCTGGCCCACATCCCGCTCTGCGCTGCTGGTAATGTCAGCGCCGAAGCCCATGGTCTTTTTATCGGTGCGCTTTTCGATGATTTTATCCAGCCCATCAAATGCGCCGCCGCAGATAAACAGGATATTGGTGGTGTCCACCTGGATAAACTCCTGGTGGGGGTGCTTGCGCCCGCCCTGGGGCGGCACATTGGCCACAGTGCCCTCCAGCAGCTTCAGCAGCGCCTGCTGCACGCCCTCGCCGGACACGTCCCTGGTGATGGAGGTGTTCTCACTCTTGCGGGCGATCTTGTCGATCTCATCGATGTAAATGATGCCCTTCTGGGCCCGCTCCACATCGAAGTCCGCCGCCTGCAGCAGCTTTAAGATCACGTTCTCCACGTCCTCACCCACGTAGCCCGCCTCGGTCAGGGTGGTAGCGTCGGCAATGGCGAAGGGCACATCCAGCATCTTTGCCATGGTCTGGGCAAACAGGGTCTTGCCGCTGCCGGTGGGGCCGATCAGCAGGATGTTGCTCTTTTGCAGCTCCACATCCTCCTCCGCGGCGTGAAGAATACGCTTGTAGTGGTTATATACAGCCACGGACAGAACCTTTTTTGCCTGGTCCTGCCCAATGACATAGTCATCCAGTCTTTCCTTGATCTGCATGGGCTTGGGCAGCTTACTGAATTCCAGCGGCAGCCCGTCATAACCCATGACAGCAGAGGCGGCCTCCCCCTCTCCCACGATGCTGGCGCACATGCGCACGCATTCGTCGCAGATATAGCAGTTGTTGCCGGCGATCATTCTCTCCACCAGCGACTGGGGCTTGCCGCAAAAAGAGCACCTTATGCTTCTTCTGTCTTCATTTCTTGCCATATGTTATCCCCTCTTAAAAACATGGGGGAACTTTGAAGTTCCCCCGTAAAGAAGTATCAACGCTTGTAAATGACTTTGTCGATCAGCCCGTAGGCCTGTGCTTCCTCGGCGGTCATGAAGTGGTCACGTTCGCAGTCCCGCTCCACCTCTTCCACGCTCTTGCCGGTGTTCCCGGCCAGGATGGCGTTGAGCTTTTTCTTGATCTTCAGAATCTGCTCCGCCTGAATCTGGATATCGGTGCACTGGCCCTGGCTGCCGCCGGAGGGCTGGTGGATCATGATCTCCGCATTGGGCAGGGCGATCCGCTTGCCTTTGGCGCCGGAGGACAGGAGGAAGGCACCCATGGAGGCCGCCATACCGATGCAGATGGTGGAAACATCCGGCTTGATATACTGCATCGTGTCATAGATCGCAAGGCCGGAGGTCACGCTGCCGCCGGGACTGTTGATGTAAAACTGTATGTCCTTGTCCGGGTCCTGGGCTTCCAGATAGAGAAGCTGGGCAACGATAAGGCTTGCGGTGGTGTCGTTGACTTCCTCAGACAGCATCACAATCCGATCGTTCAGCAGTCTGGAGAAAATGTCGTAAGAGCGCTCGCCTCTGCTGGTCTGCTCCACAACATAAGGAACTAAACTCATTGTATTAAACTCTCCTTCCAAATATCAGCATCCAAGAGAGCATATCCCTAATCCCGGGAATTTATTCAGCCTTGGCCTCCACAGCGCTCTCAATGATGGCGTTGGTGGCCCGCTCTTTCTTCATCTCGGCCTCAATAAACTCCTTGCTGAAGTAGCTCTTGATATCTTCGGGCTTGGCGCCGATGCCCTCGGCAACCCGCTTGAGGTACTCCTCGGTCTCCTCCTCGGTGATCTCGGCATTCTCGGCCTCAGCAACTGCATCCAGCAGCAGCTCGGTCTTGACCTGCATCTCAGCGGAGGGACGGATAGCGGCGGCGTCAACGCCCATCATGTTCAGCAGGTCCTGCAGAGAGGTGTTCCGGTCGGTGAAGCCGAAGTTGGCGGCGTAGTTGCGGACGATCTCCTCCAGCTTCTCGTCGATCATCACGTCGGGGATCTCCACGGTCATGTTGTCGCAGGCCTGGCGCATAATGTCGCTGCGGAACTTGTTCTCCGCCTGCTCCCGCTGCTGCTCTTCCTGCTTGGCGCGGATGTCGGCCTTGTACTCTTCCAAGGTATCAAACTCGGAAACATCCTTGGCAAACTCGTCGTCCAGAGCGGGCAGCTCCTTGGCGGACAGGCTGTTGAGCTTCACCTTGAAAACAACGGCCTTGCCAGCCAGATCGGCAACGTAGTCCTCGGGGAAGGTGATGTTCACGTCCTTCTCCTCGCCGATCTTCATGCCAACCACCTGCTCCTCAAAGCCGGGAACGAAGGCGCCGGAGCCCAGCTCCAGATCATAGCCCTCGGCCTTGCCGCCGTCAAAACGCTCGCCGTCCAGGTAGCCGTCAAAGTCGATGTTGGCGGTGTCGCCCATCTGGGCCTCGCGGTCGTCAACAGTGAGGATGCGGGCGTTGCGCTTGAGCGCATCCTGCAGCGCCTTCTCCACGTCCTCGTCAGTGACGTTGACAGCGTCCTTGGCAGCGCTCAGGCCCTTGTACTGGCCCAGGGTCACTTCGGGATACAGGGTCACTTCAAAGGTGTAAGCCACGGTGCGGTCCTCGGTGACGTTCACGTCAGAGATGGCGGGGGCGCCCACGATGCGCAGGCCGGACTCCTTCAGGCCCAGCTCGAAAGCCTTGGGGGCCAGCTCGTCCATGGCGTCCTGATAGAACACCTCAGCGCCGTACATACCTTCCACAACAGCTCTGGGAGCCTTGCCCTTGCGGAAGCCGGGGATATATATAGAACTCTTGTTCTTCAGGTAAGCGCCGTTGACAGCAGCCTCAAACTCGGCAGCATCAGTCTCCACCTGAAAAGCAGCGGTATTTTTCTCTTTCTTTTCTACATTCTTTACGATCATCTTTGTTTCCTCCTATATATGTGTCTGCACGCACCTTAGCATAATACCAGATGTTTGCAGTAAAATCAATGACAAATTCATGAATTTGCGCATAAATGGCCCTGTTCCGTCAGCGGCCCTGTTCCTTAAGCAAAAAACGCCTCAGCAAGTCCAGGCTGGCCCCGGGGACACAAAAACGCTCCCGGCTATGTTCAATTTCCTCCCGGACTTGCTCCAGATCAAACCAGTCTACCCTTTCCACTTCCTCAGCCTGTAAATGCAGGGATTCCGCATCCAGCGGCTCCCGGTACAGGTACACGCTGCAATACTCATTATCCCGGAAGATTTTGCCTCTGAACTGCGCCTCATACCGGTTGCAGATGGCCCCGATATAACAAAGCTGTCCTTCCCCGGCCTCAATCCCAAGTTCTTCCCGCAGTTCCCTCAGCGCGGAGTCCAGCGGCTCACATCCTGCCGGGATATGTCCCGCGGAGGAGGTGTCGTACATACCGGGGAAAGATTCCTTGTTTGCGCTGCGCTTTTGCAGCAGAACCTGTATCCGTCCCTTTTCTTCCCGGATTACCCAGACATGGGCCGTCCTGTGCCGGATTCCGTCCCGATGGGCCTTGTTCCGGCTCACAATGCTGCCGGTAGGCTGTCCTTTCTCATCACAAACATCAAGGTATTCCATGCCTTTTCCTCTCAGTCCATCAGCTTTACCGGGCTGAAATCAACAAAGTCGGCGGAGACCAGTTTGAACTCCGTCCCATCCCGCCAGCCGTTGAAAGCGGCGGCACATCCCTTGCCGTGGATGTGGCCATAGCAGCAAAGGCGCACCTGGTGTTCCTTCAGCAGTGCCAGGATCTCCGGGCAGCTGTACTTGAGATACACCGGCGGATAGTGAAGGAAAACCAGCTTGGGCTTTTCCCCCGCCGCTTTCAGCGAGGCTTCCAGCCGCATGATCTCCCGGCGCATGATTTTTTTGTCGTGGTCGCCGCCCTTTTCTTCCTCGTAGAACCAGCCTCTGGTGCCGCAGATGGCATATCCGCCGTAATCAAAGCAATTGTTATACAGAATATCGATGGTATCAATGCCGTTTTCCGCGAAAAAACGCTTGGCCTTGGCGGCGGTGCTCCACCAATAATCGTGGTTCCCTTTTAAAATAATCTTCCGGCCGGGCAGGGCGTTGATAAACAAAAAATCCTCCCGGGTCTCCTCCATGCCCATGCCCCAGCTCAGATCGCCACAGATAACACAGACATCTTCATCCCCGAGAGCGGAAAATCCTTCTTTAATTTTTTCGGCATGATTCTGCCATTTATCGCCAAAAATATCCATTGGTTTGTCTTTTCCCAACGATAAATGCAGGTCGCCGATCGCGTAAAGCGCCATAGGCAGAACTTTCCCTCCGAATAAAAACAAAATAAAATCAGATAATAACAGCGCACACCAAATAAATGGAGGCTATTAAAATGTACGAAAAAAACACTGCCGGCCCGAATCCCGGCGTAGGCTGCGACGTGACCAACTGCAAGTACAACACCGTTGACTGCAAGTGCAACGCCGCAAGAATCAGCGTGCAGAACGAGAAGGCCAGCACCAAGGGCGAGACCTACTGCTCCACCTTCACCCCCAGAGGCACCTGCTGAATCAAGCCCGGCTTTCGCCGGGCTACATATTTGCGACGAAGAGTTACTGAAACGCGTCTTTTATGTGATTAATTTTCACTTTACGACTGTACTCTCCGTCAGGGGCATAGACCTCAATCACGTCAAAGCGAGGCTGCAAATCCCCGTCGTGGGTGGACAAATATAGCTGGGCGGTGGCAAAAATCCGCCGCTGCTTGGCGTAGGTAACAAATTCCCTGGCCTCCGCGAATTCAGCATTTTTTCTCGTTTTAACTTCAATAAAAACAATGAATTTTCCTTTTTTCGCAACAATATCGATTTCTCCGGCACGGCAGGAAAAGTTGCGTTCCAGGATGCTGTAGCCGTGAAGGCGCAGGTAGCGGGCGGCCTGCTCCTCCCCCCAGGGTCCCAGGTTCTTTCTATCCATCAGTGCATCTTCCTCAGGAAGCTGGGCCGGTGGATGGGGCAGGGGCCATACTCCCGGATTGCGTCATAATGTGCCTTGGTTCCATAGCCTTTATGCCGCTCAAAGCCGTATTCCGGGAACTTTTCAGCCATTTCCAGCATGTAATGATCACGGCTGACCTTGGCCAGAACGGAGGCTGCGGCAATGTCGGCACAGCGGGAATCCCCCTTGACGATGCAGCGGCTGGGGACGGAAATGCCGGTGTTGCGGTTGCCGTCGATCAAGGCCAGCTCAGGTGGGGGAGAAAGTTGAGAAATTGCCCGGTTCATAGCCAAAAAGGTAGCGTTCAGGATGTTTAAGTTCTCAATTTCTTCCACAGTGGCAAAAGCGATTCCATATGCTTTTGCAGCCGCTTTGATAGGGATAAACAGGGCTTCCCTTTGCTTTTCCGTCAGCTTCTTGGAGTCGTTCAGGCCGGGAAGCTCCAGGCCCACGGGCAGAATCACCGCGGCGGCACACACCGGCCCCGCCAGAGGGCCACGGCCAGCCTCATCCACACCGCAGAGAAGGGTATACCCCTCCTGCAGAATCTCCCGCTCCAAAGTCCAGAGATCATTCATCCGGCGCCTCCAGAGACAGGCGGCCCAGCTTGCCATCATGGTACTCACCCAGGAGGGTGTTGGCCATGCGCTCAATATCATACTCACCCCGGGACACCAGGAAGCCCCGCTTCCTGGCCGCCTGCTCCAGCAGCTCAAAGCCGTTCATCTCCGGGTCGGGCTGGAACTTATAGCGGTCGGCAATGGCCTGGGGGTACATCTGCCGCAGACGAAGCATGAAATTGGCAGCCAGGGTCTCCTTATCCAGCACGTCGGCCTTGATGGCGTTGGTGATGGCCAGCATCTCCCCCACCTCCTGGCTGTCAAACCGGGGCCAGAGGATGCCGGGGGTATCCAGCAGGTCAAGGCCAGAGTCAATATTGATCCACTGCTTGCCCCGGGTGACGCCGGGCTTATCCCCGGCGATGGCGGCCTTGCGGCCCGCCACCTTGTTGATAAAGGTGGACTTGCCCACGTTGGGAATACCCAGGATCATGACCCGCAGGGGCCGGCCCACCTGACCCTTGGCTTCATACTCTTTGATCTTATCCGCCAGCAGGCGGCGGATGGCAGGGGCAAAGCCGTTGACGCCCTTGCCGCTTCTGGCATCCGTCTCCAGAATGGCAAGGCCCTGGGCCTCAAAGTACTTTCTCCAGCGGGCGGTAATGGTTGGGTCCGCCAAATCGGTACGGTTGAGGATGACCAGGCGGGGCTTGTCCCCCGCCAGGCGGTCAATATCCGGGTTGCGGCTGGACCGGGGGATGCGGGCATCCAGAATCTCACAAACGGCATCCACCATTTTCAGGTTTTCCTCGATCATCCGCTGGGCCTTGGTCATATGGCCGGGAAACCACTGGATATTCATTTTTTCATACTGATTATCCATCATTTGATTGCCCTCACCTGGGACAGCGGATAGACCACCGCGTAAGCCTTGCCGAGAATGAGGCGGGTATCCACCATGCCGATCTCTTTCTTGCGGCTGTCGGTAGAGGCGTTGCGGTTATCGCCCATGACAAAGACGCAGCCTTCCGGCACGGTCTGGGGGCCGATGAAGTCAATCTTATTGGTGGTCGGCTCCATGATGTAATCTTCCTCGATGGGGACGCCGTCCACATAGACGATGCCGTGGTCAAAGTCCATATTGATAACCTGCCCCTCGGTGGCGATGACACGCTTGACCAGCGCCCGCTCCGGGTCATACTCATCTTTTTTGAAAACCACCACGTCGCCAACCTTGGGCTCATAGAACAGGCCGGACACCAGCATCTTATCGTTGTTATTCAGGGTGGGGTTCATGGATGTGCCCCGGACGTCGATCAGCCGGATGAAAAAGGCGAAGATGACCACGCAGGTGATCAGCGCCACGCTGAGGCAATAAATCCAGTCATAAATCTCCCGGCGGGACTTCTCCCGCGGGGTCAGTTCTGGCGGCTCTGTATTTGTTTTTTTACTGTGTTTGCTCATGCCAATCTCCATTCCACATAAAGATTCATAGTATTATACACCAAATCCCCCCTGTTAAGCAACTCCTTTGTGCAGCTTATTTCTCTTGAAAGGCCGGAAGGGAATATGGTATGATAGGAAGAACAAGGCAAGGGAGTGGGCATATGTTAAAACTCAGCATTGTGATTCCTGTATACAATGTGGAAAAATATCTGTCGAAATGCCTGGATTCGGTGATCGTTCCGGGACTGGAAGGCTACGAAGTCATTGTGGTAAACGACGGCTCCACCGATGGCTCCGGGGCGATCGCGGCGGACTACGCGGGGCGTTACCCGGGGCTGATCCGGCTGATCCAGCAGGAAAACGGCGGCCTGGGCGCGGCGAGAAACACCGGCCTGGAGGCTGCCCGGGGCGAATTCGTATGCTTTCTGGACAGCGATGACTGGCTGCGGGAGAACGCGGTGCCGGAGATGCTGGAAAAGCTGGAAGAAGATTTTGACATCTGCATTTTCGGGATGCTTTCGGTGACGGAGGCGGGGGTGGTGCTGGACGATATCCGCAGCTGCCCCAAGGAGGGAGCGGTGGCCCTGAAGGATTTCCCGGAGCTGCTGCTGTGCCCGCCCTCCGGCTGCAACAAGCTCTGCCGCCGCAGCCTGTTTATGGACAGCGGACTGCGCTTCCCCGGGCGGGTCTGGTACGAGGATCTGCGCACGATGCCGAAGCTGTATTTGATGACCGACCGCATTGTGGCGGACAGCCGGCAATGGTATGTGTATTTGCAGCGTTCCGGCTCCATCATCAATTCCGCCAATTTGAAGCGGAATCTGGAGTTGATTGACGCTATAGAGGACTTGAGCCAATACTATAAAGGCAAAGGGCAATACGAAGCCTATCGGGACGAATTCACCTATATTGCTTTCTACAACCAGTTTCTTGTGGCGCCGGTGCGGATTTGTCTGGCAGACCCGAAGAGCCCGGTGCTGGATGAGCTGGTGGACAATTTCCTTGCAACATACCCGGACTTCCGGCAGAACCCCTATGTGAAGGCGGCGCCGAAGAAGTACCAGCTGCTGAGCCGGCTGATGGAAAAGAAATGGTACGGCGCCGTCCGCTTCCTGATGGGGCTTAACAGCAAAGTCAAGCATAAGTGAGGGATGGGATATGCCAAAGCTCAGCGTGATCATACCCGTATACAACGTGGAGGACTACATCGCCAAGTGTCTGGACTCGGTAGTGGAGCCGGGCCGGCAGCGGCTGGCCGCAGGTCGGGAGCCGGGCTATGAGGTAATCATTGTCAACGACGGCACCCAGGACCGCTCGGCCGAGATTGCGGAAGGCTATGTGCGGGAATGTCCCGGTTTTGTGCGGCTGATCAGCATTGAAAACAGCGGCCAGGGGCAGGCGAGGAACGTGGGCATCGATGCGGCGGCGGGTGAATTTCTCTACTTTATCGACAGCGACGACTACCTGATTCCCGGGAGCATGGAGGAGCTGCTGGCTCTGACGGAGCAGGATTTTGACATCTGCATCTTTGACTCCATTGCCGTAAATACCGAGGGGCGGGAGCTGAAATATATGGCAGGCTGTAAGCGGCAGGAGAACCTGTCGCTGGACACGTACCCGGAGCTGCTGCTGGAGGGGCCGGACGTGTGGAACAAGCTGTTCCGCCGGGAGCTGTTTATGAACAATCATATCCGTTTTACGCCCCGGGTGTGGTTTGAGGATCTGCGGACAATACCAAAGCTTTACGCCTTTACAGACAGAATCCTGTATATTCCCAAGGCGCTGCACCGCTACGTGCAGAGGCCCGGCTCCGTCACCAACACACAGAAGGTACAGCGGAATCTGGAGATCATCCCGGCGGTGGAGGAGCTGATCGATTTCTACAAAGCCCAGGGCCGCTATGAGCAGTTGAAGGATGTGCTGGAATACCTGGCTTTTCACTGCGTTTTTCTCACCTCTTCGGTGCGGGCCAACCTGGCGGACTGGAAAAGCCCGGTGCAGGAGGAGCTGATGCAGGCCTTTCTGCAAAAATTCCCGGACTACCGGGAAAACCCCTATGTGAAAAAAATGAGCCGGCAGCACAAGCTGCTGGATCATCTGCTGCGGCGGCGGATGCGCGGGATTGTGCATTTGCTGATGACGCTGAACAACCGAATGAAAGACAAGAAAATATAACGAAACTGGAGAAGCAAAACGCTTCTCCAGTTTCGCAGTCTGTCAAAAAAGTCTGTTTTAGATGCTGCACATAGGGGTTCTACCAGTCAAAGGCTTCTCCTTGAGGGGAAGCTGGCAGCCATAGGCTGACTGATGAGGTGGCAAGTAAAAATGGGGAATAATCAGAAGCTTCCGTCAAAAACGCAGGATTTCCACCTCATCCGCCCAGTGTGCGCACTGGGCACCTTCCCCTCCAGGGGAAGGCTTGCGGAAGCGTTCTCCTTCCTTGCGGTGCAGTTTTTTGACTGTCTCATTATGAGATATGATTACATTTATCTGCCGGAAAGGCGGGCCTTGGCGTTGAGAATACACTGGCTCAAACCATACAGCCCACGATAGTTGAGCAGCATAATCAGCCGGCGGTTGCGGCTCTCCCGGCGGTAGCTTTCGCATTGGGAAAGCTTCGGGATATGCTTGCGGACATAGGCGAGCAGCTGATAGAGCACTTCCCTTTTATCCGGCGTATCCTGCCGGGCCACCCGGTTCACGCTGTCCAGCAGCACATGGTTCACAAGGAAAAATTCAAACTCCGCCCGGAAGCCATGGGGCAGCATGTAGTCAGCGAGCATATCCATGATGGTGAGCATATCCAGGTTCTTGGCGGAATTGTTGTTTTTCATGGTGGACTGCTGGCCCCGCCGGTAGATATACAGGGGCTCCCCGATAAACTCCGTATGTCTGGACAGGAGCAGCATCATGGCGGAGAAATAGAAATCCTCATACCAGAGGCCCACGGCAAAGCGGGTATCCCCCACCAGAGAGCGGCGGAAGATTTTATTGCAGGCAGAGCCGGCAGAGGCCAGCCAATGCTCCTGGATGCAGGCGGGCAGCAGCTCCTCCCGGCCGTCGCTGTACTTGGCGAGGAAATCACAGACCACCACGTCCGCCCCGGTTTCCTCCGCCCGCTTCCACAGCTTTTCGTACATGGTGGGGTCAATCCAGTCGTCACTGTCGATAAAGCCCAGGTAGTCCCCTCTCGCCATGTCAATGGCGATGTTCCGGGCACGGCCCTGGCCGCCGTTTTCCACCCGCTTGAGAACGATCTTCTCCGGGTAACGGGCGGCATACTCCGCCAGTACCTGAGCGGTGCCGTCGGTGGAGCCGTCGTCGATGAGGATGATCTCATAATCCTCCATGGTCTGACCCACAAGAGAGTCCAGACACTGGTGGATATAGGGCAGCACATTATAGACCGGGACAATAATACTCAGCTTCATTACAGTTTTCTCCAAAGGTCGTTTTCTTCATTGGCGGGCTTCACCACAGTCTGGTAATAGATCAGCCCCAACACCAGAGACATATACACCGACACATTGGGCCGGCGGAGAACGGAGCCGGAGAACTGGGCCAGGCCCACCAGCAAAGCAAAGGTGATGAGCAGGATGAAGTTGTCCGCAGTAAAAGCAGTCTTGAAGTTTCTGAACAGCCGCCGGATGATGAGAAAGACAAAATAGAGAAGGAAGGCCAGGTAGGCCCCGAAGCCCACAATGCCGTAATAGTAATAGATGGCAGGCCAATCGTTCTCCAGGTCACAGCTGCCGGTAAGCCAGATATCCGAAACATCGATGCCGAAGAGGTGGGTCAAGGAATCGCTGTGATCCCACATCAAAGCAGCATAGGTGCTCTTGATCTGGCGGACATCAATCAGGGTCTTGGCATCGGTGGTATAGTCGTACTTCTGAACGATCTCATCCAGCGTGAAGCGGTCAAACATGTTGGGCATGATGCACCAGAGCATCTTGCGGTAATAGTCCTCGTACACCTGCCGCACCACCGGGTCGCTGAGCTTCTCCTCGTCGGTGAGGGCGTCAATATCATAGCCCAATTCCTGGAGCTTTGTCTCCACCTCGCCCTGGTTCTGCTCAGCGAAGCTGGTCTGGGCGAAGCGCACCTTATACATGGGCGTAAGCGGCGTAAGTACAACCGCCAGCAGGGAGAGGGCCAGGAGGGTGATGACCACAGGCTTTTTCAGCTCCGTACCCTTGAGGAACTTCTCGGCAATCAGGAACAGGGCAAAACCGGTAAAAATCACATAGACGGCCAGATAGCAGGCCTTGGTGCCGTTGGAAAGCAGCACCAGAAGGGCCAGGGCAGGCACCAGAATATTCACCAGCAGCTTATCGGACTTCACAGCGCAGAACACGGAGAAGGCCGCAAGGGTGACCACAATAACGCTGTTGGCGCAGCGGTTATCGTCAATGACCCAGCCGCTGATGCCCAGGCCCACGCCATAGGTCACGTTGGACGTGCCGGTGAGCCAGGACAGGGCAACGGAGGCGGCGGTGATGGCGGCGGCAAAAAACAGGCCCCAATAGGCCTGATTCCGGGTCTGCTCGTTGCGGATGCAATGCATGAAGCAGACGGCCAGAATGGGCATCTGGGCGGTCTTGGCCGCATAGGAGATGTCAAAGGCCATGCTCACATAGCCAACACGCATACAGTTGAGGATATGCAGCAGGCACACCAGGGCAATGGCGGCCATGGACAGGATGAAGCGCTTCTTCTCCTTCAGCGTAAAGAGCAGATACAGCGGCAAGAGCAGCATGATGGCCAGGCGGATATAGCCCGCCAGGGTGCCATCCGGGCTCTTGGTCCAGAAGGCCAGCACATCCAGCAAAGGCTGGATGACGATGAGCAGCATCAGCCAGTGGTTGCGGACAAAGGTCCCTATTGCGTTGAGCATCGTTTCATTCTTCATTTTCGATCACCGAATACCATTTCTCCGCTACATTTTCCAGGGAGAATTGTTTTGCTTCTTCCGTGGCTTTCTCCCCCATCCGGCGCAGCAGCGCAGGGTCAGCCATCATTTCCAGCATCCGCTGCTCATACAGGTCCTGGTCCCCTTCCGGCACCAGGTAACCGTCCTGCCCCTGGTGGACGATGAAGCCGGGGCCAACACGCACGTCGTAGGCCAGGATGGGCAGGGCGCAGCTCTGGGCCTCCAGCAGGACAAAGGGGAAGCCCTCCGAGCGGGAGGACATGGCAAAGAAGGAGGCGGCGCACATCTCCTGCTCCACTTCCCTGCCGTTTTTCCGCCCGGCAAGGATGATATACTCCTGGGCCCCCAGCTCCCGCACCAGGGCGCGGAGCTTTTCCTCGTCCTCGCCGTCGCCCAGGATGCGGAGCTTCCAGTCCGGAACCCGGTCATGGATATGGGCGAACTGCCGGATCAGCAGGTCGAAGCGCTTGACTTCGGTAAGGCGGCCGGCAGCAAGGACAATCTTCTCCCGAGAGCCGGCAAGCGGGTCGGCAGGATAATGTTCCAAAAAGTTGGGGATATAGACCAGTCTGGTGTGGCTGTTATGCCCCTGCATCAGTTCCGCCGCTTCTGAGACCAGCTGGGGCGTCAGCAAAGCCAGCACATCGATACCGCCGTACCGCTTCTGAAAGCCACGGACATACTTCTTTTCAAAGCGGTGGTCATGGTGCAGCTGACCGATTTTCAGCACGCCGTCGGCGCCGTATTTTGATAGCTGCACATTGTCTTCGTGCCGGGTGGTGATGAGCACGCCGTCGGTTATGGATTGGATGATCCGCCGGACGGCCCGCTTTTTGCCCAGAAGGATTTTTACGCTGCGAATGCTCTCCCGCACAAAGCGGACGGGATGCAGACCCCGAAGGGCGGCCTTCCATTCCTCCCGGTTGGGAATATCCCGCAGCATATACAGGACGTGCACCCGGCTGTCCACCGGGAAGGCCGGGGAGCCGGGCATATTGTAGACGCTGAAAAGGTTCACCTCATAGCGCTGGGCGAAGAGGTTGGCCATGCTGATGATGGCCTTCTCCACACCGCCCACGCCCAGGTGCAGGGCGATGATATTGACGGTCTTTTTCCTGGGGGAAATTTCCACCTTGGGCTCCGCCAGCTGCTTGATGCGGCGGATGATTTCCCCATTGTATTCATGCAGGTCGTCCCGGGTTTTGGGCACCCGGCGGGCGGAGACAAGGGCGGAGACGATATCCTCATACCCTTCCAGGCCCTCGCTGTATTTTTCCAGATTCTTGGTACAATACAGCGGCAGGCCCAGGGCCTTGGCCTCCATCACATTCAAAGGTTGGCCCTCATAGCGGGAGGTGGAGACAAAAGCATCCATCTTGTCCATGTACCGGAAGGGATTTGTCTGCTGGCCCAGGAAAGTGACCTTATCCGTCAGGCCCAGGCTGTCCCGCTGGTACTCCAGGAAAAAGCGCTTGTCCCCATCGCCGATGATATAAAGGTGGAGATCATCCCGCTGGCGGCTGGCCTTGGCGAAGGCTTCCAGCATGAGGTCATAGCCCTTCTGGTGGCAGAGGCGGCCAATGGCCACAAAGTTCAGCTTGTTGGGGTCCGGGGCAAAATCCGTCTCCTCCCGGGCCTTGGTATAGATTTCTGCGGTGTCAATGGTGTTTTGAATGACGGTGAACTTGGAAGGGTCAAAAATGCCGGCGCTTGCCATAAACGGCTCGATCACCCCCTGGGACACGCCCACAAAACCATCGTAATACTTGAATTTATCCTTGAAATTATGCCACAGTACCCGGTACTTCCACTCATTCTCCAGCTTGATGGAGACGTTATTGTGAATCCACATGACCCGGCGCTTAGCGGGAACGGTAAGGGCGCCCAGGGCACAGGAGAACTGGTAGGAATTGAAGTCCACCGCCAGGTCATACTCCCCGCAATCCCCAAAGTCCAGGCTGACCATATTCTTTGCCGTGTCAAAGGGGATAAAGGAACAGACCCGGGGGATATGCTTCAGGTACTTGATATTCAGCTGAGGCGGGAAATCCACCTTCCAGAAGGAGCGCCTGTCCGACAGGTAGAGGTCCACCTGAAAATGCTCATAGTCGAAGTTACGCAGGAGGTTCACCAGGGATTTCTGGATGCCGCCCACGTCAAGATTATCCTGAAAGAATGCGATTCGTTTCATTCAGACATCCTCACAAATCATTCATATGCCATCCCATTTTACAGCAAATGCGGCATTCTGTAAAGTTCGGAATTCATTTTGCGCAAACAGCAGGGCAAAACAAAAGGCAGCCCCGAAAACGGGACTGCCATTTTGCTTTTTCAGATGCGCTCCTTGACCTTGGCCTTCTTGCCCACGCGGTCACGCAGGTAGTACAGCTTGGCCCGACGGACCTTGCCCTTGCGGACGGTGGTGACAGAGACGATGGAGGGAGAATGCACGGGGAAGACCTTCTCGCAGCCGACGCCGTAAGAAATGCGGCGGACGGTGATGGTCTCGTTGATGCCGCCATGCTTCTTGGCAATGATGGTGCCTTCGAAAGCCTGGGTGCGCTCACGGTTGCCTTCCTTGACCAGAACCTGAACACGGACGGTATCGCCCACGTTCATCTCAGGCAGCTCAGGCTTCATGTACTTTTCGCTGAGAATTTTGACCAGATCCATAATCTAATCCTTCCTTCATATAGACGTTCTTACCGGAGGGCCTCGGCCTCGGCAGCGGACCGCCTTTCTATACCGCTGTGCGCTTCACCGCACAAGCCTTGGTATGATAACACATTTCCCCAGGGAATGCAAGGGCTTTTTCTTATTTTAGCGATAAATTTCCATATTGGCGTCATAGGTTTCCACGCGGGTGAACCTGGCAAAGTCCGGGGCCAGAGCCGGCGCTTTCTGGCGCAGGGCCTCGGCCAGCAGCTCCGGGTTCAGGGTGGGCTCCTGGGCGGAGATCACCGCCTCCAGGGTAACGGCTTGGTCCGCGGCGGTAAAAGCGATCTCCCGGATGGCGGGCTTGATGTCCGCCTCACCAAAGCCCCGCTTGGTCTTTTTGGTGATGACAATCTCCTGCGCGGCAAAGAAGTTGCTCAGTTCCCCGGCCATGGCGGCAGGGTCCCGGTCATCATACTCAAAAGCGCCCTGAATCCGCAGGTATTTCAGTTGGGCCACCTTCCGCTGGGACTCATAGCAGTCCGTAACCTGGATGCCCTCCGGCAGGACGGCGGTGAGCCGCCGGGGCAGTTCCTGCAGGTCCACATCCGTTTTCAGCTTGAAGTCCATCAGCTCGCACCGGCTGGCAGCCCCCACGGACAGGGGCAGCAGGATGGAGATCTGGGGGTGGGGGTTGAAGCCCTCGGAATATTTCAAATCATACGCCGCCCGGGCAAAGGCCCGCTGCATGGTCTGCATCAGGTCAAGATGGGAGATATAAACGGCACGGCCGGTTTTTTCAAAGCGCAGGCGCAGCTTATCCATCACACTTTCCTCCTTTCAGGAGACGGGCAGCGCCGCAGGCAGAGCACTGCTTGCGGCAATCCGGGGACAGGGCGGAGGCAAAGCACTGCTGCCGCTCATGGAGCAGGTGGGCCTTGCGGACCCCTACATCGATCATATCCCAGGGCAGCAGCTCGTTTTCGCCCCGCTCCCGGGAGGCATAAAAGCCCATGTCCAGGCCGCACTTGGCAAAGGCGTCCACCCAGCGCTGGTAGCTGAAGTAATCGGACCAGGCCTCCAGGCGGCCGCCGTTTTTCCAGACTTCCTCGATGACGGCGCTCAGCTTCCGGTCCCCCCGGGAGAGGGCGGCTTCGATGACGCTGGTCTCGGCGTCATGCCAGTTGTAGGTCACGTTCCGGGCCATGATGCTGGAACGGAGCAGTTCCACCCGGCGGAGGTATTCCTCCTTGCTGATCTGGGCCTCCCACTGGAAGGGGCTATGGGGCTTGGGGATGAAGCAGGAGGTGGAGATGGTGATTTTCACGCCCCGGTTCTTATTGCTGGCGTTCTGCCGCCAGCAATGCAGCACCTGGTTGGCCATCTCGGCGATGCCCACAATGTCTTCATCGGTTTCGGTGGGCAGGCCCAGCATATAATAGAGTTTCACGTTGTTCCAGCCACCGGCAAAGGCGATAGCGCAGGTGTGGAGCAGGTCTTCCTCCGTGACATTTTTATTGATGGCGTCCCGCAGGCGCTGGCTTCCCCCTTCCACGGCGAAGGTCAGGCCGCTTTTGCGTACCTTTTGCAGCTTTTCCATCAGCTCCATGGAGAAGTTATCCGCCCGCAGGGAGGGCAGGGACAGGCCGATGCTGCGGCTCTCACAGTATTCCAGCATACCGTCGCACAGCTGGTTCAGGTGCCGGTAGTCGCTGGTGCTGAGGGAGAGCAGGGTCACATCCTGGTGGCCGGTATTTTTCAGACATTCGATGCCCTGCCGAATCAAAGTCTCCGGCTTCTTGGCCCGGATGGGGCGGTAGATATGCCCCGCCTGGCAGAAGCGGCAGCCACGGACGCAGCCCCGGAACAGCTCCAGATTCACCCGGTCATGCACCACCTCGGTGGAGGGGACGATGGGACTGGTGGGAAAGGGGGCCTTATCAAAATCCAGAACGATGCGTTTGGTAACCTTTTCCGGTGCGCCGTCCAAAGGGGTGATGCTTGCCAGCGTACCGTCGGGTTTATAACTGATATCATAGAGGGAGGGCACATACACCCCGGGAATCTGAGCGGCTTGGATGAGGAACTCCTTCTTGCTCCAGCCCGCCTGTTTGGCCCGGTGCAGCAGGGTCAGCAGCTCATTATTCATCTCCTCCCCTTCGCCGATGACGAAAAGGTCCATAAAGTCCGCCACCGGCTCCGCATTCACGGCGGCGGAGCCGCCGGCAAACACCAGGGGCAGAAGGGCCGGTCTGTCCTTACTGCGCAGGGGCAGGCCCGCCATATGCAGCATATCCAGCACGGTGGTATAGGCCATCTCATAGCCCACGGAGAAGGCCAGGGCGTCAAACTGATCCAGGCTGTCCCCGCTTTCCAGGGCGTAGAGGGGCAGGCCGGCCTTGTTCATTTCCTCGTACATATCCCCCCAGGGGGCAAAGACCCGTTCACACCAGACGAAGTCCAGGCTGTTCATGGTGTGGTAGAGGATGCTCATACCCAGGTTGGACATGCCGATCTCATAGGTATCCGGGAAGCAGAAGGCCAGACGGATATCCACAGCGGCCTTATCCTTTATGATCTGGTTATACTCGCCCCCGGTGTAACGGGCAGGCTTCTGCACCCGGGGAAGGATTCGTTCAAGTCGTTTATCCATAGCGCACTCCATTCGATTATATCTTGCGTATTTTATAATATTTTTCCCGGATTTACAATACCCCCGGCCAGCCAACAGGGTGCAAAAAAATTGGGGCAGTCATCCAAGGCAATGAACTGCCCCAACATCCATTCGCAGCTGTCCACGTCCTCCTTGAGCCGACATTTTCAGCCGGGGTGGAAACTATACTTTTCAAGTTGGTATATACCTTTTTATTTCGATTTTCCTGTGGATTTTCAACTAAATATGCGTTTTGTTCTCTTACGCAAAAACAAATCTCATTGCCATTTACCGGCAAATATGATATGCTGTGCCAAGGAAATCCCACTTCAATTCTCATTTTTCGGGAGATAAGACATGGATATTTTTCAGATCATTGGCCCCATTATGGTAGGTCCTTCCAGCTCCCACACGGCGGGCGCAGTCAGAATCGGGCTTGTCACCCGCAAGCTGCTGGGCAAGCCGCCGGTGAAGGCGGAGCTTTATCTGCACGGCTCCTTTGCCGCCACCGGCCGCGGGCACGGCACGGATAAGGCGCTGATCGCCGGCCTGCTGGGCTTTGAGCCGGACGATACCCGCGTTCCGGACGCCTTCACCTGTGCGGAGGAGGCCGGGCTTGTCTTTTCCTTTTCCACAATTCAGCTGCGGGACGCCCACCCCAACAGCGTGCTGATCAAGGTCTGGGGCCAGGGAGACACCGCTCCCCTTGAAGTGATCGGCGCTTCCATCGGCGGCGGCCGCATGGAGATTCGGGAGCTGTCCGGCATGAAGCTGAGCTTCTCGGCGGATGTGCCCACCCTCATCGTCCGCAATGAGGACAAGGCGGGAAGCGTTGCCGATGTTTCGTATATGCTGGCCCGGTGCAATATCAACATTGGCACCTTTCAGGTTACCCGAAACGCCAGAGGCGGCGAGGCGGTCATGGTCATCGAATGCGACGCTCCCCTGGACGCCGCGCTGGCCGAACGGATCAAGGCAATGCCGGATATTTTGGACGCTGTGGTGATCAACCCCTGAGGAGGTGGAACGAATGAATTTTGATTCTGTTGAAAATATGCTCCGTGGGGCGGAGGAAATGGGTCTCCCCCTCTGGGCCTGCATCATGCGGGCCGACTGCGAGGAGAGCGGCAGAAGCCAGGAGCAATCCCTGGCGGAGATGGGAAAACGTCTCGCCGCCATGCGCAGCGCCGACAACTCCTATGACCCGCAGCAGCGCTCCCCCAGCGGTCTGGTAGGCGGCGCGGCGGAAAAGATGAAAACCCAGGTTGAGGCTGGCAAGTCCATCAGCGGTGATTTTATCGGCAAGATACTGGCCGGCGCACTGCGCATGGGCGAGTGCAACGCCTGTATGCACCGCATTGTGGCCGCGCCCACTGCCGGCGCCTGCGGTGTGATCCCGGCGGTGCTGTTCCCCTATGCGGAAAAATTTGCGGTGCCGGAGGAAGAGCTTGTCAAGGCGCTTTTCATTACGGCAGGCTTTGGGGCGGTGATCGCCAACCGCGCTTCCATCTCCGGGGCTGAGGCCGGCTGTCAGGCGGAGATCGGCAGCGCCTCCGCCATGTCTGCCGCCGCCCTTGTGTTCCTCCATGGCGGCAGCAACCGGCAAATGGCATCTGCCGTTGCCATTGCGCTGAAAAACCTGATGGGCCTGGTATGTGACCCCGTGGCGGGTCTGGTGGAAGTTCCCTGCGTGAAGCGAAACGCCATCGGCGCAATGAACGCTCTCACCGCGGCTGAGCTTGCTCTGGCCGGCATTGGCTCTGCCATCCCGGTGGACGAGGTGATCGACACCATGCGTCAGGTAGGCGACAGTCTGCCCAGCGCCCTGAAGGAGACCGGTAAGGGCGGCGTGGCCGCCAGTCCCACCGGCGTGGCATTCCGGAATCGTTTCTTCGCGTAAAGTAAACGCTGAATAAATCGCCTGCGGTGTCTTGCGGAAAATTAGCGCCCTGATTTCGTCACTTTTTCTTGCAATACACAAAGTATTCCTGCAAAAAAGTGCCTTTATCAGAACACAAATTTTCTCGCAATCCACTCTTGCCGATTTAATCATCGTTTACTAAAACAGAATATCGTTTTTCAATGAATCCCCCGGGTAAATCTTTTGATTTACCCGGGGGATTCAACAGCTTGTCAAAAAAAGTCCCTTTGGTCGGAAAGCAAACTCTTTTGCATATCCATAGCTTCAAGGTGAAACATCCAGATGTTTTCACTCCAGATATGCGTTCATCACAATCGGCAGCACTCGCAGGATAGTAAACGCTTCCGCATTGCTTCGTCCAGCTTCTCCCATTTTCCTCAAAAGCGCTCTGTGATACAGAAGCTTTTTTACCGCAGTAGCAAAGGCTTTTTCGTCATTATAGGGGAAAAGGAAGCCTGTCATTCCGTCGGTCACCAGGTCTGCGTTCCCTTTTACATTGCTTGCAACAATCGGCAGGCCACAGAACATCGCCTCCATAAGGTTGAACGGCAGCCCTTCAGATCGGCTGGACGACACAGCGATATCAGCACGGGCCAGCACACTTCCGATGTCCGAAACGAAACCCGGAAAATCGACCCGGTCATCCACCCCCAGCTTTTTTGCCAGTGCTTTGCAAGGCTCCAACAGAGCCCCTTCCCCCGGCAGAACCAACCGTACCTGGTTTGGCAACAGGGGCATGCCCCTGATCAGCATCGCCTGATTCTTTCGTTTGGAAAACTCAGCCGGATAGACCAAGGTAAGCAGAGCATCGGAGCTTCCGGCCATGGACAATTCATCTGTTTGCTTCAGTTTGGACGCATCAACGCCCATTCCAGGAATTTGCCGGATCGTTTTCTTTGGGAAGTTTTTCTTCGCCCACTGCGTGTCAAAACGGTTCATGGTGAGGATCATATCCGTCTGCGGTGAGGCCAGGTGTTCAGCCATTTTCAGCACAGCAGCTTTTACCTTACCGGTATTTCCGTCAAAGAGGTAGCCGTGCACCACATTAATCGTTCTCGGCCGGGACTTGAGCCCCACCTCTGCCATCCGTGTAAAAAACGAGGCAAGAGAGGTATGTGCAACCACCAGGTCGTAGTTCTGTTCACGCATCAGCCGGCGAAGTATGACAAGCGTTTTGAAATTTGCCGCCGCAAAATACTTCTTCTCAAGCGGAAGCTGGAACTGCCTGTCCACACAGGGAATCTCCCTGTATTCACCGCCGCAGGCAATATGAACTTCCCACCCAAGTCTGTGAAATTCTGCTATATACGGCAGGTGGAAGGAGCAAATATGGGCAAAGCTTGAGGCGGTCATCAAAATCTTCTGTTTCATAGCTTTACCGTTTCCTTTTGCTCCTGATCATGCTTTTGATTTTTCTTAAAAAGATTCTTCTCAGAATTAACCATGCCCCCGAATATGGTCATAAAAATGATTTTCACATCCAGGTATATTGACCAATTCTCAATATACCAGATATCATATTCAATCCGCTTTTCAATGCTGGTATCTCCCCGATAGCCATTGACCTGCGCCCATCCGGTAAGACCAGGCTTTACTTGATGCTTCACCATATACAGAGGGATGACATCCTTATACTGTTCCACAAAGTACGGCAGCTCCGGTCTGGGGCCAACGACGCTCATCTCCCCCTTCAGTACATTGAAAAACTGGGGAAGCTCGTCCAAGCTGAATTTTCTGATAAAGGCGCCAAACCGGGTTGTCCTGCTATCCCTGTTGCGGCTCCAGGCCGTATCTGACTGGCTGTTTACACACATACTGCGGAACTTATACATGGTAAAAGTCTTTCTCTCTTTTCCTACCCGCTTCTGCTTGAACAGCACAGGCCCTGGGCTTGACAGCTTTACCCCAAAGGCAATGGCCAGCATAAGCGGTGAGAGAAGCAGCAGCACGGCAGAGGAAAACAGGATATCGAAGGTTCGCTTTATCACACGATTTATCGCAAGATCCTGAGAGATGCCACGGATATTAATCAATCTGACATTGCCAATAGCGTCCACAGTGGCGCAAGCCGGAAGATAGTCGTTATAAATCGGAATAATGCTGGAGCGGATCCCATGCTTTTCACAGCTCAGGATAACACTGTTCATGAGAGAAATATCATACTCTTCAAGAGCAATGATCACCTCGTCAGGCTCATAAATGTTCAGCAGTTCAGAAAGTTGGTCATAGCTCCCCAAATATGCCACCACATCCAGTGTGCCTTCCTGCCCTACATAGCCAGCACATTGATAGCCGAATTGTGGGTTTGTTTTTATACAGTCGATATACTTTCTGGCAAGCGTTCCGCCGCCCACAAGGAGCACATGCTTTTGGTTTAGGCCGTTTTTCCTCACGAAATTCAGCGAGGTTCTTATCGTCACTCGCTTCATGGCAAGAAGAATGTATGCGATAACAATATAGGACGCAATGACTCCTCGCGAAAAATCCCGCAAATTAAAGAGAAAAATACATCCAATCCCCAGCATGACGCACAGAATATGGAGCTTCAAAAGCTGCCACATTTCTGTGCGAAGCTTTTGAAAGCGGAAAGAATCATACATTCCGCCGTACTGAAACACAACGACGAACACAGAGGCCAGGATCAAAACCGGCCACGGATTTGCCCCGATAAATTGAATTGAGATATTGTTCCTGTCATGCTTCAGCAGAATAATCCAGAACCAAACCGCTGCCAGAAAGGCTATGTATACCAGGGCCATGTCTGACAATCGGTTGATCCAGTTGAAATATCTTTGATTCCTCTTGATCATTTCTTACCATACAAAAACTCCTGCAAGAGCCGGGAGTTAGCGTCAAAGTCCAGCGCAAGAACATCACGGTCAAACAGCCCTTTCATACCGCCGTAAGTTCCCTCCGCCGGGATCGTCATCTGATCTATTTCTGCTTTCAGCATAGCAGGCGCTTTCAGAGCAAGGCTTGCGATTTCCGTCTTGGTAAAGTTGGTTCGTACCAATGGGAGAACCGCATCTGCCAGTTCGTTCAATGTTGCAAGATCTGCTCCTTTAAGCTTCTCCGCGCATGCCTGAAGCACAGTGCGCTGGCGCTGGACGCGGTGCCAGTCATCATCGATTGCGCGCAGACGTGCGTAGGCCAGGGCCATTACGCCGGTAAGGTGATTTTCCCCTTCCACAAAGGGATACTCTTCACTGCTGCCGTCCCCGCGGACAAAGCCCTGATGCAGATAGGGATAACAGCTGCCGCCTTCCCGCATGATGTTCAAGTACCAGGCTTCCTGCTCCGTCAATTCCACATCCACGCCACCTAATACATCAATCACTTTGATGAGCATACAGAGGTTGACACGGACATATCGATCCACTTCGATATTAAAACATTGTTGAATCTGACGCATGAGCAGATCTGCTCCGCCGTAGGCAAAGCAGCAGGTAATCATATCATAGTGGTCCTTATACTGCCCCTCCAGCATGGGCATTCCTGTTCCGCGTTGGATACTGACAAGCTTGGCGGTAGCATTCTTGAAGTCCAGCGAAAGAATCATTACCGCGTCCGCACGGGCATCATCGGCAAATTCCAATTCCCGCTCATCGGTACCCAACAGCAGAATGTTGAGAACGTCCTTATTTGCTTTCATCTCAGTCTGTGCCTGGACAGGCTCCTTTGTCTCCAGCCCGGAAACATCGAAATTTGTTTCCTCCTGAGCAGCAGGTTCCCCGGGAGTCGCCACTTTTCCATCGTTATAATCAATTTTATTCAGCTTACTTGTGATGACCAACGCAAGGGAAAGAAGCACCAGAAGCACACCTCCTGCACAGCTACCGATTACAATTCCCCGATGAGAAAGCTTCCCCCCTTTTCTTCTTTGCGTCATCCGGTTGCTATTCTCGTTATTTCCTCTGGTGGGAAATCTGTTTTTATGTACAGACTCCCCGCGTGGGGGATTACTTCCCCGCCTGACGGTCTGGGGTAAATGCGCCCCACCTTTTCTATTTTTCTCCATCTTTCTCTCCATATATAGACCCGTTTTTATTCGCTCGTCCCCTCATAAATTGAGCGATATAGAAATTCCCTGTTTACGGGATAGTCAATGATTACAAAAGACCCGTTGCTGTTGTTTTCAAAGTACCAGGAATCATCAATGGGAATACGGTTGGAAACCATGTCATAGCCCAGGTATTTGGGCAAACTCATCAGCAGGGAAAGCGTCCTGGTTTGACTCAGGTCTGTGGTAATCTGTGGTAACACCCGGTCCGCTAAACCAAGCATCTCTTTCATCTTCATGCCCCTGGCTTTATCCGCCAGCGCCATCAATACGGTTCTGGCTCTCTCGGTGCGGTCAAAGTCTCCATTGCCGGCATAGCGAATGCGGAGATAAGCAGCAGTCTGGATCCCATTGAGTGTCAATGTACCCGCCTGAGCTGGGTCAAGCAGGTTTGCTTCTCCATCCTGTCCCAGCAGCAGGTTGAGGTTTTTGATTTTGGGCTCCATCCAGTAGAGTTCATCGGAAGTAACTTCCAGCTCTATGCCGCCCATGGCATCCACCATGTCAACAACGCTGAGATAATTCACCATTACATAGTTGTCGATTGGAACGCCGAAGTTCTGCTCAATCGTGTCGATCAGGGTTTCCAGCCCCTCATAGTGGTACACCAATGTCAGCTTTGTCTTATACCCAGCTCCGGGCACACTTACCTTTACGTCCCTCATAAGGGAAGAGAGCACGATCTGTTTTGTGCTTTTATTCACCGAGAGAATCATCAGACCGTCCGCATTGCCCCGATCATTCATGCCATCATAATAATCGTTATCCACGCCAATCAGCAGCAGGTTCATGACGTCAGCCGACTTATAGTCCCAGCCCTCGTCAATTGGGAGTTCCTCTCCGGCTTCAACTTCCCCGGAGGATATGCTCTCTTTCAGAGTGGAGATCATATCCTCCTTGCTAAGTTGAAAATTCAACCGGGAGTAGAAATGACTGAAGCACAGATAACCAGCCCCTATCAGAACAGTCAGAACAAGGGCGGTAATCCATATGGCCGGATGAATGCGTCTGTGGCCAAGTTTGTCATGATTGTTTTTCGTTTTACCAGCTTCCAGGTTCGGTTCGCTATTTTCATTTGAAGCCAGGTGGCTGGGTCTGTAATCATCTTTATGAGACATTGTTTTCCCTCTGTTTATACGCTTGCTTTTCAAATTTCTCCGAAAAGCACTTGATTGTTCAGCACGCTCTAAAGCTTCAGCTTGCCGTCCAGAAATTGCTGATACCTGTCACATATTTCCTGCACATTCTCCCCGAATTCGATCTGCCGTCCCTTGTGGAGCCAGAGAACCTTACTGCACATCTCCCGCACCTGGGGCAGGGAGTGGGACACCAGGATTGTGGTCGCGCCGCCGCCGATAATCTCCCGCATTTTGGCCTCGCTCTTTTTGCGGAACGCACCGTCGCCCACAGACAGCACCTCGTCCAGAATCAGGATGTCCGGCTTTACAAGACAGGCAATGGAAAAAGCAAGGCGGCTTTTCATGCCGGAGGACAGCTGCTTAAAGGGCCTGTCCTGAAACTCCTGCAACTCGGCAAAGTCAATAATGTTTTCATACATTTCATCCATGAACGGACGGGTATAGCCCAGCATGGCGCCCCTCAGATAGGTATTCTCTTTTACGGTCAAATCACCGTCGAAGCCGCTGCCCAGCTCCAAGAGAGCAGCGATGCTGCCCTCCCGGTGAATCGTGCCCCGAGTAGGCTCCATAATGCCGGAGACGGCTTTCAGCAGGGTGGACTTCCCTGCCCCGTTGCTGCCGATGATGCCCAGCATCTCACCTCGTTCCAGGGTAAAGCTTACATCCCGGTCGGCCCAGAACTCGGTCACATGGTAGTTATGCTTGATGCGGCGGAGAATATATTCCTTTAATCCGATGTCTTTAAAGTCCCCTGTTATGTAACGGATGGACACGTTTTTTGCTTCCAGTATGCTCATCTGTCCACCTCACACATAGTACAGGAACCGATGGTTGTATTTCTTATACATCCAGCAGCCCAGGCCAAGTACCAGCGCCACATCAAAGGCCATCAGCAGATGGAACCAAAGGGTGGGTATAGCAGCCTCAATGACAATCTTCCTAAAGTAGCGGATAAAAAGGTACACCGGGTTCAGAAGGAAGGCGTTTTGAACCAATGGGCTGTAGCTGTCAATTGTGTAGAAAATGGCCGACATATACATCAGCAGCTGGGTGAATACGCCCCAAAGATACTGAATGTCCCGGAAGAACACATACAGCGCCGACAGGATCAGCCCCACGCCGATGTTGAAGCAGACCAAAAGGCAAATGGGATAGAGTAGCAGAATCCACCGCCAGGTAAAGGTGATCCTGTCCAGAATGCAAAACAGCACGAACACGCACAAGGTCAGCCCAAAGTTGATGAGGCACTGAACATTTTTGGAAAACAGGAACAGATACTTGGGCACATTCACCTTAGTAAAGATGCTGGCATTGTTCAGAAGCGAACTCATGCCCTGGCTCGTGGATTCATTGAAAAAGGCAAAGATCAGGTTTCCACAGAACAGGTAAATGGTGTAGTGCTCCATATTCCGACCAAAAAATTGAGTAAACACCAGCTTCATCACCAGCAGCGTAAGCAGCGGTGACAACACGCTCCAGGCCATCCCCAGTACCGTGCGCTTATATTTCTTTTTGAAGTCTCGCTTCACCAGTTCCTCAAAGAGGAACTGGTGGCGTTTACATTTATTTAACATAAAAAGCAACATTTTACGACTTTAATCCTATAATGCATTAGCGCACTGTCTCATCAAACGAGTCGGAACGGAATAATTTGCTATTTTGCATCCGTGAAAAGCTGTAGGCTCTATTACCGTAACCGGCTTATCGTATATTTTCTCCGGTACTACTACATTTTCAGATTCACCAATATATTCAACAATGGCAATATGGTCGCAAAATTCCTTACAAACAAAATCCTCTGTCGCAAATTTGAAAAAGAATCTCTTTACAAGGTATTCATCGAGGAGTTCTTTCATAAGATCACCAAAAAGTGGGCCCGTTATTGCCTCATGAATCTGTATCATGCCACCAAAGTTGCATTCAATCAACGTGGGTACATCGTTTTTATCCAGCGCAATATCCCAGGAAATCAGTCTGATATATGGTATGCGATAATGCAGAGTGGTGACAGATTCTTTCACAAGATTAAAGTTGGGCACATAGTAGTCGGTGCTTTCTAAGTCCAAACCAGATGGGAGTTTGGTGATCTTTCTATTGTCCTTCTGCATAGCCCAGTTAAAGCACTTTCCTGTATCCATGTCCACGCCTAGCAGCGATCCACCAGCGCTGAAGTTATCTACCTCATTTCCCTTTTTCCCGATTCTAATCAATGCTGCAAGCGGGATTACTTTTCCCTTCCAAAGGAATGTTGTTATACGTATTGTGTTCACGGAAGTAGGGTTAAAAGCTTTCATAAAATCGCTCTGTTCCATCATCTCCTGAACAACAAATGCATTTACAATCCATTTCTTCGTTATCAATTCCTGAAGGGTCGATGCAGTTCCTTTGCCTTGCTTTAACACGGTTACCCCTGCACTACCACCAGTATTATTAATTTTGAGGATCAAATCGCCTTTGTTTTCTAAATAATCTCCGCAAATCTTTAATGCTGTTTCCAAAGATATGGGACGATAATCTATATCATAGTAAATCCCATTCATCCTCCGCACGATAGTTCTGGGTCTGTTAATTGTAGGGTACAGAAAGTCGAGCATGACTTTGTTTTGAAACGGATTGGAATAGTAAACGTCGACAAAATGTTTATTAAAGTATTCGGTCCTTATTGCACCAGGACAATGGTTAACACTAAATTTTCCGCACCGATTCTTGAATGTTTGAAATGATTTATAGTCAATATTGGGGTATGCAAACCTATACTTTTCATAAAAATCATTGATCTGGCGTATTTCATCTTCAGTTAGGGGTTCATCAGCTTGCATATCTTCTGGAATTTTAGAGAACATTTCATCAAGTCTTCTTGAGTTATCTACTTTTTCGTAAAAATTTTTGCGATCAGCAGAATATTGTTCATTTAATTTCTTCCAATCTTTGTGCATACCTTCCCCTCCAATTATTATATTCTGTTAATTCAGGAAGCTGTAAATATTCACCAAGTTTGTAGTCCCATGATCTGGGATTAAATCTGAGGAACATGCCGGGAGTAAATGTCATTTCTCCAACATAAACCTTTCCATTCGCTTGGTAAAAATCTATGCGAACAAACGGAAATCCATTTGAAAGCTTTCGGCACATAGAAACCATTTCATCGAAACCGCTGGGCTTCTTTACATTTTCATTGCTGAGTTTACCGTTTCTGTTAACAGGCAAAACCTTCCAATCCATGTCAACAAAAGAGCGAGTTTGGTTCTCAGTCCCCCTATCTGTTACCACTAGGGCAAATTTAGGTTCACCATTGCAACAGTAGAACTTATAGTCATTGAGATCTAATTGGCCGTTGTCTTCCAAATACTCCTCAATTACAATTGTAGGCTTAAGCATTTTTTCATCAGTTATGCAGAGATTTTGATAATAATAATTATTCCAGGGATAAAGCCAAGAAGAGAGTACCGCTTTCGTCTGGTCGACATTCAACTCGGACTTGTTTCTCACAACCATTACCTTCTCTGCACCCCATCCGTCGTTCAATTTGGCAACGAACTGATCAGGTAGTTTAGCAAAATCAATTAAGTTCACATCATCATATACCCCAATCAGCGGAACAATATGTTCATAGCCGACTTTGGAACCAATCCAATCTTTTGCTGTCCCTTTATCTGTGGCTACAGCAATATCGGGGTTTTTATAGTTTAATGCAAGCCACATGATCTTCTCATTCAAACTTGTGGGATTCGTTAAATTGGGGAAATAGCCTAGCTGTTTATATCCTTTTTGTTCGCAGTGGATTTTTTGCATTTGCGGAGTAATTTTCCCTTCAAGCATGAATGCCTCTAAAGGTGTATTTTCAATGTATTCAAACTTAATATTTGAGTTTAGCTCTCGCTTTGCACGGGGATAGTTTTTATAGCAGAATTCAAATCCAAGAATAGTGATAAATTTCTTTGTCTGTGTTGGGGTAACTTCAAGATGCGTCTCGTACGGGAGACGCAGTCCTAAAATAATTAAATATTTTCTGCGCCGAATTTGTTCTTTTCGTACAAGCTTTTTTCTAAACTTCGTCAAATTGTCTTTTACAGATTTTTTTATCTTTCTTGACGCTCTTTTCAAACCAACAAAAGGACTTTCCTTATCCGTAATCAATTTTTGCGGAAGATGAATTTTTTCGCCAAATTTATAATCCCATTCAACAGGGTTAAAAGGGAGTAGGCCACCTCCGCAGTAAAATGTCATCTCCCCAACATAGATTCTGTCTCCCACCTCATAGAAATCAACGCGAACAAACGGAAAGGGCTTGGCTAATTCTGTTGCAACTCTAACCATTTCATCGTAATGTTTTGGCTTCTGTGGCAGTGGAGAGGCATGCTTACCACCACCGTAATTTACATCAATATGGTTAAAATTGTTATCATAATAATCATAAGTTAATGTATCGTCGTTGCTTCTGTCTGTAGCGATAAATAGATACTCATATTTTCCATTGCAGAAAAAGAACTTATAGTCATAAACCTGTCCATTAATTTGCTCTAAGTATTCCTCAGCATATATTACAGGAGTCATATGTTTATAGCCCCATCCAAAAAACTGATAATATGAATTTCTGTCGGGCTGAATCCATTTTCTTAGCTTATTCTTTGTTGCTTCAATATCAAGACTTGCTTTGTCTTTGACTATGATATTGTAACCGCTCGACCAGTTAACTTTTAATACAAATTGGTTTGGTAATGACTCGAAGTCAATTTCATCGGGATCAGTCCAAGAAGCAATTGTTGGTACATAGTACTCTTCTCCAACTCGTTCTTTAATGTATCCCTTCACTGCAAATTTGTCAGCGCATGTTGTAATTAATGGGTCTTGATAATACAGTTTCAACCACATTATCTTCTCATTCATTGTCTGTGGGTTGTCTAGATTCAATTTGTAGCCTACACGGCGTTCAAAAGCTTCCTCTAAAATTTTTCTCTTTTCTTTATCGTCAAGAAGTTCACCCATTTCGTAATGAAGTTTCTTAACGTCAGTTGTTCCGTGATAAGTTCCCATTTTTTCCTCCTAGAGCTTAATCTTTTCTCCTAATTCATAGTCCCATTCAATTGGATCAAATTTAAGTGAGCCACCGCCAGAATAAAAAGTCATTTCTCCTAAATAAAATTGCTCAGAATTGATCTCATAAAAGTCTACTCGAACGAAAGGAAATGGCTTTGCAAGTTTGCTTCCAAATTCGAGCATTTTATAAAGATTGTTAGGCATACTGGGGAGCGGGCTTGCATTTGGCTTATGCCCATAAGTGAAGGGGAGCGGTTTAAAATTATCTCCAAAAAAAGTATATGTCACCCCGTTTTTGTAGCGGTCTGTTGCAATGAACATATACAAAAATGTCCCATAGTTAAAAAAGAACTTATAGTCATACAATTGGTTGTCAATCTGTTCAATATACGGCTCAGCATAGATAATAGGGCGCATGTCTTTATATCCCCAGTTAAAAAGGTCGTAATACGAATTGCTTGACTTTTTCATCCACGCTGCAATTCTTTCTCTTGCAATTCTTTCGTCCAATTCTCCTTTATTTCGAACTATAATATTGAAGCCACTCGACCAATTAACTTTTATAACAAAACTTTCCGGTAAAGCAGAAAAATCAATGTCTGCTGCCTCATCCCATGCCCCCAGAACAGGAAGAACATATTTATCTCCTATTCGGTTCGCTGCATATTGTTTAACCGAATATTTGTCACAACATTGAGTTACAAGAGGGTCGTGATAATTCAATTTCAACCAATTAATTTTTTCATTGAAACTTCTTGGATTTTTTAAATTAGGAGAATAACCTATGAGTTTTGGGAGTTCTGATTCGAGAATCTTCCTACACTTTTCATCTGTTAATGAGTCTCTTAACTGATAATGTCTCTGTCTCCTATTTCTTCTGAAATGAACGGGCTTCCCAAATATCTTGATATAGCAAGTCCCATCAAGTTCATCATGAAAATATGTAAAGGACAAATGTCCAAAAATAATTTTACACTCCGAAGCTGACCTTTCTGTATAGTACGGAATCCGAATCCCCCATATCTGCAGATATTTCTCGGAGTCTGAAATCACAATCTTTTTTATCATAGGAATTAACTCCTTAGTCTAATCGTAATTGTTCCCCCATACTTTTCCCTTCAATTATTGTTTCTGATGGGAAAACCCCGGCTGCCGGTGTAAAGGTCATCTCGCCAAAAATGGGGCAGCCATGCCATTCATAGAAATCGACCCGGACAAAAGGGAAAGGAGCAGCAAGTTTCTCGGCTACTTCTATCATATGTTCCAAACTCTGAGGCCTTTCTGGTTTGAAAGTACTACTATATCTACTGGGTATATCTGAAAGGTATTGCCAATCTGGGGTCATAAATGCAGCTGCATCTGCATTCTGGTCAATCCTGGAAATTACAAGAACTGCTTTTACTGCTCCTTTAAAAGTATAAAATTTATAATCTATAAGTGGCTGCCCTTCATCTGTTCCCAAATAACGTTCACATAGAATCTTCTTTTTTATATGCTTATATTGTAGTTCGGCATGGTAGTTCCAGTAATGGCTATGCCCCCATTTATTCAACTGTCGTTCTGCTGCTTTGATATCCAGCTTTGCTTTCTGTTTGCAGATAAGATTATACCCGCTACCAAAATTCCACTTCAGGGCAAAGGATTCTGGCAGCTGGCTCCAGGGAATGTCCCCGGCTTTGTCATAAACGCCATAGATCGGATTGAGGATGTCTCTAAAACCGCATTCTTCCACATAGAACCTGACAGCATATTTATCCGAACACTGCTGAACCAATGGGTCATCAGCATAACGGTTGAGTTTCAGCCAAGACAGCTTTTCAGAAAAGCTGATCGGATTCTTGAGGTTTGCCATATGGCCAGTGTGCTCACAAAACTGGAACTGGGTATTCAAAACAGGGGATAGTATAGTTAAAACAGAATATATACTGAATTTAACTTTTTCTTTAAGTGTTTTCTTTTTCAAAAGGGAACCCTTCCTGTGTGCTTCATTTTTTCTTCAGCAGGGCCGCAGCAATTCTCCTGTTCCATCCTTGGGTCTCAATCCTGCCGCCCCAGGGGCTGGCATCCAATTGGGAGAGGAACTGCTCCATTTCTTGCTTCACCTGATCGGCCCTATCGGTTTGCAGACTTTTCTCCAGCCAATGGGCCATGTCAAAAAGTTCACTTGTCAAATAGATTTTTCTCAGACGTGCAGACAGGCCAGCAGTGGCAGCGCTGATGATTTCATAGGAATCAAAATGGCAGTCAAAATTCTTTGCTCGATTGCCCACCAGAGATGACTCATTATTGACGCGGTAATAAATCAGTTCGGTTTTCAGAAAGACCACCCGTTTCGCAGCAAGAATGGTCTTGCAGTAAAAGGGCCTGTCATTACTGCAAATAAGCGCGTCAAAGTTCAGCCCGTTTTGGAGCAGAAATTCCCTTCTATATAATCCACCCCAGGGAGCAACATTCACCTTGGTTAAAGTATGGGGGAATTTGCTGTATTGGATTACACGGTTAAACAGAAATCCGGGAACATTCTTCAGATAACTAAACTCTCTTTTGCTGATTTGCCCGCTGACATTGTCATATTCCAACGCACGGCATCGTGAGATATCTGCTTTCAGGCGGGAGGTATCAGAATAAAGCCGCTCCAAATTGTTGTCCACCAGCCAGTCATCGGCATCCAAAAAGAGTATGTAGTCCCCTCGGGCATATTTCAGCCCCCGGTTTCTACTGGGGCCTGCGTGAAGATTTTTTTCATTTTTAATAACCTGGATGCGGGAATCATCGCCGGCATAGGCCTCCAGCAGTTCTATACTGCCGTCGGTGGAGCCATCGTCCACGCAGATGATCTCTATTTCCCGCAGGCTCTGGTTGATGACGCTGTCAAGGCACTGGCGGAGGTATTTCTCAGTGTTATACACCGGGATAATAACCGAAACCTTAGGTTCCATGCTTTTGTTAATCCGCCGCCCTTCTGTCATAGTTTTTGATCTTCTGATGCCTGATTCCCCGCTTGATCTTTTTCATACCGTACAGCAGCCAAGCAGAGAGCTTGATACCCAAAGCAGAAACAAGCCTTGAAGCCAGGCGCAGTTTTCCGTTACAGGCAAGCCGAAGCAGAGGCTTTGCTTCCATGCAGGCTGCAAAGGCTTTCTCCCTTTCCTGCCCCGGCACCTCACAGCAAAGAGCCAGGTTCAGCAGGTACTCTTTCACCAGCTTATCTGTCAGCAGCCGGGAGCAGGCAGAATCCAACAAACACAGATGCCCTGCCGAAAGGCAAAGCATCTGCATCAATTGTTCTATTCGCTGGAAGGTATACTGCCGGGTCAAAGTATCGCCATAATGGGCACGGTAAAAGTAATAGGGATTATGGAAAAACGCCGGCCTCTTTGCCTGTGTCAAAGCCCGGACCACAAACTCCACATCCTCGGCACAATTCACACCCTCAATAAAACGCAATCCGTTCTCCAGAAGGAAATCCCGCCGAAAGATATAGCGCCACACATTCCAAACGCGTTCCCCGTCGGACAGAAAATGCTCCATATAGGCCGGGTCTGTAATCGGTTGGACAGTCTCCTCAATTTGATAAACCTTGTCAAGAATACAGCCATTGGCAGCAATCCTGTGGAAATCCGAAAGCCAGACTTGAGCGGCATAGTCTTCCAGCATCAGCACCGTCTTTTGGAAAGCCACAGGGTCGATGCGATCATCAGCATCAAGAAATGCGATATAGGTCCCTTTGCTTTCATCCAAACCCCGGTTCCTGACAGCAGAGGGGCCACGGTTAGGCTGACTCAAAACCCGGATGTTGGGAAACACTGCCCCGTATCTTTGGCAGATTTCCAGGCTGCCATCAGTAGAGCCATCATCGATTAGCAACAGTTCAGCATCGGGAATTGAAGCGGCAAGAATGTCATTCAGACAGTCAGGTAAATATTTTTCTGCGTTAAACACTGGGATCACAATGCTCAACACTTGACAACTTTCCTCCGTTTCCCCTGTCAATTCAAAAAACATATCAGAATATAACAAACACCTTAGGGTTCGATATTTTTTCCAATTTAAACAAAATCTGTTTCAATTTCACGCACAAAATATTCAGCTCTATGATACACTATCTTCTCCTCTATTACAAGTCTTAAAGTCAATTTTCTACTGCAATTATTTTTATTAAGCAATTTTGTCGCTCAATTTTGGCTTGTTCTTTAGATGTTGACCCTGTAAATTTGCCTAAACAATAAGAGAAAGACCGCCGACAACAGTCGACGGTCTTTCTGATTTGGTCGGAGTGGAATTATAAGAGTTGAGGGGATGAAAAGATCGGAGCATCCTATAAGGATACAGTGCCTGCGGCCATGTGGCTGGTACGGTATGCTTTTGGTTCCCGGTTTCAATGAGTCCCACTGATGCTGACAACAGCCGGCAATTAAAACTCCATGGTAAGGCCAACATGTAACTGGTCGATTCGATCTCCCAATTCCTCACGCAGGATGTCATAAGCCTTTTGGCCGGTGCAATGCCCGGTACAGAGATAACCGATCTTTGTTTCACGGACCTTCTCAGCGAACGCGCGTACTTCTTTTTCCGATTTATTATGGAGATGGAAGCCGCCAATCAATGCATACACCTGTTTATCCGGAAAAGTGGCTTTCACTTCATCAATGATTGTGTATGCGCCCCCATGAGAACAGCTGTTGAAAATCACAAGCCCCTTATCCGTATCAAACACCAGACTCTGCTCATGAGAGAAATCATCAGGAACCCATTTTCTGGCGCTGCGGATATACATGCGCTCTCGCTTTCCAATGCTTTCAAGCCCGGGTGTTTTATGAGCAATCAGATAAACGCCGTCGCAAAGTTTGTAATCCCCCGGCACAAACACAATTCTGTCTCTGTACTGATCAAATGTGCTTCTGGCAATCCCAATGTATTTATGAAAAATAAATGCTTTCAGATAATATTTTTCAATGGCGCTTTCCTGCAGATAGAAGCTTGCTTTTTTATTCTTCTCAAAGAAATAGTCCATACCGTTGGAATGGTCGGAATGCGCATGGGACAAAACCGCCATATCTACATCTTCTATATTAACACCGTAAGCCTCAGCATTGGTTAAAAATAAAGCGGACCCGCCGGAATCAAGAAGTATTTTCTTGTCATTGTATTCAATGTAGATACAGAGTCCCCACTCCCCTTTCACATTTTCATCAGAAATGTTATCTACCAATACTCTTGCTTTCATCTTCACTTCATCACCTGTTCCAGAATAAAATGGCTATACGTAATCGATCACTTGAGAATGCGTTCTGTGTGTTGGTTAATTATACTAAAATTCAATTGGCATTTCAATAAAAACGTATTCAACGAGAAAAATCACCGCCAAATGGCGGTGATACGAATATAAAAAGTGGCCGCAATGGAATTATAGGACTTGAGAGTTTCGATTATCGTTTGCCAAACCGAAGCCCAGCACAGCGGGTTCGGTTTGGAGAGGAGGAGCAAGGGAGCGGACGGATGGCGTTTTTTGTTACGCAGGAATAAAAAACGCCGGAGCAAAGCGGACTTTGCCCCGACGTGGTCGGAGTGGGGAGATTCGAACTCCCGGCCTCATGGACCCGAACCATGCGCGCTACCATCTGCGCTACACCCCGTAATATTCTTCTGTCTTTTTGGGACAAATTAAAATTGCCACACTGCCACTGGCGCGATACGCGCTACTACTGGCTTCGCCAGCACGCAAGAAGTTCTAAGACCGACTTCGCCGTTCGAGAACTTCTAGCGCAACCGCGCTACACCCCGTAATATTGGTTCGTTGCGAATGGCCGCCCACCCGGACAGCCATTATATTATAGTGTGCCCGGGCCACATTGTCAAGGAAAATCTTGAGACATACGAAGCCGGCATGGGCAATATATTTGCTTTTGAGGGAGGTGTGGTCGTGAAGGAGTGCAGGATTTTTATTTTTACCGCTCTTTTCATCTGTCTTACAGCGGTCAAGCTCTGTTTTCCCGCAATACCGGCACAGGCGGTCCGGGAGATCAGCCGGGTGATCTGTGGCCAGGCAGACTACGGAGAGGCAGTACAGGCCATGGGCCGGGCAATCGGGCGGGGCGAGCTGGTACAGGTGCTGAACGATTTGCGGCCAGGCACCGGCGGGGAACTGATCAGCGCCCTGGGGCAGGATCAGGAACGGCAGAGGGAGCTTCCCTCCCCTGCCCCCAGCCCGGCGCTGCCATGAGAAAGGAGCGCTTCGGCATCAGCGCCCCGGCGGTGGCTGCGGCAGCCCTGATCTATTACCTTGCTCCAACTGACAAGCTGCTGGCGGTATTGCTGCCGGTCATTTTCCATGAGTTGGGGCACATTCTTGCGCTGCGTCTGTTGGGGCTCAGGATAAGCCGCTTCCGAATTGAGCTGAAAGGCCTGTGCATGGAATATCGGGGCTATGCCGGTGGTCTGGGACACGCCCTGGCAGCGGCAGCCGGGCCGGCACTGGGCCTGCTGTACGCTCTTGCCGCTTCCCTGCTGGCGGCACGATACAGCAGCGCATGGCTGGAGCTGACCGCAGGGGTGAGTTTGCTGCTGTCGGCCTTTAATCTGCTGCCGGCACTGCCCCTGGACGGCGGGAGGATCCTTTACCATCTGTCCGCCGCGCTGTTTGGGGAAAGGGCTGCAGCACGGGTTACGGATATCTCCTCCTTGATTATAGGAACAATACTGCTGGGGCTGGGCGCGTATCTGATGTTCCGGGGCTTTGGACTGGCCCTGGAGCTGGCGGCGGTATGGCTGCTGCTTTCTACCGGGCTTCGGACGCTGCCGCTCAACTGCCATGAAATAGCGTAAGAGGAGCGGAAGCCGCTCCTCTTACTGTTTTGCTTACTGGGCGTTGATGCTGCCCAGAGCCAGCTCGTTGGTGCCCAGAACCACGATCCTGGTGGGGGTCGTCTGGGCAGGGATGCTGCGGGTGGAGGCACCATAGAACACCAGCAGGTCTTTATTCGCCAGCTCCTCCTGGGTGGGATTCCCGTCCCGGTCCACAATCTCCACATCCTCGGTCAGGTTCAGGGCCAGGGTGTTGCCGGTGCCGGTGAGCATACCGTCCACCAGGAGGAAGGTATCGGCGCAGGTGAAGCCGGCTTCCTCCGCCTCAGGGTCCAGAAGGATGATGATATTGGCCTGGTACTGGGGAGGCATGATCATGGGGGCAGGGGTATAGGCGCCGGTATAGACGTCCAGAAGGCTGCCTTCCTTCACATCCTCCAGAGTAAGTTTGTTGCCGGCCTGGTCAAAAATCAGCGTATCGTCCTGGATGGTATAGTTGACGACATACTCCCGGTTCTCCGGCTCGTCGGGGTTTTGGGTGGTCTCAAACATATTGTCCTGAAGGGCCAGGACGGTGACCCGGTTGGCAATGTAGCTGGGCATTTCCATCGGCGGCTCCATCTCCGGGTCATCGGTGGGAACCGGGGCTGGCAACTCGGTGGGGACAGGCGCAGCAGTGGGGGCGGGGGCGGCAGTGCCGCAGGCGGCGCAGAGCAGAGCGGTCAAAACAAGCATTGCGATAAGGGTTTTCTTCATTTCATCTTTTCCTTTTTCCATACATATTTTTGCTTTGTAAGCTTGTCTCTCTTAGCTTACGCTATCTTAGACCCTTTTATTTTACTTTTGTTCCGGCAAAGTTATGGACGCAGTGTAAACAATGAACAGGCCGCGAATCACGGCCTGTTCGTTGTTATTTCATGCTGTTCTCATAGGTTTTGATGGGAGCACGCTTATGGGCGCTGTTGCGGTGCATCCGCTCAATGATGGCGGCAGCCTTTTCGTTGGTGTGGCCGGTAAGCAGGAGCTCATCCAGATCGGCATAGTGGAAGCCCATATCCTCCTCATCGGTCTGCCCATCGTAGAGCCCGGCAGAGGGGGCCTTGTCGATGATGCAGGCCGGGGCGTCCAGGTATCGGAGGAAGGCGTAAACCTCCTGCACCGTCAGGTCGCTGATGGGATTGAAGTCGTGGGCGCCGTCACCCCATTTGGTATAGTAGCCCACATAGGCCTCGCTGCGGTTGCCGGTGCCGGCCACCAAAAGGCCCTCGCTGGCGGCCACGGCGTATAGGGCCGTCATGCGCAGGCGGGGCGCGATGTTCACATCCGCCATGTGGGTGACCTCTGTGACGGAAGCAAGCTGCTTGAGCATGGTCTCCTTGATGGGGGTCAAATCCAGCACCCGGGTCTCGATGCCGTACTGCTCAGCCAGGACACGGCCATCGTCCGCGTCCAGCTCATAGTTGCGCCTGGAGGAGCAGGGCATGATGACGCCCACCGTATTCTCGCAGGCGGCCTTGCAGAGAATGCCCACCAGGGCGGAATCCTTGCCACCGCTGTTGCCAAAGACGATGCCCTTGGCTCCGCTGTCCGCCAAAAGCTGCCTGATGAACGCAACACGGTTCTCGTATTCCTGCTTATAGTCTCTCATGATCATGCGTCCTTTCGGCAGGGTGTTTAATACATCTTTACGTATTCATCCCGGCCAGCGCCCACAGAGACATACTGGATGGGGCAGCCCACGGCCTTTTCAATATAACGGATATAATCCAGGGCGGCCTGGGGCAGGTCTTCCACACTGCGGCAGCCGGACACATCGCCAAAGCCGGGCACATACTCGATGATGGGCTTGGCCCGCTCCAGCTTATCGCCGGAGGGGAAGGCGGTGGTACGCACGCCGTCCACCTCATAGGCAACGCAGACGGGGATCTGATCCATATAAGAAAGCACGTCCATCTTGGTCAGGGCGATGGAATCCGCCCCCTGCACCTGCACGCCGTAGCGGGAGGCGGGCACATCAAAGGGGCCCACACGCCGGGGTCTGCCGGTAGCGGCGCCGTACTCGCCGCCGGCGGCACGGAGCTTCTCCGCTTCCTCGCCAAACATTTCGGCGGTGAAGGGGCCTTCGCCCACGCAGGTGGAATAGGCCTTCATGATGCCGATGGTGTTATCCAGCTTGCGGCCGGGGATGCCGGCGCCGGTGGTGGCGTAGGAGGCCAGGGTCTGGGAAGAAGAGGTATAGGGGTAGATGCCGAAGTCGATATCCCGCAGGGCGCCCAGCTGGGCCTCAAACATGATGCGCTTGCCGGCAACAGCAGCGTCGTTCAGGTAGCCCACCACGTCGGTGACATAGGGCAGAATCCGGCTGCCGTAGGTGCGGAGCCAATCCATGACCTCATCGGCATTGATGGGCGCATGGCCGTAGCCGGTGACGGTGATGTTCTTCCACACCACCAGGTCCTTCACCTTGCGGCTCAGGCTGTCCATATCGTAGAGGTCCTCCATGCGGATGCCCTTCTTGCTGTACTTATCGGAGTACACGGGAGCGATGCCGCGGCGGGTGGAACCGAACTTCTTATCGGCCAGGCGCTCCTCCTCCATCACGTCCTGCAGGCGGTGATAGGGCAGGCAGATGATGGCCTTCTCGCTGATCTTGAGATTTTCGGGGGTGATGGAGATACCCTTCTCGGTCAGGCGGCCGATCTCACCCACCAGGTGCTCCAGGTCGATGACCATGCCGTTGCCCATGACGTTAACGGTGGTCTCCCGAAGGATGCCGGAGGGCAGCAGGTTCAGGATGAAGGTACCCTTGTCATTGACGACGGTGTGGCCCGCATTATTGCCGCCCTGATAGCGGCAGATAATGTCATAGTCGGAGGAAAGCAGGTCCACCATGCGGCCCTTGCCTTCATCTCCCCAGTTGATTCCAACGATTGCGGTCAGCATTTGATTTTCCCCTTCTGTTGTTAAACATTTATATTTGCATTGATCTTCTCTTCAAGAAATGCCTTATTATTTTCCAGCACCTGCCGGACCTCACGGACGTAGTCCTCCGTCTGCTCCACGGCCATGCCGGTGAAGCAGCTGTTGGCCAGAAGCTCATCCAGCTCCTGCCGGGTCAGGCCGAAAATGGGGTCGGCAGCGATGCGGTCCAGCAGGTCGTTATTGGCCCCGTCCTGCTTGATGGCCTTGCCGGCGGCCACGGAGTGCTCCCTTATGGCCTCATGGAGGGCCTGCCGGTCCCCGCCCTTTTTGGTGCAGTACATGAGGATATTCTCGGTAGCGAAGAAAGGCAGTTCCTCATTCCAGTGCTTCTCGATCACCTTGGGGTAGACGGTCACGCCGCTGATGATGTTGATATACAGGGTCAGGATCCCGTCCACGGCCAGGAAAGCCTCCGGAATGCTGATGCGGCGGTTGGCCGAATCGTCCAGGGTTCGCTCCAGCCACTGGGTGCCGGCGGTCATGGCCGGGTTCATGGCGTCGGCAATGACGAACTTGGCAAGGGAGGCAATGCGCTCGCTGCGCATGGGGTTGCGCTTATAGGCCATGGCGGAGGAGCCAACCTGCCCCTTTTCAAAGGGCTCGTCAAACTCCTTCAAATGGCTCAGCAGACGGATGTCGCTGGAGAATTTCTGGGCGCTCTGGGCGATGCCGGAGAGGACGGACAGGGTGAAATAGTCCACCTTGCGGGTATAGGTCTGGCCGCTGACAGCATAGGCGCCGGAGAAGCCGGCCTTCTCCACCACCTTCTGCTCCAGAGCCTTGACCTTCTCATGGTCGCCGCCGAAGAGGGAGAGGAAGCTGGCCCCGGTGCCGGTGGTGCCCCGGCAGCCCAGCAGCTTCAGATTGCCCAAAGCAAAGTCCAGCTGTTCCAGGTCCAGCATCAGGTCCTGGAGCCAGAGGGTGGCCCGCTTGCCCACAGTGGTGGGCTGGGCGGCCTGGAAATGGGTATAAGCTAGGGTGGGCAGAGCCTTATATTTCTCGGCAAAGTCCGCAGTGGCAGAAATGGCGTTTAAAAGCAGCTTGCGGATGCGAAGCAGCGCATCCCGCTGGAGGATGATATCGGTATTATCGCCCACATAGCAGCTGGTAGCTCCCAGGTGGATGATGGGCTTTGCCTTGGGACAGGCCAGACCATAGGTGTAGATATGAGCCATAACGTCGTGGCGCACCTCAGCCTCCCGCCGGCGGGCGGTCTCATAGTCTATATCATACAGGTGAGCGCGCATCTCGTCAAGCTGTTCATCGGTGATGTCCAGCCCCAGCTCTTTCTCGCTCTCGGCAAGGATGACCCACAGCTTGCGCCAGGTGGAAAACTTCCTGTCATCAGAAAAAATCTCCTGCATCTCCTTGCTGGCATAGCGCTTGCAGAGGGGGTTCTCATATCTGTCGTTCAATACCGTGTCCTCCATATTCTACTGTTTATTCTACTGTGACGGATTTTGCCAGATTCTTGGGCTTATCAATATCGCAGCCATTGAATTTGGCCACATAGTAAGCAAAAAGCTGCAAAGGAATAATCTCGGGGATGGGCAGAAGCAGGGCGTCGCACTCCGGCACCAGAAGAACCTGGTCAGCCTCGGCAAAGATGCGCCGCTCGCTCTCCTGGGCTACGGCCAGCACCTGGGCTCCCCGGGCCTTCACTTCCTTCACGTTGCTGATCAGCTTATCAAACAGGGGCCGGTGGCAGGCCAGGGCAACCACCAGCTGCTCCTCATCAATCAGAGCGATGGTGCCGTGCTTCAACTCGCCGGCGGCATAGGCTTCGGAATGGATATAGCTGATCTCCTTCAGCTTCAGAGACGCCTCCATGCACACGGCGTAATCCAGATTGCGGCCAATGTAAAACAGGGAGGATTTATCATGAAAAGCCTCCGCCAGAGCAGCGGCCTGACTGTTCAGATCGATGGCGCGCTGGCACCGCTCCGGCAGGGCACAGATGCCCTCCACCAAAGCGGCATAGCGCTCTTCCTCCACATGGCCCAGGCGATGGCCCATATGGACGGCCAGCAGGTCCAGAATGGCAATTTGGGTGGTATAGCCCTTGGTGGTGGCGACGGCGATTTCCGGCCCGGCCCAGGTATAGAGCACGCTGTCAGCCAGCTTGGCAACGGTGCTGCCCACCACGTTGACGATGGCCAGGGTCCGTGCCCCCCGGGCCTTGCACTCTTTCAGGGCAGCAATGGTGTCCGCCGTTTCGCCGGACTGGGAAATGACGATCACCAGGGTATGTTCATTGATGATGGGATTGCTGTAGCGCAGCTCACTGGCCAGCTCCGCCCGGACAGGGATGCGGCACAGCTCTTCCATAATATAACGGCCCACATAGCCGGCATGATAAGCAGAGCCACAGGCGGTGATCACGATCTGGTTGATACCCCGTAGCTCTTCATCGCTGAGCTGGAAGCCCTCCAGAACGATTTCCCCGTTCTTCACCCGGGGCTCGATGGTGGCCTTCAAAGCCCGGGGCTGCTCCATAATCTCTTTGAGCATAAAATGCTCATAACCGCCCTTTTCCGCCGCCTCGGTGTTCCACATGACCCGGGACAGGGGCTTTTGAATTTCCCGGCCGCCGCAGTCATAGACGGTGATCTTCTCCGGGGTGAGGGAAGCGAACTCCCCATCCTCCAGATAAATCACGGTGCGGGTATGGCCGATGAGGGCGGTAACATCGGAAGCGAAGAAATTCTCCCCGGCGCCCACGCCCAGAATCAGAGGGCTGGCGCTTTTGACGGCGATCAGCTCACCGGGGTGTTCATCGCAGACCACGCCCAGGGCATAGGACCCTTCCAGGCGGGCCACGGTTTTCATCACAGCCTGCTTCAGGTTACCAGTATAATACAAATCCAGCAAATGTACAACCACTTCTGTGTCAGTTTCACTGTGAAAAACGAAACCTTTTTCCATCAGCTCCGCCCGAAGCAGGGCATAGTTTTCAATAATGCCGTTATGAACCACAGCGAAATGGCCGTCATTGGACACATGGGGGTGGGCATTGGTGACGGTGGGGGCGCCGTGGGTGGCCCAGCGGGTATGGCCGATGCCGCAGAAGCCGGGGACATTTTTGCCGTTATCGGTGATGCGATTCAGGTTTTCCAGGTAGCCGCTGCACTTTTCCGTGAGGATTTTGCCCTCATGCTGCACGGCGATGCCCGCCGAGTCATAGCCGCGGTATTCCAGCCGTTTCAGGCCGGTCAAAAGTACGGGGGCCGCCTGCTGGGTGCCGGTAAAGCCTACAATTCCACACATAAGCGATCATTCTCCCTTCAATCTTTATGATGATCCAAAGACGCCTTCACGAAGCCCTGGAACAGGGGGTGGGGCTTATTGGGCCGGGATTTGAACTCCGGGTGGTACTGGACGCCCACAAAGAAGTCCCGGTCCGGCAGCTCCACCGTCTCCACCAGACGGCCGTCGGGGCTGAGGCCGGAGAGGGTCAGGCCGCAGTCGGTAAGGGTCTGGCGGTAGTCGTTATTGAACTCGTAGCGGTGGCGGTGCCGCTCGGTAATGGTTGCGGCGCCGTAGCAGCGGGCCATGGTGGTGCCGGGCTGGATGAGACAGGGATAGGCGCCCAGGCGCAGGGTGCCGCCTTTATCGATATTATCGCTCTGGCCGGGCATGAAGTCAATGACCTTATGGCGGCACAGCTCGTCAAACTCGCCGGAATGGGCGTCGGCAATGCCGGCCACATGGCGGGCGAATTCGATGACGGCGATCTGCATGCCCAGGCAAATGCCGAAGTAGGGGACGGCATGCTCCCGGGCGTACTGAGCGGCCAGGATCATGCCCTCAATGCCCCGGCTGCCAAAGCCGCCGGGGACGATGATGCCGTCCAGGTGGCCCAGAATCTGTTCACAATTGGCCTGGTTGATGGTCTCGGAATCGATCCACTCAATGTCCACTTTGGCGTTCAGGGCATAACCGGCGTGGCGCAGGGCCTCGGCCACGGAGAGGTAGGCGTCATGCAGCTGCACATACTTGCCCACCAGGCCGATGCGCACGGTATGCTCCCGGTGCTTGATGCGCTCCACCATGGCAGTCCATTCCCCCAGGTCCGGTTCCGAGGCGTCGATGCCCAACTCCCGGCAGACCACCTGGGAGAAGTGGGCCTTTTCCAGCATCAGGGGGGCCTCATACAAATTGGGCAGGGTGATGTTCTCAATGACGCAGTCCAGCTTCACATTGCAGAACATGGAGATTTTCTTAAAGATGGATTCCTCCAGGGGTTCATCACAGCGGAGGATGATGATATTGGGGCAGATGCCCATGCCCTGCAGCTCCTTGACGGAGTGCTGGGTGGGCTTGGATTTATGCTCATCAGAGCCTCGCAGGAAGGGCACCAGGGTGACATGGATAAAGAGGCTGTTCTCCCTGCCTACCTCCAGAGAAATCTGCCGGGCCGCCTCCAGGAAGGGCTGGGACTCGATATCGCCGATGGTGCCGCCGATCTCGGTGATGACCACGTCGGCATCGGTCTGCTCCCCCACCCGATAGACAAAATCCTTGATCTCATTGGTGATATGGGGAATGACCTGGACGGTGGAGCCCAGGTACTCGCCCCGGCGCTCCTTGTTCAGCACGTTCCAATAGACCTTGCCGGTGGTCAGGTTAGAGAAACGGTTCAGGTCCTCGTCAATAAAGCGCTCATAGTGGCCCAGGTCCAAGTCGGTCTCCGCGCCGTCCTCGGTAACATAGACCTCGCCGTGCTGGTAGGGACTCATGGTGCCCGGGTCAACATTGATATAGGGGTCCAGCTTCTGGGCGGCAACCTTCAGGCCCCGGGCCTTCAGAAGTCGGCCCAAAGAGGCCGCCGTAATCCCCTTGCCCAAGCCGGACACGACACCGCCGGTAACAAAAATGTATTTCTTCATTGTGTGACCATTCCCTTCTTTAAGCTTAACGCACAAATGACCGGCAGAAAAGCTGGTCATCTGTGCTTATTTTTCATTTGACGCCCCACAGGCGGAAAACAGGTATGCATCATTCGTAGGTCTTGATTACATTCTCGGCCATCTGACGCTTGGATATTCGCGCGTCCATGGCCTGCTTCTCTATATATCGCTGGGCCTCGCCCTCGGTCATACTCAGGCACTGGATCAGCAGCCACTTGGCGTGGTTCACCACACGGATCTCGGCAATCTTATCCTCCACGCTCTGCTGCTTCTCCTCCAGTTTACGCATCCGCTCCCGGGTGGTGCAGAGGATTTTCAAAAACTGCTCCACCAGCTGGGAGGAGGTGGGCTTTGACAGGGTAAAAACCCCGTGCTCCATAACCTTGCTGTACACATCGTTATAGAGCTCACTTTTGACCATAATCAGCGCCGCGGCGCCGCTGTCCGTGCAGACATCGATAGCCAGGCGGGAGCCGAAATCATCGGGCAGGGGCGCATTGATGATGACAATGTCATAGCTGCGTTCCAGCAAAGCCCTTCTGGCGGCGGCAACACTGTCCACCGTGTTCACCGGCCAATAGTCGGTCATGGGCAGCAGGCTCATGATGGAGCTGTTAAAGTTCTGTGCGGCTGAAACCAGCAGGACAGCGTAGGTGCGTTCCTGAAAGATCAAAGGCTTCCCTCCTTTGCTTCCGTTTTCTTCCAGCGGTTCAATGGCAATACAGCGTCACCAGTTCTGCCGGTAAACGTTCGTTCACAAAACCGGAAGCCGCCGCAGCGGCTTTGGCTTCCGCCAGGTCGACCGGCAGTTTCCTGAATTTCTTCAGCACCTCTGCCGGGGCGGAGAACAGGTTGATATCCGCGCTCTCCGGCAGCTCCATGTGCTGCCCGATCCCTTCCAGGCCGGCATAGATCAGCAGGGCAAAGGCCACATAGGGATTGGCTGCCGGGTCCGGGGAACGCAGCTCCGCCCGGACAAAGTCCCCTTCCGCCGCAGGAATGCGAATCAGCTGGGAGCGGTTCTGGGTGGACCAGGAGATATAGCCGGGGGCCTTATTGCCGCCCAGGCGGGCATAGGAGTTTTCACAGGGATTCAGGAAGGCTGTGATGGCATAGATTTTATCCATAATGCCGGCGATGGCGGGCGCCATGCAGTTCTCCCCGCCGGTGGAGCGGACAGAGAAATTGATGTGCATGCCGCTGCCCGGTTTATCCATCAGGGGCTTGGGGGAAAAGTCGGCAGTGATGCCGTTCCTGGATGCCACAGACTTGACAATGGACTGGAAGATCACCGCGTTGTCGGCAGCGGAAACCGGGTCGGCATAGCGGAAGTCGATCTCGTTCTGGCCGGGGCCCTCCTCATGGTGGGAGCTTTCCGGCAGGATACCCATTTCTTCCATCATGAGGCAGATCTCCCGGCGGACGGTCTCCCCTTTATCGTCGGGGGCAATGTCCATATAGCCGGCCTTGTCATAGGGGATTTTGGTGGGCTCCCCTTCCGCGTCATTCTTGAAAAGGTAAAACTCCATCTCCGGGCCAAAGGTGAAGAGATAGCCCCGGTTCAAAGCCTCGGCCACTGCCTGCTTCAGGATGCCGCGGGTATCACACTCAAAGGGGCTGCCGTCAGGATAGGAGATGTCGCAGAACATACGTACCACCTTGCCGGTTTCCGGCCGCCAGGGCAGCAGCGTCAGGGTGGCCGGATCCGGGTGGAGGATCAGATCCGAACGGACGGCGCCGCCAAAACCGGCGATAGCCGAGGCGTCAATGGCGATGCCATAGCCAAAAGCCCGTTCCAGCTCCCGGGGCATGATGACGATATTCTTTTGCTTCCCATATACGTCACAGAAGGCCAGACGAATCATCTTCACATCCGCTTCTCTGGCGTACTGCATCACTTCCTGGGCAGAGTAGTTCATAGCATTCTCTCCTTAAAGCCAAAACACATATAAAAATAAAAAACCGTTCATCGGAAAATGGGTGCGCTACCCCACCGATGAACGTCCATGTCCATGGGCTGCATCTTACCACAAGTTCCATTTCTTGTCAATGGAAGTCGATTCCATCCCGTCCCAATCTTGAAATTTTTTCAAAATTGCCTATTGACAAGATTCAACTTTGCGTGTATATTACGCCACATGAAAAGGCGCTGACGCCGCAGAGGATATCTCTGACCCGTCGGCGCCTTTTCTTTTTATTACTTTTCTCTCCTGAAGTAATAGAAAATGATGATTTGGCCGCATCCCTTCCACGCCCCTCGGGGCGCCGGGGATGGCAGGTCAGAAAAACAAAAAATCTGAAAGGAAGGTACCGCTATGACAACAGTTCCCGATTATTTTGGCAGTCTGGTCTTTGATGACAGAGTGATGCGCGCGAAGCTCTCGGAGGATGTTTACCAGTCCCTGAGACAGACCATCGACGAGGGCGCCCAGCTTAATCTGGCTGTTGCCAATGCTGTGGCCTCCGCTATGAAGGATTGGGCCGTGGAGCACGGCGCCACCCATTTCACCCACTGGTTCCAGCCTATGACCGGCGTTACCGCCGAGAAGCACGACAGCTTCATCGCCCCTGCGCCCGACGGCAGCGTGATCATGGAGTTTTCCGGCAAAGAACTGATCAAGGGCGAGCCGGACGCCAGCTCCTTCCCCTCCGGCGGTCTGCGGGCCACCTTTGAAGCCCGTGGCTACACCGCCTGGGACCCCAGCTCCTACGCCTTTATCAAGGGCAAGACCCTTTGCATCCCCACCGCCTTCTGCTCCTACGGCGGCGAAGCGCTGGATAAGAAGACCCCCCTGCTGCGCTCCATGGACGCGCTGAACAAGCAGGCGCTGCGCATCCTGCGGCTGTTCGGCAACGACACCGTCAGATACGTCCGCACCTCCGTAGGCCCGGAGCAGGAGTATTTCCTTGTGGATAAGGAAATGTACAAGAAACGCAAAGACCTGATCTTCACCGGCCGCACCCTGTTCGGCGCCAAGCCCCCCAAGGGCCAGGAGATGGACGACCACTACTTCGGTGTCATTAAGCCCAGAGTGGCAGCCTATATGGCGGAGCTGAACGACGAGCTGTGGAAGCTGGGCATTCTGGCCAAGACCGAGCACAACGAGGTGGCACCGGCCCAGCATGAGCTGGCCCCCATTTACACCACCACCAACATCGCCACCGACCACAACCAGCTGACCATGGAGATCATGCAGAAGGTGGCCGATAAGCACGGGCTGGTATGTCTGCTGCATGAGAAGCCCTTCGCCGGCGTCAACGGCAGCGGCAAGCACAACAACTGGTCTATCGCTACCGACAGCGGCGTGAACCTGCTCTCTCCCGGCGACACGCCCCACGAGAACGCCCAGTTCCTGCTGTTCCTCTGCGCGGTGATTCAGGCCGTGGATGAGTACCAGGATCTGCTGCGGGCCAGCGTGGCCACCGCCGGCAACGACCACCGTCTGGGCGCCAACGAGGCTCCTCCCGCCGTGGTTTCCATCTTCCTGGGCGATGAGCTCACCGCCGTGCTGGAATCTCTGGAGAACGACACTCCTTACGCCGCCGCAGAAAAGACCCAGATGAAGCTGGGGGCCAAGGTGCTGCCCCGGTTCCAGCGGGATACCACCGACCGTAACCGTACCTCTCCCTTTGCCTTCACCGGCAACAAGTTTGAGTTCCGTATGCTGGGTTCCTCCAACTCCATCGCCTGCGCCAACATCATGCTCAACGCCGCTGTGGCCCAGGTGCTGAAGGGCTTTGCCGATGAGCTGGAGGGCAAAGAGGACTTCGACGCCGCCCTGCACGATCTGATTAAGAAGACCCTGAAGGATCACAAGCGCATTATCTTCAACGGCAACGGCTATGATGACAGCTGGATTAAAGAGGCTGTGGAGAAGCGGGGTCTGCTGAACCTGCGCATCACCCCCGACTGCATGCCCTGCCTGTTTGCAGAGAAGAACAAGAGCATGCTCACCGGGCTGAAGGTCTTCTCCGCCGCTGAGCTGGAATCCCGCTACGACATTCTGATGGAGAACTACTGCAAGGCAGTCACCATCGAGGCCCACACCATGGTGGAGATGGCGGAGAAGGAGATTATCCCCGCTGTTGAAGCTTACATAGAGGCCCTGGCCTCCACCGCCGCGGCCAAAAAGGCGGTAGACGGCGATCTGTGCTGCGGCTATGAGAAGAAGCGGATTGGCAAGCTCTCCGCCCTGGTGGATCAGATGGACGCCGCTGTGGACGATCTGGAAGCCGCTCTCATCACCCTGGGCATGACAAGCGATGTTACCGCGCAGGCAGAGCTGATCCGGGATGAGGTACTGCCCAAGATGAGTCTGCTGCGGGCTCCCGCCGATGAGGCCGAGACCCTGACCGCGAAGAAATATTGGCCCTTCCCCACCTACGGCGATCTCCTGTTCGGTGTGTAATCGCTGAGAATTGGCAGGTGTCCCCTACCCGCATATGTGGACGGACTTCAAGCCCTTCAGAGGGCTTCACCGGGGCCATCACCTTCGTTTTCAACCTTGTTTTCCGCGCCACTACCGCCACCATCGTCTCCAGCGCTATGGCAGAACGCACCAAGTTCTCCGCCTACTGCATTGATTCGGCAGTGATCTCTCTCTTCATTTACCCCCATAGAGGCCCACTGGATCTGGGGCGGTGGCTGGCTCAGCCAGTTGGGTTTCCGTGACAACGCAGGTTTCTGCGCCATCCACGAAAGAATTTCAAAACTGAATAGAAAAAGGCGTTTGAATCAGGAAAAGTAAGCCGGAACACCGCTCACAGAGAGTATGGGGCGCTGAAAACCATGCAGCAAGGCTCCGGCCCAAGAACACCTGATGAGCTTCAATCCCAACGGGCACAGCCCCAGTAGGTGCGACGCAGGCCGGGCGTTATCCGGCAGAGCTTTGTTGGAAGTTCGGGAATGAGAAAAAAAGATAGGTGGCACCGCGAGGAGCAGCACTTGCCCTATTGAATGCTGTAATGATTTTTTAGAAGGAGAAATTATTATGTGTTCAATCATGGGTTACTGTGGCAGCGGTGTCACCTTCGACGTTTTCAAGCAGCATTTTGACGCAACCAAATCCCGGGGGCCGGATGACACCCGCATTGTGGACACCGGCAAGGGTCTGCTGGGCTTTCACCGGCTGGCCATCATGGGCCTGCACCCGGAAGGGATGCAGCCCTTTGAGCTGCACGGCAGCTATCTGGTCTGCAACGGGGAAATCTACGGTTTCGACAAGTTCAAGGCGGAGCTGAGCAAGACCCATCATTTCATCAGCGAATCCGACTGCGAGGTGCTGCTGCCCCTCTATGAGAAGTACGGCGTGGATATGTTCGCCATGCTGGACGCGGAATACGCCCTGATTCTTTTCGACGCCAAGTCCGGCGGCTTCGTTGCCGCCCGTGACCCCATCGGCATTCGCCCCCTGTACTACGGCTATGACAAGGCCGGTGTGATTCTCTTTGCCAGCGAGCCCAAGAGTCTGGTGGGGCTGACGGACAAGATCATGCCCTTCCCTCCCGGCCATTACTACAAGGACGGCAAGTTCGTCTGCTACCGGGATATCGCCCATGTGGACGCCGTTTGCCACGATGAGCTGGAGACGGTCTGCGGTAAGATTCATGACAAGCTGGTGGCCGGCGTGGAGAAGCGGCTGGTGGCCGACGCCAAGGTGGGCTTCCTGCTCTCCGGCGGACTGGACTCCTCCCTGGTATGCGCCATTGCCCAGAAGAAAAGCACCGCCCCCATCCGCACCTTTGCCATCGGTATGAGCGAGGACGCCATTGACCTGAAATACGCAAAGCAGGTGGCAGACTACATTGGCAGCGACCACACGGAGGTGATTATGACCCGGCAGCTGGTGCTGGATTCCCTGGAGGATGTGATTCACCTGCTGGGCACCTTTGACATCACCACCATCCGGGCCAGCATGGGCATGTATCTGCTGTGCAAGTGGATTCATGAAAACACTGACATCCGGGTGCTGCTGACCGGCGAAATCTCCGACGAGCTGTTCGGCTACAAGTACACCGACTTCGCTCCTTCGGCGGAGGAATTCCAGAAGGAGGCGGAGAAGCGCATCCGGGAGCTGCATATGTATGACGTGCTGCGGGCTGACCGCTGCATCTCCGTCAACTCCCTGGAGGCCCGTGTGCCCTTCGGCGATCTGGACTTTGTGCAGTACGTGATGAGCGTTGATCCGGCCAAGAAAATGAACGTCTACGGTAAGGGCAAGTATCTGCTGCGTCACGCCTTCGAGGGGGACTATCTGCCCCACGACATTCTCTACCGGGAAAAGGCCGCCTTCTCCGACGCGGTGGGCCACTCCATGGTGGATCATCTGAAGGCTTACGCCGAGAGCTATTATTCCGACGAGGAATTTGAGACGCTGCGGCAGAAATACAGCCACGCCCAGCCCTTCACCAAGGAATCCCTGCTGTACCGGGAAATCTTTGAGAAATATTATCCCGGCCAGGCGGAGATGGTGGTGGACTTCTGGATGCCCAACAAGAGCTGGGAGGGCTGCAACGTGAACGACCCCTCCGCCCGGGTGCTGGCCAACTACGGCGACAGCGGCGTGTGAGTTTCTTAATAACGTGCATAACGGGAAAACCGGCAGACGATCATCTGCCGGTTTTCCCGTTATGCTTTCATCCCCCTGCGATGGGCGGGATCAGATATACAATGTCGCCGTCATGGAGTCTGGTTCCAGGCTTGGCGGGGCTTTCGTTCACGGCCACGGCGCAGGCCTTCAGGTCTTTGAGGGTCACGGAGGAGTTCCGCTGGGCGTTGTGGAGGGCTTCCAGCAGCTTGGGATACAGCTCCCGCACCGTGGCGGCTTCCAATTCCAGCTGCTTCACACCGCTGTCCAGCCGGAGAAGGCCGAAAAGCTTCACGGTAACCATTATTCAATCCCCAGCTTTCTCAGCTTCTTCCCGTCGGGCAGGCCGTTCTCGCCCCAACCCCGGGCCTTATAATAGATGCGCTTCATCTGCTCCAGGGGCACCTTGCTGCTGGGGTCATTGGGGTCCTGGAGCACATTGGTCAGGCGCTTGGGCAGCTTATCCTTCTCCGCAGAGACGCCGAAACGGGCGTTCACCGCACGCTCCACGTTATAGCTGCGCTCCCCTATTTTCAGGAACTTACCGATGTTCATCCTCATGCCCACAGCATAGCGCAGTTCATAAGTGTAGGGGATCAGGGGCAGGTTCAAATGGGCAATACCGGGGCATTTGTTCAGCAGCCGGATGGCCCAACCGATATGGGGAATGATGAAATTCACAAAGCGGGTGGCAGGACTGTTGGGCTTGCTGATGAGGAAGCCGGGAAAGACGGCGTAGGAGGTAAAGAGGCAATGGCCGCAAATGGAGATGGACTCCATCAGATCCTGCATCAGCATACAGAAGTCCGCCTTGGCCTTGGGGGTTTGCTGGTCGATGCTGAGCCCCAGGCCCTCCAGCACCACCAGGTAGCCGCCGTTGAGATGGCAGCCGCCCCGGTTGGAGACGGCGTAGCCCAGGCCCTGTCCCACGGCCCGGCGGGGCTCATAGGCGGACAGCTCCATACCCTTGGACTGGATGGCAAAGTCCTTGCCGCCGTATTTCTCACTGAGGCGCTTGCTGCCCTGGGCCAGTTCATCGCCGATGCCCCGGCGGTGGGCAATATCCTCCAGCAGTTGGGAAATGCCCTCCACCTTGCCGAATTCCAGGCAGTTATCCCAGAGGCCCTTCTCGTTGGCCTCCATGGCCCAGGCGATGGTGCCGGCACAGGAGATGCTGTCCATGCCCAGCTCGTCCAGCTCCCGGTTCCAGCGGCAGACCAGCTTCAGATTATCGTTGAGCAGGTTGGGGCCAAAGAGCCCCAGGGTCTCCAACTCCGGCCCCTTCACCTTCTGGCCCTCCACCTCCACGGTGCGGGAGCAGCGGATGGGGCAGGACAGGCAGCCGGTGTTGGTGATGTTCTCTTCCTCGGCCAGGGCCTCGCCGCTGACCTTTTCAAAGCCATCAAAACGACCGGAAGAGAAGTTCCGGGTGGCCAGCTGGCCCCGCAGCTGCATGGTGCTGACCAGACCCGCGGTGCCAAGGCGAGGCAGCTGGGAGCCGGTGAGGGGGTGGGCCTTCAGGGCCGCCGTCCACTGCTTATGGTGTTCCATGGCCTTTTCCCGGTTATGGAGTCTGATTTCATGGCTGCCGGAGGCCACGATGGCTTTCAGATTCTTACTGCCGAAGACGGCGCCGGTGCCGCCACGGCCCGCCGCCCGTTCCCCACTGGTGACGGCGGCGTAGAGTACCCGGTTCTCCCCTGCCGGTCCGATGGTCACCATGCCGTAGCGCCCCTTAGGGCCGTGGAGGGCTGACAGCTCCTTTTTCAGTCCCGCCTGGGTGTCGCCGGTTTTCAGACCCCAGAGAGCGGCCGCATCGTGGTAGAGCACCGCTCCGTCGTCAATCTCGACCCACACCGGCTCAGGGCTTTGGCCCCGAATAACCAGAGCGTCGATGCCGGCCTTTTTCAGATGAAAGCCAAAGTCCCCGCCGCAGTTGGAGGAGGTGGTGATCTCTGTCAGGGGGGAGAGGGTGGAGATATCAAAGCGGTTGGAGGAGGGGGCAAAGGTGCCCGTCACCGGCCCGGTGGCAATGACAATGATGTTCTCCGGGCCGAAGGGGTCCTCTTCGCCGGTGAAGTTGTCGTACATGATTTTGGAGGCCATGGCCTTGCCGCCGATGTACAGCTCCCGGTCCCGGTCCGTCCAGGGGTATTCCCTCTCCTGGCGGCAACTCAGGTCGATTTCCAGCACACGGCCCATATATCCCGCGTAATTTGTCATGATTCAGCTCCGTTCCGTCTCTTGGATGAAGTTCTAATAAGACAAGTATAAAATAGAAAGAAGCCAAAGGCAATAGTCATTGCCCTTGGCTTCGTATGAATCAGCAAGGCTGTCAGCCGATGCCCAGCAGGTGGGCCAGGGGAAAATAGAGGATGGGCAGGAAGATGGCAGGCAGCATATCCCCCACCTTCACCGGGTCCTGACGCAGGCCCAGCAGGTTCACGCTCATGCCCAGGAACATGGCCCCGCCCACGGCGGACATCTCCGCCACCACCTCGGTGGTTAGGATGGGCTGCACCACGCCGGCCAGCAGCGTAATGGAGCCCTGCACCAGCAGCACCGGGATGCAGGCAAAGATGGCCCCGGGGCCAAGAGCGGCGGAAAAGGCCAGGCAACTGACAAAGTCCATGATGCTCTTGGTCAGCAGGATGGTGTAGTCATGGTTCAGGCCCGCCTGGATGGAGCCCAGAATGGTCATGGTGCCCACACTGAAGAGAATGGTGCAGGTGACAAAGGCCTCACCAAAACGGCCGCTGCCCAGCCGGGTACGGCTCAGCTTGGCTTTCAGCCAGTCCCCGGAGGTGTTAATGGCATCGTCCAGCTTCAGCAGCATGCCGATCAGGGTGCCCAGCACCAGGCAGATCACAACCACCAGGGTATTGTTGGAGCCCATGACGTTCTGGATGCCGATGGTGAAGGTAATCAGGCCGATGACGGTCATCAGACCCTTGCTGTATTTCTCCCCGATCCGGTTGCCGAAGGTGACGCCGATCAGGCCGCCGATAATAATGGTGAATACGTTGATGATGGTGGCAATCATGGGTTTAAAACCTCTTTACGAAAAGATTCCGGGTTTAAAAAAGTCACCGGCTTTTAGGCCGGTGACTTTGGAAGAAACGCGCGTTCAGCAGCCGGCGTTGAAGTCCAGAGCAACCTGGACATACAGCTTCACGCTGTTGATGAGGGCGTCCTCGTCCACATCGTACTTGCAGTGGTGCTGGGCCCAGCAGGCACCCTTGGCCTCGTTGCGCACGCCCATGAAGGCGATGGCGCCGGGGGCCTTCTCCAGGAAGAAGGAGAAGTCCTCGCCGCCGGTGACGGCGGGCTGATGATAGAGGCAATCCTCACCCAGGGCCTTTTTGGCGGCCTTGGCAGCCAGCTCCGTAAAGGCAGGCTCGTTCACGGTGGGGGCGATCAGGTGGATGTACTCCAGCTTGGCCTCAGCCCGGTAGGAAGCGGCGGTCTGGGCAGCCACACGGCCGATGGCCTCCTCAAACAGAGCGGTGAAATCAGGGTTATAATAACGGGTAGTCCCTTCCAGCGTGCCATACTCGGCAATTACATTCCAGCGGCTGCCGGCCTCGATCTTGCCCACGGTAAGAACCGCGGCGTCAGCAGGATTGATCTCACGGCTGACGATGGTCTGCAGGTTCTGGACAATGGCGCTGGTGACAACGGCAGTATCAATGCACTGGTGGGGTGCGGAACCATGGCCGCCTCTGCCATGGACATTGATGATAAACTGGTCGGCTGCGGCCATACGGGGGCCGGCTTCCAAGGAAACCTTGCCGGCAGCCACATCGGACCAGACATGAATGCCGAAGCAGGCATCCACACCATCCATAGCGCCGTCGGCAATCATGGCCTTTGCGCCCAGGGCCACCTCTTCCGCCGGCTGGAAGGCCAGCTTGACGGTGCCGCATAGCTCGTCCTTATGATCGTTCAGAACGCGGGCGGCGGTGAGCATGGCGGCGGTGTGGCAGTCATGGCCGCAGGCATGCATCACGCCGGGGTTCTGGCTGGCGTAGGGAGCGCCGGTCTCCTCCTGGACGGACAGCGCGTCCATATCGCCGCGAAGCAGGATGGTCTTGCCGGGCTTGGCACCCTTAATGGTGGCCAGTACGCCGGTCTCCAGCCCGCAGGGACGCCACTCGATTCCATATTTGTCCAGCTCGGCCTTGACGGTCTTGCTGGTCTCATACTCCTTGGTGCTGACCTCGGGATGGGCGTGGAAGTGGCGGCGCATCTCGATAAGATAATCGTTATAGGAAGCAGCAATCTGATTGATATCCATTTTTATCTATCTCCTGACAAATATTGTTGGCTTTAGGCCAACGCAGATTATAGCACGATTCCCCCGCCCCCGCAAGAGGGGCGAGGGAACGCTTTGTGTCTGATGCTACGCCTTTTGGACTAAGACGAAATCAGGCAAAGAAGCTGGCGAAAGCACCGGCGATGAACACGGAGGTGATGGTAACGGTGACAAAGCCACCAACGATCATGCTGGGGAACATCTTGCTCATGAGGAAATTGAACTCATCATCGGTCTGAGCCAGAGACTTGCAGGTAGACTCGGTGATGATGGCGTCGCAGGGGAAGCCATAGAGAGCGGTCAGGCCGTTGGCAAAGGCAAGGGGGAAGCTCATCTTCAGCACCTTGGCGATGATGAAGGAGGCAACTGCCATACCAAACACACCGATGACAATCAGAACCAGCATGGGAACGATGATGGAGACCAGCATCTCAGGAGTGCAGTCCTTCAGGCCGTCGAACACGTACATCATCAGAGCGAACATAACGATGCCGTAGGAGTTGGCGCGGTTCAGGGAGTTGCGGTCCAGGAAGCCGATGGTGGTGAAGAGAACGCCCAGAACCAGGGCCCAGATGGCGCCGGAGATCTTGCCGATGAAGGGGAAGCTGACGCCGCCCAGCAGAGTGGCAAACCAGGCAACGATGCCCAGCTTGATCAGGGTGACAACAGCGGAGTCAAACTTCTTGGGCACAGGGGGAATCAGGGTCTTGCGGTCAGGCTCATCCACCATGGCCATGGGGTTCTCAGCCAGAGCCACGGGGACGGAGCCGCCGTCGCGAAACTCCTTCAGCAGGCGCTTGCCTTCCACCTGGAGGCAGACAGCGGTGATGGGGTAGCCGGCAAAGCCCTGCACGCAGTACATGGTGATGGCAAAGACAGCGGCAACTTCCAGACCGGCGTTAGCAGCAGCAGTCTGCATGGTGGTGGCGGCAATGATACCACCGGTGAGAGGAGGCAGACCGGCAATGACCAGAGTCTTGTCCATAAACAGGGGGCAGATGAACCAGGCCAGGACACACATGCCGGCCAGGCCGGAGAGGCAGACCACAATGGTCTTCCACTGGGCCTTCAGCTGCTTGAGGCTGATAACAGTACCCATGTGGGTGATAAGCAGATAAATACCCAGGGTGCTGCCGAAGGGGATCAGCTTGGAGTCGGAGACCAGCTCGTGGGGGAACACGGTCCAGTAACCGATCAGCATTACGATTGCTGTCACGAAGACAGAGGGGATCCATGCCTTGGTCAGCGTGCTGACGACTTCACCGATAATGTAAGCGGCAGCACAGAGGACGAAGGCAAGCACGAAGTTATACATTCTTTCTTCCTCCTAAAATTTGCTTTATTCAAGCGGCGGGGGAGCGCTCCGCCGGGAGAATACCTGTTGACGGCCCTCAGCCGTTGAGATATTTGAGGGCAATGCTCACCAGGGTGCGGATGCCGTAGGGCATGGTCTCCTCCACGGGGCTGCACTTGGGGTTATGCAGGGCATAGGCCTGATCCCCCTGGTGGCCGGCGTAGAGCATAAAGTAGGCGCTGGGCACCCCCGCCATCTGGCGGAAATAGGCAAAGTCCTCGCTGAAGCCCATTGGCTTTTCCAGCTCAACAATGGAATCTTCCCCAAGCTCCTCGGTGATGGCGGCCCTGGCAATATCCACCAGCTCCCCATCATTGATGGCAGCAGGATAGCCATAGTAATGGTAAACATCAAAGGTGCAGCCGGAGACGCTCTCCATGCCCTTGGCGATGGAAAACATCTGCTGGCGAATGGTCTCCCGCACCTCCTCGTTATAGGCCCGGGAAACGCCGCCGAACTTGCACTGGCTGGGGATCACATTGGGGGCAACGCCGGCGTTGATGCTGCCGATGGACATGACCGCAGTCTCCAGCGGGTCCACCCGGCGGGCGACAATCTGCTGCATGGCCACCACCATCTGGCAGGCGGCCAGAATGGGGTCCGTGGTTTTATGGGGGGCAGAGCCATGGCCGCCCACACCGTCAACCGTCACGTCATAAAGGTCAACAGAGGTGGTCACAGGGCCCTTCCGCATACCGATCTTGCCAACGCGAGTTTCATCCGGCAGGACATGGATGGCATAGGCCGCGTCCACATGGGGATTCTCCATCACGCCCTTTTCCACCAGTTCCTTGGCGCCGCCTGGCAAGGTATCCTCACTGTGCTGGAAGATCAGCTTCACGGTGCCGCAAAATTCATCCCGCAGGGAGCACAGCAGCTTTGCCGTGCCCAGCAGCATGGAAGTATGCATATCATGGCCGCAGGCATGCATCATATTGGGCACTTCGCTGGCAAAGGGCAGCCCCGTCTCTTCCTGCACGGGCAAGGCGTCAATATCCGCCCGCAGGGCCACGCAGCGGCCAGGGCCCTTCTTGCCATGGATCAGCGCCACGACAGCGGTGGGCACCGGGGACTCAATCTTATCCACACCGTATTCCGCCAGCTTTTCCCGGATGAGGGCGGAGGTCACAAACTCATTACGCCCGATCTCGGGATGCCGATGAATCTGCCGGCGAAGGCCCACAATTTCATCATAGCAGGCCTCGGCTCTATCTTTGATCACGCTCATATCGTCGCCTCTTATTATCATGTTCCTTCTCTGTTTCAGGAGAACGGGATGCATACTTTCATTCTTACATCGTCACAGTAAATCGCTGAGATGTTGCTTTACATCATATCACAGCTAAAAAAAAATGCAACAAAAAATATTAAAAAATTTTGAACATCGACAAAATTCGCTTTTTTTATATACAATCCCTTGTGCTCATGCTTGATTTTTCGGGCAATTTCAACAAGCTGTGGTGTAAGCTGCAGCGTATAAAAAATCCCCGCGTCGTCTGACGCAGGGATTGGAAAGGGTTTCAGAGCTTATCAACGAAAAGACAGCGGATGGCATTGAGCACCGCAATGACCATCACACCCACATCGGCAAAGATGGCAAGCCACATATTCGCCAGGCCCAGGGCGCCCAGGGCAAGGCAGATCAGCTTGATGCCGATGGCAAAGACGATATTCTCATAGACGATACGCAGGCATTTGCGGGAGATTTTGATGGCTTTGGCGATCTTCAGCGGATCATCGTCCATGAGCACAATGTCCGCCGCCTCAATGGCCGCGTCAGACCCCAGGGCGCCCATGGCAATGCCGATATCCGCCCGGGACAGCACCGGCGCGTCATTGACGCCGTCGCCCACGAAGGCCAGCTTGCCTCCGCCCTTCCGTTCAGCCAGCAGCTGCTCCACCCGTTCCACCTTATCCGCGGGAAGAAGCTGGCTGTACACCTGGTCGATGCCCAGTTTCTGAGCCACGTGCTCCGCCACAGTGGAAGCGTCGCCGGTGAGCATGACGGTCCGCTCCACACCGGCGGCCTTCAGGGCGCTGACGGCGGCCTTGGCGTGGGCCTTGATCAGGTCGGAAATGACGATATGGCCGGCGTAGGCGCCGTCAATGGCCACATGAATAATGGTGCCCACGTTGCGGCAGGGCACGTAATCAATGCCCAGCCGGCGCATCAGCTTGTCGTTGCCGGCGGCTACCCGGGTCCCATCCACCAGGGCAGTGACACCCTGGCCGCTGATCTCCTGGATATCGGTCACCCGGCTGCGGTCTATTTCCTTGCCGTAGGCCCGCTGCAGGCTGCGGCTGATGGGGTGGGAGGAGGCGCTTTCCGCCAGGGCGGCGTACTCGATCAGCTTTTCCTCTTCCATGCTGCTGTGATGGATGCCCTCCACGGCAAAGACGCCCTCGGTGAGGGTGCCGGTCTTATCAAAGACCACGCAGCGGGTCTTGGACAGGGCTTCCAGGTAGTTGGAGCCTTTGACCAGGATGCCCGCCCGGCTGGCTCCGCCGATGCCGGCGAAGAAGCTGAGGGGGATGCTGATGACCAGGGCGCAGGGGCAGCTGATAACCAGGAAGGTCAGAGCCCGGTAAAGCCACTGTCCCCACTGGGCCTCCAGGCCCATAAACAGCAGACGAATGATAGGCGGCAGCAGAAACAGAGCCAGAGCCGCGCCGCAGACAGCGGGGGTATAGATCCGGGCGAAGCGAGAAATGAAGTCCTCCGACCGGGATTTGCGGGAGCTGGCATTCTCCACCAGTTCCAGAATTTTGGACACGGTGGACTGGCCAAACTCCTTCGTTGTGCGGATATGCAGCAGACCGCTGAGATTCACGCAGCCGCTGATGATCTCGTCCCCGGGCTGCACCTCCCGGGGCAGGCTTTCCCCGGTGAGGGCGCTGGTGTCCAGTACGGAGCTGCCCTCCGTCACCACGCCGTCGATAGGCACCTTCTCCCCCGGCTGCACCAGGATGACCGTGCCCACCGCCAGCTCCTCCGGGTCCACCTGGATGAGCCGGCCCTCCTGCTCAATATTGGCATAGTCCGGCCGAATATCCATCAGCTGGCTGATGTTGCGGCGGCTCTTGCCCACGGCGTAGCTTTCAAACAGCTCGCCGATCTGGTAAAACAGCATGACGGCGATGGCTTCCGCATAGTCGCCATTTTCATAGATGGCAAGGGCCAGAGCGCCCACCGTGGCGATGGCCATGAGGAAGTTCTCATCAAAGACCCGGCCCTTGATGATGCCCTTAACGGCCTTGCGCAGAATGTCATAGCCGATGACGGCATAATCCACCAGGTACAGCGCCAGCCTCAGCCAGCGGCCGGCGCCGGGGAACAGCAGACCGTCCAGCCGGGAAAAAGCCGCCGTCGGAATCAGCTTCAAACCGATCAGCATCAGCGCCGCCACAAGGATGCGCGTCAGCATTTTCTTTTGTTTTTTTGTCATAGCACACGCTCCTGCCCGTCCTCACAGGACAGTCTTTTTTCAGCAGTCAGATCAGAAGAAGATTTCGCAGTCATCCTCCACCTTTTTGCAATTTTTCAGCACCTGGGCCATAACCGCCTTGGGCTCCTGCCCCTCTTCAAACTCCACCGTCATTTTCAGGGCCATGTAGTTCACCGTGGCCTCCTTAACGCCGGGGGTCTTCCGGGCGGCCTGTTCCATCAGGTTGGCGCAGTTGGCGCAATCCACTTCTATTTTATAGATTTTTTTCATTTTTATTTCCTCCCATCAAATAAACAATTAAGCACTTGTTTAATCTTCGTGTGACTATCATACACGTTTTTGGCGCAATGGTCAAGGCTTTTTTCTGTTTTTTCCCGGAAAATTTGTTTGCCATTATGAAGCGTTTCGGTTACAATGGGTACAAGAGAAACGAAGCCCAGGGAGGAAACGCGATGGACCACGATAAACTGCCCCATGACCACGGTCAGTCCGCCGATGAGGTGATGGAGAAATGCCCTTCCAGCGATGACTTTCAGAAGGTGTCCGAGCTGCTGCGCCAGTTGGGCGACAGCACCAGGGTCAAACTGTTCTGGATCCTCTGCCACTGTGAGGAGTGCGTCATTAACCTGTCTGCCATGATGGACATGAGCAGCCCTGCCGTCTCCCACCATCTGCGCCAGCTGCGCAGTGCCGAGCTGATTGTCAGCCGCCGGGAGGGTAAGGAGGTCTATTACAAGGCCGCGGACAACATCCAGGCCGCGGTGTTCCACCGGCTTATTGAGGAGATGCTGGAGATCTCCTGTCCCCATCCCCCGCAGCACTGAATCGATACATACCTATTTGGTGGCAAAGCCGCGCAGGACCTTGTGTTCCTGCGCGGCTGTTGTTTTACCTGCGTTTTATGGGCGCCGCTTCACAGCTGCAGCAGGTAGCGCTTATGGTACTTCAGCTGCACATAGCGCATGACTTTGCGGTAATAGACAGGGTTTGCCGCACCGCCGATCAGGCCCACCACCGGCAGGCCCTGTATGAATTTCAGCAGCAGCATATCCAGGGCAAAGACGGATGCCGTCTCCTGCAGCTGGGCCTGGAAGTTGGCCTCGGTGATCTGTTCCGGCGGCAGCGGCCCCTGCTCCACTTCCCTGTTCAGCCGTTCCCATTCCTGGCCGGTGCTGAGGGCGGCGGCCATCATTTTCAGGATCAGCATCTGCTCGCTCCGCTGCGTATAGTCAAAGCCATAGCCCAGGGCCGTCTCATAGATGCCCCGGAGCAGGGTGCTGAGAAAGAGGACGATATCCGGCAGGCCAATGCCCAGCGCCCCCAGGCCCAGGCCCTCCACTGTGGTTACGGTCAGGTTCGCCAGCTCTGACTGCCGGGCGCTTTTCCGAAGCCGCTTCAGCTCCCGGCGGCTGCCCTTCACCTGAAAGGCATAGTCCCGAATGCGCTGATCTTCCTGTAGGCTCTCCTTATCATAGCTTTTCTCTATCAGGACACGGCCCTTGTCAAAAACCAGCGCAAAGCCCTTGCAGAAGGCGCTTTGCAGCCCCTCATACACCTTTGCCGGCAGCTTGCGCTCAAGGCTTTCCTTCCAGCTGCCGCCGCTGGCTTTCATGGCTGCTTCGGCCAGCTTCTCCTCCTGCTTCCGCAAAAGAAGCAGTTCCTTTTGTATGGCGGTTTCCCGCCGCTTTTTCTTGCCGATCATATTCTGCCCTCCTCATACTCTGCTTTGATATCCAGAATGTCCTCCATGGGGATCACGGTGCCGTCGGCCAGGGTGACGCGCCCGGCAAAGTCATCCACCTTCTTCACGGCGCCGGTGACCGTGACGCAGGCGCCCCCGGTTTTTCGCTCATCGGGCTTGAAATAGCAGATCTCCGCCTGTGGCCGCTCCCGGCTATGGGCTTTTAATATTTGCAGGCAGGTGTTCAGCTGCTCCTTGCGGCTTTCATCCAGCTCCGGCCGGGTCTCGGTCAGGCGGGCCGCCTCCAACACCGCGGCCTCAAAGCCGGTGAGAGCGGCGAAGGGGGAAAACTGGGCCGCCCGGTCAATCAGGGGCATGGGCGGGTGGGTCGGTGAGACCGGGCGGGGTAAGGCCAGGATATCGTCGTATTGATGGTTCATGCCCGGTGCCCTCCGATCTGCCGGTTCCTGTCCCGGCCGGTGGCTCCCTCCTGGTAGCTGGTGCCGGGGAGGATGGCGTTTTTGCCGTATTTCTTCTTGATGGCCAGCATGGCCCGCTGCTTGTTCCGCTCCCGGGCCAGGGCGGCCCGCTCTTCCTCCCGCTGCCGACTAAGCTGCGCGTAGTCGGTGAACAGGTCCAGCTGCTCCGTTTCCGGCTCCTGCACATCATCACTCCGCAGCACGTTGGCCGCCACCACATACATGCGCCGCACCGGCAGTCTCCTGTCCACAATGCGCTCGTACAGCGCCAGGACGGCGTCCATAATCTGCCGGGTGGAGGAAGTGTGGCAGCCCAGGTTGGCGCTGCCGTGGGCGGCCTTGGGCAGCTGCCGGCCATAGGCATCCGTCTGGGTCTCGCCGGCGTAGCCCGATTCCGGGCTATCCTTGTCATAGCCCACGGTGAGGACGATCTGGCTGGTGGTCAGGCCCTGATCCACCAGGTCCAGAACCAGGCCGTCGGTCATTTCCCGCAGGATCATTTTGCCGCCCGCAAAGTCATAGGGGCCTTGCAGCACCTGGCCCACGCTGATGCTGTTGCTCTCCGGCCGGTAGGCTTTGATATCCTTGATGGTGCATGGCTCCCAGCCCCAGGCATGGTCGATGAGCAGCTGGGCATTGACGCCAAAAAGCTTATACAGCAGCTCCTCATTATAATATTCGTTGGCCCCGCCCAAAGAGCAGCGGGCAATGTCCCCCATGGTGCGCAGGCCCACGGCCTCCAGCTTCCGGGCATAGCCCCGGCCCACCCGCCAGAAGTCCGTCAGCGGCTGATGGCCCCACAATAAGCGGCGGTAGCTCTCCTCGTCCAGCGCCGCGATGCGCACCCCGTCCCGATCCGCCGGGACCCGCTTGGCCCGGATGTCCATGGCCACCTTGCAGAGGTAGAGATTGCTGCCGATGCCCGCGGTGGCGGTGATGCCGGTTTCACGCAGCACATCGCTTATGATCATGCGGGCAAAGTCGTGGGCGGAGATGCCCCGGGTTTTCAGGTAATCCGTAGCGTCCATGAACACCTCGTCAATGGAATAGACATGGATATCCTCCGGCGCCACGTACCGGGTATAGATATTATATACTCTGGTGCTGTAATCAATATAATGGGCCATGCGGGGTTGGGCCACGATATAGTCCAGCTCCAGATGGGGATCACGCTCCAGCTCACTGGCCCGGCAGGACTTGCCGGTGAAGTTCCCGCCCCGGAGCCGGCCACGGCGGCGGGCATTCTCTGTCTTCACCTGCTGCACCACCTCAAACAGCCGGGCCCGGCCGGAAATGCCGTAGGCCTTCAGCGGCGGGGTGACAGCCAGGCAGATGGTTTTTTCCGTGCGGCTGCTGTCAGCCACCACAAGGCAGGTGTCCAGCGGGTCCAGCCCCCGCTCCACACACTCCACAGAGGCATAGAAGGACTTCAGGTCAATGGCGATATAGGTTCTGTCCCCCATGGTTTCTCCGTCCTTTCGAATTTCTGTCCCTATTATATCTCATTAAGACAATAATTGCAAGCAAATATCGCCTGACCGGAGAAATTTGGTCAGGCGATAGTTGCGCTTTATATTTTCCTTATGGGGTGGCGGATAACGGTTTTCAGCTTTTCCGGCGCCGTCCTTCTGACGTCGGAGAGGTAAATCTCATGGTGGAGGCGGGTGTCGGAGAAGTCGTTTGCATAGCCCCGCTCCGCGATGAAAGCGTCCATCAGGGCCACGTTGGCCGGTTCATCGTCATAGGGGCCGATGTGCAGCATCTGGACGCAGAGGCCTTCCTCCACAGTGATAAACTCCACCTGAGAGAAATCCTGCTTTTTCTTTTCCGTGGCTTCGGCCACGGCCCAGTCGAAATCTGCCCGGCTTACGAAGTCCGGCAGGCGGATGACGGAAATCCAGTGGAACTGCTCCTTGCGGGTATAGTCGAAGCCCTCCACGCCCTCCTGCCACCAGAAGCCCTCCAGCGGCGGCACCACATAGTCAAAGTAGCCGTCGATCTGGTGACCGCTGCGCTTGCTCATCTTGATGGTGAAGGCAATGGCGTACAGCAGGCCGATGGACTTTTTGTAGTCCCCGTCCTCCTGGTTGGGGTTGCCGGTACCCCGGACAGCGATATAGTTCATGGGCGGAACCTCCACGATCTCCGGCTTTTTCTTCGGCAGGTAGAATTCCTTGTACTCCTTCTTGTAATCAAAGGCCATGGTTATTTCCTCCTTTTCTTTTTCGCTTCGGGCAGGGCCTGGCAGGTGGCCAGGGTCAGGGCGGTGAGAAAATCCCGGTCATCCACGTTCTCGATGAGAAAATAGTTCTTCGCCCCCGGATAGGGCGGGGCTTCCGGCGGGTCCGGGAACAGGCTGCGGCCCGCCAGGATGGCCTGCATATCGGCAACGCTCAGCAGCGTCCTGTCCATGCGGTAGCCCTCCATGATGGAAATGCCGCCCCCCGCCCCCTGCCGGGTGACGATGGGGATGCCCGCCTGGCATAGGGCTTCCACATCCCGGTTGATGGTACGGCGGGAGACCTCAAACTGTTCCGCCAGCTCCGGTGCGGTGACGCTGCTGCGCTGGAGCAAGATAGATAAAATGCCGATAAGACGGTCGATTTTCATTGCTTCATCCTCATGTTTCTATGATACAAAAATAAACACGACAACTGTGTGTCGTGTTTATTGTATATGCATATTCTTTTTCATATGCATATTCTTTTTCATGCAAGAACTTTTAGGGCTGTACAGAAATCCCCTCGTCCCGCATTTCCCGGCGCAGGCGGGAGACATCCCCCCGGAAGACGGTGGCGTTCATGCCGGTGAGCCGGGCCACTTCCACATTGTCGGTGCGGTCGTCAATGAAGAAGCATTCCGCCGGGATCAGGTCAAAGCGGGCATACAGCTTTTCATAGATTTCATGCTGAGGCTTGGCCAGCAGCCAGTCGGCAGAGACCAGCAGGCCCTCAAAGCAATCGGCGGCGGGCAGGCGGTGGAAGTATTCATAAATATCCCGGGAGGCGTTGGAGAGCAGGTAGATGCCATAGCCGCCGGCCTTCAGCTCCTGAATCAGCTCGCCGATACCCGGCGTGGGCATCAGGTCCCCCTCCCACCAACGGCAAATCAAGGGTTCTACCGCAGCCTTCAAGTGCTCCGGCACACGCTGGGCCAGAATCTGGGCGACCTGGGCAGGCTTCAGGGTGCCTCTGTCCATGGCGCACCACTCCGCCGTTTTAAAGACCTCCGTCTCCAGCAGCTCCGCGTCCTGGCCGGTATAGCCCAGGCGGCGGATGTATTCGCTGGGTTTGAAATCAAAGAGTACGTTGCCCATGTCAAAAACGATGTTTTTTATCATTGTGCCAGTTCTCCTTTCAAAACCGATTCTTGGGTCTATTTCTTTCTGAGACCCCACATATCATCCCGCATAGTAACAGCCCGGTAACAAAGCCGGCGAAGTCCAGCAGCACATCCTGCACCTGGGAGCCCCGGTTGGAGAGCAGCTGCAGGGCCTCGTCTGTGACAGCCACGGCCAGGCCGGCAAAGGCGCAGTTGACGAAGCCCTGGAGTCGTACCCGCCGGTTCAGAAACAGCAGGGCGCACAGCTCCGCCCCCAGCAGAGCGAACTCACCAAAGTGGGCCAGCTTCCGCAGCCAATGGTCATTCTGCGGGTCGATATGCAGGCCCACAGTTTCCAGGGCCGCGCAGAGCTCCGCCAGCAGGCCCCGGCTGATCTCCTGAGACTCCGTCCGGGGCAGCAGGGAGTTGCCCCAGATAAAGGCCAGGGTCAGGGCCAGCAGCAGGACAAGGACGATGTTCCAGCGTTTGCGAATAACCGCGTTCATCAGTCCTTATACTCAAACATCAGGTCATACATACTGACGGTGTCCCCATCCTTGACGCCCATTTCTTCCATGCGCTGGAAGACGCCGGCTTCCCGGAGGACACGGTCAAAGTACATACGGCTTTCATAATCGGCAAAGTTCACCGTGGCCACCAGCCGCTGAAGCCAGGGGCCTTCCACGATCCACATATCGTCAAACTGCTGGATGTTCAGCTCGCCGGAGGTATCCACCACCGGCTCCGGCGGCACATAGTCCGCCTCAAAGCTGGCGATGGGGGGCAGTTCGTGAAGACGGCGGGCGCACTCCTTCACCAGTTCCCGGGTGCCCTCATGGGTGACGGCACTCATCTCAAAGAAGGTGTAGCCCAGGGCTTCCACGTGCTGGCGCAGCCGGTCAATATTCTCCCGGTCGCCATAGAGCAGGTCGCACTTGTTGGCGGCTACGATCTGAGGCCGCTGGGCCAGGTCCGGGCTGTACTGGCTCAGTTCGGCATTGATGGCGTCAAAATCCGCCACCGGGTCCCGCCCCTCGCTGCCGGAGACATCCACCAGGTGGATCAGCAGGCGGCAGCGGTCAATATGCCGCAGGAAGTCATGGCCCAGACCGGCGCCTTCCGCCGCCCCCTCGATAATACCGGGGATATCCGCCATGACAAAGGACACGCCCTCGTCCACATACACCACACCCAGGTTGGGGAACAGGGTGGTAAAGTGGTAGTTTGCAATCTTGGGATGGGCCTTGCTGACCACGGAGAGCAGGGTGGATTTGCCCACGTTGGGGAAGCCCACCAGGCCGATATCCGCCAGCAGCTTCAGCTCCAGGGTGATGTCATGGCTCTCCCCTGGCAGGCCGGGTTTGGCAAAGCGGGGCACCTGGCGGGTGGGCGTGGCAAAGTGCATATTGCCCCAGCCGCCACGGCCGCCCTTGGCGGCCAGCCAATCCTCCCCGGTGGACATATCATGCATGATGGCGCCGGTCTCCGTATCCCGGATGATGGTACCCCGGGGCACCTTGATATACAGGGTCTCCCCGTCCTTGCCATAGCAGCGCTTGCCCTGGCCGTTGGCGCCGTTGCCCGCCACGTATTTGCGTTTATACCGAAAGTCCATCAGCGTGGACATATTATCATCCACGGTGAAAACCACATTGCCGCCGCGACCGCCGTCGCCCCCGTCCGGGCCGCCGGCCGCCACGTACTTCTCTCTGTGGAAGGCCACCGCCCCATCCCCGCCCTTGCCGGCGTGGATGCTGATGCGGGCCTTATCGACAAAAGATGACGCCATTGCTCTTCCTCCTTTGTTTTTTGTGAAAGGGAATACGAAATATATGAAAAAGGCCGGACATACTTGTCCGGCCTTGATGGTCAATTACTGAGCGATTTCTTCGTAAACAGAGACCTTCTTGCGGTCCTTGCCCATGCGCTCGAACTTCACAGTGCCGTCCACGAGGGCGAACAGAGTGTCGTCCTTACCCTTACCAACATTGGTACCCGGGTGGATCTTGGTTCCGCGCTGTCTGACAAGGATGTTGCCGGCCAGGACAAACTGCCCATCGGCTCTCTTGGCACCAAGACGCTTAGACTCACTGTCGCGGCCGTTCTTGGTAGAACCCATACCTTTTTTATGTGCCATTTAGGTTACACCTCCATTAGTCATTATCAGTTGCGGAAAAATTATGCGTTGATGGCTTCGATCTGAACCTTGGTGTAGGGCTGTCTGTGGCCCTGGGTCCGGCGATAGCCCTTTTTGGGCTTCATCTTGTAGACGCGAACCTTGGCGCTCTTGCCGGTCTTGACGACGTTGGCAGTGACGCTGGCGCCTTCGATGACAGGTGCGCCGAAAACGGCGGTCTCGCCGTCAACGACGGCCAGAACCTGATCGAACTTCACAGTCTCGCCGGCAGCGACATCCAGCTTCTCAACGAAGATAACGTCGCCCTCTGCAACACGGTACTGCTTGCCACCAGTTACGATAACAGCATGCTTCATGAACATTTCCTCCCTCTTTACAGGTCTCGCTCCTAGGGTGGAGGGCATACCTCGCCTTAATTACCCCTTCAATGCGGCTTGAATAGCATACCATGCTTTTTCTACGTTGTCAACAATTTTTATCGCTTTTTTTCGGTAAAAATTACGGTTACAGGCAGCTGCGTTTCAGCCAACGGCTTCCACCGTGTCCGTCAGGATGACGCTGCCGTCCAGGCCGCTGTGGCTCAGGTAATAGCTGTGGCTGCCTGCCGCGTCATCGAAGCTTACGCGCAGGTTGGGCATTCCCTCCGGGATCAGGCACTGAAGCTGCAGGGCGCAATTATCCATACCGGCGCAGCTCCAGAGATTCTCCGTCACATAGAAGCTGTTCACATATTCGCCCTTGGCGATGCGCAGGTTTTTTACGCTGCCCCGGACAATGAGGTAAAGGGACTCGCCCTCGTTGTCCACATCCAGCTTGTCGATAATGGGGGTGCTGTCGGGCAGCATTTCCCCGCCGGCCGCCAGCTCCAGGCTGCCGCTGCCCTGGATTTCCTCCGGCAGCCACCGATCGTCGATATGGCCCTGCAGATCGGCGTAGGGGATGTGGAAGACGATGGGGCCGGCAGCATAGCTGCTGATCTCATACAGGCTGGAGAAGATCACCAGGCCCTGACCGTCAAAATACCAGGAGCCCTGCCGCAGCAGCGGCGTAAGGATATCCGCATAATTTGTACCCTCTTCAAACAGGCCCAGGTCGATACGCTGGGCAAGCTCCGGGTCGTTTTCCACGGTGTTCACCATATAGTCTGCCAGGAAAGTGGCCAGGGCATCATAGTCGCCGCTGAGATCCTCCAGGCGCAGCAGCCTGCCGGTCTCCACATCGAAGCTGCAGCCGGTATCACCATAAAACCCGTGGGCACCGCCGGTGAAGGAATAGTCGTTATACAGCAGGGTCAGCACCCGGTCATCCATGCGCTCCACGGATACGGTCCGGCTGTTGACCAGCTCCAGCATGCCGCCCTCGATCCCGGCGTTCACAATGTAATTATAGTTATCCTCCGCCATGGTCAGCATATCGTTATAGCCGGTGCCATAGCCGTTGCCGGTGTAAAAGGTATCCTCCATCAGGGCTGTCTGCTCGTTGATGGCGGCGGCTGCCGCTTCCCCGCCCTCGATATAGACTGTGGGCGTGTCATAGGAGAAGGTCAGGATCAGCTTGCTGCCGTCCTGGGGATCATAGGCCTGCTTGGTGGTGCGCTTGATGCTGACGATCAGGCCATGGGCGCTCTCCGTCTCCGTCCTGGCGGCAGGTTCCGCCGCCGGGGCAGCCGAGGGCTCCGCCGCTTCCGGCGTCACCGTGGGCAGCGGGGGCAGATCGATGCTGCTGATCTTCTCGCAGCCGCAGAGGCCAAAAGCCAAAGCTGCCAGCAATAAAAGGGCAAGTATTTTTTTCATGTTCAGTTCATCATCCTTTCGGGTATCAGACGCTTTCCGGCCGGTTTTGTTTCAATCCGCCGGGATGGCCTTGGCCAGGGCGGCATTGGTATAGCGCCGGTCCCGGGTCACTTCCTTTATGATCTCAATCTCCGGCGGCAGGGCCACCGTCTCCGCCTCATCCGCCAGTTCGATCTCCATGACGGCCCTGTCCTGCCAGAAGGGATAGACGTCAATTTCAAACTCTTTCCCCTCATAGGCCAGCACATAGCGGCGCTTCTCAATGCTTCGGCGCTCCGGGTCCGCCCGCTGCAGCAGGGCGAGGTACTCCCCTTCGCTGATCTCCCGCTCCTGCTCCTCCCGGCGCAGGTCAGAAATCCGCCGCTTCACGGTATGGGTGTAGACCACGCCGTTCTTTCCCGCCCGGCGGCGCACCCGGTCACTATGGCCGGTTGCCTCGGTTTTCAGGTAGGTCTGGATGATATCGGAGCCTTCACAGTTCTCCTCCAGCCAGGCCGCCGCAGGTCTGCGGATCAGGTATTTGCGTTCGATTTCATAGCCGTTTTGGTTCATGCTCTCCCCTTCTCTGCCGGTTTTAGATGATTATATGCCGGGTTGAAGTAAAAATCAAGGGGCATGGATTTTGTACATATCTAACGAAATGTTTATTGTCCATATGGGGAAGTTTGTGGTATACTTAACATACCTTAATTCTGTATAAAACGCAATACATAAGGAGGTTCCGATATGGCAAACAGACCCAACATACTGAAGCTGGCTACCAAGATCAGCCTGGAAAGCATGACCTATACCGGCATTACCTACAAAGACCCGGAATACCGCATCCTGGCCCCCATTGTGGATGACGATATGTGCGATGTAATGATGCACATGCGGCTGGAAGCCAACCGCACCGCGGAAGAACTGGCCCGGCGCTGCAAGAAGGATGTGGCCTTTGTGCAGCAGCAGCTGGATAAGCTGATGGAAGTGGGCGTGGCCCGCTGCCGCATGGTGGATGGGCAGAAGTGCTATTACTACCCCATCTGGGTGCCCGGTATTATGGAGGGCATTCTGGCCAACCGGGAGCAGTGCGACCGCTATCCCGACCTGGGCGCCTGCTTTGAGGAGTATACCCGCCGCCGGATCGAGATGATCGCCCCGATGCTCTCTAACGGCAAGCAGGGCATGATGATGATGCGCGTCATGCCGGTCATGAGCGCCATTGAGAACAATTCCCGCACCGCCTCCTATGACGAGGTGGCCACCCTGATTGAGAACGCCACGGCCATCTCCGTTGGCCCCTGCTCCTGCCGCCGGGCCCGCCGTCTCATGGGCGAGGGCTGCGGCCACCTGGAAGAGGATATGTGCATGTACCTCAACGACAATGCCGTGAACTATTCCAACATCGGTGCCCACCGGCTGGTCAGCAAGGAAGAGGCCTATGAGATTCTCCGCCGGGCGGAGGACAACGGCCTGGTGCATGAGATCAACCAGACCCCCGGCTTTGAGGAGGCCACCGCCATCTGCAACTGTTGCGGCTGCTCCTGCTTTGCCCTGCGCATCGCCGAGATGTTCCGGGCCAAGAACGCCATCCGCTCCAACTTTGTGGCCAGGGTGGATAAGGAGAAGTGCGTGGCCTGCGGCCAGTGCGTGGAGAACTGCCAGACCAACGCCCTGCGCCTGGGTCAGAAGCGCTGCATCAACGACCCCAATATCTCCAACGCTTACGACTCTGACCGGGCCATCCCCTGGGACAGAAAGAGCTACAACATCGATTACCGCACCAACCGCAGCGACGTGATGGAAAGCGGCACCGCCCCCTGCAAGGCTGTCTGCCCCGCCCATATCCCGGTGCAGGGCTATATCAAGCTGGCCTCTGAGGGCCGCTATACCGAGGCGCTGGAGCTGATCAAGAAGGAGAACCCCTTCCCCGCCGTCTGCGGCCGCATCTGCAACAAGGTCTGCGAGGAGGCCTGCTCCCGCGGGATCGTGGATTCCTCTGTTGCTATTGACGATATTAAGAAATTCATTGCCGAGAAGGATCTCTGCGCCGAAACCCGTTTCGTGCCCAAGATGCTCAACCAGATCGGCCGGCCCTATGAGGAGAAGATCGCCGTCATCGGCGCCGGCCCCGCCGGCCTCAGCTGTGCCTACTACCTGGCTGTCAAGGGCTACCCGGTCACGGTGTTTGAGAAGGAGCAGATGCTGGGCGGTATGCTGACCATGGGCATCCCCAGCTTCCGGCTGGATAAGGCCGTGGTGAACGCGGAGATTGATGTGCTGCGTGAGCTGGGCGTCCAGTTCAAGACCGGCGTTGAGGTTGGCAAGGATGTGACGCTGGATCAGCTGCGGACCGAGGGCTTCAAAGCCTTCTACCTGGGCATCGGCGCTTCCAAGGGCGCTGGCCTTGGCTGCCCGGGCGAGGAGCTTAGCGGCGTTTCCACCGGCATTGACTTCCTGCGCCGGGTCAACCAGGGCGAGCAGCCGGAAGTGGGCAGCGACGTGGCCGTCATCGGCGGCGGCAATGTGGCCATCGACGTGGCCCGCGCCGCGCTGCGCCTGGGTGCGGAGAATGTGACCATCATCTACCGCCGTGGCCGGGACGAGATGCCCGCTGCCGACGATGAGATCGCCGAGGCCGAGGAAGAGGGCGTGAAGTTCCGCTTCCTTGCTTCCCCCGTGGAAATTCTGGGCGACGGCAAGTGCGAGAGCCTGAAGCTGGAGCTGATGGAGCTGGGTGAAGCTGACGCCAAGGGCCGCCGTAAGGCTGTGGGCACCGGCAAGTTTGAGACCGTCCCCGTCACCACCGTACTCTCCGCCATCGGACAGAAGATCGACCTGAGCGGCATTGCCGACTTTGAGACCGATAAGAACGGCACGGTTGTGGTGAAGCTGCCCAGCTATCAGACCTCTGTGGCAGACGTGTTCGCCGGCGGCGACGTGGTCACCGGCCCCAAGTTCGCCATCGACGCCATTGCCGCCGGTAAGGAAGCCTCCATCTCCATCCACCGCTTTGTCCATCCCGGCCAGACCCAGAATCTGGGCCGTGACAACCGGGATTACAAGGCCCTGGACGCCAGCACCATAGCCATCTCCGTGGGCAGCTTTGACACCGCCCCCCGGCAGAAGGCCGCCTCCGGCAGTGCCGCCGAGGCCAAAAAGACCTTCAAGGATCTGCGCGGCACCCTCACCGAGGAGCAGATCAAGAAAGAGGCCAACCGCTGCCTGGGCTGCGGCTGCGTGGTCATAGATGAGGACCTGTGCGTAGGCTGCGGCATCTGCACCACCAAGTGCAAGTTTGACGCAATCCGCCTGGAAAAGACCATTGACAACGTGGGTACCCCCTATTTCCGCACGCTGGTGCGAGCCGCCAGCAACACGCCGCTGGCCGTGGGCCGCCTGGCCAAGAAAAAGTTGGGCAAAAAGTAAGGAGCGGCTATGCACGAGATAGGCATCGTCAGAAGCATGTGCAAGACCGTGCTGGACTTTGCGAAAGAGAACAATGTCCAGCAGATCAGCGAGATCGTCTGCCAGATCGGCGAGCTGTCGCTGGTGATCCCCCAGTATGTGGAGGAGCTTTACCCTGTGGTTGTGGCAGGGACGGAGCTGGAAAACACCAAGCTGGTGATGGAAATGGTTCCCGGTCTTGCGGAATGCCGGGAGTGTGACGAGATTTTCAATGTGGTGCAGTATGAGGGCTATTGCCCCAACTGCGGCAGCTTTGAAAAAGACGTGCTCTCCGGCGAGGATTTTAATATTAAAGAAATCCATATTCCCGAATAATCGCAAAAGAATTTACTGCCCCGGTGTACACCGGGGCAGTTTTCATATGGTATCAAATTTCCAGCGCCCGGCAGACACGATTCAGGGTCAGGCGGTACACGGCGTACATGAGAAGGGAAATTGCCAGGATCAGCAGCAGACAGGCCCCCATACCGGCAAGCTCATTCAGGCTCAGGCGGTCGTCATTGGCATACATGATCATGGCGTAAAAGGCATAGATCGCGCCGGTGCCGGTGATGGCCGGCACGGTGAACACCCGGGAAATCTGGTTCTTTACCGAGGCATACAGATAGGCCCGGGAGGCCCCCAGCTTGCCCAGGTCCTCATAGACCTGCCGGTTATTCAGGGCGATGGTCATACAGCGGGTATAAGCAATCACGAACACAGCCGCAAAGCACACGATGGCGATAAACACAAAGAGCATGATGAACACCGCTGTGGTCTTTACAAAGTCCGCCTTGTCCAGCACCCGGAACTGGGGCATGTACTGCCAGTACAGCCGGAATTCCGAACTGTTCCGCTGGTCATAGCGGAGAGGGTACTTATCACACCAGTAGCTCCCCTTCTCCGCGATTTCCCTCTCCCGGGTCACCGGGTCCCAGGCGTCCATCACCGCAACCTCCGGCCCGGAGCCGTCCACGACGCGGTTAAACAGGGCCTTGGCGAAGTCGTAGCTTCCGGCGCAGTCCTCCACGTTGAAAAACACCATGGTCTCCCGCCAGGCATCGGGCAAGCCGGCGGACAAAGCCGCAAAATCTTCATCGTCACAGACATAGCGGCCAAAAAGTACATCTTTGCACAGCTTGGTATCAGAGTTTACCCTGCGCTTTTCCCCTGTGAAGGTGTTGGTCACAAGCCCGGCATCACCGCCGAAGATCCCCTGGCCCTGGCCCTCCGCATCCATAATGGCGGCGATCTGGCCCGGCTCCAGGTCAATTTCCTCTCCGGTCAGGGACCGGTAGCTGCTTTCCGACAGGAAAAGTTCGGATTGCAGCTGCTCCAGATACTCCGCCTGCCAGGTAGTGCCCAGCTTCCCCTCCGTCTCCACATGATAGGTTCCGTCCACTGCCAGACGGATCATGGGCGCCTCCGCATATGATGTTATGTTAACTCCGTATTCTTCCGCCAGCTGCCGTATTTCCTCCTCCCTGGGGACGCTCTGATCGTTGCGGTAGAAGTATGCGTAGTCCACGGGCCGGGCATCATAGCCCATCATGGCCCCTACCCCAAGCATAGGGGTGTAGAAACTGGCGAAATAGGCCCCCGCAATCAGCAGGGTCATCACCAGCATATTGTTGACGGTCTGACGGCCCTGGAACTTCATCATGCTGGTGGCGATGATGTTTTTGTATCGATGCCGCTTCCTGCCCCAGCCGTTGACCACCGTGTGCAGCAGGAGCATATATAGCCCGATGAACACCGGCAGATAGAAGATGGCGGTCAGGCCCTCCGGCGGGTACCAGTGCAGCGTCAGGATGCAGAAACTGGGCACACTGTAGCCCAGGACAGCGCCCAGGGCCACCAGGAGGATGCCGCCCCATCCGTACCAGCGAGGCACGGCGTGGATTGGTTCCGACTTGCGGCTGGCCTGGACGATGTCAAGGATGTTGGTCTTTCCCACGAAGCGCCGGCCCATCAAAAGCAGGGCGGCGATGACAAAGACGGAAAAGGCCAGGGCGAAGCCGTAGGCCGCCGGGTCAAAGCGCAGGGGCATTTCCGCCGTGTCCACCACGCAGAGGCGGAAAATCTGCCATAAGCCCAGGGCCAGAGGTGCCCCCAGCAGCGCTCCGGCAGCACAGGCACTGAGGGAGATGGCCGTCAATTCCCCCATAAGGCGTTTTTTCAGCTGGCTGCGTTTTGCGCCCAGGGCCAGGAAAATTCCCATTTCCCGGGATTTATAACGGAAGAACAGGCTGGCGGCATAGAGAGTGAACACGGCGCAGCCGGTCACCGCCAGCACAAAGATCATCATCACCTGCTTGCGGGAGTCCCCGCCCTCGGGCAGCACATCCAGAATGGTGGGGGAACGCATCATGCACACATAGGCCGTGATCAGCAGCACCGAGAAAAAGCAGCAGCCCCACAGCAGGCCGTACTGCTTCCTGCCCTTCCGGCGGAGCAGGCTGTAAACTTCCTTAAAGCTCTTCATGGCGCTCACTCCCTGCCCATTTCTCGTACGGAATCCAGCAGCAAGTCCTGAAAGGCCAGCCGCTCCAGCCCGCCCCGCTCCAGCGTGCGCCAGACCTGCCCGTCCCGGAGGATGATGACCCGGTCGCAGAAGGAGGCAGCGAAGCTGTCATGGGTCACCATGAAGATGGTGGCCTCCATCTGATCCCGGGCCTGGCAGAAGCTGTCGATCACCGCCCGGCTGGACTTGGAGTCCAGGTTGCCGGTGGGCTCGTCGGCCAGGATCATCAAGGGCTGGTTGATCAAAGCCCGGGCCACGGAAGTGCGCTGCTTCTCGCCGCCGGAGATCTCCGCCGGGAACTTTTCCCGGATGTGTTCAATGCCGAAGACCCGGCACAGCTGTTCCGCCCGCTGCTCCGTCTCCCGGCTGACGCTGCCGCCGATGATGGCCGGCAGCAGGATGTTGTCCCGGACGGTGAGGCCGTCCAGCAGCAGGAAGTCCTGGAACACAAAGCCCAGCTCCCGGTTGCGGACGGCGGCCAGTTCCTCCTCGTTCAGCGCCGCCAGTTCCCTGCCCCCCAGGCTGATGCTGCCGGCATCGGCGGGGATGTAGCAGGAGATGCAGTTGAGCAGCGTGGTCTTGCCGGAGCCGGAGGGCCCCATCACCGCCACGAACTGGCCCTTCTCAATTTCCAGGGACACGCCCTTCAGCACTTCATAGGTGGTCTTGCCCACCTGATAGGTCTTATGCAGATCATTCACTTTCAGCATGGTATTCGCTCCTTTCATGTCTTGAGCATAAGCCCTGCCGACCTTCATTGCAAACGGCCCTGTCATTTCCGGCGTGACAGTGGTAAAGTTTGGCGTCGGGGGCAACACCGATGGAAAGTTTGGCACCTTTGCCGTCATCTTTGGTTTGACGGAAGCTGCGCCTTGTGGCACAATATTGACATTAAAACAGGGAGGTGCGCCATGCTGCGAATTGCCATCTGCGATGACAGCCAAGACGCCCGGCTCCGGCTGCGGGGCGGGGTGGAACAGGCCCTGGATAAGCTGGGTCGAGGGGGAGAGGTCTTTGAATTCTCCTCCGGGCTGGGGCTGCTGGGCTGGCTGGAAAAGCACACCGGGGAGCTGGACCTGGTGTTTCTGGATATGGAAATGGGCCAGCCTGACGGCATGGAGACAGCAAAAAAGCTGCGCTCCGCCTATGAGGGGCTGCAGCTGGTGTTCGTCACCGCCTTTGCCGACCGGGTTTTTGAGGGCTATGCCGTCAGCGCCCTGGCCTATCTGATGAAGCCGGCCCGGGCGGAGCAGTTGGAGGATGTGCTCTCCCGCTGTCTGGCGGCCCTCCGCCGGGACAGTGACCGCTTCTTCCTCTGCCGCAGCGGCGAGGTCAGCTATCGCATTCCCATCCGGGACATTCTCTACTTCTTCTCCGACCGGCGGAAGCTGACCTGCGTGACCCGGCAGAGAAGCTACAGCTTTTACGGCAAGCTGGACGCGCTGGAAACGGAGCTGGGCAGCGGCTTTGTCCGCATTCACCAGCGCTATCTGGTACACGCCGCCGCGGTGGACACCATCAGCGGAAGTCAGGTCTGCATTGGAGAAACCACCCTGCCGGTCAGCCGCTCCTGCCAGCAGAGCGCCCTGCTGGCCCTGACCCGGGCAGCTCTGGAGGATGAGATATGATCGTGAGAGTCATTACGTTGCTGTCCTGGCTGGCGGTCAGCTTTCTGAACGGCCTGTTCATTTACAGGCTGGCAGCCCCCTTTATCCCCTTCAAAGCGAAGAAATGGGCCAAGCCCATGCTGTATATTCTGTTTACCGGCAGCGCCGGCATGGTCATCTGGGTGGGCGACCCCAACCTGGCCTTCACGCTGCTGGTGTTCTTCCCCTGCTTTCTGCTCTGCACCCAGGGGGAGCTGCCCCAGCGGCTGAGTCTGGCGCTGATCTTCTTCTGCTGTATCATGGCCGTCTGCGCCATGCTGGATACCTATCTGATGCATGTGGACGCCTATGATCTGCTGACCCGGCTGCTGCGGCCGGTAATCTTCGGCGGGCTGTATTTTCTGCTGCGAAAGCGGCTGCCGCCGGAGCCGCCGAAGCTGTCCCGCCGGCTGTGGCGCCTGATGCTGGACCTGGGCGCCATGCCCTTTTTGTCCATCGTGGCGGTGGTGGCGCTGAGCTACAACATCCATGAGTCCCTGCTGGTGCAAAGCCAGGCCCTGCGGCAGGGACTGATCGTTCTTCCTATGGTGCTGGGCAGTTCCCTGCTTTTACTGCTGGCTCTGCTGACGCTGGCAGATTACGAGCGCTTGCAGCAGCAGGAGCGGCTGGCCTCCCTGCGGGAACTGTACTATCAGAACCTGCGGCGGGAGCAGAACCAGGTGCGCAGCCTGCGCCACGATTTGCGCAACCACCTGGCCGCCCTGCAGGGCCTGCTGGAAGATGGACAGACTTCCAAGGCTATCGATTATGTAAACCAGTTGGAGGACTCCCCCGCCTTTGCCGGCAGCCGCCGGCTCTGTGAGCACGAGGCCGCCAACGCCGTGCTCTCCGCCAAACTGGAGGAGATGGAGCGCTTGGGCCTGATCGCGGATGTTCAGGTCGCCCTGCCGGAGCGGCTCAGCATCAGCGATGTGGACCTCTGCGCCCTGCTGGGCAACGCTTTGGACAATGCCATGGAGGCCGCCGTCAAAGCCCCGGACAAGCGGATCACCCTCCGCTGCCGGGTGGAGAAGGGCGTGTTGATGCTGAAGGTCAGCAACGCCCTCACCGGCGAGGAAACAGCGGAGCTTCGCAGCACCAAGGCCGACAGCGCCCACCACGGCTTCGGCCTGCCGGGGATGCGGGAGATCGCCGGGCGCTACGGCGGCAGTCTGGAGGCAGGACCTCACGATGGCCGCTTTGAGCTGCTGGCTTGCCTGCCGGTCAAAGCCGTGCAATAAAGTATTTGACACAAAGCCCCAAATAGGATAGAATCTCTAAAATATCTCTTACATGGGAGGACACATCGTGGGCAGATTAAACGATAAAGTATGCATCGTCACCGGCGGCAACTCCGGCATCGGGATGAAGACCGCCGAGGTTTTCGCCAAAGAAGGGGCCAAGCTGGTATTGACGGATGTGAGTGAATCCAACAGGGAAAAGGTCCTCAAGCGCATCCATGACGCCGGCACCCAGGCCATTTTCCTCCGGGGCGACATCACCAACGCCGAGGACAACCAGAAGCTGATGCAGGCGGCGGTGGACGCCTTTGGGAAGATCGACGTGCTGGTCAACTGCGCAGGCGTGCTGGAGCATGGGCTGAAGCCCATTGAGGAATTCACCGATTCCGACTATGACTTTGTCAGCAAGATCAACATCAAGGGCACCATGTCCATCACCCGGGAGGCCTGCAAGATCATGGCCGCCCAGAAGCGGGGCAACATCATCTCCGTGGCCTCCATTTCCGGCAAGCTGGGCAGCGGCGGCGCCGTGTACACCGCCACCAAGGGGGCCGTGATCGCCCTCACCAGGCACATCGCCCTGCGCTTCGCCGGGCAGGGCATCCGGGCCAACTGCGTCTGCCCCGGTACGGTGTGGACGCCCATGGCCAAGGGCCAGCTGAAGGAGGAGCGCTCCCCTGCCGCCGACGAATTTTTCAATATTGTCAACAAGCATTCCGACCTGGATGTGGGCATCTGCAAGGATATTGACATTGCCAACATCCTGCTCTTCCTGGCCTCGGATGAGTCCCGCGTGATCACCGGCCAGGCCATCGACTGTGACTGCGGCTGCTACCTGTAAAAACTCTATAACCGCAACAAAAAAGTCCGGACAAGCGTCCGGACTTTTTCATAATCTTATTCTTTTTCCAGTCTGTCCAGTTCCTCCAGCCAGAGCCGGGCGGAGGCATCGGAGGGCATACGCCAGTCCCCCCGGGGCGACAGGGTGACAGTACCCACCTTGGGTCCATCCGGCAGGCAGGAGCGTTTGAATTGCTGGGCGAAGAAACGCCGCAGAAACACCCGCAGCCAATAGAGGATCGTTGAGCGGTCATAAGTGCCCCGGAAGGCGTAGCAGGCCAGATGCAGAATCCGACCCGGGGCCGCACCACTGCGCAGCATGTGATACAGGAAGAAGTCATGCAGCTCATAGGGGCCGACGATATCCTCCGTTTTCTGGGCAATTTCCCCGTTTTCCGCCGGCAGCAGCTCCGGGGAGACCGGGGTATCCAGAATGTCCCTCAGTACCGCTGCCGCCGCCGGACCGCAATGCCCCATCTCATAGCCGATGATGTAGCGGACCAGGGTTTTGGGCACGGAGCAGTTCACGCCGTACATGGACATATGGTCGCCGTTATAGGTGGCCCAGCCCAGGGCCAGCTCAGAAAGGTCGCCGGTGCCCACCACAATGCCGCCGCAGCGGTTGGCCAGGTCCATCAACACCTGGGTCCGCTCCCGGGCCTGGCAGTTTTCATAGGTCACGTCGGTGCAGTCCTCATTGTGGCCGATATCCGCAAAGTGCTGCCGCACCGCCGCGCTGATATCCACTGTCATGAAGTCCACACCCAATTCTTCACACAGCTTTTCCGCGTTGCTGCGGGTGCGGTGGGTGGTGCCAAAACAGGGCATGGTCACCGCCAGAATGTCCTTCCGGGGCCGGTTCAGCGCGTCCATGGCCCGCACCATCACCAGCAGGGCCAGGGTGCTGTCCAGTCCGCCGGAGATGCCCACCACTGCCTTGCGGCAGCCGGTGTGCTCGATCCGCCGAAGCAGGCCGCTGGCTTGCAGGCTGAGAATTTCCTCCGCGCGGCCGGCCAAAGTGTCCCCATCGGCAGGCACGAAAGGACGGGCCGGGATGCTGCGGCTCAGGGCTGTGACCAGGCACTGCTGGCCGAAAGCGATCCGGCGGCACTGCGGCGCGCCGCTCTGGTCAAAGCTGGTGTTGCGGTGCCGCTCATTGCGCAGGCGGAACAGGTCAAGCTCCGTGCTGACAAGGCTCTCTTTGCCAAAAGGCGGCCGCTCGGCCAGCTTTTGACCGTTCTCATAGATCAGACTGTGGCCGGAGAACACCATGTCCTGGGTGGATTCATCACGGCCCGCGTTGGCATAGACATAGCCGCAGAGCAGCCGGGCAGAGGTGGAGGAGATCAGCAGCTTGCGGTAATCCCCCTTGCCGATCAGTTCGTTGGAGGCGGAGAGGTTGGCGATCACCGTGGCCCCCGCCAGGCACAGCCCGGTAGAGGGCGTCACCGGCGCCCAGAGGTCCTCGCAAATCTCCACACCCAGCACAAAGTCCGCCATCTCCCGGCAGCAGAACAGCAGGTCCCGGCCAAAGGGAATTTCCTGTCCCAGCAGAGGGACCTCCGCCGGTCCCCGGTAGTCCGCGCCGGAGGTGAACTGCCGTTTCTCGTAAAACTCGCCATAATTGGGCAGCACCGTTTTGGGTACCAGCCCCAGCACCCTGCCGCCCTGCAGGACGGCCGCGCAGTTATACAGCTTGCCGCCCAGGCGCAGGGGCAGCCCCACCACCAGCAGGCACCGCTTCCCTGCCGTGTAGTCCCGCAGCGCGCCCAGGGCCTGCAGCGCCCCGTCCAGCAGAAGGTCGGAATAAAACAGGTCCCCGCAGGTGTAGCCCGTCAGGTGCAGCTCCGGCAGCACCAGCAGATTTGCTCCCAGGTTCTCAGCCGCGTCAAAGCTCGCCTTCGCGCGCTCCAGGTTATACGCCGTGTCCCCCAGGCGCAGGGCCGGGCTGGCCGCCGCCACTTTGATAAAGCCGTACTTCATGTATCCGCGCCTCCTGTTTTCCAATTTTTGTTAGAATATTATTCCTTCTCAGCACTGTCTGTCAATGGTGTTTTTCACAATTTTTCTCCGTTTATACATTTTTCAGAGGCAGGAAAAACCCCTTGCCTTACGGCAAGAGGTTTATGTTCATTTGGCCGGGCACTGACGGCCGGTATTGTCGATGACGGTCTTGCCGCTGAGAAGAATCTGGGAGATGGGGACGATGGTGTAACCGTCGGCAAGGAGGGCCTCAATGATCCCCGGCAGGGCCTCCGGCGTGTTCTCCGCCGCGTTATGAAACAGCACGATGCTCCCCGGCTTCACTTTGTCCAGCACCCGCCCCTGGATTTCCTGGGCGGAGATGCCCTTCCAGTCCAGACTGTCCACGTCCCACTGCACCGCCGTCATGCCCATGGAGTTCACAGCGTTGATCACATGGTCGTCATATTCGCCGTAGGGGCAGCGGAACAGGGTAGGCGTAACGCCGGTGACGGCGGCGATCTTCTCGTTGCAGGCGGTGATATCCGCAACGATCTGCTCGCTGGACAGCTGGGAGAAGTGGGCATGGTTGGAGGAATGGTTCATCACCTCATTGCCGTTATCCGCCAGGGCCTTTACCGATTCCGGGTATTTATCCACCCAATCGCCCACCACAAAAAAAGTGGTGTTTATCTGGTACTTGTTCAGAATGTCAATCAGCTGCTGGGTGTCCTCGTTTCCCCAGGCCGCGTCAAAGGACAAGGCCACCACCTTCTCGTCCCGCTGCACCGAATACACCGGCAGCTGCCGCGTAGAGGCGGAGGCGCCTACCAGCGCCGGGTTATTCACCGTCCAGAATATCAGCACCACTGCCACGATCATCCCAATGCCGGACAGGACGCCCCGGTATCTGCGAATTATCCTTTTGAAATCCAACAAGCGCATCACTCCTTTTGGTACATCCTATGACAAGCCGCATAGAATTATTAACCAAAGAAGCTCCGGCCTGCAAGATGGTCCCGGCTGTGGCACGTCTTGTTTTCTCTGTATTCATATTTAATTTATCTAAACTTGAAATTCTCCCGGTATAATTCCATAAAAAAATGGCAGCATAAGCTGACCAATGGAGGCTGTAACAATGGAAAACAATCATCCCCCCGTCCCCAAGGTGGAGAGCAGTCTGCGCCACGGGATCCTGAAAATGCCGGAGGCCTGCTATGAAGCCAGCGGCATCGTTGTCAACGGAAGACGCATCAAATCCCTAGTCTTTACCACGGACCTGGCCATCATCCGCAATTGCGACGCGGACGCCGTCTTCGCCGTCTACCCCTTCACGCCCCAGCAGGCCATCAGCGACGCCATCATCAAGGCCGCCTATGTGCCGGTGTTCTGCGGTGTGGGCGGCGGCACCACCAAGGGGCTGCGCACCATCGGCCTTGCCAAGGATGTGGAGAGTCAGGGTGCCATGGGCGTGGTGCTCAACGCTCCCATCACAGATCTGAATTTAACGGCGGTGGCCAAGGCGGTGGATATCCCCGTGATCATCACCGTGGTGAATGAGGAGACCAACATCGCCCGGCGGTTGGAGGCCGGCGCCTCCATCATCAATGTGGCCGGCGGCGCCGCCACCGCGGACATTGTGCGGAAGATTCGCAGTGAATACCCGGGCGTGCCCATCATCGCCTCCGGCGGCAAGACCAACGACAGTATCTCCGCCACCATCGAGGCCGGTGCCAACGCCATCACCTACACCCCGCCCACCACCCAGGAGCTGTTCAAGATCACCATGGCCAAATACCGTGAGCTGTGAGCCGGCCAGGCATCTGAAAAAAAGACACATTCTCCTTCAAATTGCGCCTATCGGCCAAAGCAATTCCCGGCTATAATACAGCCATACAAAACAAAAACCAATTCGAAGGGGAAATAACCATGAACAAAAAGCTTTATAAATCCAATACCAATAAAATGCTGGAGGGCGTCTGCGGCGGCATCGCCGAGTATTTCGGCATTGACCCCACCATCGTGCGCCTGGCCTGGGTGGTTTTCTGCGCCCTGGGCGGCAGCGGCATCCTGGCCTATATCATCGCCGCCATCATTATCCCCAGCGCGCCCCTGGAATGAAGCAAGCACAGGGAAATAACAAAACCGCGCCCCGTTGCCTGGCGATCTGCCGGCAGCGGGGCGTGGTTTATTTTACAACGATATTCTCTTTCCTGATATTTTCCCAACGAAAGAGGGGGATCAGCTCCGCCGGCGCCACCGGCTCCTCCCGGTGGATGATGCCGGCCAGGAAGGCCAGCCTGCCCACAAGGCTTTGGGGCGAAAGGCCGGAAGCGCGGATGGCCCCCAGGTCCATGTCCCCATCCCGCTTGGAGAGCCGCCTGCCCTCCGCCGCCACCAGCAGCGGCACATGACAATATTCCGGCCGTTGAAAACCCAGCTGTTCCTGGAGCCACAGCTGCCATGGGGTGGAGGACAGCAGGTCCCGGCCCCGCACTACCTGATTCACCCCCATCAGGGCGTCATCCACCACCACCGCCAGCTGATAGGCGAACACTCCGTCGGAGCGGCGGAGAATAAAGTCGCCGCAGTCCTTTTCCAGTTGGACGCTGTACAGGCCCTGAAGCCCATCCCGGAAGCTGACTGTCTCCGCCGGCACCCGGGCCCGCAGGGCCGGACTGCGCAGTCGGGCCCGCTCCCGCTGCTGCTGGGGACTCAGGTCCCGGCAGGCCCCGGAATAGATGGGGGTACCGTCCGCAGCGTGGGGCGCAGAGGCGGCGTGCAGGTCCGCCCGGGTGCAGAAGCAGGGATAAACCAGCCCCTTTTCCTCCAGTATAGCCAGATAATGCTCATAAATCTCTCTCCGGCAGCTCTGATAATACTGGCTGCCGCCCTGACTGCCGCCTTCATCCCAATCCAGGCCCAGCCAGCGCAAGTCCTCCTCAATCTGTTGGGCGTACTCCCGGCGGCAGCGGGCCGGGTCCAGGTCCTCATGCCGCAGGATGATGCGCCCGCCGGCGGCCCGGGAAGAAAGCCAGGCCAGCAGGCAAGAAAAGGCGTTGCCCAAATGCATCCTGCCGCTGGGGCTGGGGGCAAAGCGGCCTGTTGTTTCGGTTGACATAATTCCGTATCTCCCTACAATTCTGTTTTGCTGATTATACCGCGTTTTCCAACCCGGGTAAATAGGCACAGGGCCGTTCTTTCCGATTTATCCCTGCTCCGCCGGGAAAAGATTTCTTTGAAAAATGGGCCGGATGTGGTATACTGGTCAAAAACAGCCGGGAGGACAAGCATGGACGAGATTATCAAAACCATTGACGCGCTGGTGGCCCAGTGTGATGGGCTGGAGAATATGGAGCAGGAGGCCGTGGAGGAGCTGCTGGGCAGCTTGCAGGAATGCTTCATTGACCTGCTGGGCGTGGAGCCGAAAAAGGCAAAAAAGGAGGCCCACAAGCGCTGGAAATCTAAATTGAAGGCCCTCAATGCCGCGGTGAGCAAGGCAGAGGCCAGGGAGGAACAGCTGTATGACGCCAGGCACCCCCTGCTGAAGCATTACTGCCAGCTGATGGAGCAGCCCCACAGCGACAGGGAGTGGATCAAGCTGAAAAAAGAGATTGACCAGTGGCTCAGTCAGTCCTCCCCGGAGACGGCGGAAGAGTTTGATATGCTGGGCTACAAGGATATGCTGGAAGAATGCTGCCGGGGGCTGGACATGGAGGAGGAGCCGGAGGGGCCCGCCAGTCTGGAGCAGTACAGCCCCATCCCCTATTTCATGAAATATCTGCCCCTGATCTACAAGGTAGATGAACTGTGGGAGAATTTCCAGCTCTACATTCAAAGCGCCTTCCCCGACAAGGAGGAGAACTTCTTCGCCTTCCGGCGCAGCGATGAGGCCATGGCCATCTGGGCCAAGGCCATTGCCGACATGGGCGGCGGCATCCCGCCCAGCATCTTCGCCTCCGCAGTCTTTCTGCTTCTCCGCTATCGGGAGCTAGGCCACGACCTTGACCGGGAACTGGCTGAACTTACCTGACTATCAAAAAACGCTCCGCGTGACTTTCTTCACGCGAAGCGTTTTTCTTATTTTTCATTCTTCGTTGGAGGTGGAAACCATGATATTAAGGATCTTCTCCTCCGTCTCAGCCATGCCCTCCCGGGCCAGCTCCGCCACCACGTCGATGGTGTCATCGGCGGAGTCTTGCAGGAAGCCGTCGCCGCCGTTGAAGCTCTGGCCGTTCTTATACATCTCATAGCCCATGATGCCTGCGCTGACGGAATTGGCCACCTTGGCGGCGCAGGAGGGCTTGGCCCCATCGCAGAACATGCCGGAGAGCACCGCCAGGTCGTTGACGATGGTCTGACGTATGGCCTCCAAAGTGCCGCCGTCCAGATAGGCCACGGCGCAGCCCGCGCCCACCCCGGCGGTAACGGCGGTACAGTAGGCGGACAGGCGGCCGATGTCCTTTTTCAGATACACAGCCATCAGGTTTGCCAGGGCCAGGGCCCGGTACACCTGCTCCCGGCTGCTGCCCAGGCGCTCGGCATATTCCAGCACCGGCATGGTGACGGTGAGCCCCTGGTTGCCGCTGCCGCCCACGATGATCACCGGCTTTTCACAGCCGCTCATCCGGGCGTCAGAGCCGGCGGCAGCCCGGGCCATGGCCCGTGTCTTGGTGTCGGTGGCAGAGTTGAGCAGGATGCGGCCAATCTGGGCGCCCCAGGGATTGTCCAGTCCCTCCTGGGAGATGGCACTGTTGCAGCTGATCTGACTGTCCAGCAGGGCGCTGATATCCTCCAGCTCCACGGTATTGATAAAGTCCCACATACTCTCCAGGCTCATCAGGCTGTGGTCGGAAGCAAAGCTTGCCCGCTGCTCCGGCTCCTTCTCAAAAATCACCTGGCCATCCTTCTCAATCAGGATGATGTTGGTATGAAAATCGCTGATGATGACGCGGGAGCTGTGCCCTTCCCCCTCCAGAAGCACTTCAATATACAGGGCACTGTCGCCCTCTTTACGGCCAATCTGGATCTCATGTTCATCGATGTACTTCTGTATGCCGGGGATTTCCTCCGGCTTTGTCTCGGCCACCACGCTCATCTGAAGCTCCGCTTTCCCTACAACTATGCCAGCGGCGGCGGCAGCTTTCAGGCCCTTGAGCCCCCCGGTGTTGGGCACAACGACGCTCTTTACGTTCTTGATGATGTTGCCGCTGACATAGAGTGTACATCGCTCCGGCAGGCATCCGAGAACCTCCCGGCCCTTGGCCGCGGCATAGGCCACTGCCACCGGCTCGGTGCAGCCCATGGCGGGAAGCAGTTCCTCATTGAGGATGGATACATAGTTTTTGTATTCTTTGTCTGTTCTTTTCATCGTGTTCCTCCGTTATGTAAACTATATTATGTTACTTATTATTCCACGGCCACCAGCCGGGCCTGCTCCACGCCGGAGCTGTGCTCGATCTTTTGCATCAGCTCCGTCATTGTGCAGGACATTTCGCTGATGTCCAGGGAGATGGTGACGCTGGCCTTGCCCCGGATGGGCAGGCTTTGGGTGATGGTCAGCACGTTGCTGCCGGCCTGGGAAATGCGGGCCAGCAGCGCGCTGAGGACGCCCTGTTCATGGGTAAGCACCATGGACAGCACGGCCTTCCTGCCCCCGGCAATATCCGTGGGCTCCAGAATGAAATCCTTGTATTTATAGTATGTGCTGCGGGATATGCCCACCTGCTTGACTGCCTGGCTCACCTCATGGACCTTGCCGTCCTCCAGCAGGCGCCGGGCCTCCAGCACCTTTTCGTAATACTCCGGCAGAATGCTCTTGTGAATAATGAGATAATTATCCAGCATTTTTTCCGCCTCCTTCCACGTATATAATGATAATCCGTCCGTGGCAAAAAAACAAGTGTATTTTCTATTTAAACTTTATTTTGACAATTTGTGCATAAGTGTATAAATCTGCGTATAATACGCAAAAATACGTGACAATGTGCACATAATGTGATATGCTTAACGAAGAGAGGGTGCCTTTACGAATATTGTTTTGGAGGGAAATCAGTATGGTAAACAACAAGGAAAACCTGTTGAAATTGGGCAAAAAGATGACCGACCGCATCCCCCAGAAGCTGGGTCTGGCAAAAATGTCTGCCGAGAGTCCCGAGTATTGGGGCATGGTCAACATTCTGACGGATGAAATGGTGGAGGTTGCGCTGAAGATGAAGCAGCGCAAGCCCTATTCTCTTCAGGAAATGGCGGCGCTTACCGGCAAGGATGAGGACAGCCTGTATGATCTGCTGCAGGAGATGGCCGTGATTGGTCTGCTGGAATACAACTGGGGCGAAAAAAATCTGCCCCACACCCGGGAAAACAAGCGGTACATTCTGCCGTTGTTTGTCCCCGGCTCGGCAGAGATGTTCAACATGAATGACCGCCTGGTGGCGGAGCACCCGGAGGTCTGTGATTTCTTCGAGCGGATGACCTTCCTGCCCCTGGAGCACGTGACAGCCATGGTGCCCCCCGGCGGCGCGGGGATCGGTATGCACACCATTCCCGTGGAAAAGGCCATTCCTTCCACCCCAAAGTCTTTGAGTATTGAGCACATCTCCCACTGGCTGGATAAATACGAGGGCCATATCGGTGTGGGCATATGCTCCTGCCGCCGGGCCCAGTCTGTTCGCGGCGAAGGCTCCGGCGATATAGAGGGCGAATGGTGCATTGGTGTGGGTGAATTTGCCGACTATGTTGCTGAAACCGGCAAAGGCCGGCACATCAGCAAGGCGGAGGCGCTGGAAATTCTCCAGAAGGCGGAGGACAACGGCTATGTCCACCAGATCACCAATATCGACGGTGAGGATAAAATCTTTGCCATCTGCAACTGCGCTCCCGGCGTTTGCTACGCTCTGCGCACCTCCCAGCTGTTCAACACCCCCAATATGTCCCGCAGCGCCTACATAGCCCATGTGGACACGGAAAAATGCGTCGCCTGCGGCAAGTGCGTGGAGGTCTGCCCTGCCGGCGCCGCCAGGCTGGGCCAGAAGCTCTGCACCAAGAGCGGCCCCGTCCAGTATCCCAAGCGGGAGCTGCCAGACGGCAGCAAGTGGGGGCAGGATAAGTGGAGCCCCAATTATAAGGACGATAACCAGATCAACTGCTACGACACCGGTACCTCCCCCTGTAAAACCGCCTGCCCTGCCCATATCGCCGTGCAGGGTTATATCAAGATGGCAGCCGAGGGCCGCTATCTGGACGCGCTGAAGCTCATCAAGCAGGATAACCCCTTCCCTGCCGTCTGCGGCAGCATCTGCAACCGCCGCTGCGAGGAGGTCTGCACCCGGGGCGATGTGGACCGGGCCGTGGCCATCGATGAGATCAAGAAGTTCGTGGCTGAGCAGGAGCTGAAGGCCGAGAGCCGCTATATTCCGGCCCGCCGCTCCAAGAAAGGCGTCGACGCACCCTACGAGGAAAAGATTGCCATTATCGGCGCCGGCCCCGCCGGCCTCAGCTGCGCCTACTATCTGGCCGTTGCCAACTATAATGTCACCGTCTTTGACCGCAACGCTGTGCCCGGCGGCATGCTGACCCTGGGCATCCCCTCCTTCCGTCTGGAGAAGGACGTGCTCGAGGCCGAGATTGACGTGCTGCGCCAGCTGGGCGTGGAGTTTAAGTGCGGCGTGGAAGTGGGCAAGGATGTGACCCTGGATGAGCTGAGAGCCCAGGGCTACAAGGGCTTCTATCTGGCCATCGGCGCCCAGAAGTCCGCCCCCATCGGCGTCCCCGGCGAGGAGCTGGAGGGCGTATTCGGCGGCGTGGACTTCCTGCGCGAGGTAAACCTGGGCAACAAGCCCGTCATTGGCGAGAAGTGCGCCGTCATCGGCGGCGGCAATGTGGCCATGGATGTGTGCCGCACCGCCGTTCGTCTGGGCGCCAAGGACACCTATATCATCTACCGCCGCTCCCAGGCGGAGATGCCTGCCGACGAGGAAGAGCTGGCCGAGGCCATGGAAGAGGGCGTTCAGTTCCGCTTCCTCTCCGCCCCGGTGGAGATCATCGGCAAGGAGGGCAAGGTGGCGGCCCTGAAGCTGGAGCGGATGGAGCTGGGCGAGGCCGACGAAAAGGGCCGCCGTAAACCTGTGGGCACCGGCAAGTTTGATACCATCGAAGTGGACAGCGTCATCGGCGCCGTGGGCCAGCTGGTGGATCTGGGCGGCATCGCCCCGGAGGCCATGGCCTTCAACAAGAACGGTACTGTCATCGTTGACCCCGTCACCTATCAGACCGGGCAGAGCGACATCTTCGCCGGCGGCGACTTTGTCACCGGCCCCAAGTTCGCCATCGACGCCATCGCCGCCGGCCGCGAGGCTGCGGAGTCCCTGCACCGCTTTGTGCATAAGGGCCAGCAGTTGAAGCTGGGCCGCAACCTCCGCCAGTTCATCCAGCTGGATAAGGAAGAGGCCCTGATCCCCATCGGCTTTGACAACGCTCCCCGCCAGGTGCCCGGCCACGACAAGGCCAAGGCCAAGACCTTTGCCAACGACCGCCTCACCTTTACGGAGGAGCAGGTCCGCAAGGAGGCTGCCCGCTGCCTGGGCTGCGGTGCCACGGTTGTGGATGAGCACCAGTGCATCGGCTGCGGTCTGTGCACCACCAAGTGTGAGTTTGACGCCATCCATCTCCGCCGTGACCTGCCCGAGGCCAGCACCATGCTGAGAAGTGAGGACAAACTGAAGGGTATCTTCCCCAACATGATCAAGCGGGAAATCAAAATCCTCCGCAGCAATAAAAAGTAATGCACGAGCTGGGAACCATTGTTTACGTGATCGACACGGTGGAAAAGCTGGCGGTGGAAAACCAGCTCAGTCAGGTGGGCTCCATCACCCTGGAGGTAGGAGAGGTCAGCGGTATCGTCCCCTCCTACCTGGAGGACTTCTGGCTTTACGCCCGGAAGAACTCCCGGCTGCTGAAGGAGACGGCGCTGAAGATTGAGCTTCTGAAAGCCGTCACCTACTGTCAGGACTGCAAAGAGACCTATTCCACCGTGGAATACGGCAAGGAGTGCCCCTACTGCCACAGCGGCAACACCTTCCTGATCACCGGTAACGAATACACCATCAAAGAAATTGAGGCTATGTGAAAAGCTCCCCAGCGCCCTGTGAAGTGACCCCAAAAAATTAGACGAAAAAACCAGGCTTTGCAGCCTGGTTTTTTCAAGGCGTCGACAAAGTTCGACGCCTTGAAAACTTATTCAGGAGCATTCAAGAATACTCCTGAATAAGCATAGATTGAACGCAGAAAGGGGACTCCCGTCCCCTCTCTGCACTCTCCCCATGCATTTCTATACACTGCCGATCGCTTTGTCTACAGTCTCAAAAAAACCAGGCTTTGCAGCCTGGTTTTTTTATGATCATAATCCTATATGCAGCTTATGCCCTGGGGTGGGCCTTGTTGTACACGTCCTTCAGCTGCTTTTTCACCAGCTGGGCGTACATATGGGTGGAAGAAATGTCCGCATGGCCCAGCATCTCCTGGATGGCGTGGATATCCGCGCCGTTTTCCAGCAGGTGCGCCGCAAAGGAGTGGCGCAGCGTGTGGGGCGTAATGTCCTTCTCGATCCCCGCTTTCTTCTGGTAGTACTTCACGATCTTCCAGAAGCCCTGTCTGGACATACGGTCGCCGCTGACGTTCACGAACAGGGACTGTTCCTCCGGGGAGGAGATCATCTGGGGCCGTACAAGGGTGATGTATTCGCTCAGGGCCTTGACGGCGGCGCTGTACATGGGGATGAAACGCTCCTTGTTTCTGCTGTGGCAGCGGATGACGCCGGCGTTCAAATTCACATCGCCGATGTTCAGGTCGATCAGCTCACTCACTCGTATACCCGTGGCATAGAGCAACTCCAGCATGGCTCTGTCCCGGTAGCCCTTGGCGTCCACGCACTGGGGCTGTTCCAGCAGCAGCTCCACTTCCTTGCTGGTCAGAATCTGCGGCAGCTTCTGGGTGCTCTTGTCCGGCACCAGCCCCAGCGCCGGGTTGGTCTTTACCAGTTGCTTGATGCAGAAGTAAGAGTATAAACACTTGATGGACGCAATGCTTCTGGACACCGTGGCAACGGACTTGCCGTTGGCGCGCAGCATCCCTATGTAGCCGCTCAGGTCCTCCTCGTCAGCGTCAATAATGCCGTGCTCGGAGTGTTCATCCAGATACTCTCCCAACTGACGGATGTCTCTCAAATATGAACTGAGGGTGTTTGCCGATGCTTTCTTTTCTTCTCTCAGGTACTTTTCAAAAATTTCCAAGCATTCCTGATTCTGCATTGCAAAGCCCTCCTTTCTCCTTAGAATGATCTATTTCAATATGATGTATCCTGTGGCGCCGGCCGAAGCCGCAAATGCCAGCAGCATCATAATATTTTGCGCCTGTAATCCCTTTTCCGCTTCCGGCGTCTGGCGCAGGGCACAGCGCAGCAGAGCCGCCGCCTGCATGCCGGAAACGCTCATCACGAAATGCAGCGGCACCAGCAGCAGAAGCACCGGCAGCAAATAAAGCTGGGTCACGCTTTCTTCCCTGATTCCTTCTGCCACCAGGCAGAGGGCCCCGGCACACACAAGCCCCATCAGCACCGTGTTCAGCGGCAAATACAAGCCGCCCCGGTATGAGCCGGAATAAGCCGCCGTCAACAGCAGCAGGATCAGCAGGCACTGCATCACCTGCCCCACGCTGGGCATCGCACCAAAGCCCCTGCCGCTGAAATATAACAGCGCCAGGAGGGCCGAGCAGATGAAGCTGAAAAAAATCACCGCCGAAGAGCCGTAAGCTCTGCCGCTGTCCGCCTCTCCCTTAGTACCCACGGGCACCACCGAAGGGACACAGAGAAAATAACGCATCGATTGACATAATTAACTGTGGTAACAATATATTACAATTCCGCAAAATAATCAAGTCCTTTTTTCAAAAATAACAAAAAGTTTTTTTCGTTTATGTCAACTCTTGTTTGGAATCCGTCTTTTATTTTTTCTGTATTGTATCAAATTTGAATTATTTTGTCTATATTATTGGCTTTAATTATGTCAATTATTTTCTGTAACGCTGTTTGTAATTTTTCCGTTTCTTTCCCCCGAAAAGCACCGCCCCGAAGGCGCAGCCTGTGAAGGTAAAGCTAACCACGCTCAGCACCCCCGCCGCCTCAATGGCGCTGCCCTCCACGATAAAGCCAATGGTCAGCAGCGCGGTGGTCAGCACCGCCGCTGTCAGCAGAGCCGGATAGATCACCCCGCCGCCGCTGTGTTTGCCGACGGAAGCCCCGGCGCAGACCGCCGTCAAAAAACTCAGCGCCGAGCTGATGTAGCCCATGGCCCCCTCCCCGGCGCTGAGCTTTGTCAGCGCGAATGCCGTTACGCACAGCAGCGCCAGGGCCGAGACCGACCACACCAGCAGCGCCGAAAGGATCAGCCTGGCTTCTCCCGCTCCACTCTTTACATTAGGCAGCAAAAAAACACCCCCACGAAATAAGATCACTACATCCTATTTCTATGGGAGTGTTTTTTATGCCCTGCCGGGCCGCTTATTTTTTCTTCTTGCTGCGGGCTTCCGCCTCAGCGGCTTCCATCTTGGCCGTGGTGGAAATACCCCACTTCTTGATCTGGATACGGACTTTGTCCTCACCGGTCTCAAAGGTGACGGTATCCTCAGTAATCTGAACCAGCTTGCCGGTCATGCCGCCAATGGTGGTGATCTCATCGCCAATGCTGAGGGAGTTACGCATTTCCTCGGTTTTCTTTTTCTTCTTATTCTCAGGACGGATAATGAAGAAATAGAAGACGGCGAACATCAGCACCAGCATGAGGATCATGGAACCGCTGCCGGCTGCCGCATCTGCTGTAAGAATAAAGTACATTATGGGTTTACCTCCGAAAACAAAGTGAATCTATTATATATGCTTGCCGCGCAAATTTCAAGATGCTTAAATGCGTTTATCAAGAATTTCTGAATATTTTCCCCGGAAGGCGGCGAATTCCCCCGCATCCAGGCTCTGGCGGATCCGCTCCATCAGCCGGTTATAGAAGTAGAGGTTGTGCATCACCGCAAAGCGCATGGCCAGCATTTCCTCCGCCTTGAACAGATGGCGCACATAGGCCCTGCTGTAGCTGCGGCACACCGGGCAGTCGCACTCCGGGTCGATGGGCCGGGCATCCCTGGCGTACTTCTCGTTCTTGATATTGATGATGCCGCCCCAGGTGAACAGATGGCCGTGGCGGCCGTTGCGGGCGGGCATCACGCAGTCGAAGAAGTCCACTCCCCGGGAGACGGCCTCAAGGATATTCCCCGGCGTACCCACGCCCATCAGGTAGCGGGGCTTGTCCTTGGGCATATACTCCTCCACCGCCTCGATGGTGTCATACATCTCCTGGTGACTCTCCCCCACTGCCAGACCGCCGATAGCGTAGCCGGGCAAATCCAGCTGGGCAATCTGCTTCATGTGGGCCACGCGGATATCATGGAACACCGCCCCCTGGTTGATGCCAAAAAGCATCTGACCCGGGTTCACCGCGTCCTCTTGGCTGTTATAGTCCGTCAAAGCCGCCTTGCAGCGCTCCAGCCAGCGGACAGTACGGTCACAGGACTGCTGCACATAGTCCCTGGGCGAGGGGATCTTGATGCACTCGTCAAAGGCCATGGCAATGTCGGAACCCAGATTGGCCTGGATGCGCATACTCTCCTCCGGCCCCATGAAGATATGCCGCCCGTCCACATGGGAGTTGAAGCTGACGCCCTCCTCCTTGATCTTCCGCAGCTTGGCCAGGGAAAAAATCTGGAAGCCGCCGCTGTCGGTGAGGATGGGGCCGTCCCAGTTCATGAACTTGTGCAGGCCGCCCATCTCCTTGATCAGCTCATCGCCGGGGCGCACATGAAGGTGGTAGGTGTTGGAAAGCTCCACCTGGCAGCGGATGGTTTTCAGGTCGTCGGCGGAGAGAGCGCCCTTGATGGCCCCCTGGGTGCCCACATTCATGAACACCGGGGTCTGGACAGTGCCGTGGGGTGTTTCCAATTGTCCCCGGCGGGCCTTGCCCTCCTGTTTGATCAGCTTAAACACGCGCGTCCTCCTTACTCGATAAACATGGCGTCGCCAAAGGAAAAGAAGCGATACCGCTCCTTCACCGCTTCCTCATAGGCGTGGAGTACATGCTCCCGCCCGGCCAGGGCTGACACCAGCATAATCAGGGTGCTCTCCGGCAGGTGGAAATTGGTGACCAGCGCATCCACGCACTTAAAGGTATAGCCTGGGTAGATGAAGATGTTGGTCCAGCCGGAGGTGGCAGGCAGGCTGCCGTCCTTCCGGGCAAAGCTCTCCAGCGTGCGGCAGGAGGTGGTGCCCACCGCAATGACCCGGCCGCCCTTTTTCTTGGTCTCGCTGACGATGCGGGCGGTCTCCTCCGGGATGATGCAAAACTCCGAATGCATCTCGTGATCCTCAATCTCCTCCGCCTTCACCGGGCGGAAGGTGCCCAGGCCCACGTGCAGCGTCACATAGCACAGCTTCACGCCCTTGGCGGCGATCTTTTCCATCAGCTCTTTTGTGAAATGCAGGCCGGCGGTGGGGGCCGCGGCGCTGCCGATTTCCCGGGAATAGACGGTCTGATACCGCTCGCTGTCCTGCAGCTCCTCCTTGATATAGGGAGGCAGGGGCATTTTACCCAGCCGCTCCAGCACCTCCAGGAAGATGCCCTCATAGTCAAAGCGGACGATGCGGTTGCCGCCCTCCGCCACGCTCTCTACCGTGGCCTTCAGTTCCCCGTTTCCGAAAAGAATCTCCGTGCCGGGCCTGGTCTTTCTGCCGGGACGGCTGAGGCATTCCCAGCGGCCTTCCCCCAGGTCCCGCAGCAGCACCAGCTCCACGCTGCCGCCGGTGGGCCGGGCGCCGATCAGCCGGGCCGGCAGCACCCGGGAATCGTTAAAGACCATGCAGTCCCCTTCCCGCAGATAGTCCAGCAGATCATAAAAATGCCGGTGCTCCAACGCCCCGGTGACCTTATCCAGATGCAGCAGGCGGGAGCTGTCCCGCCGCTCCAGCGGGGTCTGGGCAATCAGCTCTTCCGGCAGGTCAAAATAAAAATCGGATTTTCTCAAAGAATTTCACCTTTTCCAATGGTAATACAGGATGCATAACGGAGGTATTATAACAGACCGCGCCAACGATTTCAACGGTCAGAGTCATAATCAGCCCCTGTCTGTCGTAGAATTTGAGATATAACAAGATCATCAGGAGGCTATTATGGTCAAAACACCTATTTTCAAAGGCGCCTGCACCGCCATCGTCACCCCTTTCACCCAGGAGGGTGTGGATTTTGAACGGTTGAAACAGAATATCGACTTCCAGTATGAGAACGGCACCGCCGCCATCGTGGTCTGCGGCACCACCGGCGAGGCCGCCACCCAGACCCAGAGCGAGCAGAATGAGACCGTCCGCCAGGCCATCAATTACAACCGGGGCCGCATGAAGGTCATTGTGGGCATCGGCAGCAACAACACCCAGACCGCCCTGCGCAACGCCGAGAACGCCAAATACGCCGGCGCCGACGGCATCCTTATGGTGACCCCCTATTACAACAAGAGCACCCAGACGGGTCTGATCGAGCACTTCAGCTATGTGGCGGACCGGGTGGATATTCCCATGATTCTCTACAACGTCCCCAGCCGCACCGGCATCGGCATTGCACCGGAGACCTATAAAGTGCTCTCCAAGCATCCCAATATCAATGGCATTAAAGAAGCCTCCGGGGACATCGCCCTGGTGGGCACCACCCGCAGCCTCTGCGGGGATGACCTCTACATATGGAGCGGCAACGACGATAACACCGTGGCCATGATGGCCCTGGGCGCCCTGGGCGTCATCTCCGTGGCCGGCAACATTGTTCCCGGCGTTGTCTCCAAGCTCTGCGCCCTCTGCCTGGCAGGGGATTTTGCCGGGGCCACCGCCCTGTATGCCAGGTATGCCCGGCTGTTTTCCGCCCTGTTCTATGAGACCAACCCCATCCCGGTGAAGGCGGCCATGCAGCTGTTGGGCATGGACTCCGGCATCCTGCGCCTGCCTCTGACGGAGATCAGCGAGGAGAACCGGGGCCGGCTCCTGGCTTCCATGCGGGACCTGGGAATGAATGTATAAGCAACAAACAAGCGGTGCGAAAACGCACCGCTTGTTTTATAGAATCAATTCTTTTATTGTGTCCGGCGCTGCGTAAGCGTGGGAGCAGACGGCCATCACATAGCCGTCACAGACCGCGTACCACAGCTTCACATTGCTCCCGTCAACCCACGCCCGGCCATCCGGCAAAACCCGCACTGTGAACGAGTCCAGATGGGTTTCCGCAATGCCGCCGCCCAGGAACTTCACATAGCTCTCCTTCAGGCTCCACAGCAGACTGAAAGCCAGGTCCCGCTCCCGCTGTGCTTCCAGCCAGGCCGCCTCCGCCTTGCTGAAGAAGCGCCGGGCCAGGGCCGAGTCATAGGGCTTTAATTGCTGCAAATCCGCCCCCACTGTCTGGTCGGAAAGGGCGCAGAGCACCCGCTCCCCGGAGTGGGACAGGCTGGATTCCGGGCCTCCGGCAAGAGCCGGCTTCCCCCCTTCGCCGCAGGTAATCTCCAGCGGCGGCATCGGCCCGCCCAGTTCCTGCAAGGCCGCCAACAGCAGCAGCTCCGCCCCCAGGCTCAAGGCATAGGCTTTGGGATTTCTGGTTCTCGCCAGCTTCTCCTGCCGGTATTGGGACAGCCCCTCGCCGCCCTTTTGCCCCAGCAGAGGCAGAACTGATGCGTGATAGACCCGCAGCATCAGGCCCGCATGGCGTCCAGAGTCATGGCCACCAGTTCATTCAGCTCCACGCCCATCATCTCCGCCCCCTGGCGGATCACATCCCGGGAGCAGCCGGCGGCGAACTTCTTGTCCTTGAATTTTTTCATTACGGACTTGGGCTCCATGTCGGAAATGCCGGTGGGCCGCATGAGAGCCGCCGCGCCGATCAGCCCCGTCAGCTCATCCACCGCGAAGAGCACCTTCTCCATGTACTTCACCGGCTCCACATCGATGCAGATGCCGTAGCCATGGCTGATCACCGCATGGATGACCTCCTCGTCCACATCCAGTTCATGGAGCATCTCATTGGCCTTGACGCAGTGCTGCTCCGGGTACAGCTCAAAATCGATATCGTGCAGCATGCCCACCGTGCGCCAGAAATCCACATTCTCCGGGTCATACTTTTTGGCAAGCTCACCCATCACCTTGGAGACGGTTTCGGCGTGCTGGATATGAAAAGCATCCTTGTTGTAACGCATCACAAGCTCTTTGGCCTGTTCCGGGCTGGGGATATAACTCATGTTCTTTCTCTCCTTTGTAATTGCTAATAAAGGCAATATACAACCTTTATCCATTTCACGCAAGAAAAACTTTGGATTAAACATTATGTAAACTATTCAAAAAAGAAATGGCTGAAAACTCAGCCATTTCTTTTTTACTTATTGGGATTTGCGCTGGGCTTTGTGCTGGCCGAGGGCGAAGGGGAAACCGTGCCGCCCACGTGGCTGCCGTTGCCGTTGTTGGTCATGCTGTCATCCAGGATGCCGGTGCCGTTTCTGTCGCCGTCCAGAATGTCGTTGTCGTCAAAAGCGCCGCCAGTGTCTCTGTCTTCAATGATGCCGTCCCGATCCTTCACAACACCGTTATTGACGTTGGGGGAAGCATAGGGGCTGGCCGAAGGCATAGCCGTAGGCACCGGGCTGACCCCTGTGGTGTTGTCTATGCTGCTGTTGCCGCAGCCGGAAAGGCAGAGCACGAGCAGCAGCACAGCCGCAAGATATGCAAAAGACTTTTTCATATCCATCCTCCTGATTCCATATTAGGTTTGCAGGAATAGTATCTGTTAAAAGTCTTATATTATGTTTGTCATTGATTGAATAATGTGGAAGAATATGTTATCATTTGTTCCATGAAAACATTGAATAAAAACGACATTTTTACCGTCACCATCGACGGATACGGCTCCGAGGCCCAGGGCGTCTGCCACATTGACGGCAGGGCCGTGTTTGTGCCCCGGGCCATCCCCGGCGAGGTCTGGGAGATCAGAATATTGAAAGTCACCAACAGCGCTGTCTATGCCAAAGGGGAAAAACTGCTCTCCCCCTCCCCCAGCCGGGCGGAGCCGGCCTGTGCCTGGTTCGGCAAATGCGGCGGCTGTGACTGCTGGCACATGCGTTATGAGGAGGAGCTGCACTTCAAGCTCCGCCGGGTGAACGACGCCCTGCGCCATATCGGCAAGCAGCAACTGGAGGCCGGGGAGATCCTGGGTAGCCCCCGGCTGGAGCAGTACCGAAACAAGGGCATCTTCGCCGTGGCCCCGGTGGAAGGCAAGGCCGCCTACGGCTTCTACCGGGAGCGGAGTCATCAGCTGATTCCCCTGGATCGCTGCCTGATCCAGAATGAGCTGGCCCAGCGCTGTGCCGCCGCCGTGACGGATTTCCTCAACAGCCGGGGCATTCCCGCCTATGCGGAGGAGACCGGCCGGGGCACCGTGCGCCATGTGTTCTGCCGCCGGGCCGTGAACACCGGGGACGCGGTAACCTGCATTGTCTCCGCCCGGGGCTTCGGCGGCCAGACCCAAGCCCTGGTGGACGCCCTGCGCGCCGCCTGCCCGGAGCTGACCGGCATCGTGCTGAACATCAACAAGACCCGGGGGAACACCGTCCTGGCCGGGGACTTCTTCCCTCTCTGGGGCCGGCCGGAAATGCGGGATATCCTCTGCGGCTTTTCCTTTGATATTGCGCCCCAGGCCTTTTTCCAGATCAATCCGCCCCAGGCCCAGCGGCTGTATGAGCGGGCCATGGAATACGCCTGCCCCGGCCCGGTGAAGCTGGCCTTTGACCTGTACTGTGGGGCCGGCACCATCAGCCTCTGCCTGACCCGGCACGCCGAGAAGGTCATCGGCGCTGAGATTGTGCCCCAGGCCATTGAGAACGCCCGCCGGAACGCCGCCGCCAACGGCGTCACCAATGCGGAGTTTCTCTGTGCTGACGCGGGGGAAGCTGCCCGGCAGCTGGCCCAGCGGGGCCTGAAGCCGGAGGTCATTGTGGTGGACCCGCCCAGAAAGGGCATGGAGGAGGCCGCCGTTGCCGCCGTGGCTTCCATGACGCCGGAGCGCATTGTCTACGTCTCCTGCAACCCCGCCACCCTGGCCCGGGACATTCTCCGCTTCAACGCCCTGGGCTATGAACTCCAGGCCGCCACCGCCGTGGACATGTTCCCAAGAACCTGCCACGTCGAGACGGTAGTATTGATGACAAAAGTCTGAGAATTACAGGAATATTATGAAGGGCAGATTGTTGGAGGATTGAATTCTATGACATTATTCGGACGAAAAAAGGTGCAGCCGTTGAAATGCAGATGGCAGGATATTTGTGATCTGATGAAAGAGTGCGTGGATATAAACGCACCTGTTCTTGATTTAACAATACAAATCGAAAACATAAGTCATAAAACAGGTATTTCTTCTGATATGACCCGGTCAGGAGGATACTTTGATATCCGTTTCTTCTTTGATGACAGCGAATATACATCGCTGAATGAGATGATTTCCTCTTTGAACTACGCCTTTGATATGATTGTTTCTGTTATCAGCGAAGAGAATGTTGGCAATCCGCGGGATTACGCTCTTTTGGCGCGAAGGGAAATTATGTAAACACTTGGCCTGCGTTCTGCTTGTAGGGTTGATATGTTCCCGGGAACGGCGGCTCTTCAGGCTCTGGATTGGATGTCAGCCTTATCTCGCCTATTTTGCTGTAGAGCAGTTTCCAAGGACACACGGAAATTCTGACATCACTTTGTGCCTGTCGTTCCATGTCAAGACAGTGGTATTGATGACAAAGAATATATAGAAATCCGTTATGGAACATATGCAATTGGATCAATTACTTATATTGGTGGTGATACCATGGCCAACCTGATCACCTCCTGCCGCATTTTCTTCTCCCTGCTATTGCTTTTCTTCCCCGCCCTGTCCCCCGGCTTCTGTGGGCTGTATATCTCTGCCGGGCTGGGCGACATGCTGGACGGCTTTGTGGCCCGTAGGACCAACAGTACAAGCCCCCTGGGTGCAAAGCTGGACAGTATCGCGGATATCATATTTCTGGCGGTCTGCCTGATTAAGCTGCTGCCTGTCCTGACTCTGCCGGTCTGGCTGTGGGGCTGGGTGGGGCTGATCGCGCTGCTGCGGCTGGTCAATGTTGTCTCCGGCTTTGTCTGCCGGAAGAAGCTGGTGCTGCTGCACACAAGGGCCAACAAGCTCACCGGGGCGCTGCTTTTTCTCCTGCCCTTGAGCCTGGGCTTTCTTAACATATCCTACATAGCCGTCCCCCTCTGCGCCCTGGCCAGCTTCGCCGCCATCCAGGAGGGACATTTCATCCGAACCGGGAGGGACATATCATGAGCAAATACCAGCCCCTGTGGGAGCACATTCAGGCCGCAAACGCCGAAAAGCTGCGCCTCAGCTATGGGGAGATGCAAAGCATCCTTGGCTTCCCCATTGATCACAGCTTTCTGAATTATAAGAAGGAGCTGCTGGACTATGGCTGGAACGTGAAAAAAATTTCCATGAAAGAACAAACCGTGCTTTTTGAAAGGAGACTTGACCATGCTTGACCGCTTTTTGGACGCCCAGCGGAGCGATTACGCCGTAGCTTTGGCGGAGGTGCGCCGGGGCCGCAAGACAAGCCACTGGATGTGGTACATTTTCCCCCAGATCGCCGGCCTGGGACAGAGCTCCACCGCCCGGTATTACAGCATCCGGGACCTGGAGGAGGCCCGGGAATACTACGCCCACCCGGTGCTGGGCCAGCGCCTGCGGGAGATCAGCGGCGCGCTGCTGGAACTGCGGGGCAGCGACCCGGTGACCGTGTTCGGCGGCATTGACAGCATGAAGCTGAAATCCTCCATGACCCTTTTCACCATGGCCGCTCCCGATGACCCGCTGTTCCAGCAGGTGCTGGACAAGTATTATGCCGGGGAGCAGGACGCCCTGACCCTGCGCATCCTGGGCTTATAATAAGTTAACTTAATATTGTTAACATAACTTTATTTACATAAAATTGTTTTCATAACTAAGATAACATAATATTGTTTACATAATGTTTATATCAATAATAAAGCCATCGGTTCCCAAACCGATGGCTTTATCTTCCGTATATAGCTTTCTCTGTGATTACCGCATCCATAGGCACGTCCCAAGGATTGGCGGATAACAGCTCCACCTTCTGCACCTCAAAGGCCACGGCCACAAAACGGGCCCTTTCGCACCGGGGCAGGAACCGGTCATAAAAGCCCTTGCCCATGCCCATCCGGCGGCAAGCGGGGTCAAAGACCGTGCAGGGGCAGATCACCAGGTCAATCTCCTCCGGAGCGATCTCCCTTGACCGCTGCCGCACCGGCTCCGGGATGCCGCAGTAGCCCTTTTTCCAGGCGCTTTCATCCTCCGGCAGCAGGGCGATCATCTCCCCTTCCCCGATGCAAAGCGGCCAGACGAAGCGTTTGCCGGAAAGGCCCTCCAGGCTCACCTCGCCCTTTACCGCCCGGTAGATCATCACCGTCTCCGCCGCCTGAAACTCCGGCAGTAGAGCCAGCCGCTGCACGATGGCCGCGGAAAATTCCCGCCGCTCCTCCGGCAGCAGGGCCTCCCGGGCTTGAATCTTTTCCCTGCGCAGGACACGATTATCTTCCATGCAGGCTCCCTTCCGCCGCCTGGATCACATGACGCATCAGCACTGCGGAGGTGACTTGCCCCACGCCGCCGGGTACCGGGCTGATGGCGTCCACAATGGGCTCCACTTCCGCAAAGGCCGCGTCGCCCACGAAGCCGCCCAGACCGCCCCGCTGGTTGGGCAGCAGGGCGTCCCAATTCATGGAGACGTCCAGCAGCACTTGGCCGGGGCGCACAAAGTCCCCGGTGATCAGTCCGGGCACCCCGGCAGCGCCGATGATAATATCGGCCCGGCGGCAAATCTCCGCCATGTTCTCCGAACGGCTGTGGCAGACGGTCACTGTTGCGTCCAGCCCCAGCAGAAGCATGGCCAGCGGCCGGCCCACCACCAGGCTCCGCCCGATGACCACCGCCTGCTTGCCCCGGCAGGGGATGTCATAGTGTTTCAGCATCTCCACACAGGCCTGGGCCGTGCAGGGCGGAAAGCCCTGCCCCCGTCCCATAAACAGGGCCGCATTGGCGGCGGGGGTACAGCAATCCACATCCTTTTCCGGGGCCAGGCAGGCACAGATTTCCTGCTGCTCCGCCGCCAGTTTACCCGGCAGGGGCCGCAGGATCAGGCAGCCGTGGATGCTGCTGTCGGTGTTGATCTGGTGGATCAGGTCAAACAGCTCCTGCCGCCGCACCGACGAGGGCAGGATGAAGCGTTCCAGCGCCACGCCTGCCGCTTCTGCCGCCCGCTGGGCGCTTTTTTCATAGGAAATGTCGTCCTCGCCCTCTCCGCAGCGGATGATGGCCAGCTTGGGCCGCACGCCCTGTCCCGCCAGCGCCGCCGCGCGGGCCCTGGTTTCTCTATTCATGGCGGCAGCCACATCCTTGCCCAGCAACCGTTTTGCCATGGCTCCTCCTTTACCGCAAAAGCGCGGCTTTCACATCGTCGTAAATTTTCTCTGCCAGCGCCCCATAGCGCTGCTGCATCTGCCGGCAGGCGGCGTTGAGCCTGTCCGCTTCCGCCCGGTCCTTCAGACTCCCGGTGTTGATGTATACATTCAGCGCCGCCGCGTCAAGCCCCGCCTTCAGCAGGGCCGCGCCGCAGCCGGCGTCCGATACCGCCAGCCGGGAACCCTTCTCCGCCATCACCGCCACCTGTTCCATGGCCCGGCAGCAGAGTTCCATCATCTCCACCGGGGCCTGACAGGCCTGGAGGGTAGCCGCCTCCAACACCGCGTCCCGGTCAGGAGCATCCTTGGGCAGCTTATAGGCGGCGGCCAGGGGCTCAAAGCCCTCCGCGTCCTTCTGCACCATGTCCAGCAATTGCAGGCGCAGCGTCTCAAGCGCTGTCATGGCAGCCTTGATTTCCTCCTCCACCGGGGCATAGCTCTTTTTCCCTGCGGTCAGCGCCCCCACCATGCTCCCCAGGGCCGCGCCCAGGGCTGCCGTCAGGGCTGCCGCCCCACCGCCGCCAGGGGCAGGACTGGCAGATGCCAGTAAGGCTGTAAAATCCCGGCAAGTTTCCATTGTATAATCCATCATCGATTACATGATCAGGCCGAATTTACGGCACATCGGCAAAAGCGCCTCCTCGCTGAGCCCGCCTTCATACAGGGCCCGGCCCTGATATAGCCGCAGCGCCTCCTCCAGCAGCCCTGCGTCGTCACAGACGATGCACAGGGGCTTTGTAATCATGAACTGGCAGTCGGCAAAGGTGTCCAGCTCCTCGGTATTTTGGATGGCGATAGCCACCATCTCCCCTTCCTCCTGGGCCTCTGCCAGAGCGTCCTCCAACTGCTCATCGCAGGGCAGCACCGCCCCATGCTCTGCCGCCGGGTCCAGGAAAAACACTTCCTTCTCCGTGGCACAGGGCAGCAAATCCCCGTGCTCCGGCGCAGGGGCGCAAGGTGCTAAGCCCTGGGCGGCCACAGCCATAGCCGCCACATGGCTGCTGTCCGTGCCGCAGCAGCCGCCGAAGATGCTGACCCCGGCCTTCGCCATGGCTTCCATGCAGCCGGTGAACCGCTCCGGCGGGCAGTCGTACAGCGTCTCGCCGTTCACGATCTCCGGGATGCCGGCATTGGCCTTGGCGATCAGGGGCACCCGGGCGATTTTGTGCAGCCGCTGCAGCTGCAGCAGCATCTCCTCCGGGCCAACAGAGCAGTTGAGGCCAAAGGCATCCGCCCCCATGCCCTGCATCACCTGCAAGGCAGCCGTCACGTCGCTGCCGGTGAGGGTGCGGCCCTGAGCGTCGCAGGTGAAGGAGACGAACACCGGCTTATTGCTGACGCTCTTCACCGCCAACAGCGCCGCCCGGGCCTCCGCCAGGGTCATCATGGTCTCGATCACGAAAAGGTCCACCCCGGCATTTTCCAGGGCCGCCGCCTGCTCGGTGTAAACCTCCAGCAGCTCCGCAAAGCTGGCCGTCCCCAAAGGATAGAGCAGCAGCCCTGTGGGGGCAATGTCTCCGGCCACCCAGGCCTTGCCGCCGGCGGCCTTGCGGCTCAGGCTCACCAGAGCCTTGTTGTATTCCTCCACCTTGCCGAAGATGCCGTGCTGCTCCAGCTTCACCCGGTTTGCCCCAAAAGTGGGCGCATAAATTACCCGGCTGCCTGCCGCGACATAGGCCCGTTGAATCTCCAGAATCGCATCGGGATGCTTCAATATCCAGCTCTCGGCACATTCCTCGCCGGTATAGCCCCGCTTTTGCAGCTGGGTGCCGGTGGCGCCGTCCAGTATCAGGGGAAAGCTCAGTTCCATTCCAGTTCGTCCTCCTCGCAAAACATCATGTGTTGGGGGAACGCCGCATTGAAGCGGCTGTCCCCGGATAGCTCAATATACTTGCATTGATTTTGAATTTTATCCATTGCCGCCCGGCTCTGCCCGTCCAGCAGGGCCATGGCCGCTCCGGCCAGGGCGCTGTTGCCTACAGCCACGGTCTTCCCGGCCAGTTCCTCCGGCAGCATACCGATGGCAGCCGCCGCTTTCGGGTCAAGATGGGTGCCGAAGCCTCCGGCCAGATACACCCGGTCAATCTCTCCGGCGGTCAGGCCCGCCTCCTCCAGCAGCACCTCAATCCCCGCCGCCACAGCGGCCTTGGCCAGCTGCAGCTGGCGCACATCCGCCGCCGAGAGGAACACATTCTGACTCAGATGAAAACAGCCGTTGCCGTTTTCATCCTCGCTGAGCCATTTCTCATATCCCGCCGGAGCTTCCTCCGGCGGCAGCAGCCAGCCGGTCTCATCCACCAGGCCCTTTTCCAGCAGCAGCGCCAGCAGCTTTATCAGCCCGGAGCCGCAAAGCCCCTTGGCTTCCCCGCCGCCGATCACCGTCAGTTCCGGCTCCACGCCATCCCAGCGCACATCGGAAACCGCCCCGGGGGTGCTGGCCATGCCGCAGCTTATCCCCGCCCCTTCAAAGGCCGGGCCGGAGGCCACCGCGCAGCAGACGAAGCCGTCCCTGCCGCCCAGGGCCATCTCTCCGTTGGTGCCCACATCCAGAAACAGGCTGACGCCCGCTTTCTGCCATAAACCGCTGGACAATAGACCCGCCATGATGTCCCCGCCCACATAGGCCGCGGCACAGGGGGCTGCCCAGGTTTTCACGCCCCGTATTCGTTGCGGCTCTCCCCCGGTAAACAGGCTCTCCGCCCGGAAGGGGGCCACCGCCAGTCCCGCCGGGGACAGGCCCATGAAAATATGCTCCATCACGGTGTTTCCCGCAATGTACAGCTCCGCAAGGGCTTCCTCGCCCCTGCCGGCGGCGCGGATCAGTCCGCCCGCCAGAGAGAAGGCCTGATCCCGGATGCTATCCCGCAGCAGCGCCAGACCGTCCGCATGCTCCATCACGTATTGGCAGCGGCTGATCACATCGGCGCCGAAGGCCGCCTGGGCGTTCCAGGCGCTGTCCGTCCCCAGCAGAGTACCGTCCGCCAGGTCATACAGCTGCACCGCCACCGTGGTGGTGCCGATATCCACTGCCGCGCCCAGGCCGCTTCTGCCCGGTGTGAAAGGCAGGCTGCTTTCTGCCCCCTGGGTGCAAATGCTGCCGCCTGCAAGGGCCGGCACATAGACGGTGCAGTCCCCTTCTGCCCGGTATTGGCAGGCCAGAACACTTTTCCGCTTTCCAACCTGCGCAATCTCCACCCGGCATTTTCCGCACTTACCCCTGCCGCCGCAGGGTGCCGACAGCTGAACACCGCCCCGGCGGAGCGCCTCCAGCAGGGTTTCCCCTGCCGGTGCCTCCAATTCAAAACAATGATCGCCCTGATAAGCCAAAATTCTTGACATCGTTTTGCTCTTTTCTTATAATGTTACAGATAATATTAACTGGCCTGCACCGCATTTGTCAAGGCCGATTGTAAAGGGGGCCTGGCCATGGCTGATATTTTTTCACTGGCGGAGCAGAACGGCTTCGACCGGGTGGCCCTGCTGTGTATGGAGGCCCTTGTCCCCCGGCCGGAGGTGCGGGAGATGTGCGCCTCCGGCCGTTGCCAGCGCTATAACCATTGCTGGAGCTGTCCCCCCGCCTGCGGCAGCCTGGAACAGGCGGCCAGGCAGATGGCCGCCTACCGCCGGGGCGTCATTGTCCAGACCCTGGGCCAGCTGCGGGACGCCTTTGATTATGAGGGCATCCAGGCCACCCAGGAGCGGCACAAGGCCGCCTTTACCGCCCTGGCCCGGCAGGCCCGCTGCCTCTGGCCGGACTGCCTGTCCCTGACCGCCGGCAGCTGCTCCCTCTGCCATAAATGCACCTGGCCGGACAGGCCCTGCCGTTTCCCCCAGAAGCGGCTGTCCTCCATGGAGGCCTACGGCCTGCTGGTCAGCGATGTTTGCCTGCGCTCCGGCCTAAAATACAACTACGGGCCGGACACCATAAGTTTCACCTCATGCGTATTATTCGAAAAGGAGCCATAACGCCATGCAAAGCCCAAAAGAGATATTCCTTGAACTTCTCAAGCCCGACGGCAAGCCCGAACGGCAGCTGAAACAGTACGAAGCGCTGACCATGGCGCTGTGGGATCCCATCAACGGCTACCTCCGTGGCAACCGGCAGCGGGGCTGCACCAGTCAGGACCGCTGGGGCACCACCATCATGTGGCCGGCCGACGCCCCCGGCGCCATGCCCCTCATTACAGAGGAGAACAAGGTCTGCCCGGATATCACCCGCTGGCGGGACTATGTCCATGCCCCGGACATTGAGGCCAACTGCGCCCAGGGCTGGGAGGAGTGCCGGGCACTGGCCCGGGAGAAGGCAGGCGAGGACAGGCTGATCGCCGGCTTCATGGGCACCGGCATTTTTGAGCAGTGCCACTTCCTCATGGGCTTTGAGGATACCCTCACCAACCTCTATGAGCACCCCCAGGAGATGCATGAGCTGATCGATTACATCACCGATTACCGCATCCGCTACGTAAAAATGCTCATTGACAACCTCCACCCGGACCTGATCTTCTCCCATGACGACTGGGGCACCAAGGACGCCCTGTTTATGAAGCCGGAGATGTGGCGGGAGTTTTTCAAGGAGCCGTACCGCCGGTTCTACGGGTACATCCGCTCCCGTGGCGTCATTGCCCTGCACCACGCGGATTCCTATCTGGTCCCCATTGTGGAGGATATGGTGGAACTGGGCATTCAGGTCTGGCAGGGTGTCCTGCCGGAGAACGACATTCCCGCCCTCCAGCGGCAGCTGCAGGGCCGCATGGTGCTCATGGGCGGCATCGGCGCCGCCATTGACCGGCCCGACGCCACCGAGAGCGAGGTACGCAGCTATGTGAGCCAGGCCCTGGAAGCCTATTGCCCCGGCGGCCACTACATTCCCTGCATCACTTACGGTTTGTTCGGCACAGTCTATCCCCATGTTGACCCGCTGATCAATGACGAGATCGACCGCTATAACAGCACCCTGCACATGCCCGCCGTGGCCTGTGACCCGGTTCCCCGGCGGAAGCTGGCGGCAAGGACGACTGCGCCGGTAAAGGCCCAGGAAGAGGCTGGTTCCGACCCGCTCTCCGCTCTTTCCCAGGCCCTGTGCAAGGGGCAGCGGAAGAAGGTGCTCCAGCTGTGCCAGGAGGGGCTGGACCAGGGTGTGGCAGCGCAGTGCTTACTGACTGACGGTCTGGTGGCCGGCATGACTAAGCTGGGGGACGACTTCTCCGCCGGCCGGGCCTTTGTGCCGGAGATGCTGATGGCCGCCCGCTGCATGACCGCCGCCCTGGAGCTTTTGAAGCCCCGGCTCACCAGCGGCAGCGGCAAGGTGCTGGGCCGGGTCTGCCTGGGTACTGTCAAGGGCGATATGCACGACATCGGCAAGAACCTGGTGAAGATTATGATGGAGGGCTGCGGTCTGGAAGTGATCGACCTGGGGGTGGACGTGTCGCCGGAGCAGTTTGTGAATACCGCCGTGGAGCAGCACTGTGACATTATCGCCTGCTCCTCCCTGCTGACCACCACCATGAACGAGATGCGCCGGGTGGTGCAGCTGGCGGAGGAAAAGGGTATCCGCCAGAAGGTGAAGATCATGGTGGGCGGCGCTCCCATCACCCAGAGCTTCTGCGACGAGATCGGTGCTGACGCCTATACCGACGATGCCGGTCAGGCCGCCCGGGTGGCCGCCGGTCTGCTGGAAAGCGCATAAGACATAAACAGATATGAAAAAGGAACCTGCTGTTTGACTCAGCAGGTTCCTTTTTCTTATGGTTCAGATTCTGGCCACGCCGCTGTCGTGGGCGGCTTTGTATACCGCCGCGGCCACCGCTTCCTTCACCCGGGGGTCGAAGGCCAGGGGCAGGATATAGTCGGCGTTCAGCTCCTCGTCGCTGACCAGAGACGCAATGGCCTCCGCGGCAGCCAGCTTCATGGCCTCGTTGATGTCGCTGGCCCGGGCGTCCAGGGCGCCCCGGAAAATGCCGGGAAAAGCCAGCACATTGTTCACCTGGTTGGGGTAATCGCTGCGGCCGGTGGAGACCACGGCGGCACCGGCGGCCTTGGCCGCATCGGGCAGAATCTCCGGCACCGGGTTTGCGCAGGCGAAGATGATGGCGTCCCTGTTCATGCTGCGCACCATGTCCTCCGTCAGCAGGCCGGGGGCAGAAACACCGACAAATACATCCGCCCCCCGGATGACCTCAGCCAGACTCCCCCGCTCCCGCTGCGGGTTGGTGATGGCGGCAATCTCCGCCTTGGCGGCGTTGAGGCCGGGCCGGCCGGCATAGATGGCCCCGCTGCGGTCACACATGATGATGTTCTTCACGCCGGAGCTGGCCAGCAGCTTCACTACCGCCGTGCCGGCAGCCCCCGCGCCGGAGGTTACCACCTTGATCTCCCCCAGCTTCCGGCCGGTGAGACGCAGGGCGTTTTTCAGCGCCGCCATGACGATGACGGCGGTGCCGTGCTGGTCGTCATGGAAAATGGGGATATCGCAGCGCTGCTTCAGCTTTTCCTCGATCTCAAAGCAGCGGGGAGCGGAGATGTCCTCCAAATTCACCCCACCGAAGGACCCGGCCAGCAGCGCCACGGTGTTGACAATGTCGTCCACGTCCTTGCTGCGGACGCAAAGCGGGATGGCGTCCACGCCGCCAAATTCCTTGAAGAGCACGCACTTGCCCTCCATCACCGGCATCCCCGCCTCGGGGCCGATATCCCCCAGACCCAGCACCGCCGTGCCATCGGTGACCACCGCCACCGTGTTCCAGCGGCGGGTCAGGGTAAAGCTCTTGTTGATATCCTTCTGAATTTCCAGGCAGGGCTGGGCCACTCCCGGGGTATAGGCCAGGCTCAGGGCCTCCCGGCTGTCCACCTTGGCCCGGGCCACCACTTCGATCTTGCCCTTCAGCTGCTCATGCAGCTCCAGGGATCTTTTTGCGTAATCCATTGTTATTTACCGCCTTTCAAACTTGCAAGATAGGCCGCCGGCCCGCTCTCATAGATATTTCCGCCGTAACTGTCCACCGCCACGGTGAGGGGCATGTTCTTTACCTCCAGCCGGCGCACCGCCTCACAGCCCAGGTCCTCCCAGCAGATTACCTCCGCCTGGGTGACGCTGGCGCTCATTACCGCCCCCGCGCCGCCCATGGCTGCCAGATACACCGCACCGTTGCGCACGATGGCCTCAATAACCGCTGGACTACGCAGACCTTTGCCGATCATCACCGGCTGACCCAAATCCAGCAGCCGGGGAGAATAAGCGTCCATCCGGCCGGAGGTGGTGGGCCCCGCCGCACCGATGACCTGGCCCGGCGCTTCCGGCGTGGGGCCAACATAGTAAATCACGCTGCCCTCCAGCGGGAAGGGCAGCGGCTCCCCTCTGTCCAGACACTCCATCATCCGCTTGTGGGCCGCGTCCCGGGCGGTGTACACCGTGCCGCTGAGGTACACCATGTCTCCCGCCCGCAGGGCTTTCAGTTTTTCTTTATCAATCGGGGTTTCCAGTCTGTGTTCCATGGCTATTCTCCTTTTGCCTGCAGCACGTAATATCGGCCATATTGCTGAATCTCATAGTTGCTGATATTGAAATTGTCCAGTTCCTCCTCCGCTGCCACATAGGCTGCGTTCTCCTGTGGGTCGATCACAAGCTGCTCCATGTTGGCGAAGGTATAGCGCTCCTTATAAGGCAGCAGGCCCGGAAGCTCCCGCTTGCCCTGGAAGTATTCCGCGTCCGTCTCGTGGTAGAACAGGGTCAGCACCTGGCTGACGTAGGCGGTGTTCTCCCCCTGGCTTTTGCCGGTGATATAGATTTTCTCCTCTGGGCTGTCTTTCAGCGAGGCTACCGCCTCCCCAAAATCTTTCATGAAATAGCCCTCAATCTGCTGCGCATAAGGGCCGAAATAACAGGCGCAGAACAGGCAGAAAGCCAGCAGATACCCAGCCGCCAGACCGGGCCGCAGGTGGGGAATAGGCACGCAGTGCCCCACCGCATAAAGCCCCAGGCCGGTGAAGCACAGCATGGGATAGAAAATGATGTTCACCCGGTTGATGTTCACATTGTTGGTGCACAGGCCGCACCAGACGCCGGTGAGGAAGAACAGGAGCAGCAGCACAGCCCCGTCGCTGGTTTTCAGACGCCGCAAAAGCCACACCAATCCGGCAATGGCAAAGGGCAGGGAGAATAAATAAAGGCTGCCAAATTGTCCAATGCTGTTCCAGGGCAGATCCGGCTTATGCGTAATGAACGCATCCGCCAGTGCCTTCATATTCTGCCAAAGCTGGGCCGGGATGTTCTCCGAGAAAAACAGGATATCCCCGGAGCGGACGCTGCCTGCGAAGTAGGGCAGGGTGAACAGTGGCGTCTCTATGCTGTCCCACCGGAAGGTGTTTATCGCCATGACCACAATGAACGGCCAGGCCACCGCCAGCCACACCGCCAGCGCCAGCAGCGCCTCCCCGATCCGCACCCGCCTTTTGACCAGCAGATACACACAGGCCAGCACCAGAAATACCGGCAGCGTATAGATGGCAATGCCATAGCAATACATACACAGGCCGAACATGACCATGGAAAGGCAGAGCCACAGCCGCCTTCTGCCACCTAAAGACTTGTGCAGAAAGTACAGGCCAAACAGGAAGAAATGGGGATACAGATTGCAGTCCAGGGCCCAGCGACTCTGCATGATATGCCATGGGTCAATGGCCGCAAAGAACAAAACCGCCAGCGCCGGCCCTTTCTCAAAAGCCTCCCGGCAGAACAGATACAAGGCCAGAAGCCCAAGCAGGCTGACCAGAAGCTGGGGCAGCCGCAGGCTCACCACGTTGAAGCCAAACAGCTTGATACAGGGCGCCATCAGGTAGGACAGCAGCGCGCTCATCTGGCCGTAGCCCCAGGCGGTGAGGTGCACCGGCCAGCGCATACCGTAATGGTCCGTGCCATAGTCGGCCAGAGCCTTGGCGTCGATGGCGGCCATGGCCCCGTCCTGATTGAAGCCCCCGGGCACCCCGCCAAAGCGGTACACCCGAACAGCCACCGCCAACAATGCCACCAGCAAAAGCAGCAGCCGGTACCGCCCCGCGTTCCCATCGGGCTGCCCCTCCATTTGGGGCTGAAGCAGCAGCCTGTATATCGTCCAAGCGCTGAGTATCGCGGCAGCGAAAAGGAAAACAAGATTCATATCCTTAGTTATGTCAACTCTTTTTGCAATTATGTAAACTGATTATAAGACCGCACTGGCCCGGCGGGTCACGTGGCAGCTGATGTTCACCGCCACCGGCAGCCCCGCCACATGGGTGGGCATGGTCTCAATATTCAGGCCCAGGGCGGTGGTTTTGCCGCCGAAGCCCTGGGGGCCGGTGCCAAGGGCGTTGATGGCCTCCAGCAGTTCTTTTTCCAGCGCCGCGTAGTAGGGGTCGGCGTTGGGCTGGTCAATGGGCCGCAGCAGCGCATGCTTAGCCAGGGCCGCCGCTTTGTCGAAGGTGCCGCCGATGCCCACGCCCACCACAATGGGCGGGCAGGGGTTGGAGCCGGCGGCCTGCACCGTCTCCACCACGAAGCGCTTCACGCCCTCCACGCCGTCAGCAGGCTTCAGCATGGCCAGACGGCTCATGTTCTCGCTGCCGAAGCCTTTGGGGATCACCGTCAGCTTCAGCGCATCCCCCGGCACCAGCTCCACCGTGATGGCGGCAGGGCTGTTGTCCCTGGTGTTTACCCGGCGCAGCGGATCGCACACCACGCTCTTTCGCAGATAGCCTTCCGCATAGCCCCGGCGGACGCCCTGGTTTACGGCGTCGGTGAAGTCCCCCTCGATATGCACATCCTGGCCCAGCTCTGCGAACACGCAGGCAAGGCCCGTGTCCTGGCAGACGGGCAGAGCCCGCTCCGCCGCCGCGTCAATATTTTCGCACAGCACACCCAAGGTGCTTTTGGCCAGGGGCCAGGGTTCTTCCGCAGCAGCGGAGCGCATGGCCCGGACAATATCCTCCGGCAGCTCCTTGTTGGCCCGGATGCAAAGCGCCGCCACGGCGTCGCTGATCTGCTGAGCAGTGATGGTTCGCATGGTTCATCCTCCCTGTCGAATGCTAACAATATTGGTATTATTCCACCCAAATCCCCCAATGTCAAGGGAAAAAGGCGCGGCTGGTAAAAGCCGCGCCTTTTCTATCCTGTTTCAGACCGTAGCGGTCTCCTGGGGTTCCGGGTAGCCGTAGAAATCGATCAGCAGGTTGGCAAACTTGTCGTGGACGCCGTGCTTGGCCGGGGCCTGGACAATGTTCATGCCCGGGTTGTGGTTGCCCTCGATCAGCTCCAGCTTCCCGCCGGGAAGAATGGCCACGTCCCAGCCCACCACTTTCAGGCAGGGCAGAGTGGTGGAAGCCCGGCGGCAAAGGTCGATCACTTCATCCCAATAAGGAATCTGCTCCCCTTTGAACTTCACCCCGGTCATGGGGTGCCGCTCATAGTAATTGCCGTGTTCATCCAGGCCGTCGGTAATAATGATGCCGGTTTCCGGGTCAATCTCGCAGAAGATGCCGCCGCCGTGGGCGTTGTCCACATGCAGGCCCTTGTTGCCCACCCGCAATCCGCAGCCAAAGACCTGGAACCGCTCCCCATTGCGGAAGGTGATCACCCGCAGGGTGTTCAGGGACTCGGGATGGAAGCGGGCCAGGGATGGGTCAGACTGGATGAACTGCTCCGCCAGATACTTCTTCTCGATCAGGTTCTGGTAGAAAGCGTCAAAATCCTCCACCTGCTCCAGTTCCTCAGCGGTCATTTTCTTGAAGCCGATGCCCCAGCTGGAAAGCTGTGGCTTCAGCGCCACAGAGCCGTTGCGCCTGACAAAGTCCACAAACTGCTCCGGCGTGGCCTCCGGCACATAGAGCCAGTCCCGGCTCACATACTCTGAGAAGTTTTTCAGAAAGGCCACCTTGTCCTTCAGATAGGGCTCGCTTTCGGCGTTGTAGGGCCGCATCAGCAGCGTGGCCTCCGTGTCGGTAAGGAACTTCTTCTGCTCCTCCACCGGCAGGGAGTGGAATCCGAAAATGGTGTATTCCGACATGGACACCCGCTTTTCCGGGTTGTTCCGCCGCACCTTGATGTAATCGTAAAACAGCTTCCGCTCGGTAAAACCCTCGGGGATGCGGTCAATGCCCTTCACATAGGTCTTGAAGCGGCGGCGCAGCACCGGGAAGGCACGCAGATTTTTCACGATGAAATTCTCAGTCAGTATGTTCTTCATATCTCTCACCCAAACATTCCAGAATCATGGGGTACTTGCCCACACCGTCAAACTGTATGATGTTCCCGCCGGGCCAGTGGTAGTTGCCTTCAATCAGCTCCGGCCCCTGGGGCGTCACCGCCACGTCCCAGCCCACATAGCCCAGGCTGGGCACCCGCTCCATCCCCTGCACGACGCAGTCCTTCACCTCCTGCCAATAAGGCACGGTAAAGCCCGGCACATAGAAGTCCGTCCCGGGATGGCGCACATAATCTTTGATATCCACATTGTTCCGCCCCGGCCCGGTGACCGTCCCGGTCTCCAGATTCAGGGGATAGGCCACGCCGCCGGTGTGGAAATTATCCGTCACTGCGCCGGCCCCGCCGCATTTCAGACAGGCCCCGATGAGCCGCACCTTTCCGTCAAATCCCCGGGCGGCGTTGATCCGCACCGTGTTGACGCAACTGGGGTTCACCGCGTCCAGCGCAGGGTGCTGGCGGATCACTTCCTCCAGCAGCAGCTTCTGCTCCCGGCAGCGCGCATACAACGCCTCCGGCTCAATCTCTTCCGTGCAAAGCATCTCAATCCCCCGGCCCATGGTGCCGCCGGTGGGCTTGAGCATGAACCTCTCATGCCGCCGGAGAAAGGCCTTAAACTCCTCAAAGTCATGCTCCGGCACATAGAGGAAGTCCCGCTTCACCAGGCCCCGGAAGCCTTCATTAAAAAGCTCCTTCCGGCCGATCAGCAGCTTGTCCTCCCGGGTGGCCCTGCGGTTCAACGCCGCGTCCACCGCCTTGGAGCGGCCGGAGGTCAGAAACCGGCTCCGCTGCTGCTCGTCCAGCTCATAAAAGCGCAGCACATAATAATTCTCAGGCGAGCTTCCATGCCGCGTACTGCACCGCAGTGCGTCGATAAAATACCCCAGTGCGCTGCCCCGCCGTTGGGCGCTGAGCCTTCGGCTCATGGCCCAGGTCTTTTTGATAGCGTTCAAACGTGACATGGACTGTTTCCGCCCCTTGCGTCATCCAGAATCCGATCCACATTTTCGTGGCCCAGGGCATCCAGCGTGCGTCCCTGCTCCCGCAGGGGCCGCCCCAGGGCCGCCGAGGCGATCTCGATCAGGGCACTGGCCACCGGCGTGGCGATATGCAGCGCCTTGCCCAGGGATTCCAGCAGCACCAGACCCTGAGGCACATCCTCGGTGATATATCGGGAGTCCACACTGACCGGCCCCTTGGCTCGGGTGGGCATGGCAGCGTATTCAAAGAACACTTCCTTGCCCGGCCGCTGCTCATCCAGACTGTTGCGGAACTTGCAGGCCTCCACATAGGGCAGAGCCTCATAGCCCAGGCTTTGCAGCACCGCCATCTTCTCTCTGTCCAGCGCCTCCAGAATGTTCCACACCGAAGGGGTAAACACCTCGTGATACATGCAGTATTCTCCGCCGGTGGCCTCGATGCGGGGGATGCTCATAATGGCGCCCACGGTGTGCACGATCATATTGGGGTTGTGCAGCGCCGCCTCCACCACGCTCTCCAGATAGGCAAAGGGCGTGCCCATCTGATCCAGGATTTCCCTGGCCTGGGGCACGGCAGAGCGGGGATAAATGCCCAGGGGATTGCGCACATTGCGAAAGCCCACCTTGAAGCGGCCCGGATGGGAAATGCGGCCGTCGATGAAATTGCTCTCCGCCTCGGCAATGATCAGACCTTCCGGCGGATTCAGCCCCAGCACGAAGGCCGTGGCCAGATAGCCCGGGTCGATCAGCAGCACCTGCCCCCCATGGAGCAGCGGCACCAGTTTTTCCAGCACCTGCCGCTGATAGCCGGTCTGGGTGCACAGCAGCACCACCTGGCATTCCGCCGCATCTGCCAGCTCCCGGGACAGCCGGGCGATGACCCCCGGCTTCTCGGTGCCGAACTCATCCAGCACCATCCGTCCGCCGTTTTGACAGAGATATTCAAAATTGTCATCATGAACCGAGCGGGAGCTTTTGATCAGCGTCACCGCATGGCCCCGGTACGCATAGTCCGCCGCCAGCGCGCAGCCGCTGTTGCCCGCTCCAACGATTGCGATTTTCATTGCAGCTCCAACAATTATAATATTATACTTCCATCATGGCGCCGAACATCAGGTCCGTCTCCGGCAGGCGCTTGTTGTCCAGGGCTGCCGCGGGGGTGAAGGTCATCTCCCCGAAGCGGACCCCTTTTTCCGTCAGATACAAATCCACCCGCACGAAAGGGAAGCCCCGGCTGAGGGTGTCGGCAACGGCGTAGGCCGCGTCGATATCCCTGGGCTTAGGCAGGGAAAAGCCCTCCGGCGCGTTCTGAGAATCCCGATTAATGCGCAGCAGTCGGAAGTCCCGGTCCATAAAATAGAACCTGGGCCAGCCCTCTTCCCGGCCCTGACAGACCATACAGCAGTAGGCTTTGCCGTTGAAGCAGTAGAACTTATAGTCCTCCGGCAGGCTGCCGTTCCCATCGCCGATGTATTCTTCCACGATGATCTTTTTCTCAACGTTTCTGTACTGCAGCTCGGAATAATAGGCCCAGAAGGGCTCCCGGCCCCATTTTTTCAGCTGCTTCACCGTGGCGGGAATATCCAGCTTGGCCTTGTCCTGGCAGATGATATTATAGCCGCAGCCGAAGTTCCACTTCATGGCGAAGCGCTCCGGCAGTTCCTCCCAGCGGATGTCCTCCGGCCGGTCGTAAACGGCGATCAGTTCGTTCAGTGTCTCGCCGCAGCCACGCTGCCGGACAAAGTCCCGCACCCGGTACTTGTCCGCGCACTGGCGCACCAGTTCGTCGCTGCCAAACTGTTCCAGCTTCAGCTTCAGCAGCTTCTCATTCAGCGTCTTGGGCTGCCGCAACTCCGGCAGACGGCCGAACTTCCGCAGAAACAGCAGCTTGGTATTGAGGGCCGGGGAAAGATAAGAAACCGCCGTGTAAAAGGCCCTTGTCCCGGCCCGGATTTTTTTCTTCTTCACTTCGTCCGCCCGCTCCCTCAGGCCTCGGCCAGGGCCAGATTCTCATGGAGTCCCCTGGCCTGGGTCCGCTGTTCTTCGCTCATGAGCATCAGTTCCTCCGCCGCTTTCAGGGACTCCATCAGACACTTACACACGAACTTGGACTGTTTGAGCACCGAACGGAACTCCTGCCGGGAGGACATGTACTGGTAATGCAGCACGGAGATGGAGGGATCATAACGGATAACCTTGCCCTCATGGCGGCAGAGCCACTCCAGAATCTCCATTTCAAAATACATAAAGGTCTTGCAGTAGAAGGGCTCCGGGTGTTCTTCTATGTAGCGCTTGGAGAAAATGACGCAGGAGCCGTGGAGCACCACGCCCTCGGAGACTATGCTGGAATCGATGTTCTGCTTGGCCCGCTTGCGGCGCTGCACCTGGCGCCAGAGGGTAGGGCTGTTCTTTTCCCCGCTGCTGAGCAGCATGAGAATGGGGTTCTGGCTGCGTTTCACATAGGCCATCTTCCGCCGCACGGATTCCAGCTCAAAGCCCTTCATGCACTTAGGGCTCTGGTGGATGCCGGAGAATACGGACACAATATCTGGCCCCAGCACATCGAAGGGATGCTCCCTGTAAATCTGGTCTATCCGGGCAATAAAGTCCTTCTGGGTGATCTCCACATCGTTGTTCAGAACCACCGTATAGTCCGGGGCCAGCTTGCACTTGCCGTAGCGGACGCCATAATTATTGCCCCTGGCAAAGCCGGAGTTCTCCTTGTTGAGCAGGACGGTGATTTCCTTGTCGCCCTTGTACTCCGCCTTCAACGCGGCACCGGTGCCGTCGGGGGAAGCGTTATCCACGATGATGATGTGCTTGCTGCCCTCCAGGGACTTGATGCATTCCACGCATTTTCTGGTATAGTCAATGGCTCGGTAATGCAGGATAACAAAGGCAGTCATAGTTTTTTGTCCCCTTTCCTGACGTTGATCAGCGCGCATATATAGCAGCCCAGATCATAAGGATGATGGCTGAGCCGAAAGCTTTTCCAATAATGTGCGGCGGCCTTTGCCGGCTCCGTCTGCCGCAGCCGCTTCCCCATGCGCCGGTTCATCACCGCGTTGCTTTTGGGGTAAGCCCGGTAAAGGGCCTCATGCTTTTCATACAGATGCACCAGTGCCGGATAGGATTTCACCGCGGCGGAGATGCTGTCCTCCCCCACTGCCGAGTCCACCAAAGCCTCCGGCAGATAGGCAAGACGAAAGTCCTTTGCCGCCCGGATGGAGAAGTCCCAGTCCTGATAGCGGCGGAAGCTCTCGTCAAAGCGCAGCGTCTCCCATACCGTCCGCTGCATCAGCATGGTCTGGGTGCCGGCCCGGTTCTCCGCCAGCATCTCCTCCAGCCCCCGCTCCGGATGAAAGGGGTGCACCGGGTAGTAAAAGCGGCTGCCGCTTTCGGATATGCGGTTCATGCCGCAGAAGCTCATGTCCGCCCCGGTTTCCCGGATATGGCGAAGCTGCTTTTCCAGCTTGTCCCGGTGCCAGATGTCGTCGCTGTCCTGAAAGGCCAGGTATTTTCCCGTGGCGCGCTCCGCGCCGTAATTTCTGGCGTAGCAGGCGCCCCGGTTTTGCTCATAGCGCAGAAAGCGTAGGCGCTTGTCCGGGTAGTTTTCAAAGAGTGCGGCGGTGCCGTCGGTGGAGCCGTCGTCCACCACGATCAGCTCCAGATTGTCATAGCTCTGGCCCAGCACGCTTTCCACGCTGGCCAGAATCCGATCCCGGCGGTTATGGCAGGGAATCACCACGGATATCCGTTCTCTCTCCATTTCCGCCTCTCAGTCCAGCAATTGGCGGGGGAAGCAAGCAAGCATCTGCCGCTTTTTCTCCTCCACCAGTTCCGCCGTGACGGCCCAACTGTCCTCAATCTCCCGTAGGCTGGGCGCCGCCTCCTGCCGCAGATCCCGCTGGACGTGGGGCAGACCGTAGGCGGAGTAATAGTCGTCAAATTTATAGCCGTCGCCCTTCAGCCGCTCATCAAATACCACATGCATATTGGGCACATGGAAGCTGTCCGCCACGATCAAGCCGTGGAGACTGCTGGAAAGCACCGCGCGGCATTGGGCGATCTGCCGCACCACTTCTATGGGGTCGTCCTTCACGTTGATCAGGATGGAATTGTCATACCGATCCGCCAGGGCCTGGGCCGCCGGGTCCTTCAGATCACAGATATGGGGGATCACCCCCAGGTCATAGCACTTCTCCGGCAGCTGATCCAGCAGCCGGTCGGCCAGGATGCCCGCGTCTCCGGTGGGGATGTCCAGTGTTTTCCCGGTCATCCGTTCCACATTCCGGCGGGTCAGCTCTCCCCGCAGGGCCAGAAACTCCATGTCCCGCTTGAAAAAGCGGCCCTTGCAGTCGTCATAGTTGATAAAGCCGGTGCCCCAGACATACACCTTCGGCTCCCTGATGCCGTTTATGAGCTGCTGCAGCTTCATCAGGGGTGTGCCGTGATAGGTGTACATGGCCAGGTGGCTGCCGATGGCGCTGATCTCCCCCTCCAGGAAGGAGCAGCGCTCCACATCGCAGCCGAAGCAGCGGCGGATCACCAGGTCATTGAGAAGGTCGCCCATGTTGGCAAGCTTGGCGTAATACAGCTTTATGGTCTTTTCCACGGCGATCCTCCTCAGTTCCAGTTTTTTGAAATGTGGATTTGGTCCGAAGGCTCCCTTGTGTAAAGGGAGCTGTCAGCGAAGCTGACTGAGGGATTGTTCTCTTAAATCTACTCAGATTCCCAAGGCCTTGGTATAGGGCAGGGCGTACATAAACAGGAAGAAGGCACCGGCCAGCAGGCCAAAGCCCAGGTATACCAGCCACATTTTCCTGTCTTTTCGACATTCTTCTTGGTCGCCCTCTGCTATACTGTTTACAAACAATGTCTGGCGCTGCCGGCCCTCGCCTTCGCTCACCGGGTGCAGCACAGAGCCCAGCACCGCGCCGATGACGCTCATGACAATGCCAATGAAGAAAGCGTCCAGATACACCGGCGGCGTAATGCCCCAGAGGGCATAGAACATTTTGGAACCGGCGCAGCCCAAAAAGCCCAGAAGCATGCCCAGGTAGGCCCCGCTCTTGCTGAGCTTTTTGCTCCAGATGCTGCCGATGGCCACCACGCCCCAGGAGCTGGCAATGACCGTGCCGCCGAAATACATAATCACGAAGATCTGCGGCGGGTTCAGATAGGCCAGCACCAGAATCACCAGGCTGGCCGCGAACATGGCCCAGCGGGACAGCCGCAGCTGCTGCCTGTCGTCCCGGCCCTTGCGGGGCAGGATGTCGTTGGCCACGGAAAAGCCGATCAGGGACAGGAAGGTGGAGGCCGAGGAGATGCCCGCGGCGGTGATGCCGGTGAGCATGGTGATGCCGATCACAGGCGGCAGCACATTCATGGCGGCCCAGATCAGGGCCCGGCTGCCCACCAGCTCGCCGTTGATGTTGCGGATAAAAGCGGCGGTAAAATACAGGGAAATGGTCACCGCCATCACCCCGATGGAGGACCAGATGGAAGAGCGCATTACCACGTGCTCATCCTTGGCCATCAGGTAGCGGCTGGTCTGCCAGGGGCTCACCGCCACCACCAGCGCCCAGACAATGCCGTAGGTCACGGCCCAGGCCAGGTTGCTGGCCCCGTCCGGGTAAAGATAGTTCGGATTGCCGGCCCAGGACAGGATGCCCGGCATACTCTCGCAGTTGGCCAGCTGCGCGATGCCGCCAAACCAGCCGCCGCCGGCATGGACGATAAAGGGCACCGCGATCAGAGCCGCCAGCAGGAACACCAAAAACATAATGGTGTCCGTCAGCAGCACGCCGGGAGAGCCGGCATAGATGGTGAACACCGTAAACGCCAGCCACACAATCACCGCGCAGGTGGGATAGCTGAGGCTGGTGATGCTGCTCATCAAGGTAGAGACCCCCTGAATGGCGGAGAGCAGATAGGCGCTGACGGAGACCAGCATAATCACCGCCGAAAGCCGCCGCAGTCCCTCCGACTGGAAGCGGCTGCCGAAATACTCCGGCAGGGTGTTGGCCTCGCTGCGGCGGATGTAGCGGCCAAACAGGCCCGCGCCGTAGATGTAGCCGGTGGCCTGCAGCACGCCAACAATAACGATACCCATGAAGAAGCCGTCATAAACCTCCCCGGTGTCCCCCAAAAAGGCGCCGGTGGAGAGGAAGGAGGCAATCAGGGAGCCCACGATCAGCAGCGTAGGCGCATTGCGGCCGGAAACGTAGTAGTCGTTGGTGTTTTTCACCTTTCTGCCTGCCAGGATGCCCACCAGGAAAAACACAACCAGGGAGAAGATAATACCGATGATATAGATGTTCATCTGTCTTTCTCCCTTTCCTTTTTCTCCGCGGTAAAGGCCCGGTAAGCAAAGGCGGTGATACAGATCCACAGGCCAAAGGCCACGGAGAGTATGATTTCCATCCAGGCTCCTTTCTCTTTTCCTTATCGCTTTCCTTCTTTTCTCTTTCTTACCTTTCTTACACTTTGATCAAAACCCGGTTATAGCGGCCGTCCTGAGGCAGGGGCGTTCCCTTCAATCCCTCATCGAACAGCGGCTGATAGCCCCAGCCCTCGGTAACCCAGGCATAGCCCCGGTACTGGGCGGTGTTGAAGCCGGGAATGGTGTTGGCCTCGATCAGCAGCGGCCCCTCCGGCGTGATGGCCACGTCCCAGCCGATGTTGGAGATCTTGCTGGCCAGGGGCAGGGCCTTGCGCATCAGCGCCAGGCACTCCTGCCAATAGGGCACCTGAAAGCCCTTGAACTGCACCCCGGTAACCGGGTGGGCAGCGTATTCCACAAACTGGTTCTGATCCACCGCGTCGGTAATTACCTCCCCGGTACGGATATCGATCATGGCCGTCAGGGCGTCCTGACAGCCGTTGGCAACGCTCTTTTCAATGGCAGTGGTCAGCACCGGGGCGAACACATAGTCTCCCGCCGGGGAGCTGACGGAATAAAAGCGGATAATACTCACCGCGCCCGGGTTCATCTTCGCCATGGCTTCATGCTGGGTGATGTATTCCTCCACGATGTAGTTCTTCGCCTGGGAAATGAACTCCATGGCAATTTTCCGTTCTTCTTCCGTGGTGGTGGGCAGCACCTTGATGCCCTTGCCCTGCCCCTTGCAGTTGGGCTTGGCAATGACCCGCCCTTCCTCGCCGGACATTTCCTCCAGCAGCTGCTCCGTCACATCCTGGGCCAGGTAGCAGCGGCGACCGTAATAGTCATTGAACACCTTGGAGAAGATATACTTGTTGCTGAGGATGCACTTATACCGCCGGTCAGTCAGATTCTTTCGGAATTCCGCCCTGGTCCACAGGGTGGAAACGCTCTGCTTCTGCTCTTCGGTCAGGCTGTCATAGCCGATCCATTCATATTCCCCCAGGGAGATGTGATTCAGGCGCTTGGCCCTGATAATGTCTTTTTCAATCCAGCGGGGGCTTTTGCCGCACTTTTCGGAATAGCTCCGGGCAAATTCCCGGATATGCCGTCTGCCGGATATGATTCTGCTGATGCCGGTGCTCTCTTTCATCTTCTCTCCCCCATCACATTCTCGCAATCAGGTCTTCCAGCTCCTGGCGGCGACCGGTTTTGGTCACCATCTGCATCCCGCCCATCTGGGCCGTGCAGTTGGCCTCCACCATGCACCAGCCCCGCTGGGCGGTGTAGGCCAGGTCCCAGCCGCAGTAGTGGTTGCCGGGCACCATCATGGCAGCCTGCTTCACCATGCTGACCACTTCCTCCCAATGGGGGATCTGGAAGCCCTTGAAGCGCACCCCGGTGTCCGGGTGCGTCTCATAATAATGGCACTTCTTGTCCTCCCCGTCGGTAAAGATCACCCCGGTCTCCGGGTCGATCAGGGCGCTGATGCCCCCGGCGCTGAAATTGTCGATCACGCTCTCATGCTGGCCCACCCGCAGCGTGGGGTTAAAGAGCCGCACCTCGCTCTCGCCGTTTTCTCCCTTGATGACGGCGGTGGGGATGCGCAGGGTGTTCACGGACTGGGGGTGGATCGCCGCCATCTCTGCGCCCTGCTCTATCAGCTCCTCGATCACGGCGCCGGTGCGGGCGTATTCCTGAAAGGCCTCCTCCAGGGAGGCGTAGTTCTCGATGCTGTCCATATGTACGCCCTTGCCGAAGGCGGCGTAAATGGGCTTTACAATATATGTTTCATGCTCACTTACAAAGGCGCTAAGCTGCTGCAAAGCCTCCTCAGTGGCCTCTTTATCCTTGCGGATGCACAGCATATCCCGCTTGAAAAAGTCCTTGAACTTCTTGTAAGTGAGGTATTTGTTTTCAAGCATATTGGTGTTTTTCGGGTCGTTCATCCGGGGGTAAAAGCTCATTCTTATCCCCTCTGTTATAAAAGATGCCCGATATTCGTCATCTTTCCCCTCAAACCCTAACTGAAAATACTCATCGTAATAGGAGCCGTATTTCATCAGGCAAAGAGTCATATCCCGCTTCAGCCGCCTGACGTAAGCCTTGTCCTCCAGCTCCTCCGGGCTTTTATACTTGCTGATGATCTGGTCCATCTGCCGGTGCTTGCGGTGATAATGGTTGCACTTGCGGTACCAGGTCTGGAAACGGATCTTTCTGTAAATCTTTCTCCTGAGCTTGCGCAGCACTGGAAACACTCTCTTTCTCTCTGTGGAAAAAATACTTTAAATACTTTAACAGTATAGCATGGAAAGCAGATTATCACAATATGTCGAAACAGGAATTTACTGCCCGCTTTCAGCGGACAGTAAATTCATTTTCAGGCGGCATGGACCTGTCCTGCCAAAGGTCTCCCGGCCGGTCAGAGATTGACGGTGCTGGGCCGGTAACCGCCGTCCACCTGAAGGATGGTGCCGGTGACATAGGAGGCCCAGTCGGAGGCCAGGTAGAGCATGGCATAGGAGATATCCTCCGCCTCCCCCATGCGCTTGAGGGGGATGGAGCTGGCAAAGCTCTTTTTCTCCCGCTCATTGAGCACGGCAACCATTTCGGTGTTGATCACGCCGGGAGCCACCGCGTTGACCCGCACCTTCCAGGGGGCCAGCTCAATGGCCAGAGACTTGGTCAGGCCGATGATGGCCGCCTTGCTGGCGGGATAGGGGCAGCCCATGCCCGAACCATAGATGCCGGTGACGGAAGCGGTGTTGATGATGACGCCCCGCTTCTGCTTCTTGAAATAGGGCGTAGCATACTTGCAGAAATTAAAAACGCCCTTGACGTTGATATCCATCACCCGCTGGAATTCCTCGCTGGTGGTATGGGTAATGGGCCGGTCGCTGGAAACGCCGGCAATATTGGCCACAATATCCACCTTGCCGAAGCACTGCACCGCCTGCTTATAGACGGCCTTGACGCTTTCGGGATCACGGACGTCGCACTGGCAGCCCAGAAAGGCAGAGCCGCTCGCTTCCACCCGGGTTTTCAGCTCCTCCATCCGGTCGGTGCGGATATCCACGCCCACGATCCTGGCGCCCTGCTCAGCAAAAAGCTCCGCTGTACGGCGGCCGATGCCGGAGTTTACCCCGGTGATCACCGCCACCTTATCTTGTAATAGCTTCATAGCACCCTTTCCCGCAGGTGAGGCACGCAGCCGTCCTGCGCAAAAAGAAAGATTTTGACAACAAAAGTTTTCGCCCTCGGATCACCGCGGGCGAAAACGCTTCTCCCCCAGACAGCGGCTGCGCCGCGTCCCTGGCTTCGGATGAACGGAAGCCCTTCCCAGCCCGCGCCCCCTTTCGGCGGCGCGGGCCGGGAAGATGGATTTAAATTCACGCTGGGCTTGGTTTGCTGTGTCTGCGGGGTATGATTATTACTTTTTGACGACTTTCTTTTTCTTGGGGCGGAACATATTGATGCGGATGAAATGGGACTTGTCTCTCTGGAAGGACTCCTCATAAATCCGCAGGTAGCCGGTCTCCTTGATCAGCCACTTGCCGTCCACCTTTTCATACTTGTCGGTGTAGAGAGCGCTGCCCTGAATCTGGAGGCCCTCATAGGGATTGCCCTGGGCGAAGATCAGGTTGTCCTGCAGGTACCAGTGGCCGATGGCCTCGGTATCGCTGACAATAATGATCTCGGGGGTATGGCCCTGATGGAGGGTGATCTCGGTCTGGGGCATATTCTCTGCCATGTAGTTGGCCACTTCTTCGGGGCCGTGGAAAGACAGCTTGCCGTCAGAGTAAGAGGTGGTCACATCGGGATGGAAGGTGGCCTTCAGGCCTTCCCAGTCCTTGGTGTCCAGGGCGGCGAAGTACCGGCTCTTCAGGGCCTTGATCTCCTCGATGTCCTTCAGTCTCTGGATTTCCTTCTCAAGCGCTTCCAGACGTTCTTCAACAGTCATGATAAAAACTTCCTTCCTAAAAGATTTCAGTCCGATCTCAGATGCGGTATGCAACTGCGTAGGCGTCAGCAGTGGCGTCCAGACCCATGCGGACCTGCTTGGCGTCGCCGATGACGTCATAGGCAATGCCCAGCTCCTCGCACTTTGCGGTCAGGTCGGCAGTGGGACGGGAAACGGTGCCGGTAGCAACCACCAGGGTGTCGAAGTGACGGCTCTTGTCGGAGGTCTTCTTGAACTTATCGGTGAACTTGTAGTTGATGGTGTGGTCCTCGATGCTGGTGACCTTGGACTTGTTGCTCTTCTTGATGGTGTCGCCGGGATACTCGATATCCAGGAACATGGTGCGCAGCATGCCCATGTTGTTGCCGACACGCTTTGCGTCCATGACGCGGACGTCCTTGACGCCCTTGCCGATCAGGTACTGTGCGGTCTCGCAGCCGACGCCGCCGCCGCCCAGGATGACCACTTCGCCCTTGGGCTCCACCTTGCCGGTGAGCACGTCCTCAGCAGTGACAACATCAGCGCTGTCAATGCCGGGGATTTCGGGAGCCACATAGTGGGCGCCGGTAGCGATGACCACATGGTCGGGCTTGACCTCAGCGATCAGCTCGGGAGTCACGGTAACGCCGGTCTTGATCTCGATACCGCGGCGCTGGCACTCCTTCACTTCCCATTCCACAGCAGCGGCGAACTCCTGCTTCTTGGGGGCGGCGCCGGCCAGAACGAACTGACCGCCGGCCTTCTCGGAGGCTTCATAAACGGTGGGGTTGTGGCCGCGGGCCTTCAGGAACTGGGCAGTCAGCAGGCCGCCGATGCCGGCGCCGACGACCATCACGTTCTTGGGGCTGTCGGTCTTGGGCAGGCCCTGATGCTCCAGGCAGAGCATGGGGTTACGGGTGCAGGTGATGTGGTTGGCCTTGGGGTCGACAACCTTGTCGTAGCAGCCCTGGGTGCAGCCGATGCAGAGACGGATCTCGTCGGTACGGCCTTCCTTGGCCTTGTTGCACCACTCGGGATCGACCAGCTGGCCACGGCCAACGGCGATCATGTCGATCTTGCCTTCCTCAATGAGCTTGTTAGCCACATCGGGAGTGTTGACACGGCCCACGCCGATGACGGGGATGCTGATGCCGGCCTTGACGGCGGCGATGTTATCCATATTGAAGCCCGGCTCCAGATTGTAGGGGGGAACTTCGTAAACGGTGGCAAGGCTCATGGCGTTGCCGCGAGAGAGGTCAGCAGCGTCTACGCCAGCCTCGGCAGCCCAGTTGATGAACTGGATGGTCTCTTCAACGGTAGTGACCTTGGGCATCAGCTCGTCGATGGCGTCCAGACGCATCAGCAGAGGCATATCCTCAGGCATGTTGGCGCGCATCTCACGGATGACTTCCAGGTTGAAGCGGCAGCGGTTCTCCAGGCTCTGGTTGCCATACTCGTCAGTACGGTTGTTCAGGCTGGGGTTCATGAACTCGTGGGGCAGATAGGTATGGGCAGCATGGAACTCCAGGGCGTCAAAACCGGCCTCCACAGCCAGCTTGGCGGAAGCGCCGTACTGCTTGATGATCTCCTGGATACGCTCATGGGTGATGGTATCGGGAGTCTCTCTCTTGTTGGTCTTGTCGAAGAAGGCTTCGGGAACAAAGCCGCCGTGCCAGATCTGGACGCAGGCCAGACCGCCGTTGTCATGGATGGCCTTGGTGACCTTCTTCAGTTCTTCGCTGTGGTGCTCGGTGTACAGGCCCAGGTACAGGTAAGCGTGGGTCTCGGGGCAGACGCAGGCAGGCTCAACAATGTTCAGGGCGCAGCCGCCGGCAGCACGGGCGGCATGGTAAGCGGCCAGGTCTTCCGCGATGTCGTGCTTATTCTTGACCATCTTGGTGTTCATGCCGGGCAGAACAACACGGTTCTTCAGCTCAAGCCCTCTCAGCTTGATAGGAGCAAACAATGCATCATAGCTCATAATACATACACTCTTTCCTAAAATTTTTTGTAAGGGGTTCGGCAGCAGGCCCATGGGAAGGGGCCGGCGGCAGATCCGGGAACGATCCGCCCGACGGTTTCTGGTGGCGCAAACCGCCTTTTTTATGCTGCCTCAGCAGAAAACCCATTGTAGAAATTTTAACACTAGTGGGTCATTTTTGTAGGCAATATTCTCGTAATCTCATACCCAAGGCCGGAACAAAATATTCGTTTTTACTACAGCCACGCCTACCATTCTGTTCATCTTTTCAGAGTGCGCCGTCCCGTTCTTTCGTCCTTACGGCAGCGCTGACCAAAAATTGCCCCTTCTTCTTCCCGCCCAAAGGGGGGATCAAAGAGCGCAGGCACTGCCGCGCAAAGGGAAACGGTCTGTAGTAATTTTCAAAAAAATGTCCGTTGAGTCCGTAGGAGAATCGCATAAATCCTTTTCGCAAATGTGGATTGTTTAACAAAAAACGTGATACACGCCGGGGCCGTTTGCGTTTATACTAGAGCCATAACATTGGCCGGTCTGCGCCGGCTACAGCAGAAAGCCTCGCCCCGGGTATGGGAACGCCGGGGCGAAACCATGTGAATGTGTCAGAAATAAATATTTTTATGGAGGTATACGCATGATCACCGATATGAAGAACGCCAAGCTCTTTAGCCCCCTCCAGTTGGGAAAGACCACCCTGCAGAACCGCATCGCCATGGCTCCCATGAGCATGCATTACGAGGCCACTGACGGCACTGTGCCCAAGCAGCTGGCCGACATTTTTGTGCGCCGCGCCGAAGGCGGCGTGGGCTACGTCGTCATTGACGCGGTCACCGTTGACCACAAGTACTGGTACATCGGCAAGACCACTGCTCTGGATAAGGACAGCCTGGTGCCTCAGTTTGCCGCTTTTGCCAAGCGCGTTAGCGACGCCGGCAGCACCCTGTTCCCCCAGATCATTCACCCCGGCCCCGAGTCCATCTGCGCGCTCAAGGGCATCAAGCCCCTGGGCCCCTCCGTCAACACCAACGCCAATGGCCATGTCTGCAGAGAGATCACCATTGACGAGATCCATAAGGTGGTCAAGCAGTACGGCCAGGCTGCCCGCCGCGCTGAGGAAGCCGGCTGCGGCGGTATCGCCCTGCACGCTGCCCACGCTTACATGCTGCCCGGCGCCTTCCTGTCCCCCCTGCGCAACAAGCGTATGGACGAGTACGGCGGCTGCATTGACAACCGCGCCCGCCTGATTCTGGAGATCATTGAGGAATGCCGCCGCTGCGTCAGCCGCGACTTCCCCATCGTTCTGCGCGTTTCCGGCGACGAGCGTATTGCCGGCGGCAACTCCCTGGAGGAGATGCTGTACCTGGCTCCCAAGTTCGAGGCTGCCGGTGTTGACATGCTGGAGGTCTCCGGCGGTGTTCAGTACGAGGGCCTGCAGAACATTCTGCCTGCCCACAGCCAGAAGATCGGCAAGAATGTCTACGAAGCCTCCGAGATCAAGAAGGTCGTCAACATCCCTGTTTTCGTGGTTGGCAAGATCAACGACATCCGCTACGCTGCTGACATCGTGGAGCGCGGTCTGGTTGACGGCGTGACCCTGGGCCGTCCCCTGCTGGCCGACCCTGACCTGCCCAACAAGGCCCGTGAGAACCGTTTTGACGACATCACTCCCTGCGGCTCCTGCGCCGGCCGCTGCATCACCCCCGAGAACCCCATGCACCCTGTCTGCAAGTGCCACATCAATCCCCTGGTTGGCCGTGAGTATGACTTCCCCTTCAATCCCACCGACAAGCCCAAGAAGCTGCTGGTCATCGGCGCCGGCCCCGGCGGTATGTTCACCGCTGTCACCGCTGCCGAGCGTGGCCACGACGTCACCGTTTGGGAAAAGTCCAACCGCATCGGCGGTCAGCTGAACCTGGCTGTTGTCTCTCCCGGTAAGCAGGAGATGACCAAGTGGCTGGTCCACCTGAACTACCGCGCCAAGAAGGCCGGCGTGAAGATCGAGTTCAAGAAGGAAGCCACCGTGGAGGCCGTCAAGGAGTTCGCTCCCGACGCTGTTGTTGTCGCCACCGGCGCCACTCCCTTCATCCCCACCTTCATCAAGGGCGTTGGCGAGTGCAAGACCGTTACCACCCACGATGTCCTCAGCCGCAAGGTCACCATTCCCAACGGCCGTGTCTGCATCCTGGGCGGCGGCGAGGTCGCCTGCGAGACCGCTGAGATGATCTTCGCTGACGCACGTCCCCACTCCATCTACTCCCCCAACTTCAGAAACGGCGATGTGGACATCACCCTGGTTGAGATGATGCCGCAGATGATGACCGGTGTCTGCCAGCCCAACCGCAGCGTTGCCATGGAAGCACTGCGTCACCACGGCGCAAAGATGTTCGTCAACTCCAAGGTTATGGAGATCAACGAGTACACCATCCAGATGAACGCCGGCGGCAAGGTCAACGACGTTGTCAAGCATGACGTCAAGATCCAGCATCTTGAGGACGGCAGCGAGGAGTGGCTCAAGAACTTCGACTACATCGTTCTGGGTCTGGGCTCCAGAAAGTACGATCCTCTGTCCGAGGAGCTGAAGACCTTCGTTCCCGAAGTGTACGTCATCGGCGATGCCGTCAAGCCCGGCCAGTCCAGCGACGCCATGCATCAGGGCTTTGAGGTGGCTTACAACCTGTAAGTTCCGGCCCACAGCAATCCTCATTGTTTCCTATTCGGCTCCCATCCTGTCTTTCGGCAGGATGGGAGTTTTTTCCAATTTTGCTCTTCCGGCAAAATACGCCGCACGAAAAGCAATGAAAACTTAAAAAATCTGAAAAAGCTTGTCGCGGAATCTTGATTTTTTTCAGATTTTCTGTTACATTTATGGTGAATATGGTGTATGGAGGAAGGACATTTTTCTTTCATACACTACAGTCCAGGAAATACCGTTCCATGGGGGTGAGCACGTGAAAAAGAAATGCAGGCCACTGTGCGAGACGCCCAGAAGCAATATCTTCTGCGGGCCCGATAAATATCTGCAGCTACAGGAATATACCATCAGTCAGGAAATGTTCCCCGTGCTGGAGATCGACAGTTATTTCATTCTGGTACGGGAAGGCAGGGGCGTTTTCATTATCAACGGCGAGGAGTTTTCCGTTGAGCCCGGCTGCGTGTCCTGGATTCAGGGCTCCCAAGTGCTGACCATCTGTCCCAATTTTGGCGAGCAGCTTCATATCTGGGTCTGTGCCTACGATTACCAGCTGCTCAGCTACTACACCTTCAATAAGATCAGTCTCAATGTGGAGGCAGAGATCGTCAACGGCCTGCCGGTGGTGGGGCCGGACGGCGAAGGGATGGATGCTCTCGTCCGGCTGTTCTGCCAGTTCAGGGAGCTGGCCAAGAAAAATACCAGTGGCTCCACCATTATCCGCAGTTCTTTCCTGCGGAAGATCGAGCTGCTGTACAATCGGGTGACCCACAGCATGAAGGGGCAATATAAGTTTGAAAATATGCCCCTGGGCCGCCAGGCCAGCCTCTATATGGCTACCCACAGTACCAAGGACCTTACCGCCGCCCAGGTTGCCAAGGCCATCGGCCCCAAGGTGACGGAGGCCGCGTTGAACCATGCGCTGCTGGTGGCTACGGGGCTGAACTTCAACCAGTACCTGAACCGGCTGCGGCTGGTGCTGGCCACCTCCTTCTTCCTGTACGACAACCTGCCTTTTGACTATATCGCCTCCATCTCCGGCTTCAATATGGAGATTACCTTCTTCCGGCGTTTCAAGGCCCTCACCGGCGTCACGCCCCAGACCTACCGGGAGCAAATGCTGTGCAACGGCAAAAACGGCAAGGTCTACCGGGGCATGATCATGAGCGAGACGCTGATCTCGGTAATCAGCTACCTGTACGAGAATATGACGGAATACATCGACGTGGATATTCTGGCCAGAGAGCTTTATACTTCCGGCAACATCCTGCGCATCCAGTTCAAATCCCGCCTGAACACCAGCTTCAAGCAGATCCTGTCCCAATTCCGGGTGCGCTATGCCGAGGCCCTGCTGACCACCACGGACCTGCCTACGGTGGATATCGCCATTGAGTCCGGCTTCGGCTCCGGCCGTACCATGGGCCGGGTGTTCTATGACATCAACGGCATGTCCCCCGGGGAATTCAGAAAACGGCGCTGCGGCGGGAGAGAGAACAATGGCTAATAAAAACACCTTTGAAAACGAGGGCAAAAGCCCCATCACCATCAATTCCAATTTTTCCGGGGCCCACGACTATTTCACCAACAACGTGCTGCCCGAGGATATCCGTACCCATCTGCGCCGTATCAAGGCCCCTACGCCCTATGCCAACAACCGGGATCAGGTCTTTATGCTGGTGCGCGCCGGTACAGGAAAAATGGTGGTCAACGGCATTGAGTACAGGCTCAAGCCCAATACGCTGATCAACCTGGGTCCCTTCCACCGCTACCGCTTCATTCCCGATGTGGGCAAGATGCTGGAGATCGTTGACAGCCGCATGAACAGCGGCACCTATGTCTACATGATCGCCAACCCTTACCTGAAGATGGAGCAGTTCTATGTCACCTCGGAGCCGCCGGTGGTGTACCTCACGGGGCTGCTGGCAGATATCGCCAATGACTCCATGAACGGGCTGCTGGGGGAGATGAACGTCCGCAGCGACGACAGCACCAGCATCTGTTTCTGCTACATGATGGACCTGCTGGGGATCCTCACTGAGAAGATGCCCAAGGCCTATTTCAAGCATGACAGCGGCAGCGGGGAGAAAAAGTAGATTTGTTGTTATTTTGCACAAGCCGGAATTTTTATTCATTTGCTTCAAAAAATTTAATCACTGAATTAATTCCGTTTTTTGTCTAAACAAACAAATATTCCTTTTGAATAAGGCTGCCACATTGGTTTTTCCCATTTGGCAGTCTTTACTATACCCTGGCATCATGTACATAGAATCTCATTTTTTGTCACATCCACTTGTACGAAAAGGCAAATCTTCGGCATACTGTTTTCCGTCAGTTCTGTTAAAATATTGTCGTTCCAATAGATATCATTCTGGTGGCATACGTAAGGGGCTCCGGGAAAGCCCCGAACAAACAAATTTCTTTAAGAGAAAGGAAAATGTCCAATGTTTGAGAATCAGTTCAACGGTAAAGTAGTAGTCGTCACCGGCGGTAGCCGTGGTATCGGCTTTGCAGCTGTCAAGGGCTTCCTGGCCGGCGGCGCAAAGGTCTGCTTCCTGAGCCACTATGAGGAGACCGGCGCCAAGGCTCTGGCCGCCCTCAAGGAGATCAACCCCGACTACGAAGTCATGACCAAGGCCATCGACCTGTGCGACTTCAAGGCCGCTCAGGATCTGTTCAAAGAAGTAGAGGCCAAGTGGGGCCGCATCGACGTGCTCATCAACAATGCCGGCACCGACTGCAGCGTTTGGATTACTAAGCTGAAACAGTCCGAGTGGGACACCGTCTGCAACCTGAACCAGAAGGCCGTCTTCAACATGAGCAAGTATGCTATCCCCTACCTGCTCAAGACCAAGGGCTGCATCATCAACACCGCTTCCGTGGCCGGCGTTTACGGCACTCCCACCGGTCTGCCCTACCCCGCCTCCAAGGCTGCTGTCATCGCCATGACCAAGTCCCTGGCTTACTCCTTTGCTGACAAGGGCGTTCGCGTCAACTGCATCGCTCCCGGTGTTGTGGCCACCGATATGGTCGCTTCTATGCCTCAGTTTGCCAAGGACTCCATCGGCGACACCATCCCCATGAAGCGCTTCGGCCAGCCCGAGGATATCGCCAATGCCATGATGTTCCTGGCCTCTGACGCCGCTTCCTACATCACCGGCGCCTGCCTGCAGGTAGACGGCGGCTACCGTCCCAACAACCAGCCCAAGTAATCCGTTCAGCCTGTATAACGCTGCCGGCGTTTACGCCGGCAGCAAGATTTAAACAGAAGTAAGAGGCATTTCTTATGGGAGCCACTACGGAGCATTTCAACATCTTCAACACCGGTGAGGAGAGTTTTTTCACTCCCGGCAGACAGCTTGCGGATATCGCCAGGGTCAAGCCTGACGCACCCGCAATTATCTACATTTCCCCGGAAAACAAGGAATCGGTGATGACCTGGCGGAGCCTGGAGCAGCTCTCCAACCGCTTCGCCTGGTACCTGATGGATAAGGGAATCGCCCCCGGCAAGAGTGTGGTGGTGGCACTGCCCAATATCCCCACCCATATTGCCTTGGCTTTCGGTATCTGGAAAGCCGGCGGCTGCTATGTGCCGGTGTCCAACAAGGTGCCCCAGAAGAACATGGCGGAGATCTGCGCTTGCGTCTCCCCCACGCTGGTGATCACCAACCGCCGCAAGCCCGACGGTTATGAAAGTCTCAGCACCGCTGAGCTGAAGAGTCTGAGCGAGGCATACCCCGACACCATGCCGCCCGATATCAAGGCCATCCCCAACATGGCCAACTGCTCCGGCGGCACCACCGGCAAGACCAAGGTCATCCAGCAGAACTATGCTTCCGGCGAGAGTGACGATGGTCTGAAGGCCTGGTTTTATGTCTCCGGCATGGATTTTGAAATGCGCCAGCTGCTGGCCGGCCCGCTGTTTCACGGCGCGCCCCATACCGCCGCCTTCAACGGTCTTTACTGCGGCAACACGCTGATCATGCCCGCCGGCTTCGACGCCCAGCTGATTGTCGACCTGGTGAAGAAATATCAGGTGGAGTACATTCAGATGGTGCCCACACTGATGCAGCGGATCATCAAGCTGCCCGGCTTCACTAAGGAGGACTTCCAGAGCGTCAAGGTACTTTGCCACACCGGCGGCATCTGCTCTGCCGATCTGAAGCGGCAGTGGCTTGACATTATTGCCCCTGAGCGGCTTTATGAGATGTACTCCATGACCGAGTGCATCGGCATGACCAGCATCCGGGGCGATGACTGGCTCAGACACCCCGGCAGCGTCGGCAGGATGCTGGACGGGGAGATCGCCATCCGTGACGATGACGGGAATCCCCTTCCCGCAGGAGAGATCGGCGGTATCTATATGCGCTGGCCCAACAGCCCCAATGTGGTCTATAAAAACATCGTCCCCATCGAGGCCGACGCCCAGGGCTACAAGAGCGTGGGCGACATGGGCTATCTGGACGCTGACGGTTTCCTTTACTTTGCTGACCGCCGCAGCGACATGATTGTCACCGGCGGTGAGAATGTGTTCGCAGCCGAGGTAGAAACGGTGCTGAAAAAGCACAAGAAGGTGGTTGACGCCGTTGTGGTCGGCCTGCCCGACAGTGAGTGGGGCCATCGCATCCACGCCATCGTGGAGAGCAGCGAGCCTGTCACCTCCAAGGAGCTGATCAAGCACGCGCTGAACTTCCTGCCTCCCTATAAGATTCCGAAATCTTTTGAATTTATGGACACCATCCCCCGCAATGAAAGCGGGAAGGTGGTCAGAAGCCTTTTGATAGAGGAGAGCCTGAAAAAAGGGTATTGAGTTTTTCTCCCCCCTGTTCATATTTTCTTTGTATTAATTGAATAAGGAGTTTGATTTATTCGTGGAAAACAGCCAGAACAATTATATGAAAGGCTTTATCCCGTACGCCATTGCCGCTGCGGTACTGAGCCTTTGCGGTGGTTTCACCGCTTCTGTCCCCACGGCCATTTCTACCGCGTGGAATGTTGACTCTGCGCTGACCTTTATTACACTGGCCTACTCTCTGGCCGCTGCCGCCATGGCCCCCATCATGGGCAAGCTGGGCAGTACGCTGGGCCGTCGCAAGATGCTGTTGGTCGCCATGGGCCTTTACACTGTAGGCCAGGCACTGATTGCCATCTGCCCCGCAAATATCCCCCTGCTGCTGGTCTTCCGCTTCATGGTCGGTATGGGCGCTGCCGGTATCGCACCTGTGGTCATGGCTTACATCATGATGGATTTCCCGCCTGAGAAGATGGGCCAGGGCTTCACCATTTACATGGCCATTGCCTGCGGCATGGTCATCTTTGGGCCCACGCTGGGCGGTATTCTCATGGCCGTCATCGGCACCGCCGACGCATGGCGCATCGTCATGTGGATCTGCGTTGCCCTGTGCGTGATTTCCTTTGCCCTCTGCTTCTTCATGGTCAAGGACAACCCCAATGTCCCCAAAGGCTCTATGAAGGGCTTTGACTGGGGCGGCGCTCTGTTCGTGCTGCTGATGTTCGGCGCACTGGTCTGCGTTCCCACCTTCGGCCAGCAGAACGGCTGGACCGCTGTCACCACACTGGTTTCCGTGGCTGTGGCCGTGGTCAGTCTCCTGATCCTGGTTGCCGTGGAAAAGAAGGCCGCAAGCCCCATCCTCAGCGGTAAGTTCATCGCCCGCAAGAATTTCATCCTTCCTGTGGTGGTTCTGTTCCTTACCCAAGGTCTGATGACTGCCTGCCTGACGGAGATTATCCGTTTCGGTTATGCCGTTGATAAGGCTTCCGTGGCCAGCGTGGCAATGTCCATCGAATACCTGGGCATGGCCATCGGCACCATCGTGCTGGGCCCCATGTCCGATAAGAAGGAGCCTAAGGTTGTGGCCGCTGTGGCACTGCTCTTTGTTGCCCTCGGTTCCGCTATCATGCTGCTGATCAATGAAGCCTCCGGCATTCTGCAGATGGGCGGCGCTCTGTTCTTTGTCGGTCTTGGTCTGGGCGGCAATGCCACCATCTTCATGAAGGTGGCTCTGTCCGGCGTTGCTCCCACCGAGTCCGCCTCCGCCTCCGGCACCTTCAATGTGTTCAAGGATATGTGCTCTCCCTTCGGTGTTGCCATCTTTGTTCCCATGTTCGTTACCGGCATGGCCAGCAAGGCTGCCGCAGGCATGGCCGTTCCCGCCGCCGCTACCAGCGCCCTGCACACTGTGGCTCTGGTTCAGCTGGTTTGTGTTCTGGTCGGCATTTTTGTCTGCTTCCTGCTGCCCACCGTCCGTGCCAAGGCTGCTGAGCAGGCCTGAGCCAGTAAAGGCTCGTTCCCGGGGGTAACACGCTTGCCCCACAATTTTCCATGTATTTATGCGGTTGGAGTCAGAAATGGCCCGCCGCTTAAAGAAAACTAACAAGAAAGGAAAGTCGAATATGTTTAAGACTATCGACAACAAGCTTACTCAGAGCTGGAATGAGTATCCCCAGTTTGGCGTTCTCCAGGGCGTCAAGGTTTTCGTTTCCGGCACCAACATCGCCGGCCCCTTCGCTGGCTGCCTGATGGCTGAGATGGGCGCCAAGGTCCTCCAGGCCGAGTCCCCCAACATCGCCTGCCAGACCCGTGGTACCACCGCGTGGGCTCAGTGCCACCGCAACGAGTACTCCATCACCATCGACGTTTCCAAGCCCAAGGGCAAGAAGCTGTTCCTCAAGTGCATTGAGTGGGCCGACATTTGGATCGAGGCCGGCCGTCCCGGTTCCTACGCCAAGCGCGGTCTGACCGACTCCGTGCTGTGGGAGCACAACAAGGCTCTGACCATCGTTCATGTTTCCGGCTACGGCCAGTTCGGCCCCTACAAGGACAAGGCCTCCTACGACGTTTCCGGCCAGGCCATGGGCGGCTACATGTACATGAACGGCACCAGCCCCACCTCCGCTCCTCTGAAGGTCAACCCCTACCTGTCTGACTATGTCACCGCTTACAACACCTGCATCGTCGCTCTGGCTGGCTACATCAGCGCCCAGAAGACCGGCGAAGGCGACAGCTGCGACGTTGCTCAGTACGACAACATGTTCCGTCTGCTGGACTACTACCCCGCCAAGTGGTTCAACTACCCCAACGGCTATCCCAAGGCTGGCGAGCCCGTTCCCTACCGCACCGGCAACAAGCACGATATGGCCTGCTGCTTCTCCTTCTACGACACCAAGGACGGCGGCTCCATGTTCGTCGCCATCGCCGGCCAGGGCCCCGTCTCCCGCGGCTATCCCATCATCGGCATGGGCAAGCAGGGTGTGGACTTCCCCGACAAGTGCACCGGCATTCCTCTCTACGATCCTCTGGGCCAGAAGGCCGAGAAGCTCTGCGAGAAGTTCTGCGCTGAGCACACCTGCGATGAGCTGGAAGAGATCTTCAACAAGGCCGGCGTTCCCTGCCAGCGCGCTTACGGTCCTGAGGACATCCTGAAGGATCCCCAGTACGAAGCCCGCGAGAACCTGGTTGAGTGGGAAGACCAGTGCTTCGGCAAGATGAAGGGCATTGGCGTGACCAACATCTTCAAGAAGCATCCCTCTCAGATCGTCTGCGCTGCTCCCTGCTTCGGCGAGCACAACCGCGAGGTCATGAAGGACTTCGGCTACACCGACGAAGAGATCGACGCCATGTACAAGAGCAAAGAGCTGGCCACCTGGACTCCTGCCGACACCGCCCGCAACAAGCTGTATGTTGAGTGGCGCTTCTTCTGGGATCCCGAGAATCAGGCCAAGCGCATCGGTCTGCCCTATCCTCCCCAGCATTGATTTCGCCTTCAAGGCTGAAACAGCATAAACTTCAAACAGCTCACACGGTTTTCCGTGTGAGCTGTTTTTTTGATCTTTGTGTGAATGTCAAAAAACTACACCGTGAGGAAGGAGAACGCTTTCTCAAGCCTTCCCCTGGAGGGGAAGGTGCCCAGTG
>JBJDXQ010000010.1:0-20270 GCA_051866745.1 Candidatus Limivicinus sp. | reverse complement strand
CTCCCTTTACACAAGGGAGCCCTGGGCGCTGCCGCGCCAGTGCATAACATAAAAACCGACCTATGATCGTAACCATAGGTCGGTTTAACTGTTTTACGAACCCCGCCCAAAAGCCGGGGAGCATTTTTCATACAGATTCCTTATTTTCTATCCAATTCAAAGTATCCGCTGTGCAGGAAATCCACCCTGTCCAGCAGCTTTCCGCAGCCGTAGTCATACACCAGCAGCGTGATGCCCAGGTCACGGAAGGTATAGACGATGCTGCCGTTTTCCGTCACCGCCGCCTGCGCGAAGTCCACAGCGTAGTCCTTCCCGTCGATGACAAAGCTGCACCCTTTCCGGCTCACCTGGCCTGCCGCCTGGTCAATCAGCCAGGCCCCGCTGCCCTTTTCCAGCAGCTCCTCCTCGCTGACCCCCAGCCCGGAAAGCTCCTTCACAAAACCGAGATAAGGCTCCCGGTTCTCCCAGTCGCCGTTTTTGATCAGCAGCACGGCCCGGCCGCCCCGCTGCAGTTCCGTGATATAATCCGCCGCCTCCGTAATGCTCAGCAGATAGCCGTCGTTGATGTCCTCCGCGTTCACATCCCAGCTGGCGTAGACCCCGTCGCCCCGATGGTCTGTCAGTTCCACCGTGTCCTGCAAAATCCCCGCCAGACAGCGGCTCAGCTTTCTTGCCCCGGTGAGATTCAGATGGGTGTCAAAATAGAAGTCCTCCCCGGTGATGCCGGTCTCCTCCCCCATCTGGTTGAAGTTGTAGAAGGCCAGCCCCTCCCGCGCCGCGATCTGCTCCACCGCGTTGCAGTAGGGCTGATACTTTTTCAAATCCACCGTGGGGGTCTTTACCAGAATCAGCGGAATTGCTTCCTCCCGGCAAAGCTCCACAATCCGTCCGAAATAGTCCAGGCTCTTCTGGCTGATCTCCGCCGCCTCGGTGATGGCGGCCGGGTCGCCCAGGTCAAAGTTCCCGTGGCCGTAGAGGGCAAAGCTGCCCTTGTAATTGATCAGCCCCTCCGACCAGGGGAAATAATCAAAGTCCTCCGCCGTCACTTCGCCATAGCGCTGGTGATACAGCGGCAGCCCCAGCATCAAGGCCGCCCGGCGGTCCCGGGGCGCCGTGGCCTGCACCGCCTCCCACTTGTTCCGGCTCAGCTTCATCCCCGCTACATTTTTCAGTTGGGTGGCCTCGTCGGCGTACTCCCAATCATAACTCAGTCCGCCGATCTCCAGCACCACCGCCTTGGGCGTCTGGGTTTTCAAAGCCTCCACCAGAAAGTGATAGCTGTTCCACATGGGCTGCACCCCGCCCCACAGGGCGAAGGCGCTGATGCCGTATTCCTGCCACAGCGTGGCCGTGTCCACGTGCACGCCCATATGGCTGTTGCCCAGCAGCAGCACATCCACCGTCCCCGGCGCCTGGGCGTAAAAGCTCTGCATGGGCTTCACCCCGTCATAGCGCTTGAGCAGCAGCACCCGGTCAGTCAGGTAAACCGATCCCAGGGTCAGCACCAGCACCAGCAGCAGGGCCAGCGTTCGTTTCAAAACAGTTTTCATCGCCGCCCCCCTCAGAATCCCGCGTAGATAAAGGCGCTGGCAGAGTATTCCCCGCCGTAAGCGCCGAAGATCACAATGCTCATAAACAGCGCCCAGCATACCAGCGCCCGGGCGGCGAAGCCCTGCTTCAGGATGCAGCCGCTGTCAAAGCCCTTCTCCCGCAGGGCCGACACCAGCCCCAGCAGCCCCAGGGCCGCCAGCAGAATCGCCCAGTCCAGCCCGCTGATGCCGAAGCCGGCCAGGGTTCCGTCAAACAGCGCCCAGGGCGCAAAGCCGCTGAGCATATTCCGGCAGTAGACCAGCCCTTTCACCAGGCTCTCCGAGCGGAAGAAAATCCAGGCGAAGCTGACCAGGGAGAAGGTCACCAGCCGCTGCCCGGCCCGGAAAGCCCCGCTCTCCATGCGGATGCCCAGCTTTTGATACAGCCGCGTCCGCCCCTGCCGGGTCAGATGCCCGATGATCTGGTACACGCCGTGCAGCGCCCCCCAGAGCACGAAGCTCCAGGCCGCGCCGTGCCACAGCCCGCTGACCAGAAACACGATCATGATGTTAACATAACGCCGGAATGTTCCCTTCCGGCTGCCCCCCAGGGGGAAGTACAGATACTCGGTGAACCAGCTGGTCAGGGAGATGTGCCAGCGCCGCCAGAAATCCTGTATGCCCGTTGCCAGATAGGGCTGGCGGAAGTTGTCCCCCAGCCGGAAGCCAAAGAGCCGTGCAATGGCGATGGCCATATAGCTGTAGCCTGCGAAATCGGCGTAGATCTGCATGGTGTAGGCCAGGGAATTCACCATCAGCACCAGGCCGTGATAGGCATAGTACTCCACGAACAGCTTGTCGGTCATGATGGCCAGCCTGTCGGCGATCACCAGCTTCAAAAACGCGCCCCACAAAAAGCACAGCAGAAAGAAGCTGAAATCCTCATACCGCAGCACCCGCTTTTCCCGGATCTGGGGCAGCAGCTCCCGCCCCTTCTGGATGGGGCCGGAAATCACCGTGGGGAAAAAGCACACGAACAGAGCATAGCTGATGATGTCCCGCTCCGGCTCCAGCTTCCCGTTGTACACATCGAACAGATAGGAACAGCTCTGGAACACGTAGAAGCTGAGGCCCACCGGCAGCAGGATGGCCGGCAGGGAGAAGCCCAGGGCCGCCCCCAGTCCCCCCAGCAGGAAGCCGGTGTATTTGAACACCAGCAGCACAAGCAGCAACAGCACCGCCGCAGCGATGCAGCAGCGCCGGTCCCGGCCGCTCAGCCGCCCGCCCAGATAACCCAGGCCGGTGCACAGCAGCAGAAGCAGCACGTATTTATAATCGTAGCTTGCGTAAAACACAAGGCTTGCCAGCAGCAGGACCAGATTCTGCCCCCTTGCCGTGCGCATCATGGCGTAGACGGCAAAGCACAGCGGCAGAAACAGCGCCCAAAACTGTAGGTTCACAAATGACATAGCTTCTCCGTTCCGCCGCCCTTTGGCGGCAGCAGTTTACAGCAGGATGACCCCCGCCTTCTCGCACTTCTCCATGGTGTCGCCGTCCCAGATGGAGGCCTGCACCTCGCCGATGTGGGCCTTGCCCAGCAGCAGCATGGAAAGCCGGGACTGGCCGATGCCGCCGCCGATGGTCAGGGGCAGCTCGCCGTTTAAGAGCGCCTTGTGATAGGGCAGCTCCCGCCGGTCGTCGCAGCCGGCCTGGGTCAGCTGCCGGTCCAGGGCCGCCGGGTCCACCCGGATGCCCATGGAGGAGATTTCAAAGGCGCAGCCCAGCAGATCGTTCCAGAACATGATGTCCCCGTTGAGACTCCAGTCGTCATAGTCCGGGGCCCGGCCGTCATGGGGCTTGCCGGAGCGCAGCGGCGCACCGATGCCGATGATGAAGGCGGTGCCGTGCTCCTTCAGGTAGGCGTTCTCCCGCTCCTTGGATGTAAGGTCCGGGTACATGTCCTCCAGCTGCTGTGCGGTGACAAAGCTCACCTGCCGCTGCAGCTTGGGCAGGACGGAAAGCTGGGGATAGATGGCCTGCATGGTGTCCTGAGTATCGCAGATGGCGCTGACAATATCCATCACCGTCAGCTTCAGATAGTCCAGGTTTCGGTTCTCCGCCAGGATCACCTTCTCCCAGTCCCACTGGTCCACATAGACCGAGTGCAGGTTGTCCAGCTCGTCCTCATCCCGGCGGATGGCGTTCATATCGGTATAGATGCCCTTGCCGGGGAAGAAGCCGTAGCGCTTGAGGGCCAGCCGCTTCCACTTGGCCAGGGACTGCACCACCTCTGCCCGGTGGTCGGAGCGGAGGATGTCAAAGGACACCGGCCGCTCATAGCCGTTCAGGTTGTCGTTCAGGCCGGACTTCTCGTCCACGAACAGCGGGGCCGACACCCGGTACAGGTTCAGCTTGGCCCCCAGATTGTCCTCAAACAGCCGCTTTAACAGGCTGATGGCCTTCTGCGTATCATAGATGGAAAGAATACTTTTGTAGCCTTCGGGAATGGTCGTTTTCATCTTTTTCTCCTGCTTTTCTAATGAATTATTTTTTATTGTTGTTCTCGCTCAGCAGCGCCACGATCTTCTGATAGTAGCCCTCCGCGTCCCGGCGGAAATTTTTCTGGATCTGCTTTGCCTGGTCCTCCCCGGCGCAGAGGAAGCTGAGATGGATGACCTCCCCCACCCCGTCGGACATGGCCAGCTCCACCGTCACGCCGCCCGGATCGCTGTGGTATTTTGCGGTGATCATGGCCGCCCGGCGCATCCGCTCCTCCACCGGGGCGATCAGCTTCTGGGCCTTGGTGCGCACCGAATAGGGCAGGCTGCTCTCCACCGCGTCGGCGTTCCTTGCGCCCTTTTCCGTGATGCAGTAGCCCTCCTCACTCTCGGTGACGTGGCCCGTCTCCACCAGCTCCGCCAGACAGTCGGAATAATCGAAGTAGCCCACGCCGCTGTCGCACTGGCAAAGCTCCGCCAGGGTCTCCGGGTCCACCGTCCCCGGCAGCCGCCGCAGAATATAGAGAATCAGGATTTTGATATCCAGCTTTTCATGTATGAATCCCAAGCGTTCCATGGGCACCTCCATAACTGATATAGTAATACATCGTAGTATTATAACCTGCCTTCGCCTCTTTTTTCAAGTCTTAATTCACACTGCCCCCGCCGGCGCATACACTGTAATGAAGATTCTTCAATCCAGACAACAGGAGGTATATCCATGGCCGACAGAGTTGTGCCCGGGCCTGTTGAAAGCTCGGCAAGCATTCGGGAAGCCGTATGTATCAATACCAGAAAGATATTCGACAGCTGTAGGGATAAGGACTGCGTGGACGATCTGCGGGTGTTCCCCACCGTCCGCTCCCAGTCCTACATAGAAAACGCCCTGAGCATCCGGCCCAAGCGGGCGGAGCTGTTGTATGTTGACGTCAGCGTGGAGCCCGTCACCTTCAACCGGGGCTACTATACCGTGGACTGCACCTTTTTCTACCGCATCACCGGCGAGACCTTCCCCGCCGGCCAGACCTGCACCGGCCTTGCGGTGTTTGACAAGCGGGTCATGCTCTTCGGCAGTCTGGGCAGCGTCAAGTCCTTTGCCTCTGACAGCGTCCTGCCGGTGGCGGACATTGACGATCTGCCTGTGGCCGTGGTCAACTCCGTGGACCCCATCATTCTCCACAGCAAGCTGACCGACGCCGAGTGCCTGCTGCCCACCGAGCTGGAGCTGCGCAGCATCCCGGACTTCATCACCGCCGCCTTCGACGAGGCCCTTGTCCTCACCGACACCGCCCGCCGCTGGTTTGCCACCATCGGCCAGTTCAGCATCATCCGCCTGGAGCGGGATACCCAGCTTCTCATCCCCGCCTATGACTACTGCCTGCCCGATAAGGAGTGCCCCGGCACCATCAGCGAGGATGACCCCTGCACCCTTTTCAGCCGCATCCGCTTCCCGGTGGAGGAGTTCTTCCCTCCCGACAACATCTGCCAGGAAGAGGATTACCGCAGCATGAAATAAGGATAGCCGCCCACCGGGCGGCTATCCTTTTGTCTTTCTCCATCAGAGGAATCAAGCCTTCCCCTTGAGGGGAAGGTGCTGAGCGAAGCGAGGCGGATGAGGTGGAAATGCTGCGTTATCGCCGGAAGCGGCAACAATGCGCCCAAAGGCTCCCCTTAGGGGCGAGCCTTTGGCGTCTACAGTCTCAAGAGAAAATCAGTCCACTGTCGCAGGGGAAGACGATGTGGCTGCCCTGGCCGGCGAAGAAGCGGGCGGTCAGCGCCTCATCCAGCAGCTCGGGATCGCCGGTGACGTGGCTCAGCTGCTCCTCGGTCAGGAGAGAGGAAAGCAGGGCAGGCAGATCGGAAAGCTGCTCATCCTCAAAGCTGTCCACGGAGGCCAGGCAGTACACGTCCTCCACCACCGCCACCAGCAGGAACTTGTGGCCGTTGATGGAAACAAAGCTGCCGGGGCCGAAATAACCGGCGCCGTCATCAGCGGCGGGGCTGAAAATGGCCTGCCAGATCAGGGTCAGCACATTGGGGCAATCGGCGGTGTAGCTGGTGTCGCTGACGGTGATGGCCTGCTTGGTGAGAACGCCGTTCAACAGCTGGTATTCCTGGGTATAACCGGCATACACATAGCCCTCTTTTGTGAGCTTGGAGAAATCCAGCACTTGGCCCGGCGTGCAGTTTTGTTCCAAGGTTTTGGTTCCATCGTTGTCCACCAGAACGCCGTACCAGGTGGTGTCGCCCCATTTGACAGTTCCGTAGTTGGTTCCCGCATAACCTTCGTTGACAATGCCGGTGGTGTTGTTGATAATCACGCCGCCAGCATTATCGTTCACGGTGCCGTTGTTGGTTTCCACGGTGCCTGGGTTGAAGTCCACGGTACCGTTGTTGGTTTCCACGATGCCGTTGTTGCCAGATATGTAGTTGTTGTTAGCTTCCACGGTGCCGCAGTTATCTTTCACTGTGCCATTGTTGGTGGTTACGGTGCCGCCGTTGGTGTCCACGGTGCCGTTGTTGGTGGTCACGGTTTTGTAGTTATCGGTTACGGTGCCGTTGTTGGTGGTTACGATGCCGCTGTTGGTACCCACGGTGCCGGTGCTGCTGTTGGTTTCCACGGTACCACCCTCGTTGCCGCCCACGGTGCCGTTGTTGGTGGTTACGGTGCCGTAGTTGATGGTCACGGTGCCGGTGCTGCTGTTGGTTTCTACGGTACCACCAATGAAGTTATTTCCCACGGTACCGTTGTTGGTTTTTACGGTGCCCTCGTTGCCGCTCACTTTACCGGTGCTGCTGTTGGTTTCCACGGTACCTTCTTGGTTAAAATCCACGGTGCCGTTGTTGGTTTCCACGGTGCCGTAGTTTGTATACACCACGGCGTCCTTCTCGTTGTTGGTCACTTCGGCACCTTTGTAGTTATTGAGCACTTCCTTGTTGTTATTGATCAGGGTACCAAGGTTGCCATCCAATAAATCATTATTGTTGGTCACGGTGCCGTAGTTCCAGTTCACGAAGAAGTTGTTGGTTTCTACGATGGCTTTGTCGTGGTTATCCTTGGTGCCGTTGTTGGTCACGGTGCCGTTGTTGGTGGTCACGGTGCCGTAGTTGGTTTCCACTTTGGCCATGTATTTTGTGTCCGTATTGCCGTTGTTGGTCACTTCGCCGTTGTTGGTGGTCACGGTGCCGTTGTTGGTGGTCACGGTGCCGTTGTTGGTGGTCACGGTGCCGCTGTTGGTGCCCATCGTATCACCAGTAGCAATTTCGGTTACTGTTGTGCCAGCCGGATTGTCATCCGCCGCAAAGGCGGAAACGGGCAGGCTGCAAACCAGCAGCAGGGCCAGGAGGGTGGATACAAAGCGTTTTGTTTTCATTGTGGTGTCTCCTTTCGCTGGGCCGGGATTTCCCGGTGAGGTGAGAGGTGCGGGCGCATTGTTTGGTTTTCGCGCCAGCTTTCTTGGTTACTGTACCATAAAGAGGCCGTAAGTTCAAGAGGATTTTGGGGAAATTTCGTCAGAAGAAACTCGCTGTGTTTCGCTCCCTGCCTCCCTCTGACGAGGGAGCTGGACAGGCGAAGCCGCCTGAGAGGTTACCTTATTTGCCTTCCCCTGGAGGGGAAGGTGCCGAGCAAAGCGAGGCGGATGAGGTGGAAACCCTGCGTCCCTGCCAGCAGCAGCAAGGTTGCACCCGTAGGGGCGGCCATTGGCCGTCCGCCTGTTGGGTTCGGCTGTATTTCGCGGACGTGCGATGCACGCCCCTACAGTTCTTGTCTATGAAGCGCCCCAAGGCTCCCTCTGACGCAGGGAGCTGGCAGCGAAGCTGACTGAGAGGTTACCTTATTTGCCTTCCCCTGGAGGGGAAGGTGCCGAGCAAAGCGAGGCGGATGAGGTGGAAACCCTGCGTCCCTGCCAGCAGCAGCAACAATGCGCCCAAAGGCTCCCTCTGACGAGGGAGCTGTCAGCGAAGCTGACTGAGGGAGAGACAATAAACGGCTAAATTGAATAGGACTTTTTTCTCTCCCTCCGTCAAAAATCAAAGATTTTTGCCACCTCCCTCGTCAGAGGGAGGCATGAATAGGCTCCCCTTGCCAAGGGGAGCCAAGGGGGCAAGCCTTCCCCTTGAGGGGAAGGTGCTGAGCGAAGCGAGGCGGATGAGGTGGAAACCCTGCGTCCCTGCCAGCAGCAGCAACAATGCGCCCAAAGGCTCCCTCTGACGAGGGAGCTGTCAGCCGCAGGCTGACTGAGGGAGAGACAATAAACGGCGAAATCGAATCGGGCTTTTTTCTTTCCTTCCCCTTTTCAAAAATTATGTAAACCGTTTATTAACCCATTCCCCACACCAGCCAGATGTACACCGCCCCCACCAGCACTGCCGCCAGTGTGAAGGGCACCCCCACCCGCAGGAAGTCCCGAGTGGTGACGGTCTCTCCGTTTTTCCGCAGGATGCCGATGGCCGTGATGTTGGCGGAAGCGCCGATGGGGGTCAGGTTGCCTCCCAGCGTAGCCCCGGTCAAAAGCCCGAAGTAGAACACATAGGGCTCTTCTCCCATCAGTCCCGCGATACCCTGCACCACCGGCAGCATGGTGGCCACATAGGGGATGTTGTCAATGAAGGCCGACAGCAGCACCGATACCCCCACCAGCAGCCCATACAGCAGCAGCGGCCGGTGCCCCGCCAGTTCATAGAAAATCCCCGCCGCCGCGTCGATCAGTCCGGCAGCCCGAATCCCTTCAATCACCATGAACAGCCCGAACAGCAGCAGCAGCGTTTCCTTATCCAGTTCCTTCAGCACCCGCTTCAGGGGGGCCGCTCCCCTCGCCTTCACGCAGGCGCGTATCAGCCCCACCAGGCACAGCAGCAGGCAGCTCAGCCCGCTGCGCATTTCATACAGCCGGCCAAGGACGCTGTTCTCCGGCTGCGGCAGGAAGGACACCCCGATCAGCAGCAGCACCGTGGCAATCATCAACACACTGGGGAAGCGGTCCTCTACCTCTGTCTCCACCCGGCAGCTGACCGGGGCCTTTTCCCGCCGGAACAGCACCAGCAGCACCAGCAGCGAGGCCAGGGCCCCCAGCTCCACCCCCCAGAAGATGCCGGGCCTTCCCTCCATCCAGAAAAAGTCCATGAAATTCATCCCCGCGAAGCCCCCCAGCAGCATACTGGTGGTGTCCCCCACCATGGTGGCCGCCCCCTGCAGGTTGGAGGAGACCGCAATGGCGATCAGCACCGGCACCGGGGAGATTTCCAGCTTTCTTGCAATGGCCAGGCCCACCGGGGCCACCATCAGCACCGTGGCCACATTGTCCACAAAGGCGCTGATGACCCCGGCGAACAGGGCCAGCGCCGTCACCGCCCACATCACATTGGGCACCCGCTGCAGCAGCAGCTCCGTAAGCCGCTCCGGCATCCGGCTCTCAATAAACAGGCTCACCAAACCCATGGTGGCGGCAATCATCAACAGCACATTGTAGTCCACCGCCCCCAGGGCGGAGGCCAGATTCATCGGGTACAGCCCCAGATAGCCCATCAGCAGAAACACTCCCGCCGCCCCCAGGGCGATCCAGGGCCGCCAGGCCTGCAAAGCCAGCATCAGCACATAGGTAAGTACAAAAACGATCAGGGCAGGAATCAAACGCGCATCACTCCTATTCTCTACCATTTTATCCCCGGCAGCCATAAAGATGTCGCTAAAATAATTCTTTGGGATTCATGAAAGCTTCATGTTTTTGCCCCGGCAATATGGTATAATAAGATAAAATCAATGAACCCGAAAGGAAACAGACATGGACGAACGGGACGAGAGAAACCAGCTGATCCCCCTGGGCGAAGCCAAAGCTCTGGCCGCCACGGAGTTTGCCAGGCAGCTGCTGGAGACGGCGGTGGAATACAAGGAGCTTCGCATGATGTATGCCTGCGCCATCAAGGAGGTGCAGACCAAGTTTGAGGTGCTGGAAACGGAGTTCAAGGTCCGCTATCAGCGCAACCCCATCTCCTCCATCCAGACCCGGCTGAAAAGCAGCTCCAGCATCATTGAGAAAATGATCCGCAAGGGCATCCCCTTCTCCATGGAGAATCTGGAGGAGCAGATTCAGGACCTGGCGGGCATCCGGGTGATCTGCTCCTATGTGGATGATATCTATGCCCTGGCCCAGGCCCTCACCAGTCAGGATGACATCACCCTCCTGGAAGAGAAGGACTATATCCGAAACCCCAAGCCCAACGGTTACCGCAGCCTCCATCTGATTGTCAGTGTCCCGGTGTTTTTCTCCCAGCAGAAGCGCCAAATCAAGGTGGAGGTGCAGATCCGCACCATTGCCATGGACTTCTGGGCCAGTCTGGAGCACCAGATGAAATACAAGCGGGAAATTCCCGATCAGCAGCATATCGTGGCCCAACTCAAAAACTGCGCGGAGGACATCGCCCGGGTGGATCGGGAGATGATGGATATCCGCCGCCGGCTGGAGGAATCGGTGGATGAACCCACGGAGGACGACCTCCTCATCGCCCGCCTGAAAAAGCTGGACACCCCCATTTTATAACATATCCCTAAGGCTTCCCCTTGAGGGGAAGCTGTCAGCCAAAGGCTGACTGATGAGGTGGCAAAGGCTCCCCTTCCCAAGGGGAGCTGGCTTTTGCGCAGCAAAAGACTGAGAGGTTCCAACTTCTTCACTCTTCACTATTACCTCCCCCTGGCTCCCCAGGCCCCGGCAAAAATTTTTATGGCCGTATTGTAATCGGCGGGCAATTGGAGTAAAATTTCAGTATCAAACGAACAGGAGATGCTGCTATGAACATCGCGCTGAAAGATATCATGCGGGCCTCCGAAAGGCTCAAGCCCATCCTCCACCATACGGAACTGGACCTGTCCTCCACCTTTTCCGCCATGACCGGCGGCAACATCTATCTCAAATGCGAAAACCGGCAAAAGACCGGTTCCTTCAAAATCCGGGGCGCCAGCAACAAGATTGCCGCCCTGGTGGAGCGGGGTGAGGTCAGCTCCGTGGTAGCATCCTCCGCCGGCAACCACGCCCAGGGCGTGGCCTATGCCGCCAAGAAGTTCGGCATCCCCGCCACCATTGTCATGCCCCAGGCCGCCCCCATCGCCAAGGTCCAGGCCACCGAGGGCTATGGCGCCAGGGTCGTTCTGGCCGGGGACTGCTATGACGCGGCCTATACCCGGGCCAGAGAGATTTGTGACAGCGAAGGCGCCACCTTCCTGCACCCCTATAATGACCCGGAGGTTATCGCCGGTCAGGGCACCCTGGGGGTGGAGATTCTGGGTGATCTGCCTACCGTGGACATGATCGTGGTCCCCGCCGGGGGCGGCGGATTGCTGGCAGGCGTGGCCTCCGCCGTCAAGCAGCTCAATCCCCGGGTGAAGGTCTACGGTGTCCAGGCCGAGGGGGCCAACGCCATCGCCCGCAGCTTCCGGGAAAAGCAGCTGGTGACAACCGATACCGCCTCCACCATTGCCGACGGCATCGCCGTCAAGGCGCCGGGGGATATCACCGTGGATATCATCAACCAGTATGCCGACGGGGTGGTCACCGTCTCCGACAAGGAGATTTCCAGTGCCATCCTTCTGCTGATGGAGCGCTGCAAGCAGATTGTGGAGCCCGCCGGCGCCACGCCTCTGGCGGCGGTGCTGGGCGGCAAGCTGGACGTGGAGGGCAAGAACGTGGTCTGCGTCCTCTCCGGCGGCAATATTGACGTCAGCTTTATCCAGAGCATCATTGAGCAGGGCCTGGTGGCCAGGAACCGGCGGCTGAAATTCATCGCCAAGCTGGTGGACCGGCCGGGCAGCCTGGTGCAGCTGCTGAACGTGCTGGCTGACGCCGGGGCCAACATCCTCACTGTGGAACATGACAAGCTGATGCTGGGCCTGAACCCCAACGAGACCTATGTGCGGGTGGCCTGTGAAGTGGGCGGCAAAGCCCACGGCAGCATGGTCATCAGCGAGCTGAAAAACCATGGCTACCAGGTGGAACTGGACGAAATGAAGTAAGCAAAGCCAGCCCAAAGCTGCTGTAAAGCCCACCAGGTGGGCGCATAATTATTCATGATAAAGGAGTTATTTTGTATGAAAACCGTCTCCACCAACAAGGCCCCCGCCGCCATCGGTCCCTATTCCCAGGCCCAGATCGTGGGCAATCTGGTGTTCTGCTCCGGCCAGATTCCCGTCATCCCCGAGACCGGCGCCCTGGCCCAGGGGCTGGAAGCCCAGGCAAACCAGGTCTTTAAGAACATCGCCGCCCTGCTGAGCGCCGCCGGCTCTGACATCTCCAAAGTAGTCAAAACTACCGTTTTCATCAAGAATATGGACGATTTCGCCGCCATCAACGCCATCTACGCCCAGTATTTCACCGAGCCCTTCCCTGCCCGCTCCTGTGTGGAGGTGGCCCGCCTGCCCAAGGACGTGCTGCTGGAGTGCGAGGCCATCGCCGAGCTGTAAGCTGCTGCTGCAGATTTCATTTTAACAATAAAAAAAACAGCCAGAGCCGGTTGAAATCGGCTCTGGCTGTAACTTTTTTGCTGTCAAGTCATAATATTGCTCTTTTCCTTGGCCTGTTCCAAAAGGTCATTGATCCATTTGCCGGGCTTGTATATGAGGAACGCCGCGGGGATGGTGGCCAGGCTTATGGCCAGAAGGGTGAGGATATTATCCCGGTACAGCGTCCCATACATACCGGAGACGGCCTCCCGCATGGCGTTCATGCCGAACTTGAAGGGCATGAAGGGATACAGCTTTTGGAATATGGCCGGCACCACCTCCACCGGGTAGGTGCCGCCGGCGCCGGCCACCTGGATAACCATGATGATGACGGAAGCGGCAAGGCCTGCAGCCCCCAGGGTGAAAACCAGTGCATAATTAATCATAGTAAAGCACACGCCGGATACCACCGCCGCCAACACAAAGCGCCCCGGATGCATGCAGAAAATGCCCACATAGAAGAGATCCCCCAGAGAGGTGATCAGCGCCTGGGTGACGCCCACAAAAAGGAACAGCACCATGCGCCCCAGATAATGCTGGGGCATAGTCAGTCTTGCGGGGATATCCTCCCGGCGCAGAGGGGTCTTGATGAGTACGGCGCAGAACAGCGCCCCCACCCATTGGGCCAGCATGGTATAAAAGGGGGACATCTGGGAGCCATAGCTGCCGTCAGCCGGATACATCACCTCCGTTTCCACCTGGATTGGGGAGGCGATATGGCCGTCGATGGCCTCGGTTCCCTCATGAAGGAAGGTCAGGATCTGCTGCAAAAACTCGCTGTGAGCCAGGGCCTCCACGAAATCGGAAAGCTCGCTGAGCTCGGCGCGGGCATTGTTCAGAGCGCGCATGGTGGTCAGCAGGCCGGATTCCAAAGTGCCCAGCGTGTTGCCCACACCGTTCAGACTGGCAGAGACGCTTGCCGTTTTCTCGTGAAGAAGATACAGCAGCTGTCTGGCGTTGGTGATGGAGCCGATGGTGGACTGGAAGGCATCCTCAATGGCGACGCCTATTGACTCCCCCGCCACCTGGATGGCGGAGTTGAGCTGCTCCCGGGCAGTGTTCAGTATCTCCAGCGCCGCAAGCAGCCGCTCCCGGGCCTCATTCCACTGCTCCTGGTTTTCCGGATCCACCGGGCCAAGGCCGCCTATGGTCTCCGAAAAGGCGCCCATGCTGCCGGCCAGCTGCCGGGAAAACCAGGCCAGGCCGTCCAGCCCCATGGCCTCGCAGTTGTCCGCGATTTCATTGGCTTGCTGCTGCATGGCCAGGGCCTGCTCTTGCATGGACTGCAGGGCCTCCGCCACGAACTTGTTATAGCTGTCCGGGTCTGAGAGGATGCCGGACAGCTGGCCGTACAGCTGGCCGAGATAGCCGTTGACGGTCTGCATATTGGCGATAATGCCATTGATTGTGCCGCTGATATTGCTGCCCCCACTGGGGACGCCGCCGGTAACATTCTCCACCAGCTGCGCTGTAAGGCCCAGAGAATAGGAAATATCCCCCACCAGCGTGCCGGAGGCATACATCAGGCCCTGGGTAGCGTTGGCCAGATTTACCAGGGAATTGAGGGTGGTGTTGCAGCCATCCAGCTTTTCCCCAAGCTCTTCAATGGTATCGCTCAAATTTTGCAGGGTGGTCTCCACGTCCATGCCGCCGGCCTCCAGCACGGAGACGATCTCCGCCGCCACGGATACCAGGCTTTGCAGGAAGGTGGCGTTCACCTGCTGCTGGACAGAGGTTCTGGCCTGTGCGGTTATTTTGGGCGCGATGGCGTTTTTCTTGCCGTTTTCATAGTACATCAGCTGGGGGTGCTCAAACTTCAGGCTGAGAAAGCTGACGATGTCTTTGGAGAAATCCTTGGGTACCACCAGAGCGGCATAACAGTCGCTGCTGCGGACCAGCTCCAGCGCCTCCTCCCTGCTGTCCACAAAGACCCAGCCGATCTGGGTATTGGCTTCCAGCTCCTTAATCATCTGGTCGCCTACATTCAGTTCGATCCCCATAATGTCCGCGCCCCTGTCCTCAGACACGGCGGCAACACGGATACGGGAGGTGGCGTCCGTGCCATAGGGGTCCCAGTTGGAAAAAATATTGAACCAGGCATAGAGACAAGGCACGATGCAAAGCCCCATGATGACCACAATGGCCACCACACTTTGGCAGATGCGGCGGGCATCGCCGCGGATGATATGCCAGATATTACGCATCGGGAGCCTCCTCCCTGCCTGGCCTTTTTGCCGTCAGCGCCTCCACCCGGCGCAGCAGCTGCCCGGTGGATTCCTCCATCCATCGGTTGCTCTCAGGGGAAACCAGCATCAGCTTGCCAAGCTTTGTCTCCTCCGCGTCGGGCACATAGTCCTGGAGCTCATCCAGATTCTTCTGTAGTTCGTCATCCTGATAGGCCACCATGACAAGAAAAGCAGCAATCAGGAACATACCCACAATCCAGAGAATCAGAAAGGCGATTTTGGAGCTGTCGGTCAGGTTGCGGATGATATAGAGCAGTACCGGCAGCACGAAAAGCCAGATAACCCCCGTGTGCATGCGACGCTGGTTCATCTCATGGGAACGCTGGGCCAGGGGCAGCAGCTTTTCATAGAAAATACGGGTGTTGCCCGGCGTCTGGGGCACATGGCCGGCATTCACATGGGCAGGGCTATGTACGGCGGCGCTTTCCTGCTGCCGGGCGCCAGCTTTGGACGGATGCCCGGCCCGGTCACTGGGCCGGGCGGGACGGCGCTCGCTGTTGGAGGCGGTACGCAGATGCTTGGGCGGAGTTCTTCTTTTCTTCTTTGTCCCGGTCATCACAGCACCCCCGTTTTTTCCATGTCTTCTTCAATGAAGTGGGTTACGCCCACAAAGGGCTTTCTGACCACAAGGCCAATCAGCAAGCCCAAAATGCCGAACAGTGAAAGCTCCAGCAGGAACTTGAAAATATCATACTGATACAGGCCGCAGATGGCTTCCCGCATGGCGTTGATGGCATAGGGGAAGGGGAAGAACAAGTATATGCGGCTGAATATGGGCGGGAGGATCTCAATCGGATAGGAGCCGCTGGAGCCGGCGATCTGCAGGATCATCACCACCACCACGATGGCCTTGCCCACATCGCCAAAGGCCAGGATCAGGGAATAGATCAGGCTTATGAACACAAAGGAGGTGACAGCGGCGCAGAGGTACAAGAGCCCCGGCTCAACACACTGGCAGCCAAGCAGATGCAGGTCACCCCAGATGATGATGGCTGCCTGTATCTGGCCGAGGAAGAAAAACAACAGATACCGGCCCCAGAACAGCTGCCTTTCCCGGACGCGCCGCAGGCCGCAGCCTTCCGACTCCACCTTGAATATGGCCCCCAGCACAACGCCGCCCACCCATATGGCCAGGGTGGAATAGAAGGGCGTCATGGCGGTGCCGTAATTTGCCACAGGGTAGATGACCTCGGTGGTAACCTGAACCGGCTGGGCCAAAAATTCCGCCATCTGCTTCGGGTCACCGTTAAAAAGCTCGATCAGCTCATCCAGCAGCCCGCTCTCTTTCAGGAAGATCACCTTTTGCAGCAGTTTATCCGTGGCGTTGGCAGCATTATCCAGGAAGGTTTTCAGCTGATACATGGTGCCCTGCAGGGCGCTGAGCGCCCCCTTGGCGGAGCTTATCACCGGCGGGATATCGGCAATGGTGGTATTGATGCTGCCCATAATCTTATACAGCAGCTCCACATCCTCCAGAAGGCTGTCAAACATCAGTTCAAGCCCGGGGCGCAGATTATCGCTCAGAATGCTCTGCATGGCGTTTACCAGGTCTTTATAGCCCTGGAGCATACTGTCGGTAAGCGTGCCGCCGTTTTCATACAGCAGCTGCAGCTCTTCCTCCAGGCTTTTGACACGCTGGAGCATGGCGTCCATGGCCCGGACGGCCACTTCCAGCCCGGGCACGTTGCCGCTGTCAGGCATGGATTGGCGCAGGGCCTGCAGAGCGCTTTCTATTTTACCGGTCAGCTCGATCAGCTGGGGCAGGCTATCCGTGGGTACGGTCTGCCCCACCAGGCCATCTATCTTCTGGCTCAGCTCCGTCAGATATCCCTGCACCTCATCTACCCGGTTTATGGCAGAGGCGCGGACATCGGAAATCAGTTGCCTCGCTTCTTCCACGGTGTTGAAGGCCCCGTCGGAAATGCCCACGCCGTTGAGGTTCTGGGCCGCCTGATCCAATATGTCAAGGAGAGAGCCATCCATTATTTTCATGCTGGAAACGGCCATGCTGTATTCCCGGAGACTGTCACGCAGGTCGGTGAGCAACTGGATCAGCGCATCTATGTTATCCTCATCGGTGATCTGCCCCAGCAGGTCGCGGACTTCCGCAAGGATATTCTCGATCAGCACGCTGAGGTACTGCACCTGTATATTGTACTCCGCGGTGGAGGCGGCGGTGGCGCTGATCTTATTGGCAATGGCATTGGTCTTGGCATTCTGGTAAAAGATAATGGAGGGCTCCTCGTCTTTCAGAGCGGCAGTCATATCATGCATATTGCGGGAGAGGTTTTCGCTCATCACCAGCGCGCCGTAGTAGAGCCCGGCGCGGACACCCTCAACGGCTTCCTCCGGGTCTTCCACAATGATCCAGTTTATGCTCTCAGACTTGGCAATCTCTTCAATAATCGTGCGTCCTTCGTTTACCTTTTCCCCCTCCTCGGTGGTATAACCCCGGTCACGGGAGGCCAGCGCGATTGGCACATTGCCGGTGTTGGCGTAGGGATCGCCGTTGGCATAGATGTTCACCCAGGCGTAAAGAGCCGGTATGACCAGAACAGCCAGGGTTATCACGATGGCAAAGAAGCTTCTGCCTATAGAGCGCAGGTCAGAAAAGAATATTCTGGATACATTTTTCATAAACTCTGCTCATCCCAAAATTCAGCGTCTATAACATCCGGATACTGGTGACTGATGATTTTCACCGTGAGCAAAACCGTTATCAGGTTCATGATCCCGTCGGCCAGAAGGGACAGGCCGAGAAATACCATCAGCAGCCTTGCGCTCTGGGCAGTGCGGAATACCAGCAGCACCCCAATCACCACGGCCAGCAGGGCAACAAGCAGGATCAGCCACCACTGGCGGATGCCAAAGGCACGGGCGTCGATGGAAATCTGAATCTTCAAAAGGCCGTCCATCAGGAAGGCCAGACCCACGGCGATGCAAATGGTATCAATCACATTGCCGGGCCTGAGCATGACCAGCAGCCCCAGAGCAATGCTGAGCACGCCAAAAGCCAGGTCATACTGAAAGGCCAGGCGGTACAGGTCCCGGGACAGATAGCCCACCACCTTGATAACACCAAAAGCGATCAGCGTGATACCGGCGCAGAGAGCAAACACTTTCAGTGAGATATCCGGCCATATCATAATCGTCAGGCCGAAAACACACATAAGGGAGGACAAAGCGATATATCCCAGCTTGGCAACACGCATGGGAACCACAGAACGCATAGGGCACCCCTCTTTCAAACACAATCAATTTGTAGACATAATACCGAGTTTATCTGATTGCGTAAATAGACACAGAAGCCCAGAATAAAGAAAATTGGGCAAATCTTGTGTTTTGCCCAATTTTCTTCCACTATACTTTGTGCTTACAAGCTGTGTGTATTCTCCATCACGCAGCGGCGGATAAATTCCTCCACGGAGCCCCGTTTCAGCATCAGTATCCGGCGCATCTGGCTAAGGATGTCATCCCGCATACCATTGCTGATCCAGTCCACCATCAGTCCGAAGCACTCACACTTGTGGTAACGGATGATAATGGCCCGGTCCTCTTCACTGATGGGCGCATCGGCAAAAACGGTGTTCACATAGGTGCTTATGGTCCGCTCACACATACGCCACAGGCTGTTGACATAGATCTGCCGATTATCCGAGTTATAGATATGCAAAATGGCACGGCGGTGTTGCAGCGCAAACTGCAGGCCGGACTCCACACAGTCCTCAATGGAGTTGAGGCTGGGATATTCGCGAACAATCTGCTCCACCGCGTCGGAGCAGATCTCCTCTATCAGCGCGGGGATATCCTGATAGTGATAATAAAAGGTGTTGCGGTTAATGCCGCAGATATCCGTGATATCCCTTACGGTAATCCGGCTGAGGGAGCGTTGGTCCAGCAACTCCAAAAACGCAGACTGGATCGCCCTTTTTGTTATACTTGTATTTGCCATTGCAATCCACCTTTTCTGTGTATATACCATCCATGCGCAATAAAAGAATACATTCTATAGTTAAGAAAAACATTAAAATCTGTTCTTTTTTCTTAATGATATTATAACCCAAGCCATCGGCCAGGCACATTATACAATTGATGTATTTTGTAAAAATTGGGCAAAAGCCAAAGATTATTGATTTTAATTTGAAGATTTGATGTTATAATTTTTATAATAACATCAATGAGAGGTTTGATTTAAATGAGTATGTTCTTAACGCTGGCATATCTGTTTTTTATTGGTTCGGTGCTGGGCTGGTGCCTGGAGCTGGTTTTCCGCCGGTTCTTCTCCTCCGCCAACCCGGAGCATAAGTGGATTAACCCCGGCTTCTGCGTGGGGCCCTATGTGCCGCTGTACGGCTTCGGCCTGTGCATTCTGTATCTGCTGGCCCATCTGGGCCAGGTCACCGGCATGGACAGCACGGCTGGCGGCAAGGCCCTGATGTTCCTGTGCATGGCCGTAAGCATGACCGCCATTGAGTACATCGCCGGTATCCTCCTGCTGAAGCTGATGAAGCTGCGTCTCTGGGATTACAGCCAGCTGTGGGGCAATATCCAGGGCCTGATCTGCCCCCTGTTTTCCGCCATTTGGGCCTTAATGGGGGCCATCTATTATTTTTTCGTCCATCCCTACATACTCTCGGCCCTGGATTGGCTTTCCAACAATCTGGCCTTCTCCTTTGTGATCGGCTTCTTCTTCGGCGTGTTTGTCATCGACGTGGTCTATTCCAGCCACCTGCTGGCAAAGCTGAAAGAATATGCAGACGAGAACGACGTGGTTGTCAAGTGGGAGCACCTGAAGGCGGAGATCCGTTCCGCCCAGGACCGGGCCGCAAAACGGGCCTACTTTGTCTTTGCCTTCCGCTCTGACCGGGCTTTGGTTGAGCATCTGAACGAAGCCCACGCCGCCCTCGAGGAGATCCGCCACCGGGTAAAAAACCGTCAGGCATGAAACAACATCTAATATTATGTTAATCAAATTATGTAAACAACAAAGCCCGAAGCTTTCACTTCGGGTTTTATTGTTCTATTAAAAGAAAATCACAGCTCCGGGTAGAGGGGGAACTGGCGGCACAGGTCAATGACCTGCTCCTTCACCTGGGGCACGGCCTCCTCGCCCTCGTTCACCAGGCGGGCGATCATGGCGCCGATCTGGTGCATCTCCTGCTCCTTCATGCCCCGGGTGGTGGCGGCGGGAGAGCCGAAGCGCATGCCGGAGGTCAGCTTGACAGACTGGGTATCAAAGGGGATGGTGTTCTTGTTGGCGGTGATGTTGGCCGCGTCCAGCAGCTCCTGCACCTCCATGCCGGTCTTGCCCTTGCTCATCACGTCGCAGAGCATCAGGTGGTTGTCGGTACCGCCGGAGACCAGGCGCAGCCCCTGGGCCTGCAGCTCATCCGCCAGAGCGGCGGCGTTCTTCACCACCTGGGTCTGGTACTCCTTGAATTCGGGGCGCAGGGCCTCCTGGAAGCAGACGGCCTTGGCGGCGATAATGTGCATCAGCGGGCCGCCC
>JBJDXQ010000009.1:0-3977 GCA_051866745.1 Candidatus Limivicinus sp. | reverse complement strand
CTCGGCGGTTGAAGCGGTCAAAAAAGTCCTGCTAGGACTTTTTTGACAAGCTGAACAGAGCCGCATTTCTGCGGCTCTGTCGTCAATGCTTTTGCTTGGTTTTTTACTTGCGCTTGTTCTTCACGATGAACACAGCCACCGCCGCCACGCCCACAAGGCTGACAACGATCATGCCGATCCACAGGCCCATGTTGGCGCTGTCGCCGGTCTTGGGCGCAGACCAGGGGTTGGTGCTCTGGATGGGAAGGGTGTTCTGCTGGCTGCTGGCTTTCACGGTGAACTCCGTCTCAGCGGAGCCGCCCAGGGAATTGATGGAAATCTTGTGGGTGCCCGCCTTCAGCTGATCCAGACAGCTCTTGTTCAGGGTGATAATGGTGCTTCCCTCGGCCTTGCTGTAGTAGCTCTCGGAGAGGGTAAAGCCGTTGAGGGTCACAGAGATGAACTCGCTCAGGGGTGCGCTGGAGCTAAAGCTCAGGCCGCTGCTGCTGCCCTGCTGCCAGGTGGCCTTGGCCCCGGCGGTGAGCCTGGGCTTGCTCACTTCGCTGATCTTAATGTCCCTGGTGCCGCAGCTGCTGCATACCCGCTCCCAGTAGTTGGGGGCCGTGAACTGCCAGCTGCTCCAGCTGTGGACATGCTGAGCCTGGTCCTTGTTGGCCGGGATGGTCCTGGTTTCCACATAGCCGCAGACGCATTTGCGCTCCATGCTGCCGTCCTTGTCGGCGGTGGCTTCCTTCACGATGCGCCAGGCGCCGAAGGTGTGGGCCCCGTAGCCGTACTTGTCGGCGTTGTTGGTCACAGGGCAGTTGGCAGCGGTGCAGTTGTTCCAGTGGTGGGTGCTGTTATACTGCCACTGGCTGCTCCAGGCATGGGTGTGCTCCGGGGTGGGCAGGACGGGGATCTGCTCGGTCTTGGTTGCATCGCAGACGGTGCAGGTATAGGTCTTGATACCGGCCTCCTGGGTGGTGGCCGCCTTGGTCACCACGCCGTCATTCCAGTCATGAGGGGCGTAGCCATTCTTCTGGCTGTTATCACTGATGTCACAGCCCGCCGCCTGGCACTCATGCCAGTGGTATTCACCGCTGCCGCTCCAGGCCTCGCCCCAGGAATGGACATGGGGCGGCTCCGTGGGTACTGGTGTAGCCGTAGGCGCAGGCGTCTCGGTAGGCGCAGGCGTCTCGGTAGGCGCGGGCGTCTCGGTGGGTGCGGGCGTCTCCGTAGGCGCGGGCGTCTCCGTAGGTGCGGGCGTCTCGGTAGGTGCGGGCGTCTCGGTAGGTGCGGGCGTCTCGGTAGGCGCGGGAGTCTCCGTAGGTGCGGGCGTCTCCGTGGGTGCAGGTGTCTCGGTGGGTGCAGGTGTCTCGGTGGGTGCCGTGTTGGGGACATAGTTGCTTGCCGCCAGGCTCAGCACATCGGGCAGCAGTTCCCGGGTATCTTCGTCGTATTCAAAGCTGACCTGGTAACCCAGCACCTGGAAGAGATAGCCGTTGCCCGTGCTGTTGGCGGAGCCGGCCAGGAACAGGCCGCCCTCCTCGCCGATGGCATCCTGGTCACTGTTGGTCACATCTGCCAGGTAGTTCCCGCCATCCAGCGCCACGATGTTCCACATATGGGGCACCAGGCTGTTGATGCCCATCACGCCGGTGGCGGTATAGCAGATGGTCTCCTCATCCTCGAATTCGCTCAGGTCGCAGAGGTACTGGAAGGCCTTGGCATAGCCCTCACAGACTGCCTTGGTCTCAGGGTTCCCGTCGAACACGCTGATCAGCTGCCAGGGCGCGCCGTAGCGGTCCGGGGTGAGGTTGACGGCGTCATGGTCATAATCCGCCAGTCTGCAGATCTCGTCCTTGTAAGCCAGGAGCTTTTCGTAATCCTTCTTATCCTTGTTGGCTTCGACGATTTCCAGCGCCCTTGTCCTGGCCTGCTTTGCTGCCAGCAGCTGCGCCGCGTTCACCATGTAACAGTCCATGGCGCTGCCGCTGCCGGTTTCCAGGCGCTCCACCGGCGTCCCGCTGCGGAACTGCTCGCTGACGGCAAAGGCCAGCTTCATCTCCGTCACAATCACCGTCGTGTCGGTGCGCACATATTTGATTGTGCCGATCATGCCGGCGGTCTTGTCATACCAATAAAAATCATAGGGCAGGTCCATCAGCAGATAGCCGTGAATCTCGTTCATCCCCAGCTTCTTCTGCAGCACACTGCTCACGTCGCTGTCGCTATTGGCGGCGGTGAGGCCCATTTCCTCATAGGTCCATTTCAGCGGGGATTTTGTATAGTCCCAGGTCAGGGTCACCAGGCTGCTGGCCTCCCCTTCCGCCACCTTTTCGATCTGTTCCCTGATGGCGTTATACAGTGCCAGGCTCCGCTCATCCGTCAGCCGGTCCTCCCCGGCGCTGAACAGCTGAAAGGCGTGTTCCGGGTACATGGTCAGTTCCGCGTAAGCGTCCAGGATTTCCTGGCCATCCTCGGGCAGAAGGTCCTCCTCCGGGATCAGGCTGATTTCGCCGCCGTCGATTACCTCCGGGGTCTTTCCCTCAGCATAGGCCGCCGGCAAAACGCCCAGCAGCAGGCAAAGCATCAGCAGTATGCTCAGTGTCTTTTTCATTTCACGTTCCTCCTCTTCGCTTCTATCCCAGCGGCCGGAGCCGCATCATTTTCTGGTTAACATAATTTTATCATGGCCAGGCCGTTATTGCAAGAGCCTTCGCTCTGCCAGTATCTGGCCGGCTCTCTGTAGATATATACGTTTTTGCCGGCCACTTTGTTCCCGTCGGTTTGATTTTCTATTTCTTTCATTTTTTAGTGATATCTTTCGCCCGCAGTTTGTGCAAAATGATTGTGATTTTCCGTTCCAAATAATCCGCTATTTTTACATTTTTTGCGTTATTTTTTTAACTTACTGTGCGTTTCTGGCGTATCTCTCCAATTCCTGTCCGCATTTCAAATACACTCTGTTGCTTTTATTTGTGCATTTTGATCAGGTCAGGCCCTTTGCTCCCCCGTAATTTGGTTATATGTATGAATTTATGCATTCTGCACGAAAACTATTGATTAATCCCTTGTTATTCTCTGTCTTATCGTATAAAATATACAAACGCAGAGGCAGTTTTTTACAATCAACCTGATAGGAGGTCTGTTACCATGGAACTTTTCCTGTGGATAATCCCCATCTTTGCCCTATGCGCGCTGCTCTTCGCTGCCTATAAAGCCCGTTACGTCTCCTCCGCCTCTCCCGGCAATGCCCGTATGCAGGAGATCGCCGCCTCCATCGCCGAAGGGGCCAGCGCTTTTCTCCGCTCAGAGTACAAGATCCTGGCCATTTTCATTGCCGTTCTTTTTGTGCTGATCTCTCTGTTCATCAACCTGGGCACCGGCATCTGCTTTGTCATTGGCGCAGGCTTTTCCATGCTGGCCGGTTACTTCGGCATGAAGGTGGCCACCCGGGCCAACGTCCGCACTGCCAACGCCGCCATGGAAAGCGGCATGACCAAGGCCCTGTCCATCGCCTTCTCCGGCGGCTCGGTCATGGGTATGTGCGTGGTGGGCCTGGGCCTGCTGGGCTGCAGCCTGATCTATATCCTCACCGGCAATTACAGCATTCTTTTCGGCTTCTCTCTGGGCGCTTCCTCCATTGCCCTGTTTGCCCGTGTGGGCGGCGGCATCTATACCAAGGCCGCTGATGTGGGCGCGGACCTGGTGGGTAAGGTGGAGGCCGGCATCCCCGAGGATGACCCCCGCAACCCCGCCGTCATCGCTGACAATGTGGGCGATAACGTGGGCGACGTGGCCGGTATGGGGGCCGATCTGTTTGAAAGCTATGTGGGCGCCATCGTCTCCGCCCTGACCCTGGGCGTGGCCGCCAAGGGCCTCTTCCCGGGCGCCGGCGCCATTTATCCCCTGGTTATCGCCGCCGTGGGCATCCTGGCCTCCATGATCGCCACCTTCTTTGTCCGGGGCAAGGAGGGCTCCAACCCCCACAAGGC
>JBJDXQ010000008.1:0-4031 GCA_051866745.1 Candidatus Limivicinus sp. | reverse complement strand
GAAGGTGCCCAGTGCGCACACTGGGCGGATGAGGTGGAAATCCTGCTTTTTTGACAGAAGTTTCTGCTTTTTCCCAGTTTTTTATTTGCCACCTCATCAGTCGGCTTCGCCGCCAGCTTCCCCTCAAGGGGAAGCCTTTGACCAGCAGTATACACTGGTACGACATGTAAAACCGACTTTTTTGACAAGCTGAGCGCATGCCATCCAAGGGATGGTATGCGCTTTCTTTATTGTATAAATCCTTATTTCTTCTTCACCGGCCGCAGCTCGATATAGCCCCGCGCACCCCGTGGCTCCAGCTGGATGCGGGGATTGCCGCCGTCCCAGACATAACCGATCACAGCCGGGTCATAGCGGTCCATGGCCGCTTCCACCGCCTGGATGGCCTGGGAGTAATCCTCCTCCCGGAAGGGTTCGCCCTGAAAGGCCAGATATTCCGCCGCCGGCAGGTCGATCACATCAAAGCCCTCCGGCACTTTCCCATCATAGTCCGGCGCCACCTCCACGCCCTGCACATAGGTGGAGGTGCCGGGCTTTTTATACTGCTCCGGCAGCCACAGGCACACCGGCTCCGCCTCCCTTGGGCAGATACTGAGCAGCAGCCCCCACACATCGCAGCCCACTTCCCCGCAGTAGGCGAAATATTCCTCCGCCGCCACGCCCCGCTTGATCAGCACCTTCCGTGCCGGCTTCTGGATCACCTGCACAAATACGCTCTGCACATTTTCCATGGTCACATTCTCCTTTCTCAATTCCCGGAATTTCACGCCGTAGGGGATGAACAGGGCGATGGGCATCGGGTCCCTGGCGTACTGGCCGGGATTGCAGCCGAACTCCCGGCAGAAGGCCCTGGTGTAACCGTCCACACTGCCAAAGCCCAGGTCAAAGGCCACATCGGTGACCCGGCAGTTCTCATCCCGCAGCCGCAGGGCCGAGCGGGACAGCCGCAGCCGCCGGATGTACTCCGCCGGACTCAGCCCCAGATATTCCCGGAACAGCCTGTAAGAATGCCAGGGTGAAAACAGGGACGCCCCCGCCAGATCCGCCAGTGTGATCTCCTGCTCCAGATGCTCCTCGATATAGTCCTGCATCCGCTGGACAGCCAGCGTCTGTTCCCTCATTTCCATCGCCTCCCTACGCCGATGATTCTACCGCTTTTGAGAAAGAAACACTCGACCTTTTTTGCTATGATAACATGAAAACCCGGGATCCAGAAAGGATCCCGGGCAGAGGATACACACTTATTTCTTCAGGGCAGCTTCCGGGCTGGCAAAGTGCTCCTTGGTCAGCTTTGCCACCACGCCGGACAGGGCGAAGATGGCCACGAAGTTGGGCACTGCCATCAGGCCGTTGAAGGTATCCGCCAGGTCCCACACCACGTCGATGGGGGACACGCAGCCAATGACGATCACAATGGCAAACACGATCTGATAGGGGCGGATGGACTTGCCGCCGAACAGATACTGGATGCAGCGGCTGCCGTAGAGGGCCCAGCCCAGCACCGTGGAGAAGGCGAAGAGCATCAGGGCCACTGCCACAAACAGGGCGGAGAACTGCTCGCCGAACACGGTGGCGAAGGCGGCGCGGATCAGCTCGGAGCCGGGCTTGACGCCGAAGTTGATCTCAACCCCGCTGCAGATGATGGTCAAAGCGGTGAGGGAGCAGATGACGATGGTGTCCATAAACACTTCAAAGATGCCGTAAAGTCCCTGATGCACGGCGGAGGGGGTCTCCGCGGCGGCGTGGGCGATACCGGCAGAGCCAAGGCCTGCCTCATTGGAGAAGGCGCTGCGGCGCAGGCCCCAGACGATGGCCTGTTTCAGGGCGATGCCGGAGGCGGCGCCCATGACAGCCCGGGGAGCGAAAGCGGCGGAGAAGATTTTGCCGAAGGCGCCGGGGATGTTCTGGGCGTGGCAAATCAGAACGATGAGACAGACCAGTATATACAGCAGACTCATGAACGGAATCAGCTTTTCGGTAACGCTGCCGATGCGCTTGATACCGCCGATCAGGATCATGGCGATCAGCAGGGCCATGGAGATCCCCAGGATCCAGCGGACCACCATAATGGCCTGGTTGCTGAGGCTGAAGAATACATTGATGGCGTCGGTGATGGAGCCGGTGATGGAGTTGACCTGGCTCATGTTGCCGATACCGAAAGAGGCCAACACCGCGAAAACGGCGAACAGAACAGCCAGCCACTTCCATTTGGGGCCAAGCCCCTTGGTGATGTAGTACATGGGGCCGCCCACCCAGTCGCCGTGCTCATCCCGCTGGCGGTAGTGGATGGAGAGGGTCACCTCTGAGTACTTGACCACCATGCCCATCAGGGCCGCCAGCCACAGCCAGAATACCGCGCCGTAGCCGCCCAGGGCGATGGCCTGGGAGGTACCCACGATGTTGCCGGTGCCCACAGTGGCCGCCAGGGCCGTGGTGACCGCCTGTAAGGGTGTAACGGCGCCCTTACCGGCTTCCATCTTTTTGAACATTTTGCCGGCGGTGTTTTTCATGGCGTAGCCGAAGCGGCGGAACTGGATAAAGCCGGTCCGCACCGTCAGCAGCACGCCGCCGATCATCACGCAGGGCAGAAAGATGTACAGCCAGGCCACGGTGTTCAAGGGGCCTGTAAAGAAGTTCAGTATTGCTTGCATAGTTTCTCCTCCCAATTATTTCTGACCGGGCACAGTCCCTATATTCTATGCGACCAAGCCCTTTGATACCTGTCCGGGAAACAAAAAAGAGCTGCCGAACTTCAGCAACTCCGGGTGGACGGGAGCAAACACTTTGCCCCTCGTTCCGCTCTGTCCTTTGGCCTGAGAGATTCGGCTTTCGCCTTGCACCTTCGGCACTCATAAATGAGATTCTCCAGAGTTCCTCCACTGTCGGTCAGCCTGACAGCTTCACGGGTATCAAATTGATGTGGACAATATACCACAGTCAAAAGCCCTTTGCAAGAGAAAATTATTCAATCAGCTATAGTGTTAAATCATCACTGTGTCAAAGAAGTTTTTCCGTAAAAAATTACCAAAATTTCCGGCGGTTTACACCGGGCCGCCTTTGGTGTATACTGGGTCCTATCCCACCGAAGGGGAGATTTTCATGTCAAACGATTTTTTTGCCCTATATAACGCCCTGCTTGCCGGGATCGACAGCGACGCGCCTGTTTTGTCCACCGCCATGGGGGAGCAGTGGTGCCTGGCCGATACGGAGGCAGGCCTGGGCCTTGCCATGCACACCCCCGGTGCCAGCATCCCACCCCTGTACCCGGCGGGGCTTGCGGGCCTGTCCCTTTCCCAGGCTGCCCAGGCGGTGAAAAGCTGGAACCTGGAGGAGGCCAGCTTCGGCCTGGCGGCGATGAATGCCTTTTATAACACGCCGGACCGCCTTGCCGGCCTGCCGGACTATGGCCATTATGCCGACGGCCTGGATTTTACCGGCATGACCGTGGGCATCGTGGGCCATATGCGCGGCCCCACCGGCCTGCGGGAAAAGGCCAAACAGGTCTATATTCTGGAGCGCAGCCCCCAGCCCGGGGACTACCCGGATTCCGCCTGCGAGCTGCTGCTGCCCCGCTGCGACCTGGTCATCATCACCGGCAGCAGCCTCATTAACAAGACCCTGCCCCGGCTGCTGGCCCTGTGCCGGAACGCCTACACCATTCTCACCGGCCCCAGCGTCCCCCTCTGTCCGGCGCTTCTGGACTTCGGCATTGACCGTCTCTCCGGCCTGGTGGTGACGCAGCGGGAGGCCATGATCAGCCACGTCCGCCAAAGCGTCCCCGGCAATCCCTATTCCCTGGGCCGGGGTTTCCTGCTCCGCCGGGACTGACATTGCCACTCCGACAGGCGCACCTCCCTTGGCTCCCCTTGCCAAGGGGTGCTGTCTTTTGCATCGCAAAAGACTGAGAGGTTCGTCCCCTCCTGCGCCAGCTCTGACAGCAAAAAACATCCGCCCCATAGCTGGGTGTACGTAAGATAGTATTGCGCTAAGATTGACGAAGCGGCACGAAACCGCATGGAGCTGATCGTGCC
>JBJDXQ010000007.1:0-20738 GCA_051866745.1 Candidatus Limivicinus sp. | reverse complement strand
TCCCGTTCCTCCAGATAGAGCAGCAGCATGGTCATGCCGATACGCAGCCAGGCAACAATCTCCGGCAGTCTGCCATGACAGCGAATCCTTGTTCTGAGAAAGTCATTCCGGTAGTTTTCAAAGGTACTGTGCAGTACGGAGACAAACCGTTCCTCCCGTTCCTCGCCGGCAAGGAATTTCCCGCGCAGCCACTGGGTATAGCCCAGCATGCAGCCCTGAAGGATTCCCCGGGCCGCCTTTTCCTGAAAGAAGGACAGCTCGTTCAGATTGACCGCGTCCTGTTCCAGTTCAACAGTAAAGCAGCGGGCGCTGCCGCTCTCCCCCACTTCCGGAGGAAACTCTGCCGTGATGATTGCGTTGCCCTGGGGAGGCCGGACAGCCATGGCGCTGGCGTCCGGGCGCAGCCGTCCCCGTCCCACCCGGTCACCGTAGGCACGGATGATACTCTGTGCGGTTGCGGTGAGCTTCTGCTCCTCCTGTCTCCCGCAGGGATGGAAGTCATCAATACAGGTCAGCACATCCTTGAGGGTAAACGCGTTGTGGATAATACTGTTCGCCGTATCCCGGAAGGACAGCGGCAGATCCGAAGCAGTGAAGCAGCCGAAGAAGGAAATGAAAAGAGCCGCAAGGGAACTTTTTCTCGCGCCGGTCCTTCCCTGAAGCAGGAAGACAAACTTGGGTTCACAGTTGGCAGCATGTAGGAAGTGATTCAGCGGTGTGAGAAATGTAAAGGCCAGTAACGGCCAGATCACTTCTTTCGGTGCCGGCGGATGCTCCAGCAAGTAGGCAAGCACTGGCAGGGCGTCTGGATCAATCTCCTCCGCGCCTTCATAGCGGGAGAGCTTGTCCGGCAGCTGAACGCTTGGCGAATCTCTGCCCGGCATCAGGTACTGCCACCGTCCGGCAATCTTTTTCCAACCGGTAACCTGATACACCGTGCAGCGGTCCGCGTGGTGGGCAGTCTGCTGGATTGCATAGCGCACACTGTCCTTGACTGTAGAGCCGATTTCCAGAATGCAGTCCGCACCCCACTTCTCAATCAACCAGTTGAAGCTGCCAAGCTCATTGCCGGTAACATCAATCTCCGGCAGGCAAGAACCGTTCTGCCGGAGCCCGCCCAGGCGAAGCCGCTTGACCTCCTCCGCGCCGTCATCCACCGTAACTTCGCTGATGATGTAAGGCAGGAAGTTGCAGAGCTTCTGGTCATAGCTTCCGTTGCGGCTCTGCACCTCACGGTAAAGACAGCCATCCATGATTTTGAAGGGTTCGGGATAATTGGGGTAACATGTTTCATCTTTTTTCATTCAATCACCTTTCTTATTTTGTTTTTCTCAGGATAGAACTTCTCTCCTCATGCGCATTTGTCTCGCCTCCTTCCCAAAGGTGGGAGCAGTATTCCTATTGCGATTTGCTTTGTTTGCGCCGTATTTATTACCGCCCCCGACGCAGGAAGCTGCCATCCGTATGCCGGCAGCTTTAGGGGAGATTCCGATACCCTCGCAGCATCTATGCCGTGGCTTCTTACACGGCAACGAGGATCATATATGGCACCACAGGCCTAGCTTTCAGCCTGCGCGACCATATCCTGCCTCCCGGCAGGCCGCTGTGCGGAAGTCTCATTATCCTCAAGTCCGGTGTCATGGCCTGCGAAGCAATGCTGTTATCTGCTTCGTCCGTCTCCAGGTGAATCGCTCGCCCCTTTCGGGGGTCTTGGCGCCCTGGCCCGGCGGCTTTTCCTCTCGGCCCGGATGAGGTTCTCCTCGGAATCCCTTATATGCAATTTTCAAGGTTCAGGTGAGGGGTGTGATATTTATCCCCTCATATATGTACTGCAAGTTCAAAAGTGAAAAACGGGCATTTGTTTCTGTGAACTTTTTGTAAATTCTCGTTTTTCAGGTCATTCGTTATTGCGTTTTTCCCGTTCTATAATTACCCCCTCATATATCTATTGCCCCTTCAAAACTGAAAAACGAAACTGCAGTTTTATGAATTTTTTGTAAAGATTTTTTGAACCCTAGCGTGATCCGTATTTTCCCATCGTCATTTTTGCTCCTCCCTCTCTAACTTTCGGTGTTTGAAACAAAGCCCCTGCATCAAAAACACCTTGCCAGCATCACCGGCAAGGTGTTTTCTTCCTCAAGTCTCATAGATGCAAACGACCGGTCTGATCTGCAAACACAAATCAAACCGGTCACTCTATTTATTTGATTTTATTGCCTTACGATTCTTGCATCCGTTGTATCCGACTGTAAGCAGGCTGCAAAATCAATTCATATCGATTCGATGTTTTCTTCATCCCCAAAGGAATTTCTGCCTCAGATAGTCTGCGTGCTCAGGGGTGATCGCCCCATCGTTGATCTCCGCTATATTGATACTGCCATACAGCTCACCCCACAGGCAATCCAACAGGCTGGAGTTCGTTGCCAGTCCCTCCTTGAACGCATCAAGGTCATGCTGCAGGTAGCTGGGCAGGCCGTATTCATAAGACTGAACTTTCATCGCCTGCAGCTTTTCCTCCTGCAGTTTTTGTTCCATGGCACTTTCCAGAAGCTGCTCAATGGGAAGCTGCAGCGTTTTGGACAGACGGTAGAGCGTTTCTCCGGAGCACTTTTCAATGTGAGTCTTCCCGCTGCAAAGATCATTCAGCGTAGCATGAGGGATACCGCTCAGCTTCGCAATACGATATTTGGTCATGCCAGACTGATCGATAATCTCGTTAATACTCATTCTCATCACCACTGCAATTATATCGGTATACCGGAACATTGTCAATGCAGAGCATATAGGTTTCGTAATGAATGGAGTCAGCAGTTACGCAAGCAAAAGCGCTCGACAGTATTTCTGTGCTTTCCTATTGTGAATGCACTTTACGCCGTATTTCTTACCGCCCCCGGCGCGGGAAGCTGCCATCCATTTGCTGGCTGCTTCCGGGGAGATTCCGAACCCCTCGCAGCATCTATGCCGTGGCTTCTTACACGGCAACGAGGATCATATATGGCACCACAGGCCTAGCTTTCAGCCTGCGCGACCATATCCTGCCTCCCGGCAGGCCGCTGGCGCGGAAGTCTCACAAGCTAAGAGGGGTCGAACCCCAACCGGTTATCAGCGGCAGATTTCCGCCGTAACTTCGCCAAATGACTTGTGAATACACAAAGTATTCCCTGCGTCATTTGTCATCGTTTCAGCAAAAATCTGACACGCTGATAACTGCGAAGCACCTCTCAGCCAAAGATTTTTGATTGATTTTTGGTGCGGAGGATGCAGCCTTGCTGACGCAAGGCAAAGACGACAAGGCAAAAAGCGGCGAAAAGATTGGCTGAGAGGCGGTTGGTGTTCGGCTCCTCTTAGCTTATCCTCAAGTCCGGTGTCATGGCCTGCGAAGCAATGCTGTTGTCTGCTTCGTCCGTCTCCAGGTGAATCGCTCGCCCCTTTCGGAGGTCTTGGCGCCCTGGCCCGGCGGCTTTTCCTTTCGGCCCGGATGAGGTTCTCCTCGGAATCCCTTATATTCAGTTTTCAAGGTTCATGAGAGGCGTGAAATTTATCCCCTCATATACTTAATTGCACCTTTGAAATCGAAAAACGGAACTGCAGTTTTATGAATTTTTTGTAAAAGGGCAAAATGATGTTCGAGGGCACCGTGACCGGGAGCGGCTATGAGACCCGGGACGGCTACACCTTCGGCGACACCGTGATCCAGGGCACCGGCGCCTACGAGGGACACCAGTTGCACATCTGGTATCAGAACGAAAACATCATCAGTTGGCTGGACGGTGAATACTTTGTTACCGTGCCGGATCTGATCTGCGTCTTTGACCTGGATCAGGGTCTGCCCCAGCTCAACCCCTTTGCCCGTGTGGGCGAGAAGGTGGCGGTGACGGCTCTGCCTGCCGCCGCGGAGTGGACTACAGCCCGTGGCCTGGAGGTCTTTGGCCCCCGCAGCTTCGGCCACAACGTGGATTACCGCCCCTATTGCTGAGCCCGGACTGGGGCATGACTGAAACGAAAGGGAGAGAAGCTATGATAAAAACAGAACTGCAAACCGCGGCAGACAAGCTGGTGCGGGAGATTTTCGGCGTCAAGGCCGGCGAATCTGTGGTGCTGACCGCCGATTATGATTCCAACGCCAAGGTTCTGCGGGCCGTGTCCGACAGCGTGCGTGAAGTGGGCGCACAGGTCATGGTGATCACCGTCCCTACGCCCGGCTCTGTGGGCAAGGCCGCCGATCCCGATCTGCCCATCGAGCCGCTGGCCGCCGCCCTCTGCGCCTGCGATGTATGGATCGAGTTCAACCACCAGTGGCTGCTGTATTCCACGCCCTTTGAGCGAGCCAGCCAGAACAACCCGAGGCTGCGCTACATGTGCCTGGTGGACTTTGACGAGGACCTGATGATTCGCACCATCGGCCACGTGGAGACGCCCCGCCTGCAGGTGTTCATGCGCAAGGTGGCTGAGCTGACCCGGAACGCCAGAACCATGCGGGTGACCACGCCTGCCGGCTGTGACGTAGCCTTTGAGATTGACCCGGCGCATTACGTGGCCTGCGACTGCGGCGATGCCAGCTTCCCCGCCGTCCACATGCTCACCGGGCAGATCAACGTGGTGCCCCGCTTCGGTTCCATTCAGGGTACCATCGTCTTTGACGGCTCTGTGACCCCGCCCTTTGGTCACGCTCCCCGAACCCCCATCCGCCTGACCGTGAAGGACGGTGTGATCCAGCGGGTGGATGGCGGCGAAGAGGCTGCTGTCTACGAGAAGTACCTGCGGGACTTCCAGGATCCCGGCATGCTGAAGATGGCCCACATCTCCTACGGCTTCAACCCCGGCGCCAGGCTGACCGGCAACATTGTGGAGGACGAGCGGGTCTGGGGCGCCACGGAATGGGGCATCGGCTACGTGAGCCATATCGACGCGCCGCCCTGTGGCCAGGACGCCGTAAGCCACAGTGACGGCATCTGCCTGAACAGCTCTGTCTGGCAGGACGGCGTGCAAATCATGGATGAGGGCCGCATTGTGCTGCCCGAACTGGTGGAGCTGCTGCCTTGACGCAGCACAAACGCTCCCCACAATTTGAACCCGCTAACATAAAACCGACAAGCGTCCTGCAAAAGCAGGACGCTTGTCGGTTTTATGTTAGCTGCATATGGCGGCCAGAAAAAACAGCAGCCCAGGGGCGGGGATTCGTGCCATAAGGCTGGGTTTGAAACGATGGCATTGCAGCATCATATGCGCTACTGTTTCAGTTTGCAAAGCAGTAGCCAAGATATTGATTCAGCGTTTCAATATGGGGGGCGTTGTAGGGAATGAACATGATATAGCGTTCCTTCACAGCTTCATCCATGCCTCTGCCTGCCACATAACGGCTTTGGGTCATGTCCACACCGATGAAGCAGGCCTTCCCATCGGGATCTGTGCCCAGGATCAGGTGGTCCTCAAGCGCTGCAAAAAGCGCCGGCGTCAACACCTGCTCCAGATCCGCCATGGGCACATCCTCCGCGTAGTAGGCATACACCGTCTCCGTCGTGACCACAAAATCCAACTCCTGGGTGGCCATATAGGCGATGATTTTCCCGTTGCTGGCGGCGCTGTACTCCCTGGCGATTCCGTCCAAACCGATATAAAGGCTGTCATCGAAAATGATACGCTGCCCCTTCTCCAACCCCAGCGTGGCGGCAAAGTCCCGCTCCAGCTCCCCGGCGGGAAAGAGGTTATAGTCGTCGTTGGTAAAAAAGCCCTCCAACACGGTCTCCTTATGGGCCTGCACGACGGCGTCGCCCACGTAGCCGCAGAACATCAGAGCGACCAGTACCAGCAGCATCCACTTCCAATAGTAGGTAAAGATGTAGCCGACTTTTCCCCCGAATGTCATGGTGCGCAGCTTGGCCGACTCCGTATCACGCCACAATTTTACCTTCTGCCGGAAGGTCAGTCCGTAGCCTCCGATCATTCCGCAAGCTGCTCCTTTCCAGGTTCCTCCGGGTCCCGGACGTACTTCAGGAAAACGCCGGTGATGAAATAGGAGGAGAAGAAGATATACAGGCCCACCCAGAAGAAGAACAGACCGCTTACATAGAAAATCAGCACGAAAACCAGCGCGGTCATCACAAAAAATGTTATGGTCACATGCAGGTTGCCCATGGCCATCATGAAGCTGTCGTGGATGAGCTTTTTCAGCCCGAAGTCAAAGGTAGCAAGCAGGGGATAGACATACATGGCGCAGGAGAGGAAGATGAGCGCGGCGCAGCCGCAAAAGCCCAGAAGCCCGATCCCTAAGGGGCCGCCCCTGACCAGATAAAAATTCCACGCTGCCCATAGATCCAAGGCGAAAAAGGCAAGCCCGCCCAACTGGATGAGCCAGAGAAGGGTGCCCCGGGCAAAGTGGGCCTTGAAGGAGGTGAAAAAGCTTTTCAGGATTTTTCCCTCCCGGTCATTCACTTGGTGCAGCGAAAAGTCGTAAAACGCCGTGGTGGCCGCACCGATGGTGAAAATGGGCAGACTCACCACAGCCCACAGAATACTCATACAGGCCACATCGGTGATTTTGCCGATGAAATTCCAGAACTTGTTTTCGGGATTAAAGAGCTGGTACATGAGATTCTCCTGTCAGGGGTAAGCTTACTCAAGAATATTGGTTGTGATGTAGTCAACGCCCAGTTTAACCAGGGCTTCTCCGTCCTCTTTGGTGTTGACGGTCCAGCAGTTGACTTCCAGTCCGGCGGCATGAACCCGCTCTACGATCTCCCCGGTCAGACTGGTGTAACGGATATCCAGGCCCAGATTATATTTTTTCAATGTATCAAGGGAGCCTTCGTCCCACGCATGCAGCAGGTACTGGGCAGGCTGCTCCGGATAGCGCCGGCGCAGATAGATCAGGTTCTTCAGCTGGAAGGAGATGAAGGTCACATGCTCCAGATAGCCCAGCTTGTCAATGGCAGCAAGCAGCTTGTAGATATCGCCGGCTTTGAACTGGTTTTTCAGTTCAAGGACACAGTGCTTTTCATACTTCCTGCAAATCCCGATGTATTCTTCCAGCGTGGGAATAAGCAGGTCGCTGCGCCCCCGCTTTCCATCAATATCGGTGAGCTGAAGCTTCCGCAGCGTTTCAAAGCTACTGTTTTCAATAATGAGGCTGTCCACCCCGACGCGAGCCGTGTTATCATCATGAAAAATGACAAACCGTCCGTCGGCAGTGCGGTGCACATCCGTCTCAATGCCATAATAGCTCTCCCGGTTGCCCGCTGCCACAAAGGCCGAGCAGGTGTTCTCCTTTTCCAAACCGCTCAAGCCTCGGTGAGCAATCATCTTCACTTGGCCTTTATTAATTTTGATTGTATTCATCAAACCGACCCCTTTTTGCTGCAAAAATCGACCTTATCGCACCATGTAGTATAGCATTGCACCCCCGGTATTGCAATCATTGCCGTTTCAGGCGGTTCAAAAATTCAAAGTTTCGGTGAAGCTGAACAAATTACACCACGCCTTTTTTCGCTTTTCCACAAAATTTTGAGCGAGTTTGAAATATAAATCAATTTTTGTGCAAATTTGCGTAATATCGGCGCGAACGCTTGTAAATAATGCTCTGAAATGGTATACTTTACCCAACAATACAGCATCGTCGCTGTGAAGCAACTACCTATCACGAACAAAAATGGAGGAAAGAAAAATGAAAAAAGTTTTGGCACTTGCCCTTGCACTGTGCATGGTTTTCTCTCTGTGCGCATGTAGCGGCTCCACCGGAAGCACTGCCGCTCCTGCTGCGCCTGAGGCCCCTGCCGCCGAAGCGCCGGCTGAAGCAGCACCTGCATCCATGTACGAAGTCACCGAGCCCATCACCATCGTCTGGTGGCACGCGCTGGAGGATCAGTACTCCGCTCTGGTGAGCGAGGTTGTTGACGGCTTCAACGCTTCCCAGGATCTGGTCACCGTCGAGGCCCAGTACATCGGCGCTTACAAGGACGTGAACGAGGCTCTGGTTGCCGCCCACGCGGCCGGCACCGGTCTGCCCGCAGTCTGCGTTGCCAATACCGACTATGTGGCATCCTACGGCGCTGGCGGCGTGTTCGAGAATCTGGACCCCTATATTGCAGCCACCGGCTACGATGTGGACGACTTCTCCACCGGTCTGCTCACCAGCTCCCAGTTTGAAGGCAAGCAGGTTGCTCTGCCCTTCCTGCACTCCACCCAGGTGATTTATTACAACAAGACCCTGGCTGACGAGAACAGCATCACCGTCCCCACCAAGATTGAGGACTTCCCCGCCTTCCTGGAGGCTGGCGCTGCCGCCTGCGGCGGTTACGGCACTGTGGTTCCCGGCTGGGACCAGTGGTACTTTGAGACCCTGTACCTGAACGAGGGCGTGAAGATCATCACCGATGACAATACCTGCGATCTGGACAGCGATACCGCTGTGGGTGTGACCAATATGATCAAGGGCTGGTGCAATGACGGCCTGGCCTACCTGGCCACCGGTACCGACGCCTCTGCCACCATGCGTCAGAAGTTCTATGACGGCGAGGCCTTCTCCGTCATGCACACCTCTTCCCTGTACAACAACTATGTCAGCAAGTGCGACTTTGAGGTCGGCATGGCATGGTATCCCGCCGCCTCCACCGGCAACATGTTCTCCGAGGTTGGCGGCTGCGTGCTGGGCATCCCTGCCGGCAACGACCAGGCCACCAAGAACGCTGCCTGGCTCTTCCTGCAGTACCTCTGCGGCAAGGAAGTCAACATGAAGTGGGCCGAAGGCACCGGCTACCTGCCCACCCGTAACTCCGTGCTCACCACCGACGAAGGCGTGGCCTTCCTGGAGGAAAAGCCCGCCTTCCAGTGCATCTTCGATAACCTGAACCTGATCAATCCCCGCATCCAGAACGCTGCCTGGAGCGAGCTGGCCACCACCTGGAAGAACTACATGGACGTGATGATCAACCAGAACGGCAATGTTGAGGATGAGTCCAAGGACATGGTCGTTGAAATCAACGAGATCCTGGAGGATCACGCCTGATTTCTCTCTGGGAGGAGAGCAATCTCTGAATAAACAGAAACAGACCTCAAGCCTTGCCCAAGGGCAGGGCTTGAGGTAGTCCCGCATATCGGAGAGAAAGGATTTTACCATGACCGATGTCACTGCAAAAACTGCTGTGGCCGGGGCCCCGGCAAAGCAGAAGAAGCCTTTGCTCACCCAAAGGCAGAAGTCTAAGTTCATAGACTTCCTCTTTGTTCTTCCAGCTCTGGCCCTGCTGGCAGTTTTTACTTACTACCCTGTGGCAAAGCTGGTTCAGATCAGCTTTACCGACTGGAACCTGCTCAAGCCCGAATGGAACTTTGTCGGGCTGAAAAACTGGAAGTGGCTCTTCGTGGGCTCCGGCGCCAAATACCTCTGGAACTCGTTGAAGGTGACCTTCCTGTACTCCCTGGGTGAGATTTTCGCCACCATGGTGGGCGGCATCATCTTTGCCCTAATCTTCAAGCGTATGACCCGTTCCTTCAGCGCCATGCGGGCCATCCTGTTTGTGCCCAAGTACGTGGCTATGTCCTCCTGCGCCGTGGTGTTCCTCTGGATCCTCAATACCGACTACGGCGTGCTCAACTACATGCTCAAGCTCATCGGGCTGCAGCCGGTGGACTGGCTGAACCAGGAATCCACCGCTCTGCTGTCGGTGCTGATGACCACCTGCTGGCGCGTGTTCGGCTATGGCATGATGATCTATCTGTCGGCAATGATGGGTATTTCTCCCCAGTATTATGAGGCGGCGTCTCTGGACGGTGCCAATAGCCGGGAGCAGTTTTTCAAGATCACCCTGCCTCTGCTTTCTCCCACCACCCTGTTCCTGCTGGTGACCACCTTCCTCAGCTCCATGAAGGTGTTCCAGTCTGTGGATATTCTTACTCAGGGCGGCCCCGCACGCTCCACAGAGGTGTTCGTCTATCTGATCTACCGGTACGCCATGGTAGACTTCCGGATGGACCGCGCTGCCACTTCCGCTGTTATGTTCTTCGTGATACTGCTGTGCATCACTGTGGCCACCATGAAGTACTCCAATAACGCGGTCAACTATGACGCATAAGAGAGGGGGAAGAACGATGAATCCTGAAACCGCCATTCGCAAAAAGCGCCACAGTGCCGGATACCATGTCCAGACTGTGGTGGCCGTCATCATCACCATTATCATGGTCTTCCCTCTGTACTGGATGCTGGCCACCTCCGTGAAGTCTGCGGAAGAGGTGCAGCGGGTTATCCCTACGCTGTTCCCCCACAGCTTCCATCCGGAGAACTACTTTAATGTGCTGACCCGCGCCAACTTCCTGAAGTACTACTGGAACACCATCGTTATGACCGCCGGTATCCTGATCCTTCAGGTGGGCACCGGCACCCTGGCTGCCTACGGCTTTGCCTGCGGCAACTTCAAGGGCCGCAACGTGATGTTCTATCTGGTGCTGGGTGCGCTGATGATCCCCCTCCAGGTGACCTTTATCCCTATCTATATCATGTGCGCCAACTGGGGCCTGGCCGATACCTTCCTGGGCCTGATCCTGCCAGAGTCCGTTTCCGCCTACTACATCTTTATGATGCGAAACTCCTTCCTGGCCATTGACCAGAGCTATATTGATGCCGGGCGGATCGACGGACTGGGCCGCTTCGGCATCATCTGGAATGTTCTTGTTCCTATGAGCAAGGCCACCATCTTCACTGTCACACTGGTGACCTTCTCCAATGGCTGGAACGCCTATTTCTGGCCCAAGATCATCGCCAAAAACGAGGTACGCCGGGTGTTGACCGTAGGCCTTGCCCAGCTGAAGAATACCTTTGCCGGGCAGGCAGTGTCTAACTACCATGAGATCATGGCAGGTGCCGTGCTGGCCGTGCTCCCGCTGATCATTCTGTTCCTGATCTTCCAGAAATACATGATGACCGGCTATTCCAAGGCAGCAATGAAGTAAACCGGAAAGAGATGAAGGCGCACCGCCGTCAGGCGGTGCGCCTTTTGCTGATCAGCCTCCGGTGCCGATCACTGCGCCGTGGAAGGCGGAGCCGAAATGCCCGGGAACATCGGTGACAATGTAATCCATGTCTTTCAGCTGCAGCAGGCCGTTGCCCGGCTTGGCCTGCATCTGCTCGCCGGAAAACAGCAGCACCCGCTTCTCCGCCTGTCGTGCCGCCGTCCGGAGGACAGGCATTCGCTCCAGCTCATTGAAGGCGATGCTCCCGCTTCCTGCCAGGGAATTGCAGCTGAAAAAGGCAATGCTGTAGTAGAAAAGTCCCGCCAGCTCTGCCGCCTGGCTGCCGGAGAGGCTGTCCCGCCCTGCCGCTGCCTGACCGCCGGTGCAATAGAGATGAGCGGCATGGCCGCACAAAATGTCGGCAGCAGAAATGCTGTCCGTCACCACGGTGAGATCCGGAATCCGGCTGGCTGCTTTTGCCAGAGGCAGACAGCAGCGGCCTGCGCCAATGAAAACAACGCTGTGGGGCTTAATCAGCGCTGCGGCGGTATTGCCTATGGGATCGCCGGGCAGCTCCGGACTGCCGCAGGCTACGGCGTGGGTCATGCGGGTCACGGCCATTGCTTTGCCGTGGCTCCTGACAATCAGGCCCCGACGGGCAAGTTCAGCCAGATCCCGGCGTATGGTGGCGGAACTCACATACAGCTGGGCCTCCAGCTCCTTTGCCGAGATGCTTTGCTTGCTCTCAATCAGCCGCAATATGTTTTGAAGACGTTCTTCTGACATTGCTTCCCCTTTCCCGCCGGGCCTATAACTGCACCCGACGGACGATGGCCCGGGAAGCCAGCGTGTGCTTGTCGTCGTCGGTAATCAGGTATTGGAACACGTCGATATGGGCGATATTATAGGGCCGCATCAGGCCAATCTTTGTGGTGTCAAACAGGAGCGCCGATCCTTTGGCCTGTTCCATTGCTGCTCTGCGCAGCGAAGCCGCGCTCTCTATGGTTTCTGCAGCAAAGCCCTGGGGCGTCACTGCCACCGGGGAGAAAAAAGCCAGGTCAAAATTGAAGCGGCGCAGGGCCTGCTCCGCTGCCGGCCCGAAAAAGCTTCTGGATGCCGGGGACATTTCACCACCGATCAGACGAACCTGCACAGGGCCGCTTTGAAGGCGCATTGCCATCGGCAGACTGTTGGTGACCACGACAATATCCCGCATGTTCCGCAGCCCAACGGCCATCTGCAACACGGTGGAGGAGGAGTCCAGAAATATCGTGCTGCCGCTGCTCACAAGCTGGAGCGCATTGCGGGCGATGGCGGCCTTGGCATGGGCGTTCACGGTAGAACGGAAGTTGACCGGCGTGTCCACAATTGTTTCAGAAATGAGGACTGCCCCGTTCTTGCTCATGGCTACCATGCCGCGTTGGTTCAGCTCGGACAAATCACGCCGGATTGTAGACACGCTGACGTCAAACTTTTCCGCCAGCTCCTGCGTGGTTGCATATCCCTTTTCCCTTACCGTACCCAGTATTCCCAGCAGACGCTGCTCTCGCACATACACACCCCCCTGTAAATGTCAAACTTAATTGTAACAGAACTGAGCGATGCTTGTCAACCAAGCGTTCCTGTTCGGAAAGGAAGCTGCCTTATGCAATTTATTTCTCCCGGCCTTCCCCAATTCAAGGCGAACCTTCACAGCCACTCCAACCTGTCTGACGGCAGACTCACGCCGGAGTCCATGGCAGAGGCCTATCAGGCCCGGGGATATTCGGTCCTGGCCATCACGGATCACGAGGCCCCCTATGACCACAGCCGGCTCAGCACGCCGGATTTCCTGATGCTTACCGGGTATGAAGCCTATATCCGCCCTTCGGCCAGCTGCCAGCTGGACCCCTATGGGCCGGAGATTCATCTCAATCTGCTGGCAAAGGAACCCCACAATACCACTTTCGTGGCCTATGACCCCAATTTCTGCAAATATATGCCCCACGAACTGGCAGAATCCCGGGCTCAGGCCGGCAGTATCGGGCCCCGCAGGTATGACAGGGAATATATCCGGCGCTTTATTCAGGAGGCCCTGAAGGCCGGATATCTGGTCACCTACAATCACCCCAACTGGTCCATGGAGGAGCCGGAGGAAATCCTGCATTATGACGGCTTTTTCAGCCTGGAACTGTTCAACACCGGCTCTATGATGATTAACGGACATGAGTCCAACCTGGGCCTGTATGACCGGCTGCTGCGTCACGGTAGGTTCCCTTACGTGCATGGTGCGGACGACAATCACAACAAGCAGCTCTTCGGCGACCCACTGTGCGACTCTTTCGGGGCCTGGACCATGATTCAGGCGCCGGAGCTAAGCTATCCCGCCATCATTCACGCCCTGGAGAATGGGGACTTCTATGCCAGTACCGGCCCCACCATCCGGGAACTGCGCTTTGAAGGCAGCCATGTGGTTCTGGGCTGCTCCGAGGCCCGGCGGATTATCATGCATATGAGCCCCAAACGGGCCCAGAATGTCTGCGGCCGCCCGGGTGAGGCGCTGGATTCTGCCGAGTTTGACATCCCCGGCAGCGCACCCTACGTATACTTTTCCGTTCTTGGCCCGGATGGGACCCAGGCCCATACCCGCGCATTCACCCGGGCGGAACTGGGGATCTGAGGCCTGAGAGAAAAATGATGGATGTGAAGAAACGGCTTTTGACAATGGCGGTGCTCTGCCTGCTCCTGCTGTGTGGCTGCGGTGGCACGGCGACACCCACTTCGGGGGCGGAGTCTGCCAGAACCGATGCCGGGAACAGGCTTACACTCACCCAAACGCCCTCCGTCTCCGGCGAGAAATATGCCGGGAAAGCGGAGTTTGCCTCGTTTCTCTCCCGGGCGGAGAAAAAATTTCTGATCCCAGGGCTGAACCAGGCCGCCATCCCCCAGGGCATGAGCTATTGCGAAACTACCGGGCTGGTATACATTTCCGCCTATTACAAGGTGGAGGCTGTCCCCTCGGTGATCATGGCCCTTGATGCCCAGAGCGGGGAATTTGTGGCCGAATACAGGCTATACAACGAGGACGGCAGCCCCTTTACCAGTCATGTGGGAGGCCTTGCTGTTGCTGGGGAGAATATGGTTGTCTCCGCCAAGCTGGATCAGGACGGCAGCTACAGCATGGCTGTCATTCCTTTGGCGGGCCTGCCCAATGAGGGCAGCCATGACATTACGATCAAAAAAACAGTGGCGCTGCCGGTGTCCCCCTCTTTCCTCAGCTGCTCTCAGGGGATTCTGTGGGTAGGGAATTTCTACCATCCTGCGGCGGATTACGGCCTGTCCACCGGTATGAACTTCACCACAAAAACGGCAGACGGCGACTTCGGCTGCTACATCCTGGGTTATGACCTGAACCGCAGTGACGCCCTTTCCGCCGGCCCGGAGGGCTTTCCCATCCCAGACTGTGTGCTGGTGGCCCCGGACAGAATCCAGGGTATGGCTTTCTGTAACGACGGCACCGTGCTGCTGAGCCAGTCCTTTGGGCGGAAGAACAATTCCAGCCTTTTGCGCTATGAACTGAATCTGAATTTGCCGGACTTGACTGTCCCGGTAGGCGGCAGGGAAGTCCCGGCCTGCCTTCTGGACAGCAAAACCCAGCGGGAAACCATCACCGCCATGCCTATGACAGAAGCGTTGACCCTTGACAATGACGGCGATGTCCTGGTTCTGTTTGAGTCCGGCGCCATGGCTTATCAAGACGGCAAGTACCGTACGGATTATGTATGGCGCCTGCGCTTCAAAGATTAGCCTGGGAAAAGCGGCAAGAAAAGGCTTGATTGAGAGACAAAGACAAACGGAAATGGCAGCGCTCCTATGGAGTGCTGCCATTTCCGTTTTCAGACTATGGGTTTTTCGATCGCGTACCTCGTGGCATCCTTCAGCCGCCCCATTCCCAGTCGGCCTCCCCGGCACCCGCTTCAAAATGATATTTGACGATGCCCAGATCGATCTTGGAATAAAATCCTGTGCCGGCTTTCTCCGATACCCGGGTGCCCTCCAGACTGAACATGAACTTTTGCTGGTTCATGGCGGTAGGCGCCAGCAAAGCGGATTCGACGCCGGCCTGAAACCAATCAGGGAGGGCGCCTTCTGCCTTTACCACCTCCTGTATGGTTTTGCTCTTATGGGGTACGCCCTGCGTTGCTCCATAGCCCAGGGCAATGACAATGCACAGCTTTTCGCCGCTGTTGAGAACAAATGCAGTCTTGATCTTGCTGTAGGTCATGGCAACCCAGCAGGTGTTCAGCCCCAACTGCTGGGCCAGGAGGACAAGCCGCTCTCCATAGTAGCCGCAGCTTTCCTCCAGCGTGGGGCCCTTCTTGCCGATCATTGCGATATAATTCCTCACACCGCTGAATTCCCCGTAGTGGGCCATGAAGCCGTCAAAGGCTCTCGGCTCCTCTGTGACAAGCTGGATATGCAGTCCGCTTTCCCGGTTGCAGGCGGTTGATCTCTTCTCTGAGTTCCGGCATGGATTCTTCCTCCTTTGCGTCAACCATCTATTTTGTTCGTTTACTTAAACCTTTATACCACAGCTTTTGGAACAAATTATGAATGGGGAAGAAAATCGAGACGATGCAATTTACACTTGACTTAAGTCCGGTTATTGTTGATGGGGAGATGGGATTGAAAAGAGGAAGGACATAAATCCATTCTTGCTTATTTTGCTTCTGCTTTCTCTCGCTCCTCCAGAAACGGCAAGCACATCTTGCCATATCACGTTTTTCAACGCAAAATAAAAAAGCAACCATCGTATCACAAACCTTGGTGGTTCGGATTTGATGGTTGCTTCACGGATAATCAGAGTATGAACTGATCCAGATAGCGCTTGGAGAGGCGGATGGACTTGAGAATATCCTCCCGGCTGCCCTCAAAGGCCTTGTCCTCCACCTCAATCACGGCATCGCCATCATAACGGATGTCGTTCAGGGCGGTGACAAAGGCGCCCCAGTTCACATCCCCCAGACCGGGGATCTTGGGAGACATGTATTCCAGCGGATAGGCCAGCAGGCAGTCCACCCACAGGTCGATAACGCCGGACTTGGTCTGGTTATCGTTGGTCTGAATCTGCTCCACGTCGTAGGTCTGCAGGGGGCCGTCTGCCATCTCAAAGATGCAGATGGCGTTGTCGTCCACACCGATCAACTGTTCGTCGGCGCCCCGTTTATCCAGAGTGGCCAGCCTTGCGGTGCTGCGCACCACCTTCTGGCCAAGCAGGAACTGGATCAGGTCGGTCTTGTGGATGCCCAGTTTACCCCCTTCTTTGTGGAGGCCCGGACGGATGTGTATACCCTGGCCCTTTATCTGGAGCAGTACCAGCAGATCCTGCTGAACGACCCGGCTTTTCTGCGCTATCTCTGCTCCTGCCTGGCGGCCAAGCTCAACGGCGCAGTGACCGCCTCAGTGCAGATGCCGCTGAAAAAGCGGGTGGCTCTGTCTCTCCAGTATGCCGATGACAGCCAGTGCATTACAGACATCGGTCGTCTGGCCAAGACCTTCAACGTCAGCAACCGCCAGCTGCTGCGGGTGCTGAAGGACTTCTGCCGGGATGGCATCCTGGAGCACAGTCAGAAAGGGGTTTACCGCATTCTGAAAAAACCGAAACTGTAAGCAAATGAAAAGACCGTACTTCGATTATGATCGAAATACGGTCTCAGCTTGTCGAAAAAGGTCACCCACGGGTGGCCTTTTTCTCGTAAAATAGGGTGAGATATGGTATGATTAGTACGGGTGATGAACGTGCTTACGAAAAATATTGAGAATCGCAATCAGGCGGAATTTGTAAGTTTGGAGCAGATGGTTCCACTAACTATTTGCTCCGGCAGTTCGATTCAGCAATTGATTTCAACCGGATCTATGAATTTGTGGGTGACCTTATATCTACGGTATCCGTTCCCTGCGCCGGACACGGGAAGAGATTCAGCTTCCCGAAGGTGCCGCTTTCTCCCGAGATGACGTGTTCAAGCCCTGCGTCAGGCTTCTTGTATGAACGTAAAAAAATCGACGAACCAATATTCAGAAGTGTTTTGCTTGGCCAACATAGCTTCAAATCCTGCCACTCATCATTTTGCCGCACTCTTTGCCGAGCAAAGAAACCCAAAAAGTAGCCTGCATTTCTGACCCCGAAAACGCAAAAACAGTGGCCGGAACGGTCCTGACGACTGCTCCAACCACTGTTTTTGGTATTCTGGCCTGTTTTAGCCCCGGAAAGCAGGAAAAACCTCTTTTGCCTTGGTATGATATAGTCACCTTAGCCTGTGTACCAATGTGTGTATGCTTTACACAAAAGATGCAGCAAAAAAACAAACTCGAAGCCAATGCGCTTCGAGTTTGAAAGGAAGAACAAGGGAGCAAAGTACAGTTTTCGCCGACAGGCGGAAACGGAACGGTGCGAGCTTGCTCTGACGTGTCTGTGTTGCACCAAACGGTGTCCAGAGAAGGGTATTTGCGCCAAAAGGCGTCCCATTATGTAAACCTCAGGGCATTTTTTCTAAACGCTTTTCTATTCGTTCTCAACTACAATATTGAAGAAGCCTTCGCAAGGATTTTGCAAATGAGGCACTCACGCTATCATTTCTCTATGCCGTTTTCACCCAAGTCACCAACAGAAAGCGGAACGCCAAGATAACCGCGCTGCGCCAAAATGACTTTGCAGTCTTGAATTCGACAGTATGTTTTTCAGTCCTTATATGCAAGATTTGCGGCTGATATTGTACCTGCATACCCAGCATGAATGCAGGCGTTCCATACAATTTGCACCCCCAGAGAGTGCATTCTGAAACCTTCTTGTTGAACAGACATGCATCCAATGTGCTGGCGCACTACAGCGATACGGTCGCGGATCTGGTCAAGGGAGAGTTTCGTGAGTGGCGCGAGACCATGGAACAATGCCTTGTGGCGATCTACGGTCCGGAGGTCGGGCACCGCGAGGCCGAGGCGATGATGATCCTCATTGCCGGGACCTTCATCTGCAACTACAATGGTGCGCTGACCGGCGAGATCAGCGACAATATTATCGGATATCTGGGAAATCTGACACAATCATAAAAAAGATGATTCCATGAAAATTCATGTGCTGCAGTGCGGAAGCATCCGCGTTGATCCGACCGTTCCCTTCGGCAAACGGCTCGATCTGCTCGAAGCGGCAAAACAGATCACGGCAGCGGATAAAAACAGGATCACGCTTCCCGTCTTTACCTATTTGATCGAGCACCCGAAGGGGCTAATCCTTGTGGATAGGCTAATATTCGATACAATCGTATTTTTGCATAAGGCAAGAGCCGCGTAAACGCAATTACACGATCCGATCGTATAATTGCCTAATTCGGTGCTGCGTGATCTCAAAAACCGGGGCGTCTTGGATTTATATCTGTTCTGCACTGACGGCCTGTGCGGCATGATGGAAGCCATCCCGGTGCGCATCCCGCCCCAGCCTCCCGGGAAAGGGCTTGACAAGGGGAATAAGCCCATATCATGCACATTTGTAATGTGATACTCTTGATTTTGTCGATTAACGCTTGAATTGCTTATGAAGGGGGCAAGCAGCAATGAGGGATATCGGCCAAGACCGATCGACATGAAGGTTTCAAAACCTCTGTCCATTTTGGGTGTACAGTGCAAGATCTGGTTGCATGATGAGCATTGTACCTCTCCTTTGAGCTCTCATGTGTCCAACAGCCAGTCGATCAGATTTAAGGATTTAATTCCATCGTAGGAAGCATCCATGCCGGGATTCAGAGACAATATGACTTTTTCGTAATTGTCCCTGATTTTGGTTAGCGGAGCCAGTTCGCGCTCTCGTACCGTTTCACTGTCCATTGATTCCGTTACCTGAATATATAGCTTATCATCGGCTTTAGTAGCAATGAAGTCAATTTCCGCGTTACCGACTTTTCCTATTGCAACATCATAACCACGGCGCAGCAATTCAAAATACACCACATTTTCAATGGCGTGGCCACGATCCCGGTTGCGGAACCCCAGCAAATAGTTGCGCAGACCGATATCCACGATATAATATTTCCCCATCGTGCGGAGGTACTCTTTGCCCTTAATGTCAAAGCGCTTAATGTCGTAGAAAAAGTAGGATTCCATAAGCGCACTCACATACGCCTGCACAGTGTGCGTACTGGGCACCCCGGCTCGTTTTCCATCCTCCAATAGTCCCTCATGAACCAGGGTGTTGCCGATGGAGGAAACAGAAATGGTACTGCCGATGTTATCGGCCAGAAACAGGATTATTTTCCGCAAGAGAACCGCATCGGTAATCTGGCGCTGCCCACGACGTTTTTCGCGCTCCAATATGTCTCGTACAATAACGGTAGAATAGATACCATCAAGCAGTGTCAGTGCCTTTTCCTGGTTCAGGCCGACATCAGCAATACCGGGCATTCCTCCGAAGCGCATATAGGCATCAAAAACCTCACGCAGCTCATAACGTTCTCCCGCTTGATCATAAGCATAGGATCGTGTTCCACCCAGAGCACTTTTACTTGTTTTTATCTCGAAGTTATGAAATTCCACAAACTCGCCGAATGATAGCGGCAGCATTTTAATCTCAACGCAGCGGCCAGATAGATAAGTTGCATATTCCGATGACAGAAGGTACGCATTGGACCCAGTAATGTAAATGTCGCAGTCGAAATCCACACGGAAGGAATTGATCGTGTCCTCCCAACTTGGAACGCGCTGGATTTCATCAAAGAATAAATACATCCGGCGATCCGGCAGAATGCGTTCTTTTACGTAGTAATACAGTTCCTCAGCAGACATATTTTTGAACACGAATGATTCTAAGTTCAATTCTACGATCTGCTCTGGAGTAATACCGGTGTCCAGCAGATGTGCAACCATGAGCTTTAGCAGACTGGATTTACCACAGCGCCGGATACCTGTAATGATCTTCACCGGCTCAGTGTCCTGAAAACCAATCAGTTTACTCAAATACAAATCACGTTTTTTAAGTCCATGGGAAGAAAACATACGGTAACCCTCCTTTGCAATAATAGTATAGCACAACTTACATCAAAAATTCAAGTTTGTGCTGTCAATGGCACAAACTTTTTCTTGATACATTCTTTATGCACTCTCTGGGGGTGCAAATTGTATGGAACGCCTGCATTCATGCTGGGTATGCAGGTACAATATCAGCCGCAAATCTTGCATATAAGGACTGAAAATATACTGTCGAATGAAAAAGTATCGAAAATTATTGGATGAAAAACAAGCGTGACTGGGTTCCTGCTCTTTCTCTCCTCATTCTCCCCCATCAGCATTTTCAAAACTGTCGGATTGAAATTGGCAAAACAATCGGATTGGGGTGCAATACCGGTGAGGGGATATGTCCACAGGAAAGCAGACCTCACCCGGGATCGAAATACTATGAGCGTTGGGATATAACCGGCCATCCACTTTGTACCGACAGTTCGGGGCGAAAAACTGTAAAAAACAGCGTTGATCTAAAGGATTTCTAAGATTTGCTCTTAGAAGTCCTTTAGATCATGTTTGGATTTGGCAAAACCTATACTCAAGTATTTCTGCGGTTTTCAGCTGTTGCAAGTCTCGAAAGCCTTGCAAACACTGGCTTTTCCGGCCTGCGCCATCTGGCCGCATCTTCCGTCAAAATCATCCAAGTGGGCTTTGTCCCGCCGGTCTTGAAAACCATTAGAGCGACAGCTCACAGGGGTTCGAATCCCTTACCCTCCGCCACAATTTGTCCGAAAACTCGTTTTTAGTGCGAGTTTTCGGACATTTTTTGTATT
>JBJDXQ010000006.1:0-4091 GCA_051866745.1 Candidatus Limivicinus sp. | reverse complement strand
CCACAATGCGGTTGATTTTCGATGCGTCCTCGGCCCGCACCATCACATCCACCATGCCATCCGCGGATTTCTCTTTGCCCCGCAGGGCGCAGTAGACAACGCCGTACCGCTTGGCTTCTATGGCGAATTGCTTCAGATGCTCCTCGCTGATGGTAAACACCTTTAATTCCTTGCCGCTTTTCAGCATGGCGGTGAGGCGCTGGCGGCCCTTGATCTTATTCTTATCCCGGTTTTTCATCACTGCATAAATGGCAGCGGCAATGTTTTTGGCAGCGGAGCCGGTGAGCTTTAGGGCAACCTCAGCTCCTTCCAAACTAAGCCTGACGACCTGTTCCGCTGCGTCGCCTGAACTGTTCATTGTGTTCGTTCTCCTTTTCCTGAGATTGTTCGTCCTCCCGGACGGTTTTAATTTTCTCCTTAATTACGCCGGAGCGCATGGCAATATCCTCACATAATCTCACCTCCTTTCCCAGCGCCGACAGCTCCTTGGAAATGCCCGTGATCTGCTCCTTGACCATAGCCAGAGCGTCATCATCGGACTTTACCGATACGGTACGCTGCCTTCGGTACAGGGCCCTGCGGTCTGCGGTCAGCGATTGGATTTTCTGTTCCAAGCCCTTTTTATGAGAAGAAAGCTGCTCGGCAGTATCAATTCGATTCCCTATAAGCAGCTTTACTTCTTCCGATATGGCGTCCAGCTTCGCTAAATCCTCCCGGAGAAGGAAGTGGAGGCGTTTGTTGTGTTTTGGCTGGTTCTTGGGGAAGATACCCAGCAGATAACAGTAATGAAAATACAGCGCCCGGAAGCCCGTGACTTTCCTTGTGTTTTTGAAGTCACCCCGCAGCTTGGCACGGCGCACCTTACGCTCCGGCTCAGGCAGTGGGCGCTCTGGTTGCTGCTGCATGAGGATGCGGCGGCGGATGCCCTCCAGGGAATAGTCCTCACCAAAGTTTCGTTCCAGGCGGACAAAACGCTCCTTGCCCGGTGGCCGCACGGAAATATCCTTGCCCACCTTGACCTCATAGCCACGCTTTCGGAGCTTATCGAAAAACTGGCGCTCGGTCATGGATTGGCGGATTACCTCGTCGATCTCGGCGCGGATCAAGCCCCGCCATGTAGGGCGGCCTTCCTGCTCGGCTCTCCATTCGCCGTACTGCCTGGACTTCCCACGCTGTGGTGTTTCAATAACCGAAAGTCCATACTCCCTGCACAGAGCATCGGAGGCTTTCTGCATTTCCAAGTAATCCTTTCCCGTGCGGTGGTATTTTACGCCGTCCAGAAAGGACACCGTGTTGACTACAAAATGATTGTGCAGATGATTGGACTTGTCCAGATGGGTAGCAACGATGACCTGGTACTGATCGCCCCAAAGCTGCTGTGCCAGCTTCACCCCGATCTCATGGGCCATTTCCGGGGTGGCTTCTCCGGGGGCAAAGGACTGGTAGCCGTGGTAGGCCACAGTGCCGTCTTCTTTTCCAAACCGCTTTTTGACGGCGATCATTTCCTCACGGGCGGTGGCCGGGTGGCAGTTGACGCCGGAAACAAACTGCTGCATGACCTCTGTGGCTTCATCTGCCGTTTGGGTTTTCTCACTGTTCACGGCGTAATCAATGACACCAGAAAGCCCCTGGGCCTGCCGGTCTGTCATCTCCTGCTTTTCATAAAAAGCGGGGTTCTCCGTCTTATCCGGGTTCTCCACATAAATGACCACCTTGCCCAGCCAGCCCTTGACCCGCCAGATGGAAGTCACTGCCATAGCCTCAGTCCTTCATGGTCTGTGGCAGCACAACCGCTTCCGTAATTTTTCGGATTGCTGTTTCCACCTGACGGGCGCATATATCATACCGCTGCACATCCATCACATTCAGGGTGTGGGCTTTCTGCGCGATCTGATTCAGGTTATTGGCGACACCGTGCAGCTCCCGCATCATGGAAAAATAGTCCGGGGGCGGAGCGTCCTGGGGCACCACGCCGTTGATCAGATGGCGCAGATAGGCTTCACGGGAAAGACCGCTGCGGCGGACTTTCTTATCCAGGGCCTCAGCTTCCTTACGGTTTAGCCAGAATTGGATATGGACATTTCTTTTTCTCATTTTCAAGGCTCTCCTTTCTGATGAGGGGTTTCAGGGGCTTTCCCCTGACAAATGGACTTTGTGGTATCACAAAGGCGATGCTTGCTGGTATATCGCAGACCTGTTCTCTCTTCAGGGCGAACATTCTTTGAAACCGGCCGAAAACAAAGTCAGTCGGCCTCACAATCGTCCTCACAGTCCGCCATACAGCAGCCGCAGTCCAGACAACGGTATTCACATTCCTCGTCGGGGTAAGGGCAGTTCGGTTCCACCTCGGTGCAGCCGCCGCAGTTCTCACAGGCACGGCTGCAAATCTCGCATTCGCCGCCACACAGCTCCTCGCAGGTCATGTCCATGCTGTCCACATCCTCATCGGAAAAGTCCAGCAGATTGGTATTCTCCAGAATGGCCCCCGCCAGTAGGAACGCCTTCTCCTTGGAATCGGCTCTCAGCTTAAAGCTCTTTCTGGAAACGGCAGTCATAGTAACTTCAAATTCTTTCATGTTATGATCCTCCTTATCGCTCCTGTTTTCTTTCTTTGGATTTGGTAATGGGTCGCCCCAAGCAGCTGCAAAGATAATCGTTGTAATCCTTTCCCCTGGGCGGGGATCTTGCAACAACGGCATAGTCCTTTGGCAGAACCGTCATCAGCGCCTTTGCCGCCATGCGTCCAGCCCTGTCGTTGTCCAGCCGCAAAATAATCGTTTTGATCTCCGGGTGATCGCGCAGGTATTGGGTCAGTGCCAACGGCACGGCGCTTTCTTCAATCTTCTCCCTTGGCTGATACACGCCTGCCAGCGATAGCAGATGGTCTTTTCTCCAATCCATTCCGTTCAGCTTACGGATCGTGGCAAAGGAAAGCAGGTCAACGGCGCTCTCAAACAGATGGAGAATCCTACTGTTTTCTGCCGGGATATTGAACGAGAACCGCTTGTCGCTGCCGTTACACTCGCCCTTGAAGTCAGAGCCAATCCCTCTTAAATTGGCATACCGCGCTTTCCCATACCGGTCATGGCCCACAAAGACCACATTGTGGTATCTGCCGCTGCTCTCAAACAACCGTCCGGTAGAGATGCAGAAGTCGATCACCTCGCTGTCGATGCCGCGCCCGGAAAGATAGCTGACTGCATGGGTGGCGCAGCAACTGGCCGGAGGAAGAAGCAGCACCTTGGGTGTATCCTTTTTCGGTGCAGGCTCATACGTGGGTGGCTGAACTGCCGCCTGTCCCACGATCATCTCCACCGCTTCGGTGAAGGGTATCTCCCGGACTTTGATCAGATAGTCCAGCGCTGTCTTGCCGCCGATGCCACGGGAAAACCAGCACCATTTGCCGTTAGAGATTTTGAGACTGTCATGGGTTCGGGTACAGTAGGTGCTTCCTCCAAAATGCACCAGCTCACCCGGCTCGTAGTTTTTGAGATAGGTCAGCAAGTCCATTTCCTTTGCTTTTGCAACGACCTCCGGGGGAATATATGGCATAAAAATCCTCCTTTCCATAGCCATGAATTGACTGTCTGGAACAGTCCGGCTATGTAAAAAGGCCGGCTGGAAACCCCAACCGGCCCGGAGCTGTTATCGCTCCTTTTCGTCTTTCTTTTTATGTTTCTGCACTTCGGCTTTGGCCCGATCCTCCACGGTCTGCCAGATGTCGTCCATATAGCCGGTTTCTTTGCCCTCCCAATCCGCAAATACTTCAGCCAGCGGGCTGGGTGATTTCAGCAGTGCCCTTGCCTGCGCATCCGTCAGGTCGTGGTACTCCAGTGACATCAGAATGTCCTCCCGAACCGTGTATTCATAGGTGTGGTTCAGGATTTCCTCCGGCGCCTGGGAAAGCAGCCACGCCCGGTAGGTTTCCTGCTCGGCAAACATCTTCTTATACAGGGCTGTGTTCAATTCCTCGTTGGTCATGTTGTGTCACCTCCATTTTGACATAGAAATAGCCGACTGATTCTCCATAGAAAATCAATCGGCTATGTACTTTTTCTGCATATGAACTGCACCGGTTATATGCAGAAAAG
>JBJDXQ010000005.1:0-4223 GCA_051866745.1 Candidatus Limivicinus sp. | reverse complement strand
CTCATCCGCCCAGTGTGCGCACTGGGCACCTTCCCCTCCAGGGGAAGGCTTGAGATAGCGTTCCTCTTCCTCACAGCATGGTTTTTTGACCCCTGGGGCCTCCTGCTTGCGCCTGGCGCCCGGCACGCCTGCTCGGCCCTTGAGAACAGTTTATCCCGGGGACGGAAAGCAGAGTGACGAAAGCCGTCGGAGACTTTTTGGGCTTTGGGCTTGAAATTTTGTTTTTCCTGTGCTATACTACCCCAAGTAATGCGGGGTTGGTATATCGGTATTACTCCAGCTTCCCAAGCTGGCTAGGCGGGTTCGACTCCCGTACCCCGCTCCAGAAAAGAAACAACCTTTGTCTACCAGACAAAGGTTGTTTCTTTTCAACGAAATAAATCCCTTACGGGATTTGTGAAATGCCTGACCGGCGTGAAATATGGCTAACGCCATATGAAATGCCTGCGGGCGTGAGAGATTTATTTCATTTCACTTTCCGCACAGGCGGAAAATTTCACCATCCGAAGGATGATTTCACATTGCGAAGCAATATTTCACGCCATTATTCAGTATATTCGGATATACATGAGGAAAATGGAATGTCATCTATCATGTTTCGAACAGCCAAAAATCGGCAAGCTTCGAAAGAAGATTGCCGATTTTTACTTATTACCTCTTCACTAAATATGTGGGGCCGATTTTTGGGAAAAAGAATTGCGGAGCTGTTGCAGCCATAGAAATAGTCCTCCATGCCTGGGTGTGGAGGATTTTTTATTGCAGAGAATTAAGAAAAATTTTCTGGCGTTTTCCGCAAGGTCTTGCTATACTATCTATGTATATTTGCAAGTACACAATGAAATAAACTTATATCAGAATTTGAAAGGAGCACGATTATGGGACTTATTCAGGCGGCATTGAACGCGGCGGGGACTGTGCTGGGCGATCAGTGGAAGGAGTATTTCTACTGCGAAGCCATCGATAACAACACGCTGGTGGTCAAGGGCCAGAAAAAGGTCAGTGGCTTTTCCTCCAACCGCCGGGGCGCGGACAACATCATCTCCAAGGGCTCCGTGGTGGCGGTGGCCGACGGCCAGTGCATGGTCATCGTGGACAACGGCAAGATCGCGGAGCTGTGCGCCGTGCCCGGTGAGTTCGTGTATGACAGCTCCACCGAGCCCAGCATCTTCGCCGGGGACCTGGGCGACAGCGTGAAGGAGACCTTCAAGAACATCGGCAAGCGCTTCACCTTCGGCGGCGAGGCCCCCAAGGATCAGCGGGTCTATTACTTCAACACCAAGGAGCTGGTGGGCAATAAGTACGGCACCCCCTCTCCCGTACCCTTCCGGGTGGTGGACCAGCGCATCGGGCTGGATGTGGACATTGCCATCCGCTGCTTCGGTGAGTACAGCTACCGCATCTGCGACCCCATCCTGTTTTACACCAACGTCTGCGGCAATGTGAGCAGCGCCTATGACCGCTCCGGTCTGGACAGCCAGCTCAAAAGTGAGCTGCTGACCGCCTTGCAGCCGGCCTTTGCCAAGATCTCTGACATGGGCATCCGCTACAGCGCCCTGCCCGGCCACACCATGGAGATCGCCAACGCCCTCAACGAGGTGCTGTCTGACAAATGGCGGGATCTGCGGGGTCTGGAGATTGTGTCCTTCGGCGTCAACAGCGTGAAGGCCAGCGAGGAAGACGAGCAGATGATCAAGGAGCTGCAGCGCAACGCGGTGTTCCGTGACCCCACCATGGGCGCGGCCCATCTGGTGGGCGCCCAGGCCCAGGCCATGCAGGACGCGGCCAAGAACGCCGGCGGCGCAGCCGTGGGCTTTATGGGCATGAACATGGCCGGGGCGGCCGGCGGTCTCAATGCCCAGAGCCTGTATCAGATGGGCGCACAGCAGCCCCAGCAGCCGGTACAGCCGGTTCAGCAGGCGGCCCCGGCGGGCAGCTGGAAGTGCGCCTGCGGCGCGGTGGCTACCGGCAAGTTCTGCCCGGAGTGCGGCGCCAAGAAGCCGGAGGACGGCTGGAAGTGCGCCTGCGGCACGGTGAACAAGGGCAAGTTCTGCACCGAATGCGGCGCCAAAAAGCCCGCCGGCGTGCCCCAGTACCGCTGCGACAAGTGCGGCTGGGAGCCGGCAGACCCCACCAAGCCCCCCAGATTCTGCCCGGAGTGCGGCGATCCCTTTGATAACGGAGACATCGTCTGACCCGGAACGAGGTGATGGCTTATGGCGACCCAGGTAACCAATTACCAATGCCCGGCCTGCACCGGCCCCCTGCACTACGCCGGGGCCAGCGGCAAGCTGGAATGCGAATACTGCGGCAGCGCCTATGACGTTGCCGAGATCGAAAAGCTCTACGCCGAAAAGGAGGCTGCCGCCGAGACCCAGGCCGCTGCGGCCACTGCCGCTCAGGCAGCAGAGGCGGAGGAACTGGGGGAGGACCAGGGGGAATATGCCGCCAATGGCGAGAGCTGGAACCCGGAGGGAATGAAGGCCTACAGCTGCCCCTCCTGCGGAGCGGAGCTGGTCTGCGATGAGACCACCGCCGCCACCAGCTGCCCCTACTGCGGCAACCCCAGTATCGTGCCGGGGCAGTTCACCGACATGCGAAAGCCCGACTATGTGCTGCCCTTCCGGCTGGACAAGAAGGCCGCTGAGGATGCGCTGCGGAAATACTACAAGGGCAAAAAGCTGCTGCCCAGGGCCTTCTCTGCCGAGAACCACATCCGGGAGATCAAGGGCGTGTATGTGCCTTTCTGGCTCTACGACGGCGAAGCGGACGCGGACGTCAGCTATGCCGCCACCCGGGTATTCACCACCACCCGGGGCAACGAGCGGATCACCACCACGGAGCATTATCAGGTGCGCCGCTCCGGCACGGTGCGCTTTGCGGGCATCCCGGTGGACGCCTCCAGCAAGATGCCGGACGAACATATGGACAGCATTGAGCCCTTTGACTACAGTGAATTGAAGCCCTTTTCCACCGCCTATCTGCCCGGCTATCTGGCGGATAAGTATGACGAGGACGCGGAAAAGTGTGCCGGGAGGGCGGATCAACGGGCCAGGGCCACGGCGCTGAACGTGATGAGCGACAGCGTCAAGGGCTATGCCAGCTGCATCCCCACCCATGAGAATGTGCGGCTGCGCCGGGGAAGCGTGAAGTATGCCCTGATGCCGGTGTGGATGCTGAGCACCCAGTGGAAGGGGCAGAACTTCCTCTTTGCCATGAACGGTCAGACCGGCAAGCTCATCGGCGACCTGCCCATATCCAGGGGGCGGCTGCTGGGCTGGTTCGCCGGAATCTCTCTGCCGCTGATGGCGGTGCTGTATCTGCTGCTGGGAGGTTGATGGAAATGAAAAAGAAAAGTATCCTTTCCCTCCTGCTGGCGCTGTGCCTGGTCCTCTCCCTGGGGGGGGCGGCCCTGGCCAGCAACCAGATTACCATGCCCCATGTGACGGACGCGGCGGGCCTGCTGACCAATGAGGAGGTCATGGCCCTGGAAGCCCAGGCGAAACAGATCGCCCAAAGCTATGGCTGCGCTCCCTATATTCTGGTGGTGGATGACTTCCGGGTCTATGAGGACACGGATGACGTATTCGAAGCGGGGATGAACCTCTATGAGCGCTGGGAACTGGGCTATGGCCAGGAGAGGAATGGCCTGCTGCTGATCCTCAGCATGGCGGAGCGGGACTATGCCCTGGTGACCTACGGCAGCGTCACCCACCGGGCCTTCACCGACTACGGCCAGGACTATCTCTGCGAGCAGTTTTTGGATAACTTCCGCAATGACGATTGGGCCGGGGGCTTTCAGGACTATCTGAACACCGGCGCCTGGCTGCTGGAGCAGGCCAAGAACGGCACGCCCTATGATGTGGATACCGCGCCCAAGGGCTTTAATCCTTTGATTATTGTGATTCCGCTGGTGCTGGCGCTGGCGGTCTGTCTGGTGCTGACCGGGCAGATGAAAACTGCCAAGCGCAAGACCGAGGCCGGGGACTATATGGTTCCAAACGGCGTGGAGATGCGCATTGTGCAGGACATTTTCACCCACCGCACGGTGACCCGCCAGGTGATCCAGAACGAGAACAAAGGCGGCGGTGGCGGCACCACCGTCAACAGCCGGGGCTTTTCCGGCAAGAGCGGGAAGTTCTGAGAAATAGAATAAAAAAACATCCGTCCGATAGACGGGTGTCCGTAAAACAGTTAATCCTCCGTATGGCTTAGACCATGCGGAG
>JBJDXQ010000004.1:0-21903 GCA_051866745.1 Candidatus Limivicinus sp. | reverse complement strand
CAGCTTCGCTGACAGCTCCCTTTACACAAGGGAGCCTGTGAAACCAGCTTTTTTGACAAGAAGAACACCGGGGCATCGGCCCCGGTGTTCTTTTTATGTTATGCCTTGTTTATGTTGTTTTGCAAAAGACTTAGATCTTCATGCAGACATCCCATGCGCGCCAGATAACGGTACGCAGGTTGCCGATGGCCACGCAGTCGCCCACGCGGTAAGCCTTGCTGTTCTTGCCGCCCACGGGGGTGGGAACAAAGCCAATGCCGTTGACCACGTTGTCGCACTCCACCTCGAAGGTGTCGCCGGTCTTGACGTTCTTCACGGTGACGGAGCCGTCCCGGATGGCGGTGACGGTGGACTCCAGATACACGGGCACCTTGTGGTACTCCATGGCGTCACGCAGGAAGGAGGTGTTGGCAAGGCAGGTGGCCTGGGCGTTGACCAGGTCGTTGGCGTACTCCACGATGATGGGGTGCTTGCCCTGGAGAATCAGGTCGTAGGCCGCCTCGCAGGAGGACTGGCCGCCGCCGATGAACAGCACCTTGTCGCCTACGGGAGCCTTGTCCTTCAGCAGCTGGGTGAAGGTCATGCACTTTTCGAAGCCGGGGATCATGGGCATGGTTCTGGGGACGGAGCCGGAGGCTACGATGATGTCGTCGAAGCCGCGGAGAGTGCCCAGGTCGGTGACCTCGGTGTTGTAATGGACTTCCACGCCGGCCTTCTCGATCTCTCTCTTGTACCAGCGCAGCAGCTCCTTGTCGTTCTCCTTGAAGCTCATGGCGGAAGCGGTCAGGAACAGGCCGCCCAGCTCATTGGTCTTTTCAAAGATCACGGGCTTGTGACCCCGCTGCAGCAGCACCAGGGCGCACTCCATGCCGCCGATGCCGCCGCCGATGATGGCCACCTTCTTGGGCTTCTTGGTGGGCACGATCTTGTAGCGGTTGTGCTGCATGGTGGTGGGGTTCAGGGCGCAGCGGGCCAGATGCAGGGAGTCGTCCAGACGCTGCATGTTGGAAGTGCCCTTGGCCTTGGAGAAGTTGAAGCAGCCGTTGTGGCAGCGGATGCAGGGCTTGATCTCGTCCTGGCGGCCTTCCATGATCTTGTGGACCCATTCATGGTCAACCAGGTTCTGACGGGCGATAGCCACCGCGTCGATGGTGCCGGCCTCGATCTCCTGGGCGGCAACCACAGGGTCCATACGGCCTGCGCAGACCACGGGCTTATCGGTGAACTTCTTGATGTGCTTTACATACTCCAGGTTGCAGTTATCCGGCATGTACTGTGGCGGATGTGCCCAGTACCAGGCGTCGTAGGTGCCGTTGTCGCAGTTGAACATGTCGTAGCCGGCGTCGCCCAGATATTTGACTGCCCGCTCGGACTCTTCCATGTCGCGGCCCCACTCCTCAAAGTCGGTCTCATAAGGCATAGCGCCCTTGCCCCAGGCCTTGGTCTTGGAGACCACGGAGTAACGCAGGGAGACGGGGAAGTCGGCGCCGGCCTGCTTCTTGATCTCCTGTACGATTTCCACGGGGAAGCGGAAGCGATTCTCGAAGGAGCCGCCGTATTGGTCGGTACGGTAGTTCCAGTTGGACATGGTGAACTGGTCCAGCAGATAGCCCTCATGGACAGCGTGGATCTCAACGCCGTCAACGCCGGCCTCTCTCAGGCGCTTCGCGGTCTTACCAAAGGCCACTACCATCTCCTGGATCTCAGCCACGGTGAGAGGACGGGAGGTCACATCTTCGGCCCAGCGGTTGGGGGTGGCGGAGGCGGAGGCGCAGCAGTACTGCACGTCCACGATGGGGCTTGCCAGCTTGTTGAGCACGTCGTTCTTGGCCAGCGTGGTCATCCAGCCGTTGATGGCCATGGAGCGGCCCATACCGGCGGCCAGCTGGATGAACAGCTTTGCCCCGGTCTTGTGGAACTCCACCATGTACTCCTTCAGCTGCTTGAACATCTGGTCGTTCTGATACAGCCATTTTCTGCCGGGGATACCCAGCTGGTCTCTGACACACTGCATACCGGGCAGGATCAGGCCCACGCCATCCTGTGCTCTGTTGAGCAGGAAGTAAGCGGCCTCCTTATCGAAGTGGTTCGGCTCCAGCCAGCCGAAGAGGGAAGTGCCGCCCATGGAGCACTGGACGATGCGGTTCTTTATTTCCACATTGCCGATTTTCCAGGGAGTAAATAGAGGCTGATACTTTGCGTCCATAAAATCTTCCTTTCTGATACTTTGTTCAAGTTATTAACGGAGATGACGCCGTCCCGGCGCGCATCCGGTCGTTACGATAAAAAGTGCCCGTTGGAACTCGCTAACATTATAGCACAACATTACACAATTAGCAATCGCTTTCCTGCAGGAATTTTGGCACTTTTGCCATACAAATAGGAGAAAAGTGTATAAACAGGAAGGAGAAAATGAGCTAAACCTTTAACAAAGCCCCAAATTTGAGCACAAACCGGCCCGGATGGGCACTTTCAGATTCCTCTTGACATATACCCCCAGGGGGTATATTATAAACCCGAACGCGAAGGGTATAATGAAGAAGGGGGAAAGCAAATGGAAGGCTGTGACTGCTGTCAGAATCGCACCAAAAAACGCGGCGAGGAGGAGTACAAAAGCCTCATCAACCGGCTCAGCCGCATTGAGGGACAGATTCGGGGTATCCGCGGCATGGTGGAGAAGAATGCCTATTGTATCGATATTTTGACCCAGGCCTCCGCGGCCGCGGCCGCGCTGAACGCTTTCAGCAAGGAGCTGCTGGCTGAGCATATCCGCACCTGCGTGGCCCAGGACATCCGCGCCGGCAAGGACGAAACCATTGATGAGCTGGTCAATACCCTGCAAAAACTGATGAAGTAAAAAGGATTTTGGATATGGAACAATACAATGTGACGGGTATGAGCTGTGCCGCCTGCTCTGCCCGGGTGGAAAAGGCGGTGTCCGCCCTGCCGGGGGTGGAGAGCTGCGCCGTGAATCTGCTGACCAATTCCATGGCCGTGGAGGGCAGCGCCAGCCGGGAGGAGATCATCCGTGCTGTGGAGGCCGCCGGCTACGGCGCCAGCCTGAAAGGCGCCGGCAGCGCGAAGGGGGAAGCTCAGGAGGACCCGCTGAAGGACCGGGAGACGCCGGCGCTGAAACGGCGTTTATTCACGTCCCTGGGCTTTTTGCTGATCCTGATGTATCTGTCCATGGGGCATATGATGTGGGGCTGGCCCCTGCCGGCCTTCTTCACGGATAACCATGTGGCCATGGGCCTTGCCCAGCTGCTGCTGACCGGCATCATCATGGTCATCAACCAGAAGTTTTTCATCAGCGGATTCAAGGGGCTGGTGAACCGTGCTCCCAATATGGACAGCCTGGTGGCCCTGGGGGCCGGGGCGGCCTTTGTCTACAGCACCTATGCGCTCTTTGCCATGACCGGGGCCCAGGTGCGGGGAGATATGGAGGCCGTCATGGGCTATATGATGGACTTCTATTTTGAATCTGCCGCCATGATCCTGACCCTGATCACCGTGGGCAAAATGCTGGAGGCCCGCAGCAAGGGCAAAACCACCGATGCCATCCGGGGCCTGATGGACCTGGCCCCCAAGACCGCCACCATCGTGGAAAACGGGCAGGAGCGGCAGATCCCCGTGGAGGAGCTGAAAAAGGGGGACGTTTTCGCCGTCCGGCCCGGGGAGAGCATCCCTGTGGACGGCGTCATTCTGGAGGGGGAGAGCAGCGTGGATGAATCCGCCCTCACCGGCGAGAGCATCCCCGTGGATAAGGCGGCAGGGGACCGGGTCTCCGCCGCCACCGTGAACCTGGCTGGTTACATCCGCTGTGAGGCCCTGCGGGTAGGGGAGGACACCACCCTCAGCCAGATCATCCGCATGGTCAGCGATGCCGCCGCCACCAAGGCCCCCATCGCCAAAGTGGCGGACAAGGTCTCCGGCGTGTTCGTCCCGGCGGTGATCGCCATCGCCCTGGTGACCACGGCGGTATGGCTGCTGCTGGGCCGGGGCCTGGGCTTCGCTCTGGCAAGGGGCATTTCCGTCCTGGTGATCAGCTGCCCCTGCGCCCTGGGCCTGGCCACGCCGGTGGCCATCATGGTGGGCAGCGGCCTGGGCGCCCGGCACGGCGTCCTGTTCAAGACCGCCGCTTCCCTGGAAGTCACCGGCCAGGTGGATACGGTTGTCCTGGATAAAACCGGTACCATCACCGCCGGCGCCCCGGAGATCACCGATGTTCTCCCCGCCGAGGGTGTCTCCGGGACGGAGCTGCTCCGCTTTGCCGCCAGTCTGGAAAGCCGCAGCGAGCACCCCCTGGCCAAGGCCATCCTGGCCGGGGCGGAGAAGGAAAATCTGACCATCAGCGAAGCCCGGGATTTCCAGGCCCTGCCCGGCAACGGGCTAAGAGCCACGGTGGCAGACGCTGCCGCCGCCGGGGGCAACCTGGACTTCATCAGCGGCATCGCCCAGGTAAGCGATAATATAAAGGCCCGGGCGGCGGAGCTTTCCGCCCAGGGCAAAACGCCCCTGTTCTTCGCCCGGGACGGGAAGCTGCTGGGCCTCATCGCCGTGGCGGACGTGATCAAGCCGGACAGCCCCCAAGCCATCCAACAGCTGAAAAACATGGGCGTCCAGGTGGTCATGCTCACCGGCGACAACCGGCGCACCGCCGAAGCCATCGGCCAGCAGGCGGGGGTGGATTCGGTCATTGCCGGCGTCCTGCCTGACGGCAAGGCGGCGGTGATCCAGGAGCTCTGTCAGCAGGGAAAGACCGCCATGGTGGGCGACGGCATCAACGACGCCCCGGCCCTGAAACGGGCGGATGTAGGCATCGCCATCGGCGCCGGGGCGGATATCGCCGTGGACGCGGCGGACCTGGTGCTGATGAAGGGCAGCCTGCTGGATGTCTGCGCCGCCATCCGCCTCAGCCGCGCCACCCTGCGCAACATCCACCAGAACCTGTTCTGGGCCTTCTTCTATAACACCGTGGGCATCCCCATCGCGGCGGGGGCCCTGGTGGGCCTGGGCGTCAGCCTCAGCCCCATGTTTGCCGCCGCCGCCATGAGCCTCAGCAGCTTCTGCGTGGTCACCAATGCCCTGCGGCTGAACCTGGTGGATATCCAAAGCCCCCGAAAGGATCACAAAAGAGGGCACAAAAGCAAGTCAAAAGCAAATGAAAATAAGGAGGAAAAACCCATGACCAGAACCATGACCATCGAGGGCATGATGTGCACCCATTGCGAGGGCCGGGTGAAAAAGACGCTGGAGGCCATCCCCGGCGTCCAGAGCGCCCAGGTGAGCCACACCGCCGGCACCGCCGTTGTCACCGTGGAAAACGTCAGCGACGAGACCTTGAAAGCCGCCGTGACAGACCAGGGCTACACCGTCATCGACATCCGCTAAACCAGAAAAATGAAAAAAGAAGGGGCAAAGCCTCTTCTTTTTTCATTTTATAGAATAAATTGATACAGGAAAAGCAAAAGAGCCAGCAGACCAAAATTCACCAGGGAGAACAGCGCCAGGAACTTGTCGCTGCTGGCGTGCTCCGAATGGGAGTAGAGCTTCAGGCTGATGAGACTGGCCAGACTTGCCACCGGGGTGCCCAGACCGCCGATGTTCACCCCCAGCAGCAGCTCCCGCCCCGCCTCCGTAAAGCCCGAGAGCAGCAGCGCGGCAGGCACATTGCTGATCACCTGACTGGTGAGGGCGGCGGTCAGCAGCTCCCGCCCGGCCAGCAGCCGGCGCAGCAGCGCCTCCACCGCGCCAATCCGGGCCAGGTTCCCGGAAAAGACGAAGAAGCACACAAAGGTCAAGAGCAGCAGAAAGTCCGCCTTGCGCAGCCGCCGCCGGTCCAATACCAGCAGCACCAGCACCAGGATGCCCAGCATCCACGGCCAGTCCAGCAGCCGCAGCACCGCCAGCAGGCACAGCAGAAACAGCGCCAGATACAGCCCAAGTCCCTTCTTGTCCAGATTGGGCGCCTCCCCCAGAAACACCTCCACCCGGGCTCTGGGCAGCCGCAGGCTCAGCAGCAGCACCGCCAGCAGGCTCAGCAGCCACAGCGGCCCGGTAGCAGCGAGAAAATCCCCCATGCGCAGCCCGTAGCGGGAGTAGAGATACAGGTTCTGGGGATTGCCCACCGGGGTCAGCACGCTACCCAGATTGGCGGCCACGGTTTGCAGCACCACCACCCAGATCAGCTCCTTCTCCTGATGGGCCATGCCCAGCACCACCACCGCGAAGGGGACAAAGGTCAGCAGCGCCACATCGTTGGTGATCAGCATGGCGCTGAAAAAGCACAGCAGCACCAGCATCAGCCCCAGACGACGGACAGAGCCGGCCCTGGCGCAGAGCCGGTGGGCCAGCACGGTAAAAACCCCGGCGTGGCGCAGTCCCGCTACCACCACCATCAGGCAGTACAGCAGCGCCAGGGTGCGAAAATCAATATAGCTCCAGTAGGCCCCGTCCGGCGGCACAAAGAAGCAGCTGACCAGCGCCGCCAGAAAGGCGATGCAGAGGGTCAGCTCCTGTTTTACAAAATCTCTTACCCGGCTCACAGTTCCATCGCCTTTCCGTTCAGGGCGGCGGAAACCAGCCGCTCCCCATGATAGCACAGCTTCAGGGAGAAAAAGGGCTGGTCACTGTCCAGCAGCCGGAGGAAAATCTTGTCCCCCTCCCAGATGGGCAGGGCCAGCAGCCGCTGCTTCTCTATCCATTCCAGCTCTCCCTCGTCGCAGCTTCTGATCTCCCCGGTGTAGCCGTCGGCGGTGAACAGATGCATATACTCGCCGCCCCATTCATCGCTGACAAAGGTGACGATGCCCCGGTAGCGCCAAGCGGTGAGGGTAAGCCCCGTCTCCTCCTGCACCTCCCGCAGCATGCACTCCTCCGGGCTTTCCCCCTCCTCAAACTTGCCGCCTACGCCGATCCACTTGTCGTGGTTCTCGTCGTTGACCTTTTTGGTGCGGTGGAGCATCAGGTACTTGCCCTCCCGCTCGATATAGCAAAGAGATGTGTTTTTCATCCTATCACCTCGTGAAATTCAAATCGCCTTATTTTACATAGATGGCGAGGCCTTGTCAAACAAAAATTGTGCAGAATTCCTTTTGAAAAACGCGTCAAAATCAAGTATAATCAAGGAAAACAACGAGTGGCGTCTGCGTAAATCCGGTTGTGCAGATGCTGCCCGTTTTTTGCTTTTTTGCGAAAAAGAAAGGTGAAACCAATGGAACATGCAATTCAGTTTTTGGGCACGGAGCGGATTGGGACGCTGATGAAGCGCTACGCCATCCCCTGTATCATCTCCCTGCTTGCTATCTGGTATCTGCTGCACATGAAGATCATCAGGCCGGAGAAGGGAGACTATCGCCTGCGCGCCCCGGTCTGCGGCAAGACCCTGGCCCTGGGCATGACCAGCTTCCTGTCCCAGATCAGCCTGGTGGCCTCCATGATGGCGGTGAACAATATGATCCGCAAGTACAGTGCTCTGGACCCTGTTTTCGGTCAGGAGCAATACGCCCAGATCCCCATGGCAGTGGTGGGCATTGTGATGAAGTTCTTCCAGATCGTCATTTCCATCGTGGGCCGCTGCGCCGACTACATTCTCCGGGACACGGCGGACTGTCTGAAGGTGTTCATCCACGCGGATATGGACTTTCGCGCAAAGCGGATCGTGGAGGTCTACGGGGAGCGGGAGCAGTCCCCGGAGCAGCGGCTGAAGGACAAGGATAAGCGCCGCGCCGCCTACCACCGCTTCTATACCAACATGAAATGGGGCCACGCCCAGAACTATCACATCTGCCTGGACAGCGGCAAACTGGGCATCGACGCCTGTGTGGCGATTCTCAAGCAGCTGTACTGATTGCTAGCAAGGAGGGAAGTACGTTGCCGCTTCCGGCAGATACGCAGCACTTCCACCTCATCAGTCACGGCATAGCCGTGACAGCTTCCCCTCAAGGGGAAGCCAATGTCATATGAAAAGCCCGGCACCCAAAAGGGTGCCGGGCTTGGTTTATGCTTATGGGTTTGGTTATATCAGTACATGCCGCCCATGTCGCCGCCGGCGGGCATGGCGGGCTCCTTCTCGGGAATGTCGGCCACCAGGCTCTCGGTGGTCAGAACCATGGAAGCCACGGAAGCGGCGTTCTCCAGGGCGCTGCGGCAGACCTTGGTGGGGTCAACGATGCCCAGCTCAATCATGTCGCCGTACTGGTCGTTGGCGGCGTCGTAGCCGTAGGTGGTGCTGGCGCTGTTGTAGACGTTGTTGAGGATGACAGCGCCTTCCAGACCGGCGTTGGCAGCGATCTGCATGATGGGGGCCTTCAGGGCCTTGGCAACGATGGCTGCGCCGGTCTTCTCATCGCCCTCCATGGTGGCGACCAGAGCGTCGGCTGCCTTGGAAGCGATGACGTAAGCGGTGCCGCCGCCGGGGACAACGCCCTCGGCAACTGCGGCGCGGGTGGCGTTGAGGGCGTCCTCAATGCGCAGCTTCTTCTCCTTCATCTCGGTCTCGGTGGCAGCACCGACCTTGATGACCGCTACGCCGCCGGCCAGCTTGGCCAGCCGCTCCTGCAGCTTCTCCTTGTCGTACTCGGAGGTGGTGGTCTCGATCTGGCGGCTGATCTGGGCAGCGCGGGCCTTGATCTCCTCGCTGGCGCCGGCGCCGTCCACAATAACGGTGTTCTCCTTGGTGACCTTGACCTGGTGAGCCTGGCCCAGCATGTTCAGGGTGGCGTCCTTCAGCTCCATGCCCAGCTCACTGGAGACAACGGTGCCGCCGGTGAGGATGGCGATATCCTGCAGCATCTCCTTGCGGCGGTCGCCGAAGCCGGGGGCCTTGACGCAGACGCAGGTGAAGGTGCCCCGCAGCTTGTTGAGGATGATGGTGGCCAGGGCCTCGCCCTCCACGTCCTCGGCGATGATCAGCAGCTTGCGGCCGGCCTTGACGATCTGCTCCAGGAGAGGCAGGATCTCCTGGATGTTGGAGATCTTCTTGTCGGTGATGAGGATGAGGGCGTCATCAATGACGGCTTCCATCTTGTCCATATCGGTGGCCATGTAGGGGGACAGGTAGCCCCGGTCAAACTGCATGCCTTCCACCACATCGCTGTAGGTCTCGGCGGTCTTGCTCTCCTCGATGGTGATAACGCCGTTCTGGCTGACCTTCTCCATGGCCTCGGCAATCAGGGTGCCGATGACCTCGTCGCCGGAGGAGATGGTGCCCACACGGGCGATGTCCTTGGAGCCGGAGACAGGCTGGGAAGCGGCCTTCACCGCGTCAACGGCGGCCTTGGTGGCCTTCTGGATGCCCTTGCGCATGACCATGGGGTTGGCGCCGGCGGCCAGGTTCTTCAGGCCCTCGTTGATCATGGCCTGGGCCAGCACGGTGGCGGAGGTGGTGCCGTCGCCGGCCACGTCGTTGGTCTTGGTGGAAACTTCTTTAATCAGCTGGGCGCCCATGTTCTCAAAAGCGTCCTCCAGCTCGATCTCCTTGGCGATGGTGACGCCGTCGTTGGTGATCAGGGGAGCGCCGAACTTCTTGTCCAGCACTACGTTGCGGCCCTTGGGGCCCAGGGTAATCTTAACGGTATCGGCCAGCTGGTTCACGCCGCGCTCGATAGCCTTTCTTGCTTCTTCACCATAAATAATCTGTTTCGCCATTGTAATATCCTCCTTCGCTTACTCGATGACGGCCAGAATGTCGCCCTGACGCACGATGGTGTACTCCACGTCGTCCAGCTTCACCTTGCTGCCGCTGTACTTGCCCACCAGAACGTTCTGGCCGGCCTTGACAATCATCTCTACCTCGTTGCCGTCCACCATGCCGCCGGGGCCAACCTCAACGACTTCGTAGACCTCAGGCTTCTCCTGGGCGGAAGCGGTCAGGAAAATGCCGGAGGAGGTGCGCTCCTCAGCCTCGTTCTGCTTGAGAACGACTCTGTCAGCCAAAGGTTTCAGTTTCATACTATATACCTCCATAAGTTTATTACAAAATTCAACATCGTTAGCACTCAATCAACCAGAGTGCTAACGATGCTAATAATAACACACTTTTCTATTTTTGCAATACCCTAAGACAAAAAATCCGGGCCAAAATTTATAAATTTTTTGTTACGAGTTTTAGACCGTGGCCGCAACGGGCTGTGCCGCTTCCTCAAAAAACCGCATCCCCCGGGGAACGATCAGCTTTATGGCTCCCGGCACCAGCTGCATTTTCACTTCCCTGGCGAAAATGGCCTCGCCGTCGATGTTTACCACGTTTTCCTCGTCGAAGCTGATCTCCACCCTGTCGGTGCGCAGATGGGTGATGTACTGCGGATAGTTATCGGCCTTGCCCGCGGCATACTGGCCGATGAGCTGGGCCAGGGTCAGCAGGCTCACCTTTTTCACGATGAACACGTCCAGGATGCCGTCATCGGGCCGGGCGGTGGTGCTGGGATTGAAGCCGCCGCCGTAGAAGCGGCCGTTGCAGGCGCAGACCAGGGTGTTCTCCCCCTGGGCGGAAAAGTCGCCGCAGCGGATGCGCATATGCCGGGTGATCCCCCGGAACACATTCACCACCGCGGACACCACATAGCCGGTGGCGCCGCCGATGAGGGGCAGCTTGCTGTAAGTATGTACGTCGGTACCGATGCGGGCGTCAATGCCCACGGAGCAGATGTTGGCGCAGAAGCGGCCGTTGCATTCGATCAGGTCGATGGGGTGCTCGCTGCCCTCCACCAAAGCCCGCAGATCCCGGTACAGGTCCTTCTCCGGCCCGAACATCCGGCAGAAGTCGTTGCCGGTGCCGGTAGGGTAGGGACAGACGGCCACATTGTCAAGGCCCGCCGCGCCGCAGACACACTCGTTGAAGGTGCCGTCCCCGCCGCAGGCGTAGACCCGCAGCGCCTCCCCGGCGGCCGCGGCCTGACGTATCTTGCCGGGAGCGTCCATGGCTGCTTTGGTCACATAGACTTCGTATTTTTCCTCACGGCCGGCAAAGACCTCCTCCGCCCTGCGGCGCACCAGCTCTGTCTTGTCCTTGCCGCCGGCGGTGGGATTGACGATAAACAGATGTTTCATTTTTTCCCGTCCCCTTTGTTGAGATACATAAACAGGTCGCACTTGATCATGCCGTTGTACAGCTTGCGCTTCTTATCCGCCGGACGGCCGAAGCAGCGCTCAAATTCCGTGTGGGAGGACAGCAGATACAGCTGCCAGTTCCGGCTTTGGGCATAGGCCCGGCCGAAGCCCCGGTACAGCGCCTCCGCCTCCTGCTTCTCCATGATCCGCTCGCCATAGGGCGGGTTGGTGACGAGGATGCCCCGCTCCGTCTGCCGGTCAAAGGCCATGGCGTCGGCCTGCTCAAAACGGATGATATCCAGCACCCCGGCCCGGCGGGCGTTCTCTTTTGCAAGCTCCAGGGCACGGGGATCGACGTCGGCGCCTACAATATTATAATTACCATGGAATTCCTTGCTGCGGGCCAGCGCCCGCTCCTGTTCCCAAACCGTGCCGTCCAGATTCTTCCAGTCCATGGCGGTGAAGCGGCGGTAGAGGCCCGGCGCCCGGTTTTTGGCAATGAGGGCCGCCTCAATGGGGATGGTGCCGCTGCCGCAGAAGGGGTCGCAGAAATCCTCCCGCCCCCGGTAGCGGCTCAGCTTCACCATGGCGGCGGCCATGGTCTCCTTCAAAGGGGCGGCGTTGTGGGCCGGACGGTAGCCTCGCTTGTGCAGCCCGTCGCCGGAGGTATCGATGCACAGGGAGACCCGGTCCTTCATGATGGAAAACTGCACCTGGTACAGCGGCCCGGTCTCCGGGAACCAGCCGATGCCGTACACGCTTTTGAGCCGCTCCACAATGGCCTTTTTGATGATCTTCTGGCAGTCGGACACGGAGAACAGCTTGGAATTGAGGCTGTAGCCCTTCACGGGGAAAGCGGCGTCTTTGGGCAGCAGACTCTCCCAGGGCAGGGCCCTGGTGCCCTCAAACAGCGCGTCAAAGCTCAGCGCGTCAAAGCGGCCCAGCTCGATCAGCACCCGCTCGCCGATGCGCAGGTTAATATTGGCTCTTGCCAGGGCGGCGTCGTTTCCCGTAAAATATACCCGGCCGTTTTCCGCGGCCACATTGTCCATATCCAGCCGCTTCAGCTCGTCGGCGATCGGCCCCTCCAGCCCCAGCAGGCAGGGGACACACAGCTTGTGTTCCATGATCTTCTCCCCGGATTCTCACCGAAGTCTGACGGCCTGTGCCGCAAACCGGCGAAACTCCCACATTTTAATTTTACCTGTAAATATTACTACAAAAAATTGTTATTGTAAATGGATTATACCAAACGAATGCAATATTCTTGAAATTCAATAAAAAGCCGATAAAACCACCCTTTACCCCGGAAATAATTCACGCTTCTAAGTTGCACAAAAAATTGACTGAAATTTATCAAAAATTGCTATTGAAATTTGTGATTTTTAGCGTTATATTATGTGCTAGTCACAAACTGTTCATTTTTTGCCGGGAGGTTATGATGAAGATAGGGCGCGAGAAGTTCCTGGATACGCTGGCGGATTCCTTCAGCGCTTATTATGACCTGCATATGGCTCAGGGTGAGCAGGAGCTGCCCCTGGTGTTCCGGGCGGATTATTATTCAAGGGCGGAGCGCTATTGGCTCACCAAGAACATCCCCATTTGGGGCAATGAGACCAATGAGTTTGCCTATGTTTTTGCCGCCCCCGCCTTTGACCAGGCCCTGGCTGCCCGGTGTATCGACTACGCGCTGGATGAGGCGCTGCCCTTGGTCAAGCCTCATAAGGAGCATCAGTACACCAATATTAAGGTCATCCTTCTGGCGGACACTGTGGAGGAAGACGTGGCCCGCTATGTGAAAAAGCGCAGCTTTACCAAGAGCTACAAGTTCTCGCTCCACGGCTTCAGCACCCTGAAATCCGCCATTGTGGACCTGAGTGAGCAGAAAACTGTGACCAACTCTGCCGGCCATGAGCTGGTGCCTTACTTCAGTAAACTGTTTGCAGCGGAGGAAAAATCCAAGGAGAGTTCCTCCCTGTAAATGGTAATAAATCATCATTATTTTTTATTTAAGGAGTGAAAAGTGTGAGCGCAATTCTTATCCTGATCATCGCTGTCGCTCTGCTGGCCTGCGGCTACATTTTCTACGGTAGCTTCCTCGCCAAGCAGTGGGGCGTTGATCCCTCCCACGAGACCCCGGCACACACCAGTTACGACGGAAAGGACTTCGTTCCCGCAAACCCCGCCGTTCTGATGGGCCACCATTTCTCTTCCATCGCTGGCGCAGGCCCCATTAACGGACCTATCCAGGCCGCAGTTTTCGGCTGGGTTCCTGTTTTCCTGTGGGTTGTCATCGGTGGTATCTTCTTCGGTGCCATGCATGACTTTGGTGCTCTGTTCGCCTCTATCCGTCACAACGGCGGCTCCATCGGCGAAGTCATCAAGGAGAACATGGGCGTTCGGGCTCAGCGCCTGTTCACCATCTTCGCCCTGCTGGTTCTGATCCTGGTCATTGCTTCCTTCACCGCCGTTGTCGCCGGCACCTTCGTGTCCGTGGCAAAGGAAGGCGAGGCTGCTCTGCCCTTCATCACTGTAGGCCGTGCCAATGTCAGCGGCAATGCTTCCACCGCTACCACCTCCCTGCTGTTCATCGTTATCGCCTTCATCTTCGGCTTCTTCGTGTACCGCAAGAATGCCAAGATCGGCCCCGCCACCATCGTTGGTGTTATCGGTATCGTCCTCATCGTTATCGCCGGCCTGAACATCGGCGTCAACATGAGCCGCACCGCTTGGGTCATCTTCATCGCTGTCTACATTATGCTGGCCTCCCTGCTGCCTGTCTGGATGCTGCTGCAGCCCCGTGACTACCTGTCCTCCTTCCTGCTCTACGGCATGATGGCTGTCGCTACCGTCGGCATCATCGGCTCCGGCATGAAGGTGGAGCTGCCCGCCTTCACCGGCTGGACCGCTCCCGCCACCGGCGCTTCCCTGTTCCCCACCCTGTTCATCACCGTTGCTTGCGGCGCTGTCTCCGGCTTCCACTCCCTGATCGGTTCCGGCACCACCTCCAAGCAGCTTGACTCCGAGAAGGACGCCAAGGTCATCGGCTACGGCGCCATGATCGTTGAGTCCGCTCTGGCTATCATCGCTCTGATCGCTATTGGCGTTGTCTTCAAAGAGACCAACATCGGCGGCGGCGAGAAGTTCCTGCTCTCCGCTCCTCCCACCATCTTTGCCGGTGGTATTGCCACCATGGTCGCTACCATGTTCGGCGGCGTTGCAGACTTCACCAACCCCGTTTACGACGTTACCTACACCCTGCTGACCCTGGCTGTCTCCGTCTTCGCTCTGACCTCTCTTGACTCCGGCACTCGTCTGGCTCGCTACATGTTCGCTGAGCTGTTCATTCCCGAAGGCAAGACCCGCGACGACCTGACCGGCGCTGCCAAGTTCTTCTCTCATCCTCTGGTCGCTACCGGCCTGATGGTTATCGTCGGCTGCGGCATGGGCTTCATGGGCCTGAGCCAGATCTGGGGCGTGTTCGGCGCTGCCAACCAGCTGCTGGCCGGTATCGCCATGCTGGCCGTGGCTACCTGGTTGGCCAACATCGGCAAGAACAACAAGATGTTCTTCGTTCCCATGGTGTTCATGCTGGCTGCCACTCTGACCTCTCTGGTCATGACCATCACCAAGAAGGTCGGCCTCATCGCCGCCGGCGGCGCTGCCTGGGGCGACTGGTTCCAGATGATCTGGTCCATCGGTCTGGTGGTTCTGGCTGTTATCCTCGTTATCGAGGGCATCCAGACCCTCACCAAGAAGAAGGAGCAGAAGGCTGCCTGATCTTCCCTGTTGAGGAAAACAACATAAAACGCAAAAGAGGCTGCCCATTCGGGCAGTCTCTTTTGATACTGTCAAAAAAACGAAGCTTCACCTTTAGAAGATAGGGCAGCGGGGGTGCGCGAGGGGGTTAAGACCCCTTGCTCTCCTTGCCGCGATACCATTTGGTTTTCACTATCGTTCAGCCAAATGGTGCGGCTGCGGAAACACAGCTATGCCTTCTTCTGCCGCAGGCAGCGGCATAGCTGTGTTCTCGCGTTCCAATAACCCGCCGCAGAAAAGCCTTGAGCATCAAGGCTTTTCGAGCGAAGCAGCATTTTGATTTGATCAAAATGCTCGGCGGCTGAAGCGTCAAAAAAGTCCAACAAGGACTTTTTTGACATGCTGAAGAGGCTGCCCATTCGGGCAGTCTCTTTTTTGTTGCAAAGGAGTGATGGATAGGGTAGAATGTGCCCTGATAAGGAGGGACTGCCCATGTATTTTGACACCCATGCCCATTATGACGACAAGGCCTTTGATCCTGACCGGCACGCGCTTCTGGCCCGGCTGAACAGCGAAGGCGTGAACTATATTCTTGATCCCGGCTGTGATCTGGAGAGCAGTCGGGCGGCCATTGCCCTGGCGGAGCATTTCGACTTCGTCTATGCCGCGGTGGGCTTCCACCCGGAAGAGCTGGATAAATACGACCGGGAGAGGTTTTGCCAGATGGAAAAGCTGGCGGCCCACCCCAAATGCGTGGCCATTGGGGAAATCGGCCTGGACTATTACTGGGATGCCAGCCATAAGACCGAGCAGAAAGACCTGTTCCGCCGCCAGATCGGCCTGGCCCTGGGGCTGGATAAGCCCATCATTGTCCATGACCGGGAGGCCCATGGGGACTGCATGGAGATCGTCCGGGACTATCCAAACCTGCGGGGCGTGTTCCACTGCTATTCCGGCAGCGCCGAGATGGCGGCGGAGCTGTTGAAGCTGGGCTGGTACCTGGGCTTCGACGGTCCGATCACCTATAAAAACGCCCGCAAGGCTTTGGAAGTTCTGGAACTCTGCCCCCTGGAGCGGATCCTGATCGAGACGGACAGCCCCTACCTCTCCCCGGTGCCCATGCGGGGCAGGCGGAACGATTCGGGGAACCTGCCTTATGTTGTGGATAAGATTGCAGAGGTCAAGGGTCTGGACCATGAGGCCGTGGCCGCCGCCACCCTGGCCAACGGCCGCCGCCTTTTCGGGATAGGGGAGGAGAATTGATGCATAGCCTGGAAGAAATCCGTGCCGAGTATGACCGGCTGGACCGGCTCTGCGGGGTGGACACATCCGCTGTGGAGATTGCTCTTTCCCGCCGGGGCGTCCGGCGCTTGGGCAGCTTCCGCTATCCGGCAAAGGGGAGGGCTGGGGCCTTGCGGATTACCATCAATGCCTCTTTGCTGGATGAGGAGGAAGCCTTCTGGGACACGGTGCGCCACGAATATGCCCACGCCCTGGTCTATCTGCGTCACCCCGGGGAGCGGCATGGCCACGACGCGGTCTGGAAAGCCGCCTGTCGGGAGCTGGGCTGTTCCCCGGACCGGCTGGCCGCCCAAACGGCGGAGAGCCGGGCGGAGCTGGAACGCCGGGCAAAGTACAAGGTGCAGTGCAACCAATGCGGCCAGACGACCTTCTATCTGCGGCGGGGCAAGGTGGTGGACCTGCTGCTCCGGGGCCCCGGTGGCCAGGTCCGCTGCGCCCAATGCGGCGGCAGCAAGCTGGAGCTGTACGTCAGACGCGGCCCCTGAGCATACAAAAACCGATGAATATGCATATAAATCGTGAATATTCACGCTCGAAATGAATAATCGATGAATAATTTCAAAAAATAACGTATTTTTTCTCAAAAAACTGTTGACAAGCAGAGCGCCCTGTGTTATGATCTCACACGTCAAGGGGAGAGACCCTTTGGACATTGCTTTGAAATTAAAAAACAGTGAGGAAAACAAAATGAAAAACATGAAGAAAGCACTTGCAATGCTGCTGGCATTGACCATGATTCTGGCCCTGTGCGCCTGCGGTTCCAAGACCGAGGCTCCCGCCGCCACCGAGGCTCCCGTTGCCGAGCCCGACGGTCCTGTGGATTACGCGTCCATGAGCCTGGAAGAGCTGAAGGCCGTGCTCACCACCGTCACCGACGGCAAGCTGACCGTGGCCACCAGCCCTGACTTTGCCCCCTATGAGTTCTACGCCGTTGTGGACGGCACCCCGGTTCTGGCCGGTTTTGACGTGGCTCTGGCCGGTTACATTGCCGATTACCTGGGCCTGGAGCTGGAGATGGTTCCCATCGATTTTGACGGTGTTCTCAATGAGCTGGCCGCCGGCAGTGTGGACCTGGGTCTGGCCGGCCTGTCCCCTGACCCCAGCCGTATGGACGCCATGGAATTCTCCGATATCTACTACCAGGGCGGCCAGTCCTTCGTGACTGTCCAGTCCAAGGCCGACCTGTTCCCCGATCTGGCCTCTGCCAACAAGGCTGAGTACTCCATCGGCGCTCAGAACGGTTCCATCCAGATGGACCTGGCCAACGAGAACACCCCCGATGCTGACATCGTTCCTCTGGTGAAGGTGACCGATATCATTGCCGAGCTGCTGGGCGACAAGCTGGACGGCGCATTCATCGAGACTGCCGTTGCTGTCAACTACGCACAGAGCTATCCCGAACTGGCTATCGTTCTGGATGTTCCCTATGATGTGGAAGGTTCCGCTGTCGGTGTCTGCAAGGGCAACGAGGCTCTGCTGGCCGGTGTGAACATGGCCATTGCTGCCGCCATTGCTGATGGCTCTATGGACGCTTTCGTGGCTGAGGCCAACGAGCAGTCCACCGGCGAGATCATCGAAGGTCTGCTGGAAGAATAAACGGACAGCACTGCATAAGAATAAGGGTAACGCAAAGGCCTCCGCTCTGCAACGGAGGCGCTTTGCGCTGTAAAGGAGAGCGGCATATGTTAACAATAAAAGGCTTTGAAAAAGCATTTGAATATTGGCAGCTGTTTTTGCAGGGCGTGGTCTGCACCATCTCCCTGTCTGCCCTCACTGTTTTCTTTGGTTTTATTCTGGCTCTGGTGATCGCCACCTGCCGCTTGGGCAGGTCGAGAATTCTGAGAGCTGTTTCCACCGCCTATGTGGAGCTGTTCCGTGCTACCCCTATGGTGGTGCAGGTGTTTCTGATCTTCTATGTGGTGTTTGACGGGGTCAAGGTGCTGCCGGGCTTCAAGCTTTTCGGCTTTATCCGTTTTGACCGTTTCTTCCCCGCGGTGGTGGCCCTGGCGCTGAACTCCGGCGCCTATCTGTCGGAAATCATCCGCTCCGGCATCCAGTCCATCGACGGCGGCCAGACCGAGGCGGCCCGGTCCCTGGGCCTGTCCTCCTGGAAAACCATGCGTTTTATCGTGCTGCCCCAGGCCATCAAAAATATTCTGCCGGCCATCGCCAACGAATTCGTCACCATCATCAAGGAGTCCGCCATCTGCTATACCATCGGCGTGCAGGATATCATGTCGGCGGTGAACGCGGTAAAGGGCGCTACATACAGGATGGGCGAGGCGCTGATCATCGCTACGGTGCTGTACTTCTGCCTGACCTTCCCCACCAGTAAAGTGATCGCACATTTTGAAAGGAAGATGAGCCGTGGAGACAAACGATAAGCTGATCCAGGTCAAGGACCTGAAAAAACACTACAACAAGGGCGCCATCAAGGCCCTGGACGGCGTGACCGTGGACATCAACAAGGGGGATGTGATGGTGGTCATCGGGCCTTCCGGCTCCGGCAAATCCACCTTCCTCCGCTCCCTGAACCTGCTGGAGCAGCCTACCGCCGGCTCTATCGTCTTTGAGGGCGTGGATATTACCAAGAAAAAGGACGAAAACGGCAAGAAGCTGGACATTGACCTCCACCGCCAGAAGATGGGCATGGTGTTCCAGCACTTTAACTTGTTCCCCCATATGACCATTCTGCAGAATATGTGCATCGCCCCCGTCCAGGTGAAGGGCAAGACCCAGGCCGAGGCGGAGGCCAAGGCCATGGAGCTGCTGGCCCGCGTGGGTCTGGCGGACCGTGCCGACGCCTACCCCATCCAGCTCTCCGGCGGCCAGAAGCAGCGTGTGGCTATCGTCCGCGCCCTGGCCATGGAGCCGGATGTGATGCTCTTTGACGAGCCCACCTCTGCCCTGGACCCGGAAATGGTGGGCGAGGTGCTGGATGTTATGAAGGAGCTGGCTAAAGAGGGCATGACCATGGTGGTGGTCACCCACGAGATGGGCTTCGCCCGTGAAGTGGGCAACCGGGTGCTGTTCATGGCCGACGGCCTGCTGCTGGAGGAGGGCAGCCCCGATGCGATCTTCAACCACCCCCAGAACCCCCGGCTGCAGGATTTCCTTTCCAAGGTGCTGTAATGAACGCTTCCAAACAAATTGCCATTGAATACGTGGACGCCAGGGCGGATTTCTTCTGCGCCCTGGCGGATACCATCTGGGAAAACCCGGAGCTGTCCCTGAAGGAATTTGGCTCCACCGCCAGCTACTGCGCTGCCCTGCGGGAGCTGGGCTTTGCCGTCACAGAGAAGCTCTGCGGCATTGACACCGCATTTTGCGGCAGCTATGGCAGCGGCCGGCCGGTCATCGGCATCCTGGGCGAGTTTGACGCCCTCTCCGGCCTGAGCCAGAAGGCGGGGGCTACTCAGCCGGAGCCGCTGATCCCCGGCGGCTGCGGTCACGGTTGCGGCCACAATCTGCTGGGGGCCGGCTCCCTGGCTGCGGCCGCGGCGGTGAAGGCCTGGCTGGAAAAAACCGGCCGGCCCGGCACCGTCATCTTCTACGGCTGCCCCGGCGAGGAGGGCGGCAGCGGCAAGGCCTTCATGGCCCGGGAGGGGCTGTGGAAGCAGCTGGATGCGGCCCTCAGCTGGCACCCGGCGGATGTGAACCAGGTGCGCACCGGCACCAACAACTCCTGCATCCAGGTGATGTACAAATTCCACGGCGTCTCCGCCCATGCGGCGGGGGACCCCTATAACGGCCGCAGCGCCCTGGACGCGGTGGAGCTGATGAACATCGGCGTCCAGTTTCTGCGGGAGCACACCACCGACGACTGCCGCATCCACTACGCCATCATCGATTCCGGCGGCGTCTCCCCCAACGTGGTGCAGGCCCATGCCACGGTGCTGTACATGGTGCGGGCCAACAAGGTGGCCGACTCCGTGAAGCTCCAGGCCCGGGTGGACAAGATCGCCCAGGGCGCCGCCATGATGACCGACACCCGCTTTGACCGGGTGTTTATCGACGGCACGGCGGAGCTGCTGCCCAATTACACCATGGAAAAGCTGCTCCAGGCGAACATGGAGCTGGTGGGCGCGCCCAGCTATGATGAGGAGGATGTGGCCTTTGCTCAGGCCCTCCGCGCCACCTATGAAGCGGAGTCCGATCCCCCCGGCATCGGCGCCAAATGCGACGAGCAGATCGCCCGGCAGGTGCGGCAGCTGACGGAGAATATGAAAAAGCCCATCAACGACTTCGTCATGCCCCTGTACTCCGGCAATGTGTTCATCCCCGGCAGCACCGACGTGGGCGACGTCAGCTGGCTGACCCCCACCTCCCAGGTGGATATCGTTACCTGGCCGGCGGGCCTGCCCCATCACTCCTGGCAGGTGGTGTCCTGCGGGAAAAGCGGCCTGGCCCACAAGGGCCTGCTGATGGCGGCCAAGGTGCTGGCGGCCACGGCCATCGACCTGATGGAAAAGCCAGAAGCGCTGCAAGCGGCCCGGGAAGAATTTGCCCGCCGCGCCGCCTCCGGCTATGTCTGCCCCATTGAGCCTGGCGAGGAACCGAAAGCCATATAAAAAGATCAGCCCGGCAGCCAAAGCTGCCGGGCTGTTGAGTCTGTCAAAGAACCAGCCAAAGCCTCCCCTGTGTAAGGGGAGGTGGCAAAAATCGTAGATTTTTGACGGAGGGGTTGTAAAAGAAACGTTCCGAAATTGCATGACATAACAGATAATCCCAAATATTTTATAAAACAATCCCTCAGTCAGCTTCGCTGACAGCTCCCTTTACACAAGGGAGCCTTTTTGTGTAGCCGTGAGAGTTATCTTTTGTACTCGCAGTAGGCGTTGAAGGCGGGCTTGCCGGTGCTGATGTGCTGGCCCTGCACCTTGATGCCATCCCCCTGGGGCATGGCGCCCATGCGGATGACGCTGCCGTTGACGCACTCCTTCACGAAGTCCACCTGCATATGGGCGATCAGGGGCCGCTCCCCCTCATAATAGCCGCTGAGCCGGCACACCAGCTCCGGGTAGTCAAAGGTGGAGTAGTGGCCGTTGGCGTCGCAGTCGGCCAGGGTGAAGGACTTTTCCTCCGTGTAGGGGAAGTCCTCAATGGTGGGCAGCGGATCAAAATCTTCTGCCTCGTTCAGGGCCGGGGCGTTGAAGAAGGGCTCAATGTCCGCGCAGGTGAGACGGCGGCGGCCCCGCAGCACCACCGGCATCATCACATGGTTCAGCTGTGCCACCAGCTCCCCATTCCGGTAAAGCTCGCCCTGCTGGGTGTAGTGCCGGCCGCAGACGGTGCGGCTGGAGGCGAAGCCCACCAGCTCATCCCCGGCGTGGAGGTGCTGAAATTGGCGCACGATGATGCGGCGGAACATCCACACGGCTTTCAGGTTGGCCATCAGCACCTGCTTGCTGCCCCCCTCCAGACGGTTGCGGGTGGTGGCTGCCACCACCAGCTGCTGGATCAGGCTCTTCACGGTGATATAGCCCTGCTGGTCGCAGTCGGCTTCGGTAACGGTGTAATGCAGGGTTTCCAACATATCCATAATTGCTCATCTCTCTATCTTACTTAAAATAGTGCGGCTCAGAGCAAAGAAACTCTGAGCCCAACAATATCAATATAGCACAGCAAAACCCGCCAGGCAACAACAAAAATGCAGTTTAGACAAAGATTGTAGACTTGTATAATTTGGGCCCCTGGATTTCGTTGAAGCTGGCTCTTGAAACTGCCTGCCGGATTTGCTATAGTATAGCCAGAAAGGACGACCGAGAGTCTCATCAAGGAAAGTCCTCTGAT
>JBJDXQ010000003.1:0-75347 GCA_051866745.1 Candidatus Limivicinus sp. | reverse complement strand
GCTGTGAATTTTCCTTTAATTATTTCACTGTCTACTTGACGGGGAGCAGTTCAAAATCCTGTTCCGGGGGTTTGTTTACAAAGCCTTCGTCCTCACTCGCTGCAATGCTCGCAGTCGTGAATCTGAAACTCCTCCGCGTTGTAGGCGATGCCGTTCTTGTCGTAGTAGTCCTTGACAGCGGCACGGACAGCCTCCTCCGCCAGCACGGAGCAGTGGATTTTATGGGCGGGCAGCCCGTCCAGAGCCTCCACCACTGCCTGGTTGGACAGCTTCAGGGCGTCCTCCACGCTCTTGCCCTTGATCAGCTCCGTAGCCATGGAGCTGGTGGCAATGGCGCTGCCGCAGCCGAAGGTGTTGAACTTACAGTCGGTGATGACGCCGTCCTTCACCTTGATATACATCCGCATGATGTCGCCGCACTTGGCGTTGCCCACCTCGCCGATGCCGTCGGCGTCGTCGATCTTGCCCACGTTCCGGGGATTCTGAAAATGGTCCATGACCTTATCGCTGTAAAGTGCCATAATGATTTCCTCCTATATATAAGTGTACTGTTTTATCAGATCAGATGGGGCCGCTGGCCCTTCTCCAGTTCATCCCATACCGGGGACATGTTCCGCAGATATTCCACCACCTGGGGCACCACCCGGCAGATGTGGTCGATCTCCTCCATGGTGTTGTACTCGCCGATGGACAGGCGCAGGGAGCCGTGGGCCACCTCATGGGGCAGACCAAGAGACAGCAGCACATGGCTGGGGTCCAGGGAGCCGGAGGTGCAGGCGCTGCCGGAGGAGGCGCAGATGCCATTGGCGTCCAGCATCAGCAGCAGGCTCTCCCCCTCGATGCCCTCAAAGCACATATTCACCGTGCCGGGCACATGGTGCTCCAGGCTGCCGTTGATCTTGCTGTGGGGGATCTTGGACAGCTCGGCAAACAGCTTATCCCGCATGGCAATCATCTTTTTGCTGTCCTCTTCCATATTGTCCACCGATTCCTTCAGCGCCGCCGCCATGGCCACGATCCCGGCCACGTTCTCGGTGCCGGCCCGCTTGCCCCGCTCCTGGCCGCCGCCCTCGATCAGGTTGAACAGGGGGATGTTCTTCCGGCAGTACAGGGCGCCCACGCCCTTGGGGGCATGGAACTTGTGGCCGGAGATGGACAGCATATCGATGTTCATCTTCTCCACATCGATGGGCATGTGGCCCGCCGCCTGCACCGCGTCGGTGTGGAAGGGGATGCCCTTCTCCCGGCACAGGGCGCCGATTTCCGTAATGGGCTGCACGGTGCCGATCTCGTTGTTGGCGAACATGATGGTCACCAGGCAGGTGTCCTCCCGGATGGCCGCGGCTACGTCCTCCAGCCGCACCACACCGTCCTCATGCACGTCCAGCAGGGTGACCTCATAGCCCTCCTTCTCCAGGCGCTTGAGGGTGTGCAGCACCGCGTGATGCTCAAACTTGGTGGAAATCAGGTGCTTCTTGCCCTTGCGCGCGCCCAGGCGGGCGGCGGACATAATGGCCTGGTTGTCGGCCTCGCTGCCGCCGGAGGTAAAGTAGATCTCCCGGGGGCTGGCGGCGCCCAGGCAGGCGGCCACGGTGGCTCTGGCCTCCGCCACCGCCTCGGTGGCCTTCTGGGCAAAGGCGTAGAGGCTGGAGGGGTTGCCGTAATTCTCGGTCAGGTAGGGCAGCATGGCGTCCAGCGCGGTCTTGCTGACGCTGGTGGTGGCTGCGTTATCAGCATATACAAACATGGTTCTATCTCCATTTCCTATTATTCTACTGGGAATTATATCACAGTGCGTTTATTTGTCAATGGGCTTTTTCCACTTTTCGCCCGTCAGCAGGTCCTGCAGACTCACCCCGTCCAGATAGGCGTTGGTGATGTCGTCCAGCTCCTTCCACATGGGCACGGTCATGCACTCGCCGGCGTGCTCGCAGCAAATGTCGCCGGCCTTGATGCAGGCCACCGGGGCCAGATTGTCCTCAATACAGCGGAGGATTTCCCCGATGGTGTAGTCCTCCGGGTCACGGACGAGCCGGTAACCGCCCTCCTTGCCCCGGGTACTGGCCACCAGGCCCTCCCGCTTCAGGCTGCCCACAATCATCTCCAGATACTTCATGGAGTAGCCCTGCCGGTCGGCGATGGTCTTGAGGGAGATATAGCCCTCCTCCCGGTGCTGGGCCAGGTCCAGCATGACCCGCAGTGCGTAGCGCCCTTTGCTGGTTATATTCATGCGCATCGCCTCCTTCTTTTATGTTTCTGCTGCCGGACCGGGGTCCTTCCCCCGCCGCGGCGCGGCAATCAGACGCCGGAATTTAGTTTTTATTTCCTACTGCTTTAATATACCATAAACTTGCTGGGAATTAAAGCATTATTTTATTTTTCTCAATCTTTCTTTGCTGTGCAAAAATCGCACAGCGTCATTGAAAAAAGTTCTTGCTTTATTTCGCTAATGTGTTATTATACTGCCGTACTAAATAATTCTCGTATGGAGGACAACAAAATGAAAAAGCTTCTTGCCGTTATACTTACCCTCACCATGGTGCTGGCCCTGTGTGCCTGCGGCGGTGCCCAGGCCCCTGCCGCCACCCAGGCTCCCGCCGAAGCCCCTGCCGAAGCTCCCGCCGCTGAAAGTGACCTGGCCTATGTGCAGGGCAAGGGCACTTTGATCGTCGGCATCACCGATTTTGCCCCCATGGACTACAAGAATGACGCCGGCGAGTGGATCGGCTTTGACGCTGACATGGCCGTGGCCTTTGCCGAGTCTCTGGGTGTAGCCGTGGAATTCATCGAGATCGACTGGGATAACAAAATCCTGGAGCTGAACTCCAAGAGCATTGACGCCGTCTGGAACGGCATGACCCTGACCCCCGAAGTGCTCAACAGCATGGGCTGCTCCAAGCCCTATTGCAACAACGCCCAGGTAGTGGTGGTCAAGGCCGACGTAGCCGACCAGTACCAGACCGTGGAGAGCCTCTCCTCCCTGGCCTTTGCGGTGGAAGCCGGCTCCGCCGGTGAAGCCGCCGTGCAGGACCTGGGGCTGGACTTCACCGCCGTCTCCACCCAGGCTGACGCCCTGATGAACGTGGCCGCCGGCACCGCCGACGCCTGCGTCATTGACCTGCTGATGGCCGGCGCCATGATCGGCGAGGGCACCAGCTACGAGCAGCTGACCTACACCGTCTCCCTCACCGAGGAGAAGTACGGCGTCGGTTTCCGCAGCGGCAGCGACCTGGTGGATGCCTTCAACGCCTTCTACGCTGACGCCTTTGCCGCCGGCACCGTTGAGGAAATTGCCACCGTCTACGGCGTGCAGGAATCCATTGTTGCAGAATAAGCGCGGATATAGTATAATCAAATAGCGTGCTAAATCGATAAGCAGAGGAAGCTCATGCTTCCTCTGCTTGTGAACTGTTCAAATAGAAAAACAACTGTGAGGTTTGCCATGTTCCAGACCGTAATCATGAGCCTGAACGAGGGCTTTTTCAAATCCCTGGAGATTTTTCTCCTGACCCTGCTGGGGGCCATCCCCCTGGGCCTGATCATATCCTTTGGCTCCATGAGCAGCTTCAAGCCTCTCAAGGGCGTGGTAAAGACCCTGGTATGGATCATCCGCGGCTCCCCGCTGATGCTGCAATTGCTTCTGGTGTATTACGGCCCCGGTATGCTGGGCTACAACATCTGGGGCACCGGCTCCTCCGGCCGTTTTGCCGCGGCCATGGCGGCCTTTATCCTCAACTACGCCTGCTACTTTTCCGAGATTTTCCGCGGCGGCATTGAGAGCATCCCCAAGGGCCAGAAGGAGGCGGGCCAGGTGCTGGGCATGACCGGCACCCAGATTTTCTTCAAGGTGACCCTGCTGCAGGTGATCAAGCGCATCGTGCCCCCCATGGGCAATGAGATCATCACCCTGGTGAAGGACACCTCCCTGGTTCGTGTCATTGCGGTGTACGAAGTGATGTGGAACGGCCAGGCCTTCATCAAATCCTCCGGCATCATCTGGCCCCTGTTCTTCACCGGCGTTTACTATCTGGCGTTCAACGGCCTGCTGACCATTCTCTTCGGCTGGCTGGAAAAGAAGCTGGACTACTTCAAGGTTTAAGGAGGCGGCGCTATGGCTTTGCTTGAGGTTACCAATCTCCATAAGAATTTTGACCAGCTGCAGGTGCTCAAGGGCATCAGCTTTTCCCTGGAAAAGGGCCAGACCCTCTCCGTCATCGGCCCCTCCGGCGGCGGCAAGACCACCCTGCTGCGCTGCCTGAACTTTTTGGGAATGCCCACCCAGGGCAAAATTGTCATCAACGGCCAGGCCGGTCCCCAGGTCCTCTTTGACAGTGATGCCGGCCAGGAGCTGTCCCCTGCCCAGATTCGGCAAAACCGGCTCCACTTCGGCCTGGTGTTCCAGAACTTCAACCTGTTCCCCCAGTATACGGCCCTGCAGAACGTTTCCCTTGCGCCCCGGCTCCAGGCCAAGTCCCTGCCCGAATACCGGCGGGACCGCCGTGGGGTGGAGCAGGCCATCCAGAACAAGAGCGTGGAGCTGCTGCGCCGGGTAGGCCTGGGGGACAAGCTGGACTTTTACCCCCACCAGCTCTCCGGCGGGCAGCAGCAGCGGGTGGCCATCGCCCGGGCCCTGGCCCTGACCCCGGACGTGCTTTTTTTTGATGAGCCAACCTCCGCTCTGGACCCGGAGCTGACCGGCGAGGTGCTGAACGTGATCCGCCAGCTGGCCCAGGAGGACATGACCATGGTCATCGTCACCCACGAGATGAGCTTTGCCGCCGCCGTGTCCGACACGGTGCTGTTCATTGACGGCGGTATCATTGTGGAGCAAGGGCCCCCTGCCCAGGTGATGGGTCAGCCCACGGAGGAGCGCACCCGCCAGTTCCTGCGGGGCTTCCAGAAAAATTAATGCTTATAAAAACGCTGCTTTCCCCCGCCCATAGCCTTCCCCTTGAGGGGAAGGTGCCCAGTGCGCACACTGGGCGGATGAGGTGGAAATCCTGCGTTTTTGACGGAAGTTTCTTCTTTTTCCAGTTTTTACTTGCCACCTCATCAGTCGGCTGCGCCGCCAGCTTCCCCTCAAGGGGAAGCCTTTGACCAGCAGTATGCACTGGTGCAGCACGTGAAACAGACTTTTTTGACAAGCTGACAAAACGGAGCCGCCCCACCCTTGGGACGGCTCCGCTTGATCTATTTTCACATTTCGCCGATGCGGCGGGCAATATAGCCCTCCACCTCGCTGATATCCATTTCCAGTGCGATGGCCAGTTCTCCGTGAAGGATGTCCTTGGCCCGCTTCATGGTGGCCTCGGCCCGGCTGCTCTTGGTCTTGCGCTCCGCCATGCGGCCGTGAAGCCCCTTCACAATGCTCACCAGCGCCTCGCAGGTGTGCTGCTTGAACAGCTCCTTATAAAAGGCGTCCACATGGTTAAAGCGGTTGTCATTGCATACCGCAGGCGCGATGCCGGGAATCGAGTCGATAAAGGCCTCCGCCGCCTCCCGGCTCATCACCGGGCGCATAAAGGCGTTGGAATCCACCGGCGTGAAATAGGTGCCGCTGCCCACAAGAGGGGTGAGATAATAATACAGCTTGCCCCGGTTAGCCCCGCTCATCTCCAGCGGCGCGATTTTCTCTACCGTACAGACGCCGTTTTCCCCGTATATGATTTTTTCTCCTATCGCATACATGGTAAACTACCCCAATACTATTACTTTCTCTTATATATTACAACAAATCGGGAGAAATTTCCAATAGATTTTGCTGCTTTTTTTGAAAAATTTTTCTCCCATTTTGCCGCTTTTCCTTGTACAAAAGCACGGCTTTTCTCTCTTTTCGGTTGTGCAAAGGCAAAAAAGGTGATATAATGAAATTTACTTTTATGTAAGCTGAGAGGTCGCCATGAGACTTTATTTGAACGGGCACGACTATAAATACGCCGTGGAGCAGATGCTGCTGACCATGTTCCCGGAGGAGCGGCCCGAATACCCGGAGGGGAAGCCCGCGGGGGATCGGATGGAAATCCGCCTCAGCCGTGGCTCCCGCTATACCACCGCCAGCTGCGCCCTGTGGCGCTCCGGCCAGGTCTTTCGGGGCCGGGCGGCCGCCGTCCTCCCTGCCGATGCCGAGCCGCTGGAAGCCGACCGGGTGCGGCAGCGGCTGATCAAAAACGCCATCTACCGCGCGGCCCTGAACAGCGGCGTGAAAAAGCCGGCCTGGGGCGCTCTCACCGGCGTTCGCCCCGGCAAGCTGCTGGCTGGCCTGCTGAACGAAGGTCTGTCCGAACAGCAGGCGTTGAAGGCCTTCATCCGGGAATATGACGTCAGTCCCGCCCGGGCCGCCCTCTGCCTGGATACCAGCCGGGAAACCCTGAAGGCCATGGCCTCCCTGGCTCCCCGGGATATCTGCCTCTATGTGGGTATCCCCTTCTGCCCCACCCGCTGCGCCTATTGCAGCTTTGTGAGCCAGTCTGTGGAAAAAAGCATGAAGCTGATCGCCCCCTTCCATCAGGCCCTGCATCAGGAGATTGTGGCCACGGCGGCCCAGGTAAAGGCTCTGGGGCTGCGGGTGGTCTCGGTCTATATGGGCGGCGGCACCCCCACCACCCTGTCAGCGGCGCAGCTGGACGAACTGTGCACCTGGCTTGCGGAGGAATTTGATCTTTCCGCCCTGCGGGAATACACGGTGGAAGCCGGCCGGCCCGACACCATTACCGGGGAAAAGCTGCGGGTGCTGCGCCGCCACGGAGTGGACCGGCTCAGCGTCAACCCCCAGACCATGGACGACGCCGTCCTGGCCGCCATTGGCCGCAAGCACACCGCGGCAGACATCATAAGCGCCCTGGAGACGGTGCGCCGGGTGGGGGGCTTCGCGGTGAACATGGACCTGATTGCCGGCCTGCCGGGGGATACAACAGCCCAGTTTGAGGACACTCTGGAAAAGGTGCTGGCCCTCTCGCCGGAGAATATCACCGTCCACACCCTGTCCTTGAAGAAAGGCTCTCGCATCACCCTGGAGGGGCTTGCCATTCCCGGGGCGGCGGAGGTCAGCGCCATGCTGGACCTGGCCGGGCAGCGGCTGCGCGCTGCGGACTATGCCCCCTATTATCTCTACCGGCAGAAGTTTATGTCCGGCGGCTTTGAGAACGTGGGCTGGGCAAGGCCCGGCTATGTGAATCTCTATAACATCTGCATCATGGAGGAGCTTTGCAGCATCCTTGCCATGGGCGGCGGTGGTTCCACCAAGCTGATCCGGCCCGACCGGGGACGGAACATCCGGCTGATGGCCCCCAAATACCCGCTGGAATATATTGAGAGTATTGACCGCACCTGTGCTGATAAGAACAGCATCGGCGATTTTTACAGAGAATTCTTGATTCAGGAGGACTGAGCATGGCGTACCAACTCAACGATATCAATTTCAGAACCGTTTCTGACCCGGTGGCCTTCATGGCCGAGAGCGACGAGAGCTATCGCCGCAAGGTGGCCGAAGCAGCCGACCGGATTATTCAAAACAAGACCAACAGCCCCATTGTCCTGCTGTCCGGCCCTTCCGGCTCCGGCAAGACCACTACCTCCATGAAGATTGCCGAGGAGCTGAACCGGCGGGGGGTGGGCACCCACTATGTGGCCATGGACGACTATTTCAAAACCATCGATGAGAATACCCCCCGCACCCCGGAGGGCCAGCTGGATCTGGAGTCGCCCCTGTGCATGGATATGGAGCTGCTGAACCGGCACTTCTCCATGCTCTCCCGGGGGGAGCGGGTCTTTGTGCCCAAGTATGAGTTCTCCCGGCGGATGCGGGTGCAGGAGCCCTCCAAGTCCATCAAGCTGAAAAAGGACGAGGTGGTGATCTTTGAGGGTATCCATGCCCTCAACAGCATGATCACCCAGGTCCACCCGGAGGCCTTCAAGCTGTACATCTCCGCCCGCAGCGACGTGCTGTTTGAGGGCAAGGTAGTCTTTAAGCGCACCTGGTTCCGCCTGGTGCGGCGGATGGTGCGGGACTATAAGTTCCGCGGCTCCGACCCGGCGGAGACCATGGGTATGTGGGCCAACGTGCGCCGGGGTGAGAAGCTGTACATCTCCCCCTATAAGGACACGGCGGATTTCCAGTTTGACACCTCCACCCCCTATGAGCTTGCGGTGTTCAACCGCACCGCAACGGAGCTGTTCCGCTCCGTGCCGGAGGGGATCGAGCGCTTTGAGGAGCTCCGGGCGGTGCTGCCGGCCCTCCAGCTCTTTGGCGAGATTGACGAGAGTCTGGTGGCCACGGACGCCCTCATCCGGGAATTCATCGGCGGCGGCATTTACGAGTATTGAAAGGGGAACGCAAATGAAAGCCTTTCTGGCCAGCTATGTAGGCTGGGTGATTTTTCTGTTTTGCTTCATGTTTTTTGGCGGCAGCCTTCTTTTCGATAACCGGCATTTTTATGCCGCCCTTCTGGTGGTGGCCCTGGTTCCCGCTGTGATCACCTTGCTGTTTTACCGGCAGTCGGAAGAGATCGACCGCTTGAAGGAGCGGATACAGCGCCTGGAGGAGCAGATTGGGAAAGAGGATGATTAACTTTTGCTCTGTCTCTCTTCCTCACCTCCAAGCCTTCCCCTGGAGGGGAAGGTGCCCAGTACGCACACTGGGCGGATGAGGTGGCATAGGCTCTCCTTCTCCAAGAGAGCTGACCAGTAAAACCACCGCCCCCATAGGCTCCCTTGTGTAAAGGGAGCTGTCATGGCGAAGCCATGACTGAGGGATTGTCCTATGAAAAATTCCGAATTCTATTTTTTATCTTGCAAATATTGCACTTTTTCTTTACAACCCCTCCGTCAAAAATCACAGATTTTTGCCGCCTCCCCTTACACAGGGGAGGCTTTTTATAGGCTCCCTCTCTGCCCAGTGCACACTGGGCAGAGAGGGTTGTCCCCCACCACTTTGAAGCGGATGCTTCAAAGTGGAAAGGAAGAAGGAAGGAGCGGATATGCAGTTTCCCCGGCTCTTACGCAAACCGGGGAAACGAAATGCAGCGAGTTTCTTCTGACGCGGGGAGCTGGCGCGAAGCGCCTGAGAGGTTCGTTCCCCCCCCGCACTTCATCTGCTTTTAACAAGCAAAAACTGCCATAGGCAGAGCTTCCCTCTGCTTATGGCAGTTCTATTTTCATCTGCTGCATTCCCGCCGGTTCCTGCCGGCCATAGACCTGCCGGGCCACCTTATCCGGCAGGAAGTAGTCTCCGATGCGGTAGTCGATGTTGGCCTTCCTGGCCTGGCTCAGCTGATACCTCCGCCTGACCCGGTATATCCGCCCGTCCTTGATGAAGTAGGCGCCAGTCTGGTGGAAGCGGAAGGGAATGTCCTTTTCCACACATTGGCGGCGCAGGTCCAGAATCCAGTCATAGTCACAGGGCCGGGCCTCCACGCCGGACTCCCCACCTGTGGCCACCTCCTCAATCCTGCCATCCAGATAAGGGCGCAGGTCCAGCCGCTCCAGCAGGGGCGAGGCGATGATGGAGCGGTGCTTGATGGGCAGGTCCAGGAAGATGGGCAGGCGGTAGTCCGCCCTGTCCTGGTTTTCCACCGTGCAGCCGATGAGCACGTTGTCATAGCCCTCACCCCAGTCCGGCGGCAAGCAGTCCGCCAGCCGGTGGATGCGCTTGGTGAAGAAGTAGAACCAGCAGTCGCTGCGCTGGCGCATCATCCGCCAGCAGTCAGGCCGCCAGGGGTCCGCGTCCTCCAAAAGGAAGTCCGAGGTGAAGCAGGTGAATACGATCTTCCCCGGCGGGATTTTGTAGCTTCCGTCCCGCCGCCGCTTCATGGGCAAGTCAAAGGCCCCTGTTTTCCGGCACAGGCTGCTGGCCAGGGTGCTGCCGTACATCTCGTCCTGCCGGTAGACATAGCAGTATTTGCAGCCCGGGCTGATCTTGGTGCAGCCGTGCCAGGGGTTCCAGTCCGCGTAGATGTTCAGGCGTTCCCCCTCCGCCATAAGCCTGCCCCCTTTCCGCTGTGCTTTCTCTTCATTGATTATACCCTGTAGCCGGGGCAGATGCAAGGGCGCTGCAATTTGCTTTCTTTTTCCTCCGCTAAGCCGCTCTTAATGCGCTGCAAAAGCAACTGAAAATCGCATATTATTCACAGTCCCCTGCATAAATTTTCGCTTATAAATTTCAATTCAGGTATTGACTTTTAGTCTGCTTCGTGCTATTATTTACAAGCTAAATCAATATCGCGGGGTAGAGCAGCTGGTAGCTCGTCGGGCTCATAACCCGGAGGTCGTTGGTTCAAATCCTTCCCCCGCAACCACAAAAGTTCCGAAAACCGTTGGTTTTCGGAACTTTCTTTTTCATTTTGTTCAAAAAAGTTCTAATTCTCGAAGCCGCAAACTCCCCCGACCCAAACCTTGACCCAAAAGCGAAAAGCTGTGGAAAGGCCCAAAAACCACCAAACCTCCCAGTGCCGCTTTCACCTCGCAGATTTCTCCCCCCTGTCCTCCCCTTTTCTTTGCTTTCTGCGACCCATCTGGTGAGGGTGCCTGGTTATCCGTCAGCAGATTTGGGTTGCACATCGCCCTTCAGTTCTCGTTGTACGCTCTGTCAAGCAGCGGCTTTGCTTTTTCAAGATCGGCATTGCTCTGGAGATGCAGTTCAACTGCTCCGCATCCCCAATGGCCAAGTCCGGAGACATCCCGTGAAAAACCTTCCTCAAATGTGAATGTTGAAACATCCAGCGGCAAATTGACAACCAGTTTTTTCTTCTGGGCAACTACCGTAATCACATTTCTGATTTTCTTAAAGGCAGCATAAAGCTTCAGGTGATTTTCGCTGATATCATCGCCAAGGCTAAGGACATAATTCGCGAGATCCTGATACAAAACCCGAATGGCTTTGTCTGCGTTTTCCAGCTGCTCATCAAAGGATTTATAAGCAGCTTTGGCTTTTACAGAAGGTGCTTCCGGGTCAGGGATTGCAGCAGCGATGTTCTCGTTGACCTGCTCGAACATGAGCAAGTCATCACCAAATTTTTTGTAGCGAATCAAACTAATGTTCCGATTCATCTGCTTAATAGCAGACTCGTCATATTTTGTGAAATCTCCAGCAACACAGACCAGACGGGGCATTGTCCAATCAATATTGCTTGCCTCCTCCATTCCAAGTTTTTCTATCACAAGCACTTTAAAACTATCCTTGTGATCCAGCAGCCAATTAAGGTAAAAGAGTCCCTGGTTAATGACATTTTCTTTCAATGAGCGCTTGTATTCAAAGATTACCGGGCAATGGTTTTCATCAATTCCTATGCTGTCCATCCTGCCGCCATCCGTTGTACGGTATTCCGATGCCAGGAATGTAACGCCAAAAAAGGTGTCCATATTATTTTCAATCACTGTCTGTAGCTCTTTTTCGAGCGTCACAGTACTGCTCTGATACTCTTTTACGGTTCCTTTAATATTAAAAAGTTTTATATCGGCCATTCTCAGCACACCTTTATCAAGTTTTTCGTAATATGCCTGCGGAATCAGGATACGAGTATAGCATAACATTAATTTGATAGAAAAACAATTATTTGATGAAGGCATACCGTTTTATAGCCACAGGGCCGCAGACGAATCCATCGTCTGCGGCCTTCGTTTTCACTTGTTCCACTCCACCGCCAGAACATTGCCCATAGTCCTGGCAGCTTCTTTCTGTGCGCTGGTGGTGACGTGGGCGTAGGTGTCCAGAGTGAAGCCGGCGGAGAAGTGGCCCAGCATGCCGGAGACGGTCTTGATGTCCACGCCGTTTTGCAGCGCCAGCGTTGCGAAGGTATGGCGCAGGTCATGGAAGCGGATGCTTGGCAGTCCCGCACGCTTCAGCACTCGGTGCAGCATGTTGTTCACGCTGTCCGGTGAGATTGGTCCGCCGGTGGATGAGGGGAACACGTAGTCACTGACACGATGCGCTTCCATCTCTGTCAGCATTGTCACTGCGTCCTGGGAGATGCTGATGTTCCGATAGGAGTTCTTCGTCTTAAGCGGCAGCTCCTTTACTTCTCCATCCACTCTTGCCACCTGCCGGCGCACATGGATAATGCCGTTTTGCAAATCAATGTCTTCCCACTTGAGGCCCAGCAGCTCACCCCGGCGCAAGCCCGTGGCCAGATCCATGTAGTACAGCTCGTACACGCCGCTCTCCTTCGCTTCCCGCAGGAAGGCGCCCAGCTGCTCCGCGGGGAGCGTTTTCATTTCCCGGTGCTCAACCTTCGGAAGCTCGCAGCCCTCGGTGGGGTTGCTGAGAATCAGCTTATGCCGCACCGCCATATCCATGGCCGAGGAGATCGCCTGGTTGATGTTCCGCACAGTTTTGGCGCTGAGACCCTTGGGCTGCTTCTCCGATTCAATTCTTGGGACCCGGCCTTCGGTCAGCAGCAGCTGGTAGAACTTTTGCAGTTGGAGAGAGGTCAGCTTCTCAATGGGGATGTCACCAATGTTGGGCTTGATGTGGTTTTCGATGTAGCCTTTGTAGGTCTGGTGAGAGGACGGGCGAACCTTCACCTTGGCATAGGCTTCGAACCATTCGTCCATCCACTGGCCCACCGTATACTTCCCAGTTTGTGTATAGTCCAGGCGCTTGCTGTTTTCAATAGCTGTTCGCAGTTTCTCCTTCACCTCTGCCTGGGTCTTGCCCAGCACGTTCCGGCTGATCATCTTACCGGTGACGGGATCATGTCCCACCACATAGCGGCCCTCCCAGCGACCGTCCTTCCGCTTGCGAATGCTGCCGTCGCCATTGGCTCGTTTCTTTGCCATTGTGCCACCTCCTTGTTCTGTAAGCAACATCAATACCACAACACAGCGAGAAAATCCAGGGCTTTCTCTCTGTGTTTTTCATATTCTATCTTTTGCACGACGCCTCTTCATTGTTTTGCGACGCAATTTCCGCGCAAGGTCAACAATCCCTGTCAAAGCCCTGAAACGCAGGGCAAAACCGGCATAGCAACCCACAATCTCAAAGCAGGAAGCAGAAGCAACCCACCTAAGATTTGCAATCCCTCGAAGGCCGCAAGGCCTTGAACGACCGGCGTTGCCGGTCGATGTGAAACCGGGGGTGGGTGCAAGGCAACCCACCTCCCTTTCTCCCGCTTGCAACTGCAGTTGCCCAAATTGCTCCCAAATCCGGCGCAAAAACGGGGCTGCGGTGTCTGACATTTCCCTCGTTGGAAACCGCGCACACAGGGCTTCACAGCGACCCATCTGGTGAAACAGCAGATGATTCAGCTTTTTGAAAGTTCATGCTGCCCCTACTCCTTCGTAGCACCTTTGTTCATTGAAATCAGAACCAGAGGAATGGAACCATCGTCTCGGCGGTTCCATTCCTCTGGTGAACAAACTTGCTGCGGTCACTTTGAAAACTACAGTTTCTTTGCCTCGCTTTCGCTCAGTACATGCAGTATGATCCTTACAGCGATCTGAAAAGCATAGACAAACTCTCTTTGTCGGTGATATCATGATTTTCCTGCACATCTCTATCGTTATCGAAAATGTGAAAAGAAGTATTCTAGTATCTTTTTATGTGAAAACAACTTAAACCAAACCGGACGCAAGCACCGTTTTTGCAATGTTCGTGGGTGCCATCCCATAGAAATCAAGCAGTTCTTCACATTCACCGCTTTGGGCAAAGCAATCCTGAAGTCCCATTCGGATAACAGGCACACGAATCCCCGCCTCACTCAATGCTTCCATAACCGCTGAGCCAGCTCCACCGACAATGTTATGATCCTCTACCGTCATCACGACCTTTGCTTTTGCCGCAATCGCAGCTATGGTTTCATTGTCGAAGGGCTTCAAGCAGGGGGTTTCTATTACGCTGCAGGAAAGTCCCCTCTCCTCCAAAAGCTTTGCCGCGCTGATGCAGCGGCCAATGGTGGAGCCATAACCAACCAGAAGGATGTCCCCGTCGTCTTGCAGTACGTTGGCTTTTCCAAGCTGGAAAACATAGCTGTCATCAAACACCTTCGGTGAGACCGCTCTGCCAAGACGCAGATACACCGGGCCATCATAGGTAGCAATTGCCTGGGTAATTTTTTTCGTAGAAGCTGCATCGGCAGCGCACACCACTGTCATATTGGCAATTGACCGCATGATCCCAATGTCTTCGGTTCCCTGATGGGTAACGCCCTCAATCCCGCCGCTGAATCCGCCGAGACCGGCAACGATTTTTACATCCAGGTTGGGGTATGCAATGAAAGTTCTGATTTGCTCGCAGATTCTCATGGATGCAAAGGTCGCATAGGTTGCGGCAAATACCTTGGCTCCGCAGCTTGCCATGCCGGCAGCCATCAGAGCCATATTCTGTTCAGCAATACCGATGTTGATCGCCCGATCTGGAAACTCCTCATGCATTTTCGTTCCGCCGACTGATTTGAGGGTATCTGCAGCTATGTACATGATTTTGCTGTTCTCTCTGGCCAGTGCAGCCAAGGCCTCGCCAAAAGCATCCCGGGTAGATATGCTGTCAAATTCTATGCTCATACAATCACCTCAAGATCCTTCATCGCCTGATTGAACTGTTCCTCTGTAAGTACATGCTGATGCCAGGCGTTGTTATTTTCCATAAAGGATACGCCCTTCCCCTTAACCGTCCTGGCCAGGATAACCGTGGGCACATCCGTACTGCTTTTCGCCGCTTCAAAGGCGTCAAGAATTTGCGCCATGTCATGCCCGTCCGTCTCAACAACGTTCCAGCCGAAGCCGCGCCAGATCGTTTTCAGATCCGGTGTGGGCAGAATGTCCCTGCATGCCCCGCAGCTTTGAAAACCGTTTATATCTACCACGGCTACCAGGTTCCCCACTTTCAGGGACGGCGCACACATTACAGCCTCCCATACGGTGCCTTCGTTGATCTCCCCGTCGCCCAGAATAACGTATACACGGCTGCCAGACCCGGCCAGTTTCTGGTAATACGCCATCCCCAGACCGATACCCAGGCCATTCCCCAGAGAGCCCGTTGTCATATCCACACCCGGTGTTTTGTGGTAGGTGGGATGGCCCTGCAGCGTGGCTCCAACGTGTCGGAGCTGCTTATACTCTTCCTTTTTGACCAGGCCCAGCTCTGTTAATGCCGCATACTGCACAGGGCAGGCATGGCCTTTGGAGAGGATAAATCGGTCTCTGTCTGCATTGTTATAGTCATTGGGCTCAAAGTTCATCACATCGAAATACAAGGCTGTAACAATATCTGCACAGGAAAGCGCCGGACCCGGATGTGCCGCCCTGCCGCAGGAATAACTCATCTCTATAATGTCTTTTCGGACAGCGTTGGAGATATTTTTAAGTCTTTCTAATCTTTCCATGGTAACACCTCGGTTCTCTCAATCACCCGTAAACAAGGTTGGGGAGGAAAGTGATGAGATTCGGAAACAGTACAAACAAAAGGATTACGACAATGATAGTAATGAGAAATGGTATGCTTTCTTTGATCCAGGTTTTCATGTCCACCTTTAGCGTTCCGCACACGATATACATGGCAACACCTACAGGCGGCGTAAGGATTCCCAGGCAGCAAACTGTGCACATCACGATTCCGAAAAACACAGGATCAAGCCCTATGGCCTTTGCGACGGGGAGAAGAATCGGCGTAAGCAGCAGCACGATGACTCCGCCATCCATCAGCATACCCAGCAGGAACAGAAGCGCAAGAATCATAATGAGAATAAGCGTTGCGCTGTCGGTCATGGACAGCATGAATGTGGTTATCTTCTGCGGTATCTTCTCTACCGGTATGCCATAACTGAACACGCCGGTTAAAGAAATCATAAACATGATTCCGCCCACATCCGAAATGGAGGTTTGCAGGCACTTCTTGAAATTTTTCCAACTGACCTGCCTGTATATGCAGATGCCGACAACCATTGCGTAGACGCAGGCAAAAGAACCGACCTCAGAAGCGGTAAACATGCCAAGACGGATCCCCACAAGAAGGATCACCGGGAATAACAGAGCCCAGAAGCTGGACTTGATTTCCCGCATTATTTCTTTGAAGCTTGCCCTGGTCGGATTGGGCGGCCGGTATCCTCTTTTTTTGGAGGTAAAGTGCACGGTCAGCATCAGGGCAATCATCATATAAAGGCCGCTCATCAGCCCTGCCGTGAACAGACGTCCTACAGATACACTGCCGGTGGTGCCGTAAACGATAAGGTTTACGCCAGGAGGTATCGTGGATGTGATCAGTGAGGTATAGCCAATTACAACGGCTGTATACCCTCTGGAATAACCATGATGAATCATCGTGGGGCCAAGCACACGGGATTCCATTGCCGCATCAGCAGTGGAAGATCCGGATACGCCGCCCATCAGTGTAGACATCACCACACTGGTTTGCGCCATCCCGCCATACATATGTCTTGTTATGATAGACGCAAGTCCCAGAAGCCTGTCTGTAATGCCGCAAAGATTCATCAGATTCCCTGCAAAAATAAACAGTGGAACCGCCAGAAGGTTAACGCTTTGAATCTGAGACAGCGCCAGCTGCGCAATCTGAAGCAGGGGGATTTCCGTATGCTGCAGGAAATAGGTCACACCGGAAATGCCCACTGCATAGGCCACCGGCATACCCAACAGCAGCAGCAAAAGGAAAAGAAGAAATACGATTAACATTTGTTGCCCTCCGAAATCGTCTTCCGAGGGGGTAACGGGTTACACGCGACCCCCGAAATTAAACGTAGGATTGAACATAAACACAAACTCCATCGGGCAGTCCCCGGTGTTGCGCACCACATGTTCAACGCCGGCAGGAAAGACAACGGCTGTATTCGGCGCCATTGGCTCCACACTGCCTCCAACAACCGCTTCTCCGGTACCCTTGATTACAAAGACAATTTCCTCCTGTGTTTCGTGGGTATGCGGATCCATATCGGTGTGTGCTTCGACCACTGTCTTTCCCATGGTGATTTTTTCGCTCTTGTACGCTTCTGCACCTACAAACACCTTCACGGTGCGCTTGGGCAGATCGAGGACGGTGCTTTTATCTTCCGTTACAGAATACATAATTTCCTCCTTGATTAGTCAGCAATTGCTGAAATGATATTTTCATCCGTTTTCGCGTCTTCCAAATACTGTTCCGTTTCCGAAATCTTGCTGTTGCCTTTGATTACATACTGATAAAACTGGATGGCTGTGGTTATCAGCATCAGCGTGCAGCCCACCGGCATACAAAGTGCAATCCAGCCGTAGCTCAGCCACGGCAAAGATGACCAGGAACGTACCCAGGAATGTATCACCAGCCGAACGCTCTCGTAGAGAAACAGGACAAGGAACATGGCAATCAGTGAATAGTTCACAAGGTATAGAAGCCTCCTGATCTGAGGCTTCGCCTTGTCAATAAAAAGTTCTACGTATACCAGCTTGTTCCGGCGATATGCAGTATCAGCCCCCAAAAACACGCACCAGGCAAACATACACAAAGAGATCTCACTGATGCTTGTCAGCGGGTTACCCATTGCCCGGAACACTGCACCTGTGCAGAGGATCAGGGTCGCGCCAACCAGACAGATCATCGCCAGCGCTTCCTCGACCATGCATACGCCTCGGTATAGCGTCTGAAAAAATTTCTTCACGCAAGGCCTCCTTAAGGAAACTGCCAGGGCAGAGACTTCCCCGCCCTGGCAGAAATGCTGATTACTTACCCAAGTCTGCTTTCAGGCTGTTAACAGCGTCTACAATGTTCAGCGTCTCGTAAACTGCCTCGGCATTGGCCTTAAAGGCAGCGATGTCCAGGTCCTCATAGGGGATCACTTCCATACCCTTGTTTACCATCTCTTCGCGGTAGAAGTTGTCCAGTTCGGCCAGCCGCTCAGAAGTCTTCTCGCCGGCAATATTGAATTCATCAAGGATAATATCCTGGGCCTCCTGAGGCAGAGAGCGCAGCCACTGGCTGGATACCACAACGCAGTTTGCAAGGTATACATGGCGGGTTTCCGTCATGGTGGTTATTACTTCGTAGATGGCGTTGTTGTAGATGCTGCCATAGTTCTGCTCGCAGCCATCAACGATCTTCGTCTGGATGCCGGAATACATTTCGCCAAACTCCAGAGCAACGGGAGTTGCGCCCAGAGCTTCAACCGTTGCGACCCAGACGGGGGCAGTTGCGGAGCGAAGCTGAACACCCTTGAAATCGCTGGGCGTGGTGCCGCCCTTGGTGGCAAAAATGTTGCGGTATCCCTGGCAGAAGTTCCAGGCCAGGACAGTCAGGCCGAAATCCTTCTCCAGCTTGCCTTCCCACTCCTGCACAGAGGGGCAGGACTTCAGGGCAGCAATATCATCGTATCCCTCAATAACATACGGCGCAGAAATAGCAGAAACACCATGCACATAGTTGTCCAGACGGCCAGGATCGCAGTACTGGGCGATGTTGGTTCCCAGACGTGCCTGCTCAAGGACGTCCTCATTACTGCCCAGAGAGTTGCTGGCATAAACCTCGACAGTGACCTTGCCGTTGGTGCGTTCGCTGATACGTTCAGCCATTGCCACCAGTTCTTCGTGAGGGACTTCACTCTCAGAGTGGGAATGGCCCAGTCTCAGGGACACAGGCTCCATAGCGGCGAAGGGATCGTTCTCAGCAGGGGCTGCGGGAGCTGCGGGGGCTTCATTGGTCGTTGCGGCAGGAGCGCTGGTGCTGGAGCCGCATGCTGCCAGAGCGAAAATCATCGCTGCAAGCAGAAGGATTGCTACGAGTTTGTTTGCTTTCATGTTTTTCTCCTTTTTTATTTTTTATTGTACTCCCCTTACCGGAGAGCTTTTTCCTTATTTTTCCGGGTAAACCTTTTTCCACTCTGCCGGAACGGAAGAAGGACTCTGCCCGTTCCCTATCTCCAGATAGAACCCAAACTGTTCCAGCGTATTCATAAAGGTGAACCTGGATTCAAAAAGTCTCGCGCCGAAGAGAGGGGCCATCCCCATATCCGAATATTTTTTTACGGTAGCATCAAATTGCTCCGGGGGAACCTTTTCCTTAAAATGATGCAGCCCAGTGCCGTGCCTGGAAAGGAAATCGGAATAAAACGGGATCCCGTACAGCGGCTGTATCAGTTCTATTTGAATATTTCCAAAGCTGGCAACCGCACAGTAGAACTTGAAGTGCGGCTCGCAGAGGCCCTCAACCAGGATGGGGTCCTGCAGTGTTTCATCGGAGTGCGTGTAGAAATCCCACGGTCCGAGGCTGAACACTTCAATCAGTGTGTTCATTGTCCTGTATATGTCTTCACACATAATGCCAATCTGGCAAATGTTTCGCTTGGCGCATAGATCGCGCAGTTCTTCTCTAGTCATTGCTCAGCCTCCAAGTGCATCGATACAGGCATCATAGGCCTCTTCAAATTTGTCCATCATCAGACAGTAAGGCGGGAAGGAGCGAATGTCATCCCAGGGGAACTCGTCCTGATAATAGGCCTGGCGGAAGATCTTGCTCTGGTTTAGAATGGCCATGTCTTCTTCACTGATCTCATCATGCATTGCATCCACCAGCGGCTTTGGATTCGCATCAAAGTCCTTGACAACTGCAGGCATGATGGTAAAGGTTACCGGGAGAGCCATGTCTGTGGTGAAGTTGTTCCGCACGCCCTGCGCATCTCTTATGCCGGCGCCATTGAGCTGGAGATTCAGTCCCTTTTCGCGAAGCAGCGCATAACACTTGCGGTAGATCATGCTGACCAGCAGTTCACAGTACCTGTCAGGATCAGCCACCCCCAGAGCTTCAAATTCCGGTCTGGAATAGGTTCTCAAATGCACATCAACAATCACCAGCAGGCCCGCCGGGTCTCTTCCCTTCAGCGCCTCATAGAATTCCACATGCTGACGCGTCGCGAAGTTGGACGTTGCACACAGACGAATACGGGCGTACTTTCTGCCCACGTTTTGCGCTGCAACCACGGCTGCCGGCGTTGCGGGCACCTTGAAGGTAACATTGGGCGTGTCTGTTTTCAGTTCTTTTCTCAATCCCTCGTACCAGAAACAGATTTCCTCCTCCATTGCGCTGGCATTGTTCCAGTTTTTCGGTGAAACCTGAATGCTGGAGAAGCCATACTGTCCATCGGTCGCCTCAAAGATGGGCGCAGTATGTCTTGCCATCATCGCAACGACCTTCATCGTCAGTACCGAGAGCAGTTTGACCGCATCCGCATCGCCATATTCAGCCTTTGCTTCTGCAACCAGTTTATTCCATTCCTCAGGGTAGTCTTTCCTGTAGCCATTGACCTTGCCGGGGTTGGAGGTGGTGAAGCAAGCGCCTCTTCTCAGAGAGTAGTCAATCTCATCGCATTTATCATGGCCCCAGTAAATATTCAGCTTTCCGGCCAGCGTTGCCCTTGCGGCCTCAGCCAGTTTGCACTGACAAATATCCTTCACCTCGGCAACAGCTTTCTCCAGGTCTTCTGCGGTGCCATAGGTTTCAATAACTTCTCTGCACCGGGAGATCAGAGCTTCCTTTTCCGCCGGATCAATCCACCGGTCAAGCTTCCACTCCGTCAGGAACGACTGCGCATCAATGAACATATCTGATGCCCACTGTACCGCAGTTTTCCTGTCCCCCTCTGTTGCAAAGGCCGAGACTTTTGAGAAGAATTCCTCCCTGGCTTTATGAAAGCCTTCCAGCGATGCGGCAAAAAGCACTTGCTTGCGATAAATCAGCTGCGCATCTTTCATGTGTATTCCTCCTGCTTATGTGTTTTAAAATTTCTGTACGCCTTTTAAAAGGTATACAGTATACAATCTTATTTATTTAAGACTGCCTTTGAAGGATATGAAATCAATTTCTTCTCCTTCTCGGGCATCTTAATATTTGTCTTTCCTTATTAGAGAAACTGCGTAATGTCTCTCAGGCTTGCTTCAAAATGGATCCGGTTGCATTTCACTGCCTTCTCCGGGTCATTCTCTATGTATGCGTTATAAATATTGGTTATTTCCCGCAAAGCTTCCTTTGCTCTTGCCACTGCATATTTCGGTTTCCCGCACATGAGTCCGGAGCTCACTCTTAACCCTCTTGCAACCTCCTCCAGCTTTTTATTGTTGCAATTGGAGACATGAATATTATAGTAAGTCTCGTCCAGGCTCCTGTACTTTTCTTCACTGAGAGCCTCGTCTTTCAGTGCTGCATCTATTTTTTCCAGTTCCCGGCGGATCAAAGCCTTTGTTTTCTCATTGCAGTTCTGGGCAGTTTTGCGCGCCACCATCTCTTCCAGATGTGTGCGAACCTCCCAGCAATCCAGCACATCCTGCACACTCAGTTCCGTAACATATGCGCCAAAGCGCGGTCTGTGGGAAAGGTACCCCTCTGCCTGCAGGATTCTAAACGCCTCACGCACGGGGGTTCGGCTTACATTGAGTTGGTTACATATATCATATTCAATTACTTTCTCTCCTGCCTTCAGGGTTCCATTAACAATTTCTTTACGTAGAAAATCGGCAACCTGCTCAGCAATTGAGTCCTGTTTGATTGCGTTAACCATTCCGTTTATTACCATCCACATTCTGTATATTGTATACAATTTACAGGTATAAAATAGCAAACATTTCTTTTGCTGTCAACGGAATTTCCGACATTTTTCAAACTTTGTATACAATATACATTTGTGCCGGTTTGATTTTGTTCAACATTTCCGGCTTCCCGGTTTTGACTTTTTCCGTCCAAATATGATAATATATACGCTATGAAAAAGTATACTGCATCTGTTACCTATGATCTCGACACGGTGAGTCATCTCTCCGAAGTAATAAGCAGAAGCTTCCGGATGCTGCCAAGGGCAGCCGCGTTTCTGCTGGGTTTTTTACTCCTTGTGTTAGGGCTTTTCTTTTCTCTGGAGCCAACGCCCGGTTTGCTTTGCATTGCCCTTGGATGCCTTATCATCACCTCGGTCAAGGTGCCTGCAAAACGACGGGCAGCGCAAGATTACAATGCAATCGGAGGAAAACCGACAACCGTCAGCTATGAATTTGCTGACAGTGGAATCTCTTTTCAGGTGAACGGTCAGGAAAAAAAACTTTCTTATGAAAAGCTGATCCGTCTTTCCTATGATAGAGAATTTCTTTATCTCTTTGAGAATAAGCGTTCTGCATACATGATAAAAGCCACCACAATAATGCCTTGTGACGTGGCAGAATTTCGTGCTGCCATTTCCAGAAAAACAAATCTGAAATGGCAGCCGGTAAGCTCATTGCTGGGCTTGTCTCTGCGGAGAAAAGGGTCTTAACCCTTACCATTTCCGGAAAACAGTTCCTTTCCCGGCAGGTTTTCCCCGCCGTAAGCGCAGGAAAGAAAATGGGCGGTAATCGTTGACGGCAGAACGAGTGTGAAGCTGCATTATGCTCTTTGACCCAAACCTTGACCCAAAAGCGGAAAGAGCTGGAGAGCGGCGGAGAGAATGGTGATTTCAACCGCTCTGCGAAATCCGGGCACAAGAGGGACAAATGGGGAGGAAAGGTGACAACGAAGCTTCGGGACGCAGCTCATAACCCGGAGGTCGTTGGTTCAAATCCTTCCCCCGCAACCAAAAATGACCGCTTTACAGCGGTCATTTTTGGTGCTCTGCGGGGATTCTATTTTTTTCTTCCCAAAAGGCCCCGGTTGGGTTTATAATACCTCCATCCAATTCCGACAGGAGTGAACCCAATGATCAATCAACAGTGTTATCAGCTGGGGGCGGAGCCCTCGGTGATCCGTGCCCTGTTCGCCTACGGCCTGCAGCAGGCCGCCATTGTAGGGCCAGAAAACGTTTATGACTATTCCCTGGGCAATCCCAGCATCCCCGCCCCGGCGGCGGTGAATGCCTCCATTCTGGATATCGTCAGCCATACCGATTCCATCAAAATCCACGGCTATACCATGGCCGCCGGCCTGGGGGACGCCCGCGCCGCCGTGGCCGCCGATCTGGAGCAGCGCTTCGGTCTGCCGGTGAAAGCGGAGGAACTGTTCTTCACCTGCGGCGCGGCCCCGGCCCTGATTTCCGTGATCAAAGCCCTGGCCGTCAGCCCGGAGAGCGAGATTCTGCTGGTGGCCCCCTTCTTCCCGGAGTATGTGCCCTTTGTGGAACAGAACGGCGCCCGGGCCGTCATTGTGCCGCCGGATACCGAGCATTTCCAGATCGACCTGGAGCAGGTGGCCCAGCGCATCACGCCCAACACCCAGGCCATCATCATCAACTCCCCCAACAACCCCTCCGGCGTGGTGTATACCGAGGCCACCCTGAAAGCCCTGGGCGCCCTGCTGGAGGCGCGCTCCGCTCAGTACGGCCATCCCATCTACATCATCGCCGACGAGCCTTACCGGGAACTGGTCTACGGCGGCGTCACCGTGCCCTCTATCCCCTGCCTGTACAAGAACACCGTGGTCTGCTATTCCTATTCCAAGTCCCTCTCCCTGCCCGGGGAGCGCATCGGCTACGTGTACGTCCCCTCCTTCGCCCAGGACGGGCAGGCCCTGTACACCGCCATTGCCGGCGCCGCCCGGATCATGGGCCATGTGTGCCCGCCTTCCCTGATGCAGATGGTCATTGGCCGCTGCGCCGGGGAGCGGCCCGACCTGGCGGCCTACGATGAAAACCGGCAGCTGCTGTATAACAGCCTGACGGAGATGGGCTATACCTGCGCCAAGCCTGACGGCGCCTTCTACCTGCTGGTGAAGGCCCCCAACGGGGACGCCAATGCCTTCTCCGAGGCCGCCAAGCTGCGGCACAACCTGCTGGTGGTGCCTACCGACGGCTTCGGCTGCCCGGGCTATTTCCGGCTCAGCTACTGCGTGGCCAGGGACATGATAGCGCGCAGCCTCCCCGCCTTCCGTGCCATGATAGACCAGGGCGTGTAAGCCAACAAAAAATCTCTGCGGTTCATGTGAACCGCAGAGATTTTTTATCAGTTCATTTTCGCCTTTTTCAGCCGGGGCAGGATCACCAGGGCCAGCACGCCGCCGATGAGAGCGGTGACGCCCTGGGGCCAGGAGAACATGGCGGACATCACCGCCGCCTGCTTGGCAGGGACGGTGCCCAGGCTGGCAATCACCGCCGGCACCGCCACCCACAGGAAGGCACATTTCAAAACCGCGCAGACCACCATGGCGATCTCCCGTTTCCAGTTCTTTTTACAGCTGAGGCCGAACAGCCCCGCCAGAATGGCGTTGCCGCAGGCAATCACCGGCACCACCTGCACCAGCGCCGGGCCGATGCCCAGCAGGAACGCCAGCAGGGAGGAAAACAGACCGATGCAGACACCGGCCAGAGGCCCGGTCTGGGCCGCGAACACGAACAGCACACAGTTGACCAGACTGCCGGTGATCAGCTGGGATACGGACAGCGGCCCGATCACCACCGCCCCGGCGGGAAACAGCTTGCCCAGCAGCTGTGCCAGTACCACCAGGGCGATGCCCAGCGCGGTCTGGCAAATAAGACGGATGGCTTTATGATTCTTCATTCCGTTGCCTCCTTCAGTCTGTCAGCAAATTCGCTGTCGCCGGCGCTCTGCTTCCTGGCGTCAGCCTTGTACTTCTTCACCGCAGCAGAGGTCACCGGGACGGGGGCAATGGTGCCGGCGCCGGCCACGCAGCCGCCGGGGCAGGCCATGCCCTCCAGCAGATAACCGTCCCGCTTGCCGGCCTTGGCCATCAACAGCATCTTGCGGCACTCCCGCAGCCCGTCGCCGAACTCCATTTTCACTTCCGTGCCGGGGCGGATCTCGCTGATATATTCCGCCACCGCGGCGGCCACGCCGCCTACCACCGCAAAGCCCCGGCCCGCGCCGGTGCCGGCCTCAAAGTCCTTGTCGCAGTCGTCCGGCTCCAGAGTGGCAAAGTCGATGTCCTTGGCCTCGAACATGCCCTGCAGTTCCTCAAAGGTCAGCACAAAGTCCACGTCGGAGCGGACGCTCCTGCGGGAGGCCTCCAGCTTCTTGGCGGCACAGGGACCCACAAAGACGATCCTGGCCTTGGGGTTGTCTTTCTTCACCAGCCGGGCAGTAATGACCATGGGGGTCAGGGCCATGGAGATATACTCGGCAAATTCCGGGAACAGCTTCTTTGCCATGACGCTCCAGGCCGGGCAGCAGGAGGTGGCCATGAAGGGCTGCTTTTCCGGCACCTTGTCCAGGAAGTCCTCCGCCTCCTCGATGGTGCACAGGTCCGCGCCGATGGCCACTTCCACCGTGTCGCTGAAGCCCAGGATGCGCATGGCCTTGCGCAGCTTGGCGGGGGTAGCGTCCTTGAACTGGTTGACAAAGGCGGGGGCCACGCAGGCAATCACCTGATCCCCGGCCTTGATGGCCTGGATCAGCTGGAAGATCTGGCTCTTGTCGGCAATGGCGCCGAAGGGGCAGTTCACCAGGCACATGCCGCAGGAGACGCACTTGTCATAGTCGATGACGGCCTTGCCGTGTTCATCGGTGCCGATGGCATCCATGCCGCAGGCCTTGGCGCAGGGCCGCTCAATGCGGCTGATGGCGTCATAGGGGCACTGGTTCAGGCACTTGCCGCACTTGATGCACTTGGACTGGTCAATGTTGCTCTTGCCATCCTTGATGTAGATGGCGCCCTTGGGGCACACCGCCTGGCAGGGATGGGACAGGCAGCCCTGGCAGTTGGAGGACACCCGGATTTCCTTGGTGGGGCAGCCGTTGCAGGCGAAGGGGATGATATTCACCAGGGGCGGCTCATAATACTTCTCCGGCACGGAGGCCTCCTCAATACCGTCACTGGCGGGGCCATACTCGTCGGCTTTGCGCAGAGGCAGGCCGCAGGCCAGGCGCAGCCGCTCGGTCACGATGGCCCGCTCCAGGAAGATGTTACTCCGATATTTCGCCACATCGCCGGGAACGATCTTGTAGGGCAGCCGGTCAATGCGGGAATAGTCCCCGCCCTCATAGGCCAGCTTGGCCACTTCTTTAAAAACACTCTTGCGCAGATCATCAACTACGCTATGGATTCCTCTCATGTCCAACCCTCCGAAAATATGTTCAGATGACAATGTTTTTGGAAATCTTGCTTGCTTTGACAAGTTTATCACAGGCAAAAATTGAAGTCAACCCGCAGTTTCTTCCTCGGCTCAGCTTCTACCAAGTGCATAATTTATGTCCGTTACACCGGGATTTTTCCTTTCTCCGCTATGATTATTATACAAATCCCTTGGTTTATAAACCGCCTTCTTCCAACGAAAAAGCCGCCCCGAAGGGCGGCTTTGATACTGTGTATTGGATTGAACGCGCAAGCGTTTTACTTGCCGATGCTCTCGAACTCCTCCACGATCTCGGCCTCGGGGGCGGGGGTCAGCAGGCTGACGACAACGATGACCACAGCGGAGATGATAAAGGCGGGCAGCAGCTCATAGATGGCAAACACACCGCCCAGCTTGGCAACGCCAAACTTCCAGATAAAGACCATGGCGCCGCCGGAAACCATGCCGGCCAGAGCGCCCCACTTGTTGCAGCGCTTCCAGAACAGGGACAGGATCATCACAGGGCCAAAGGTGGCGCCGAAGCCGGCCCAGGCGAAGGAGACCACACGGAAGATGGAGCTGGTGGGATCGCTGGCGAAGATGACGCCCAGAATAGCCACACCCACCACAGTGATGCGGGCAATGAGCATGGTCTTCTTGTCGCTGAGCTTGATGCCCAGCACGTCGTTGATGATGTTGTGGGTCACGCCGGAGGCGGCGGCCAGCAGCTGCGCGTCAGCGGTGGACATGGTGGCGGCCAGAATACCGGCGATGATGATGCCGGCGATGATGGCGGGCAGGATGCCCACCTGGGCCAGGGCATGGGAGGCGTTGATGATCATGTTCTCAGCGGCGGACTGGCTGCCGGGCATGGCGATGACGCCGGCCTTGGCCATGCTGAAGCCCACGATGCCGATGACCACGGCGATGCTCAAGGAGATGACCACCCAAATGGAGCCCACCCGGCGGGAGAGCTTCAGTTTGGTCTCGTCACCGATGGCCATGAAGTGCAGCAGGATGTGGGGCATGCCGAAGTAGCCAAGGCCCCAGGCCAGGGTGGAGGCGATCATGAAGGGGGTGTAGCGGCCGGCCTCGGTGGCCTGGATGCTGGTGCTGGCAGTGAGGCTCAGGTAGCCGGGGATCTCCTTGGCGTTGGCCACAACAGTGTCCCAGCCGCCGGAGACGTTGATGCCGAAGAATAGCACCACGATCAGGGCGAAGGTCATCACCAGGCTCTGGATCAGGCTGGTGACGGAGGCTGCCATAAAGCCGCCGGTGGCACAGTAGGCCACGATGACCGCAGCGGAAACGAGCATGGAGGTCATGTAATCAAAGCCGAACAGGCTGTTGAACAGCTTGCCGCAGGCAGAGAAGCCGGAAGCGGTGTAGGGCACGAAGAAGACGATAATCACCAGGGCGCCCAGGGTCTCAATCATCTTGGTGTTATCCCGGAAGCGGGCGGCGATGAAGTCAGGCACGGTGATGGCATGGAGCTTGGCGGAGTAGAGCCGCAGACGCTTTGCCACGATGAGCCAGTTCAGATAAGTACCCAGGGCCAGACCGATGGCCGTCCAGCTGGCCTCGGCCACGCCGCAGAACAGGGCCAGGCCAGGCACGCCCATCAGCAGGTAGGCGCTCATGTCGGAGGCTTCGGTGCTCATGGCGGTGACAATGGGGCCCAGCTTGCGGCCGCCCAGGTAGAAGTCCTCGGAGTTGCTGTTCTTGGCATACCGGATGCCGATGGCAAGCATGCCCACCAGATAAACTACAACGGAAATGAGAATGCAGATGGTTGATGTGTTAAACATAGTTGAAATCCTCGCTTTTCATAACATGGTTTGGATTATAGTGGAAATTATTTTTATTTCAAGCGGCGGACAAGCAGTTTTTTCTTGAAATTCCCGTTTTCCGCGCTATAATATAAACACCCCTAATCTTTTTCATATTAACATGAATTCAATTCATAATAAGGCGGTTTGATCATGAACATCGGCAAATATGAAACCCTGATCGCGGTGGTGGAGTCCGGCAGTCTGACCCGGGCGGCCCAGGCCCTGGGCTGTACCCAGTCCGCCGTCAGCCACAGCATTGACAGTCTGGAGCAGGAGCTGGGCTTTGCCCTGCTGAAGCGGGGCCGGGCCGGGGTGCGGCTCACCGGCGAGGGAGAGCGGCTGATCCCCGCGGTGCGCAACCTGCTCAACAGCGCCGAGCAGCTGGCCCAGACCGCCGCCTCCATCCGTGGGCTGGAGAGCGGCACGGTGCGCATCGGCAGCTTCACTTCGGTGGCTGTGCACTGGCTGCCGCCGGTGCTGAAGGAGTTTCAGAAGGACTATCCCCGGGTGGAGTTCAAGCTGCTCAACGGGGACTATCACGATGTGGAGCAGTGGCTCATGGAGGGCAGCATCGACATCGGCTTTGTCAACGTGCCCTGCGCGGTGGACTGTGAGTGCATCCCCCTGATGGAGGACCGGCTGCTGGCCATTCTGCCCCGGCACAGCCGTTTTGAGAGCTACCCCCGCTTCCCCCTGGTGGAGTGCGAGACGGAGCCCTTTATCAGCCTGCTGGAGAGCTCCGACCATGACGCCAGAAGGGCCCTGGAGGCCGCGGGGGTGAAGCCCAACGTGCGCTTTTACACCAAGGACGACTACGCCATCATCGCCATGGTGGAGCAGGGCTTGGGCATCAGCATCATGCCGGAGCTGCTGCTGAAAGGCCGGCATGACGACATCCAGATGCTGCCCCTGGTGCCGGAGGCCAAGCGCACCATCGGCATTGCCATCGCCGCCGGGGACAAGGCCGGCCCCGCCACCCGCCGCTTTGCCGACTATGTTGTGCGCTACGTGACGGAAAACCGATAGGCCTTTATTAATTTATAAAACAAGCCTTTAAACCTTAGCGTTCAAAGGCTTGTTTTCTCGCTGATATGCGCCCCTTTTCTTATTCCTACTCTTGACATGGGAGTTAGTCCGTGCTAATATCAAGCCGGTAAAAAACATAAGATTGATTTTGTAGCAGGCGGTAAGACTGCCGGAGGGTAGAGATATGACATTGGATAAGCTGGATATAGGCGGCAGCGGCGTGATCACCGCGGTGGGGGGCGAGGGCGCCCTGCGCTGCCGGCTGCTGGACATGGGGCTGATCCCCCGGACGAGGGTGACGCTGCAGAAGGTGGCGCCCATGGGCGACCCCATCGAAATCCGGGTGCGGGGCTATGAGCTGACGCTGCGGATTGAGGACGCGAAAAAGATAGAGATCGAGCCGGAGGTGGATGGGAAATGATTTTGGCCCTGGTAGGAAATCAGAACTGCGGCAAGACCACCCTGTTCAACGCCCTCACCGGCTCCAACCAGCATGTGGGCAATTTCCCGGGGGTCACCGTGGACCAGAAGATGGGCGAGGTAAAGGGAGAGAAGCACTGCACGGTGGTGGATCTGCCGGGCATTTACTCCCTGCGGCCCTACACCCAGGAGGAGATCGTCTCCCGGAACTTCATCCTGAACCAAAAGCCGGACGGCATCATTAACATTGTGGACGCCACCAACATTGAGCGGAACCTTTACCTGACCTTGCAGCTGCTGGAGCTGCGGATCCCCACGGTGGTGGCGCTGAACATGATGGACGAGGTACGCGCCAACGGCGGCACGGTGGATATCAAGGGGCTGAGCCGTGCCCTGGGGGTGCCGGTGGTGCCCATTGTGGCGGCCAAGGGAGAGGGTGTCTCCGAGCTGATCGACCAGGCGGTGACCATGGCGAAGAACCGGGTACTGCCGGGGGTTTACGATTTTTGCAGCGACAGCTCCCCGGTGCACCGCTGCATCCACGCGGTGGTGCATCTGATCCAGGACCACGCGGAGAAGCTGGGGGTGTCCCCCCGGTTCTGCACGGCCAAGCTGATCGAGGGCGACCCGGACATGGCGGACCTGCTGGAGCTGGATCAGAACGAGAGGGAGCTGCTGGAGCACTGCATCGTGCAGATGGAGACAGAGGCAGCGCTGGACCGGAACGCCGCCCTGGCGGACATGCGCTACCGCTTTATTGAGGGCGTGGTGGAAAAGACGGTGGTGAAGTGCCATGAGAGCAAGGAGCACCGCCGCTCGGTACAGATGGACAAGGTTCTCACCGGCAAGTACACCGCCATCCCGGTGTTCCTGGGGATCATGTTTTTGATCTTCTACCTGACCTTCAATGTGATTGGCGCGGCCCTCTCCGACTGGCTGAGTCTGGGGATTGACGCCATCGGCAGTCTGGTTGACCGGGGACTGACGGCCTACGGCATCAACCCGGTGGTACATAGCCTGGTGATGGACGGCATCTTCGCCGGGGTGGGCAGCGTGCTCAGCTTCCTGCCCATCATTGTAACGCTGTTCTTCTTCCTGTCCATTCTGGAGGACACGGGCTATATGGCAAGGGTGGCCTTCGTGATGGACAAGCTGCTGCGGAAGATCGGGCTTTCGGGGCGCAGCTTTGTGCCGATGCTGATTGGCTTCGGCTGCTCCGTGCCGGCCATCATGGCCACCCGCACCGTCTCCTCCGACAGGGACAGGAAAATGACCATTCTGCTGACGCCCTACATGAGTTGCTCGGCCAAGATTCCCATCTACGCGGTATTTGCCGCGGCCTTCTTCAAAAACAGCGGCCTGGCCATGATCGGGCTATATGGAACGGGGATCGCGGTGGGCATTCTGGTGGCGCTGGTGCTGAAAACCACCGGCTTCCGGGGCGCGCCGGTACCCTTCGTGATGGAGCTGCCCAATTATCGGATGCCCTCGGCCAAGAGCGTGGGGCTGCTGCTGTGGGAAAAGGCCAGGGACTTTCTGGAACGGGCCTTTACTGTCATCTTCATGGCCACCATTATCATCTGGTTTTTGCAGACCTTTGACGCCCGGCTGAACGTGGTGACGGACAGTGCGGACAGTCTGCTGGCCCTGGTGGGGCAGCTGATCGCGCCGCTGTTCGCGCCCCTGGGCTTCGGGGACTGGCGGATGGTGACGGCGCTGATCTCCGGCTTCACGGCCAAGGAGGCGGTGGTTTCCACCCTGGCGGTGCTGCTGGGCACCAGCATGGCGGAGTTGGGCAGCGCGCTGACAGCGGTGTTCACCCCCCTGACGGCGGTGAGCTTTCTGGTGTTCACGCTGCTGTACACCCCCTGTGTGGCGGCGGTGGCCACCATCCGGCGGGAGCTGGACTCCACGGTGAAAACGGTGGGCGTGGTGCTGCTGCAATGCGGTGTGGCCTGGGTGGCGGCCTTTATCGCCTATCATGTGGGGATGCTGCTGCTATGAATATTTTGGACATCCTGCTTCTGCTGCTGATCGCCGTGCTGGTGGTACTGGCCTGGCGGCGGACCCGGAAAAAGGGCGGCTGCTGCGGGGACTGCCAAAGCTGCGGCAGGAGCTGCCGGCAGCGGGACGAAAAATAAATACAGGAAAACACGCAGGCCGCGCCGAAATGGCGCGGCCTGCATCAGCTTATCAAAGAAGCAGCCAAAGCCTCCCCTGTGTAAGGGGAGGTGGCAAAAATCTCTGATTTTTGACGGAGGGGTTGTAAAGGAAAAGTTCAAACTTTGCAAGATATAGCTGAGAATCCGGAACATTTCATAAAACAATCCCTCAGTCAGCTTCGCTGCCAGCTCCCTTTACACAAGGGAGCCTTTGAAACCAGCTTTTTTGACAGTCGCAATCACGCAGGTGGAAATTCTCTGTTGACAGGCTGACGCAATGGTAATATAACATTTCTACCAACTTGGTTAATAGGTATTTGTTTCGGGCAGCCGGTTGGAAGGAACATTGCACAGGGAAAGGAACGAGGGAACATGACAAGAGAGGAAGCCTGGGAGCTGTTGACGGAATACAATCAGGACCCCTTTCATTTGAAGCACGCCCAGATTGTGGAGGGCGTCATGCGCTACTTTGCCCAGGAGCTGGGCTACGGAGAGGAAGCCGATTTCTGGGGGCTGGTAGGGCTGCTGCACGACCTGGATTTTGAGCGGTACCCGGAGCAGCACTGCATTAAGGAGGAGGAGATTCTGCGGCAGCGGGGCGTGTCTGAGCGGCTGATCCACGCGGTGGTCAGCCACGGCTACGCCATCACGGTGGATGTGGCCCCGGAGCACGAGATGGAGAAGGTGCTCTATGCTACGGACGAGCTGACGGGGCTGATCGGGACGGTGGCTCTGATGCGGCCCTCCAGAAGCGTGCAGGACCTGGAGCTGAAGTCGGTAAAGAAGAAGTACAAGGCGGCCAACTTCGCGGCGGGCTGTTCCCGGGAAGTGATTGCGCGGGGGGCGGAGATGCTGGGTTGGAGCCTGGACGAGCTGATCTGCCGGACGATTCTGGCCATGCGCAACGTACCGGCAGCGGACTGAACGGCCATGGCGAAGGTACTGGCCGCCATGAGCGGCGGGGTGGACAGCAGCGTGGCGGCGCTGCTGCGGCAGCAGGGGCACGAATGTATCGGCTGCACCATGAAGCTATACGACAACCGGCAGGCCGGTCTGCCCTCCGGGCGCAGCTGCTGCACCCTGGAGGATGTGGAGGACGCCCGGAGCGTGGCCTACCGGCTGGGGATGCCCTACTATGTGTTCAACTTCAAGGACGCCTTTGCCGAAAAGGTGATGGACAAATTTGTTGACAGCTACCGGGCCGGCATCACCCCCAATCCCTGCATCGACTGCAACCGGTATATGAAATTTGAAAAGCTGATGGAGCGGGCCAAAATCCTGGGCTGCCAGTACATCGCCACCGGGCATTACGCCCGGATTGAGAAGCAGCACGGGCGCTGGCTGCTGAAAAAGGGGCTGGACGAGGGCAAGGACCAGAGCTACATGCTCTACACCATGACCCAGGAGCAGTTGGCCCACACCCTGTTTCCTCTGGGTGGGCTGCGGAAGGAGCAGGTGCGGCAGCTGGCAGAGACGGAGGGCTTTGTAAACGCCGCCAAGCCGGACAGTCAGGACATCTGCTTCGTGCCCGACGGGGACTATCCGCCATGATTGAGCGGTACACCGGGCTCCCCTCCCCTGCCGGCGATTTCATTGACGGCAACGGCGCCGTGCTGGGCCGGCACAGGGGCATCATCCGCTATACCGTGGGCCAGCGGCGGGGGCTGGGCATCAGCGCCCGGGAGCCGCTGTATGTCTGCGCCCTGTCGGCAGAGCGCAACACCGTGACCCTGGGCCCCAGGGAGGCGCTGTTCCGAAGGGAAGCCGACGCGGGCGCCTTCCACTGGATTGCCGGTGAGGCTCCCGCCGAACCCATCCACTGCCGGGTAAAGCTCCGCTACCACCAGCCGGAGCAGGAGGCCACCGTCTATCCCCAGGGGGCGGAGGCGGTGCATATCCGCTTCCGGCAGCCGCAGCGGGCCGTCACCCCGGGGCAGGCCGCCGTCCTGTACGACGGCGACACGGTGCTGGGCGGCGGGACAATCCTTTGAGCTTTCCGTCTTTTGAAATGAGAATTTTCCTATGAAAAACGCCCGGAGCGGATGCTCCGGGCGTTTAAGACGTCTGACAGGCAGAGGTCTCTTTGTCTTTTAAGGCAGGATTTCAGAAATTCGCGCCGTCCCATCCCCAATGGGTGATGGATTCATAGGTCACATAAAGCCGGTCCGACGGAACCTTCAGCATTTCTGCCGCCGACTGGCAGAAGGACTTTGTCAGCATATCATACTGCTCCGGGCTCAGTTCGCCAAAAGTCTTTACCGTGATCATGGCAGCCGGCGCGTCATTGGTGCCGGCAAAGGCCATCCTGGCCTCATCCTCGATGTGAGTCATGACCCAGCGCTCACTTTTGCCGGGGATTTGTTCAATAATGCGCCCTACCTCATGATTCAGCTTCATTTCCTCCGCTTTTTCCACCTTGGTGGTGGTCAGGATTTCACAATAAGGCATAGTTCCTCCTTTTCACACGTTCTCTGCAAGCACTTCCGGCAGAGATTTTTCTTCTTTTTCCTTATTCGTATCTTCACGCAGCCATTTGAACAGAACAACCTCCATGAAGATTACAACAAACATAAAGGGAATGGATACCAGGATAGCCAGGCTTTTCAGCGCGGAAAATTCCGCCTTGGCAAACATAATGGCCAAGGGCACCAATGTCAGCACCAGGCACCAGAACAGGCGCAGGGTCTTGCTGACTTCCCCGGATTCCTTGAGACGCAGCGTGGTGGTCTGGGCCAGAGAGAAGGAGGCCGAATCCAAACTGGAGGCCACAAAGCCCACGATGATGAGCATCATCGCCAGCGGAAGAATTTTGTTGCCGCCAGGCAGCGAGGACACAACGCCGTAGATCATATCCTGACCAGCGCCGCCGGAGAGAATCTCCGTAACCTTAACTGTGCCGGAAAGCTCCGCGTGCATGGCAAAGCCGCCGTTAATGCCGAAAAGCACCCACACCCCGCCGGATACGCCCAGCATGCAGCAAAGGGACACCTGGCGGATGGTACGGCCCTTGGAAATCTTTGCCACGAAAATGCCCATCATGGCAGTATAGGTCAGGCAAAAGGCCTGGAAGAAGGTAGTCCATTCCTCCGTAAAGCCGGTTTGGGCCACAGGATCGGTAAAGAAACTCATCCGAACGTATTTATCACACATCCAGGCAAGGCTGCTGAAAAAGTTCTCGATGATGAACTTTGCCGGGCCCACCAGCAGGATGAACAGCATAAAGAGAAGGCAGAGCACGGTGGAGAAATCGCTGATGACCTTCATGCCTTTGTCCGTACCCAGCAGGGAGCTGACGGTGAAGATGATACCGATCCCCAGCACCACAAGGACCTGAACGGGGAAGGTGGTCTCGATGCCGAAAACCTGCTTGAGGGCGCCGGTACCCAGAGGCACAGCCAGACCCAAAGTGCAGCCCAGGGCGCCCACGATGCAGAACACCACGGAGATATCAATAATGGCGCCCAGCAGCTTTTTGTAACGGAAGCCGCCCATCATGTACTCGCAGACCGAGCTGACCTTCATCAGCTTCACCTTACGGTTATATACGGCGTAGCCGATGGCCACACCGGTGAGTACATAGGGGGCCTGGGTGGCAAAACCCCAGTGGAAGAAGGAATAGCCCAGAGAAATCTCCATGGCTTCCACAGAGTAAGGCTCAATGCCGAGGCCTGGGGTCATGTAGTAATAGGCCCACTCGGTAAAGGACCAGTAAAGGGCGGCAGAGGCCAGAGCGGCCAGGGCCATCATGGCGATATAGCTGAAGGTGGAATATTCCGGGTCACAGTCCCCCAGTTTAATCTTTCCATACTTGCTGAAAGCCAGGTAAATGGCCAGCACTGTGGTGATAAAGGTAAAGAGCATCAGCGGAACGCTGAATACCTGGGTGGCGAAATTAAAAGCTGCATTGACAGCCCCCAGCGCCGCGCCAGGGCGGCGCACCATAAATGCCACGAAGGCAATAATGGCGGCCATGCTGATGAGCGTGACACCCAGATTGATGTTTATTTTTTTCTTTTCCCTGCAAGCATTCATTTGGGAACCCTCTTTGCTCATATGACTTTTTCCGCTTTCAGACGGTCGATCTCCGCCTGATCCTTGTGCAGCAGGCCGGAGAGAATGGCTTCGTTGTGCTGGCCCAGCAGCGGAGCGGGACGCTCCGGCGCATCCTGGCAGCCATGCATCTTAATGGGAGTGCCGGGGAAAGCGATCTCCCGGTCAAAGGCCGGATCATAAATTTGCCACAGCATATTCCGCCGCCGGATCAAATCACTGTCACAGGCCTGCTGAACATTCTGAATTCTGCCGAAGGGAACCCCGGCGCCGCTGATTTTTTCTTCCAGTTGGTCAAGCGCCAGCGTCATGCTCCAGTCCTCAATCATGCCTTTTAACGTGGGGATATAGTGCTCCACACGGGCGGAGTTGGTGATAAAACGCGGGTCTTCCGCCAGCTCCGGCTTGCCCATGGCGCCGCAGAGCGCCTGCCAGAATTTGTTGGTTCCGCAGGCCATGACGAACATTCCGTCCTTGGCCCGGAAGGCATCAAAAGGCGCAATGACCGGGTCACGGTTCCCCTCGGGCTTGGCAACTACCCCCTGAATGGTGTATTGAACCACGCCGGTCTCCAGGATGGAAAAGACGGTGTCCACCATGGAGACATCCAGCCGCCGGCCCAGCCCGGTGCGCTCCCGCTGGAACAGGGCCATAACAACGCCCAGGGAAAGGTAGGTCCCGGAATAGTTGTCCGCAATGGCGGGCCCCACTTTTACAATTTCTCCGTTTTCCGGGCCGGTCATGCTCATCATGCCGCCCATGGCCTGGGCCACCACATCATAGCAGGGGCGGGAGGCCTCCGGCCCTTCCAGGCCAAAGCCGCTGATGGAGGCGTAAATCAGCCGGGGATTCAGCTCCTTCAGCACATCATAGCCCAAGCCCAGCTTCTCCATGGTCCCGGGGCGGAAGTTCTCGCAGACTACATCGGCGGTTTTAACCAGGTCTTTGAATATTTCAGCACCTTCCGGGCTTTTCAGATTCAGGGTCATGCCCAATTTGTTGCGGTTTATGTAAGAAAAATATCCGCTGGCCTGGCCTTCCATGGGCTCCCAGCTTCTGGTCTGATCGCCGGCGCCGGGCAGCTCGATTTTGATTACCTCCGCGCCCTGATCCGCCAGATGCATGGTGCAGAACGGGCCGCTGTAAGCCTGGGTGAGATCCAGCACACGGACTCCCGCAAGCGGTTTTACGGAGGGGTTGGGATTGATCTTGTGTTCGCTGACTGTCATGTTTACCTCCATGGAGATTAAAGTCGTTTCAGGAAATTTCCCTGCACATGCACGTTCTCGTTCAGCACAATAAAGGCATCGGGATCATAGCGGCGCACGATCAGGCGCAGCTGGGGCAGTTCATATTTGGAGAGGAGCACGCAGAGAACATGGCTCTCCGTCCCGGTATAGCTGCCGATGCAGTTCCATTTGGTGATGCCCCGCTGCAGCTGGGTCATGATATCCTGCTCAATGGCCCCGGTTTTCTTGGTGATAATCTTGGCTTCCACGGCAATATTCTGGTAATGCACCTTATCCACGGTGAAGGAATACACGGCGGTATAGATCATGGAGTAGATGACCACCTGAATATCAAACATGAAGCCGCACAGCAGAAACAGCAGCGCGTTTACCAGGAGACTCACCTTGCCGACGCTCATGTCCTTGCGGCGCAGGATCAGCAAGAGGCCAATGATGTCAAAGCCGCCGGCGGAGGAACCCATGCGCAGGATGATGCCTGTGGAAGCGCCGCAGATAATACCGCTGATCACGCAGGAGGCCAGCCTGTCATCGGGCAGCAGGCCCCGGGTTGGGATCAGGGCCAGAAACACCGTCATAAAGCTGAGGGTAACGAGGGTTTTCACCAGGAAGCGGCGGCTGATTTTGAACCAGGCATAAATCAGGATCGGCACGTTCAGCACATAGTAGATGACAGAGGCAATGTCAAAGCGGATGGAAAGGCCGCAATATTCCACCAACACGGTCCGAAGCAGCTGGCACAGGCCAAACAGGCCGCCGCAGTATACACCGGAGGGAACGGCCAGCAGATTGACGCCCAAGGCATAGGCCAGCACGGCGGCAACACATTCCGCAGTCTTGCCGCTTTCATTGAGAAGGAGTTTTTTCTTTTTCATTTTCCAAAATCCATACAAGAGGCAGAGAAAGGACAAGCGCATGAAATTATGAGCTTGTCCTTCTTCTGAAGCTAGTTATTTTACAAAGGCGGTCATGGCCGCTTCCAGCAGGGCCCCGTCCGGCAGGTCAGCAACCTGAACCAGGACTCTGGCCGGTTTGCTGTCCCCGAAAAACTCGCTGTAAACCTGGTTGATTGCATCGAAATCGCTCAGGGAGCGAACGAATACGTCAACCTTGGCCACTGTGGTGCGGTCGCCGCCGCCTGCTTCCACCACGGAAATCAGGTTGTTGAGCACGGTAAGCGTGGCTGCCTTGATTTCCCTGACCATCTCATGGGTCTGGGGGTCCACGGGGATCTGACCGGAAGTGATGATCATATCCCCGTGTTTCACGCCGTGGGAATAAGGGCCGATGGCCGCAGGCGCACCTTCGCTGACCAGTCGATCAAGTTTCATGCTGCACTCCTTATCCTGAGGTCATTCCTCTTCCGGCAGGGCGAAGGTCTCATTCTTGACGGCCTTGGCTCCGTTACGGAAGGCGGAGACAATAACCACGATCTGGACAAAAGCAATGGGGAAGCCGATGATGACCCACATGCCCTTGACCGAGCCGATGCCGCCGGAGGCAACCAGCAGATAAGCGATGGTGCCCATGATAACGCCGATGAGAATCTTGATGGGCTTGGGTGCCTCATCGTTGACGCTCAGGTCGTGGACACTCATGGTGGCGCAAGCGGCAGCCATGGGGTCAGCCAGCGTGGAGAAGCTGGTGCAGATGGCGATCAGGAACACCACAATCAGAACCTTGCCCAGGGGGAAGCTGCCCAGGATGTAGAAGATGGTGGCCTCCATGCCGTTGGCGCTGACAGCGTTCCAGATGTCGAAGGTGCCGGAAACCTGCATATTGATAGCAACGCCGCCGAAGACAGCGATCCAGACCATGCAGAAGATGGACGGAGCCAGAACGTTGACCAGGATGAACTGACGCAGCGTACGGCCCTTTGCCATACGGCTGAGGAACATGCCGATGATGGGGGCATAGACGATGAAGGATGCCCAGTACTGGATCTCCCAGTCGGCAGCCCAGCTGTCAGTCTCGGCCATGGTGTTGAGGATGGCGGTGCGCTCCAGCGGATGATCCAGCAGAGCAGCGACGGACTCAACACCCAGCTTTGCGCAGAAGCCGGAGGGTCCAAACAGAATAACGTAAATCAGAATGCAGATAAAGGCAATGGTGGTGAAGGAGCTCATCTTCTTCAGGCCCGTGCCGATACCGGAGACGCAGGAGAGGGTGAACACGGCGGTAATGATGACAGCGATCACCAGCCAGACAACGGGGCCGGGATTCAGGCCGAAAAGATTTGCCAGACCGGCGCCGATCTGCATCAGGCCGACGCCCATGGAGCAGGCCACAGCGCCGCACATGGTGAAAATGCTCAGGGCGTGAACGAAGGTCTCAAGACCTTTGGACTTCTTGCCAATGGCGGAATCCAGCACGGGGCCGAAAGCCAGAGGCTTCTTTGCGTTGTAGGCAGTGAGTGCGAAAGCAACAGCGCAGATGGTGTACAGGCAGTACTGGGGGATGGACCACTGCCACATGGTCTGGGAGATGGAGAAGATGGCCGCGCCGCGGCTGCCGCCTTCCACGCCTGCCGCTACAGGCGGCGTCATGAAGTGGTACATGGGTTCGCCCATGGCCCAGAACAGAAGGCCGGTGCCGATGCCGCCGCACAGAGACATGGTGATCCAGTTCCAGGTCTTGTAATCCGGGGTGGCGTCCGGGCCGCCGATCTTAATGTTGCCGATCTTGGAAAAGGCAAGCACAAACGTGAGGATAATAACGATGATCGTAAACAGGCAGAAAAACCAGCCAAAGCTGTTCGCCATGCCGTAGAGGATCGTGGTCAGCAGGGAGCCAAGAGCCTCTGTCTGAAAAACGCCGAAGCCGATCAGAACCGCAAGCAGAGCCAGCGCCGGCCACAACGCTAAATGGTTTATCTTTTTCCCAGTTTCCATTGATTTTGCTCCTATCTCTTTTCTAAATCATATTTATATCTGCTTCCCGTCGTGTGAAAATGTTGGGAGACGCTTAATAATAGACGGCGATTTCGTCTCCCTCTTCAAAGAACTCTACTTCCTTTGCGCCTTCCAGTTTGGCATAATCCTCCTCGCTCAGGTTGACCACGGGGATGCTGACGCCGTAAAAGCGCTTGGCGATCAGGGGACCGGTGAGAACCACGGGGTCGCTGCGGACGTTGATAATGGCCGCCGGCGCGCAGTCGGTGCGAACCTGCTCCAGAATGATCAGGCCGGTGCCGCTGCTGCCCTTGGGGGTGGGGAAGGCCAGAACCTTGCCCTTCATGTTCTGCTGGTAGAAGGGATGGCGGTTATCGCGGATGTCGCCACTCTGGGGGTCAACGGTGCCCCAGAAGCTCATGGGCTCATTGCACCACATCAGCTCGGCCCGGACGTTGCCGGAAACGGCAACCTTGCATTTCAGCATTACTTTCTCCATGGCTTTGCCTCCTTAACAACGCGGCCTGCAATGGCAGACTCTATGCAATCCTTCATGCTTCCGAATACAGGCTGCAAGCCACGCATGGAGAAGCAGTAGGTGTCAAACTTGCCGGAGTTGGACATCATGGTGTTGGTGCCCAGCTTCTTGTTGCGGTACTCCAGGATGCAGCCGTCGCTGTAGACTTCCACACCCAGGCGGATCAAATCCTCGTAGACGCCGCTGTCCTTCAGGCGATCCACTACGCTGCGGGGCGTAATGAGCCAGAATTTGGTGTTGCCGTTGACCTTGCGGCCCTTGAACAGGTCACGAACCATGACGCACTCGTTGTAAGAGGCATGGGGGCAGCCCAGAACCACCGCGTCCAGCTCATCCACATCGGGATTGGTGATCTGCCGCTCCGCATTGGCCAGATCTTCCAGATGGATTTCCACGATCTCCTGGGGCTTTTTGCCGCCAAAAGCCTGCTCCAGGGTCTGGGCCTCAGGAGTAACGCCGATCATATGGAACAAAGCAATGCCGCCGGAAGAGGCCGCGGTGGCACTGAACTGCTTGAGGATCTCATTGGTGACACCCAGGGTGGGCATCCCGTCGATGGCCCATACCCGGTCCTTGACAATGGAGCCATAGGCATAGGAGATCAGGTTGAAAATGCTCTCGTCGGTGAAGTACTCGGGCTTGATGTCCGCGCCCAGCTTGACCAGGCCCTGGGCATAGCGGTTTTCGGGCACATGCAGGCCAAAATAGGGCACGCGGCCGGCAATACCGCACAGCAGCTCCAGCGGGCCGGCATAGCGATTGGTGCGGGCGCCGATGATGGAGTTGTAATAGCAAATGACATTGGACTCCGCGCTTGCAAACTGCTGACCAAAGGACGGCGCCACGCCGATGTGGTACGGTGCGCAGCTCCAACTGGGCACGGCACCCATCTTTACATGGGCAGCTTCGATGCGCCGGGTGGCAGACATGACCTCAATGTCATGCTTCTGGCGGTCCCAAAGATTGATGTCACAGGCTGTGGCGTTGGTGGTGGTAGGAACGGCAAACTTTGCACCCTTTTCTGCCAGCATCTCCGCAAAGGCAACCTGGGCTTCGCCCGCATAGACCGTACTGTCGTCATGGCAACCCACGATCTCGACGAACTGATCCACATCATAGAAGGTGGCCAGATCGTAAAGAGCCTGAATCGCCTGCTGACGGATTTCACCATGCTCACCGTTAAGCATGGCTTTTTCGTAATCTGTCAGTCTCATAGTTTTCCTCCTTTACTTTCTTTTTATATTGCACTGGTGGAACCAGATACATTCAGGTTTTACAAAGGGCCGGGGAGAGACTTGCAGTAAACGATGATTCAATCGGCAAGAGTGGATTGCGAGAAAATTTGTGTTCTGATAAAGGCACTTTTTTGCAGGAATACTTTGTGTATTGCAAGAAAAAGTGACGAAATCAGGGCGCTAATTTTCCGCAAGACGCCGCAGGCGATTGATTCAGCGTTTACTGGAGGAGAAGAGAGAGAAGAAGGAGATGAAAAGTGTGAGTGTATCTCCCCGGCTGTGTTGGGTAAGCGAAATGGGTTACAGCTTTCTTGCTTCGTCAAAGCCGATGCGGTAGGCCTCCAGGTTCTTGGGGTTGGAGCGGCCCTTCTTGCCAAAATAATGGTCCAGGCCCTGGGCAAAGGCTTCGCTGTCAATCAGGCCGGTGGCCTTGATCATGGCCCCCAGCATCACAATGTTGGCAGCCCTGCCATTTCCGATGGCATTCGCCCGGTCAGTAGCCGGAATCAGATAAACATTTACATTGGTGGGATATTCCCGCTCGCTCATCAGGGAGCTGTTTACGATCACCACACCACCGTCCCGCATCTGGGGAAGGAACTTATCATAGGACGGCTCATTCATGGCCAGCAGCACATCCAGCTTGGTGGGATAGGGGCTGCCGATCTCCTCATCGGAAATGACCACGCTGCAGCTGGCAGTACCGCCCCGCATCTCCGCGCCGTAGGAAGAGGTCCAGCTGACATTCTTGCCTTCCCGGGCTGCTACATCTATGAGAATCTTGCCGGCTGTCAGCACACCCTGGCCGCCAAAGCCGGCCATAATAATATCAGCCATTGCCGCGCCCTCCTCTGTCTACATACACGCCCACGGGGAACACCCGCTCCGTCTCATTCTTAATTTTTTCCATGGCCTGTACCGGCGTCATCTTCCAGTTGGTGGGGCAGGGAGACAACACTTCGATCAGGGAAAAGCCCTTGTTGTCCCGCTGGTTTTCAAAACCTTTTTTTATAAACTGCTTGGTTTGCTCGATATGCTTCACATCATAGAGAGCGCCCCGGGCCAAAAATTCAACGTCGAAGCTGGACATGGCCTTCAGCATATCCACCGGATGGCCCATGGTTTCCTGATTGCGGCCCTTCTTGCTGCTGAGCGTTTTGTCCCCAAGCAGGGTGGTGGCCAGGTTCAGCTGGCCGCCGGTCATGCCGAAAATGCCGTTGTTCACCACAATCATGGTGATGGGCACGTCACGGATAGCGGCGTAGCAGGTTTCATCCAGGCCGATAACATAGGAACAGCCGTCACCGGCATGGACATAGACCGTCGCTTCCGGGCGGACCTTCTTTATGCCGGTGGCAACAGAAGCACAGCGGCCATGAGGCCCGGCAATAAACTCAAAATTCAGCGCATCCTGAGACCAGAAGGCACAGGCAATATCAACAGAAGCGATAACCTGATCCTGCAGCCCCAGTTCTTCAATGCTTTCTGCAATCAGCCGCTGAATGACACCATGGCCGCAGCCTCCACAGTACCCGGCTGTTTGAATAATCGATTCAGGTTTCTTATAAACAGGCATCCTATAGCACCTCCATGGGCGGAATGTTCCCGGTCAGAATTTCCTTGCAGTATTCGATGATTCCCTCTGCAGTGGGCAGATCCTTGCCGGTCAGGCAGCCATAAACCGGCAGGCTGTGTTTGCAGGCCAGGAGGATGTCCTCCCCCATCTGAGAGGTAAGGCTCATTTCCACACTCACATAGCCTTTGACACTGTCGGGAACGGAAGCAAAGGCTTTACGCGGATAGGGCCATACGGTGATGGGCCGGATCAGGCCCAGGTTGAGGCCTTCCTTCCGTGCTTGCCGTACCGCGGTTCTGCAGATGCGGGAAGAAATGCCATAGGCCACCAGAACCAGCTCCGCATCCTCCACCATGAAAGACTCCCAGCGCTGCTCTTCCCGGAACATCGTCTCGATCTTGTCGCGCATGTATTTGTTGTAGGCTTCATAGCCCATGTAGTAGCTCAGATTGTAGGCCTTGTTCTTTTTCTGATCTCTGGGCTTTCCGGTGAGCGTCCAGTCAAACTTGTTGATGTCGTGTTCCTTTGCTTCCGGAAGATAGACCTTTTCAATCATCTGGCAGATCGCCCCGTCGCTGAGGATTTCAACCACATTGCGGTATTTCTCCGCCAGGTCAAAGGCCAGATAGGTAAGATCAGCACATTCCTGCACGGAGGCCGGCGCCAACACCAGCAAGCGCTTATCCCCGTGGCCGCCGCCTCTGGTAGATACCCAGTAAGAGTCCTGACCGGCAGTGATCTCACCGTCACCCAGACCATAGCGCATGGCATTGACAATCACCGCAGGCAGCCCGGCAGCTGACAGGTAGGAGATCTCCTCCTGCTTCAGATCAAAGCCCGGGCCGGAGGAGCTGGACATACACCGAGCTCCGCAGGCGGCCGCGCCGTAGAGCATACTCATGCTGGCGATCTCGTTCTCGCCCTGAATGAATACGCCGCCCCGCTCTTCCATGTGGTCGGCCATGTACTCCAGGATCTCACTCTGCGGGGTAATCGGATAGCCGGCGTAGAATCGGCAACCCGCCCGCAGCGCCGCTTCGGCGATGGCCTCGTTGCCTTTCATCAGTGAATATTCCATACTCGTTCCACCTCACTCCACAGTAAACACATAGTCCGGGCACACTTTATAACAGATGCCGCAGCCAATGCACAATTCTGCGTTGATCTCAATGATTTCATAGCCTTTCTTGTTGACCTTTTCCAACGGAATGATCGCTTTTCTGGGGCAATTGTTTACACACAGCCTGCAGCCCTTACACAATTCCGTGTTTGCCCTTGCTTTTGCCATCATGGCCCTCCTGTCGCAATGTTTGTTTTCATTTTCTCTGATTATTTGTCGTTTCTTGAAACGCAATCTAATTTTAGTCTATTTTTTGAAACAAGTAAAGATACTAATTTCACTTTCAGAAGTTTGCATAGTTTTTCCAACTTCATTCACAGTAATTTTACAATAGCTTTCGTTATTTTTAAGACAAATTGTTGGATTGTGTTTTTCCCGTTTTATTAATCGTTTCTTCTGTTTGATTTTTGATATAATTGTTTCGATCTACCCAATATTGTTTCACTTTTCAATTGACTCTGCGCGCATTTGGTGGTATTATGAAATGGAATTCTTGATTGAACGAGGTAGATTTTTATGGCAAACGAGCAACTTGAACCGCAATCCGTCCAGGTCATTGACCGCACATTTGCTGTTTTGGAGTTAGTATCTCTCAATGGCTCCATGAGCCTGAAAGACATTTATTCCTCCCTGGGGCTTAACAAAGCGTCTACCCTGCGTATTGTCAATGCCCTGGTATCCAATGGTTACCTTGACAGAGACGGCAAGGGCAATTATTCACTTACCTTTAAGTCCTATGAAATTGGGATACGGGCCGTACGGAGAGTAGACTATATAACCTTTATTCGCGAAACACTGGACAAGCTTTCTGATGAGCTGGAAGTCATTGCCCAGTTCTCCGTTCGGGAGCAGAATGAGCTTCTGTGTCTGGAAAGCTTTGACTCCACCAGGTCCAATTTCTCCATATACACCCGTGTTGGAATGCGATCCCAACTATACGCCACCAGCGCCGGCAAAGCGATTCTCAGCACCTATGATGACGATGATATTAAAGCCCTGTGGTCCAGTATGGAAATCCGCGCGTTCACCCCGAGGACCATTGTGGATTTTGATGAGTTCATGAGAGAGATCTATGTGACCCGTAAGAGAGGCTTTGCCGTTGATATGGAGGAGAGCGAGTCCGGCCTGTTCTGTGTTGGTACGCCTCTGATTAACTCAAAACACAGCGCCATCGGGGCCATCAGCCTTTCCACCAATCGGATGACCGATGCTGATCTCCAAAAAATATCCAAGGGCCTGCTTTCGCAGACCCAGCGCTTGGCTTATATGTTGAGCTATTCCATCAAATAATTTGGACGGTCTGCAATGCGGCGCACATCTAATATTAGAACTGCAGGGAGAATAACAAAAAGGAATGAGCCACAGCTTCTCAATGAAGCTGTGGCTCATTTTCATATTATTCAGCAAGCAAACAATCAGGCATCCCCTTTTGTCCAATCCGTGTTGATAGCTTGCCAGTTCATCAGAAATTCCTCTTCGGCTAAAATGCAGTTCCAAACTGGCTCGAGGAAGTCTTGTAACCCTGAAATTACTGTTTCAAATGGAAGCTCCGGGTTTCCCAATGTTTTCAGGAAGTATCGCCATTTGATTTGCATATCATCATCGTCAGCCAATGCAATGACGCGATCAAAGCTGTCTTTCTCATAGGCCGTACCGCGGTTCAGAAGTGTTTCCTGAATCGCTGTCTGGAGTTTCAGGCCATCAAAATCAAACATGCGGGACAGGTAATAAATGTCGTAGAAGTCCTTCATGCGGCCGGTCAACTCGAAGCGCTGTAGAATGGCATCCAACTTCTCTGCAATCGTGCTTTCCAGAGAATAGGTCAGAACCTCCGGCTTCTCGTATCCATCCAGCTGAGTCTGAATGCTGCGCCGTTGGGCATGAGGCACGATCACATCACCAACGCCAATATCCACATTGAAGGGCACGCGCACATTCTTTATATAGCCGGTGATTTGAGCGCTTACGCCATGGTACTTGCGCTGTACAGCAATTGGCTCGGTCTTGGAGGCTTTGAATGTTACAAAGTCGTTTCCGGTGGGAACGGCCAAAATCTCAGCGATGATTTCATCCATACGGGCAAGGTCGTTGTTCAGGCCTCGCATCAGGAAGTCCACATCCACAGTGGCGCGGCTCTCAAAGTTGGTCAGGGTATAAATAAAAAGGCCGCCTTTCAGAACAAAATTCTCAGCATATTTGGATGCTGCCAGCTTGCGCAGAAACTCCTCTTGGAAGAAGAGCTGCAGGCATTGCTGATAGCGAAGGCCGGAGGCCCTGGCCTTGTTTTTCAGTTTGGCAAGAACGGAAGCGGCAAGATCAGCCATCACAGCCACACTCCTATCAAATCTTTCGCAATCTTTTTTACTCGTAGTGGTTCAGCATATTCCATAAGCTTTGGAATGCTTTTACTGGGATCATTGATGTAGTTTTGAATTGCTTTGTTAAAAATCTCTTTGTCCATTTTGTTACGATATCGCAGACAGTCACAGATAACACGGTCTTTGTCGTAGATGCGGATGCTATGCCCGTCAATCTCTCCAGAAGTCAGGCCAAGTTCAAGCACAGAAGGTTCTATATAATAAGGCTTTACAAACGGATAATCAATTTTGAACCGTGATTTACCGGAATCTTTACTAACAGCCAGATGCCAATCACCAGGCGTACGATCACTATATCTGTAGTAACTTAGGGCAGTATCCATACATAGAATTGCATCAGGAAAAAGCCGGCGAATCGTACCAACTTCACTAAAATCATCCGGATTGACCCACTGATAGTAACCGTAGCGTACTTTCTCAACATAGCCCTCCTGAATGAGCTGCTGAATCTTTCGGTAGAGAATACGCTCAGCTTCCAGTTGCTTTGTACGCATCATGCCGCCGTATCGTTCAAATATTTCTTTGTAATGTTCTACACCTTTCATGTGCACAACACCTCTCTGACTTTTGACTATTTTAATTGTTGGAGCGGATAAAGTGGTACTGCTATATTGTAACCTTGAGAGGTCTCGATGTCAACATATCTTTTGACTAAATTTTTCTTGGAGCGGATAAAGCTGTGCATTTCTGTGTTTGCAATTATATTACAATTATATTATTAGAAAAATGCTGGATAGCCCGAATCTGTATACGCTTTACTTCCTGCGGACGGAATAACGATCTTGTCCAATTATCCATAGATAGAAAACTCCCCAACTGCCGAGGCAGTTGGGGAGTTCGTATTGGGTCAGATATACAAGGTTAACGTGGTGTGCTGAAATTACTTCATTTCCTTGATGGCAGCCTGGGCGGCGGACAGGCGGGCGATGGGAACGCGGAAGGGAGAGCAGGACACGTAGTCCAGGCCAACCTTGTGGCAGAACTCCACGGAGCTGGGGTCGCCGCCGTGCTCGCCGCAGATGCCCAGGTGCAGCTCGGGACGGGTTGCACGGCCCAGCTTGGCAGCCATGGCAACCAGCTTGCCAACACCGGTCTGGTCCAGACGGGCGAAGGGATCGCTCTCGTAGATCTTCTTATCGTAGTAGGCGCCCAGGAACTTGCCGGCGTCGTCACGGCTGAAGCCGAAGGTCATCTGGGTCAGGTCGTTGGTGCCGAAGGAGAAGAACTCAGCCTCCTTGGCGATCTCGTCAGCAGTCAGAGCGGCTCTGGGGATCTCGATCATGGTGCCCACCAGATACTTCATGTCGGAACCGGCGGCCTTGATCAGCTCGTCAGCGGCCTTGACAACCACGTCCTTGACGTACTTCAGCTCCTTGACCTCGCCCACCAGGGGGATCATGATCTCGGGAACCATGGTCCACTCGGGGTGACGGGCCTGGACGGCCAGGGCGGCCTTGATGACAGCGCGGGTCTGCATCTCGGCGATTTCGGGATAGGTGACGGCCAGACGGCAGCCACGGTGACCCATCATGGGGTTGAACTCATGCAGGGAGGCGATGAGGGCCTTGATGTCCTCAACGGACTTGCCCTGTGCGTCGGCCAGAGCCTTGATGTCGGCCTCCTCGGTGGGAACAAACTCGTGGAGCGGGGGATCCAGGAAACGGATGGTGACAGGGCAGCCTTCCATGGCCTCGTAAATGCCCTCGAAGTCAGCCTGCTGCATGGGCTCCAGCTTGGCCAGAGCGGCAACACGCTCCTCCAGGGTGTCAGCGCAGATCATCTCACGGAAAGCAGCGATACGGTCGCTGTCAAAGAACATATGCTCGGTACGGGTCAGGCCGATGCCCTGGGCACCCAGCTCACGGGCCTTGGCGGCGTCATGGGGGGTGTCGGCATTGGTGCGGACCTGCAGGCGGCGGTACTTGTCAGCCCAGGCCATGATGCGGCCGAACTCGCCGGCGATGGTGGCGTCCACGGTGGGGATGATGCCGTCATAGATGTTGCCGGTGGAGCCGTCGATGGAGATGTAGTCGCCCTCGTGGTAGGTCTTGCCGGCCAGCTCAAACTTCTTGTTGGCCTCGTCCATCTTGATGGCGCCGCAGCCGGAAACGCAGCACTTGCCCATGCCGCGGGCAACAACAGCAGCGTGGCTGGTCATGCCGCCGCGAACGGTCAGGATGCCCTGGGCGGCCTTCATGCCCTCGATATCCTCGGGGCTGGTCTCCAGACGGACCAGGACCACCTTCTCCTTGTGGGAAGCCCATTCCTTGGCCTCCTCAGCGGTGAAGACGACCTTGCCGCAGGCGGCGCCGGGGGAAGCGCCCAGGCCCTTGCCGATGGGAGTGGCGGCCTTCAGCTTGCCAGCGTCGAACTGGGGGTGGAGCAGGGTGTCCAGGTTGCGGGGGTCGATCATCAGGACGGCCTGCTTCTCGTCGATCATGCCCTCGTCCACCAGGTCGCAGGCGATCTTCAGAGCGGCCTGCGCGGTGCGCTTGCCGTTGCGGCACTGGAGCATGTAGAGCTTGCCGTTCTCAACGGTGAACTCCATGTCCTGCATATCGCGGTAGTGGTTCTCCAGAGTGTCGCAGACCTTGACGAACTGGGCATAGGCCTCGGGGAACTGCTCGGCCATCTGGGCGATGGGCATGGGGGTACGGACACCGGCCACAACGTCTTCGCCCTGGGCGTTCACCAGGAACTCGCCCATCAGCTTCTTCTCGCCGGTGGCGGGGTCACGGGTGAAGGCAACGCCGGTGCCGGAGTTGTTGTTCAGGTTGCCGAAGACCATGGGCATGACGTTGACAGCAGTGCCCCAAGAGTAGGGGATGTCATTGTCACGACGGTACACGTTGGCTCTGGGGTTGTCCCAGGAGCGGAAAACGGCACGGATGGCTTCGTACAGCTGGACCTTGGGGTCGGAGGGGAAGTCCTCGCCGATCTGCTTCTTGTACTCGGCCTTGAACTGCTCAGCCAGCTCCTTCAGGTCGGCGGCGGTCAGCTCGATATCCTGCTTGACGCCCTTCTTCTCCTTCATCTCGTCAATGAGCTGCTCAAAGTACTTCTTGCCCACTTCCATGACAACGTCGGAGAACATCTGGATGAAACGACGGTAGGAGTCGTACACAAAACGCTCAAAGTTGGGGTCGGGGTTGCCCTTGATCATGGCGGAAACGACCTCATCGTTCAGGCCCAGGTTCAGGATGGTATCCATCATGCCGGGCATGGAGGCGCGGGCGCCGGAACGGACGGAGACCAGCAGGGGGTTCTCCAGATCGCCGAACTTCTTGCCGTTGATCTGCTCCATCAGTTCAACATTCTTCATGATCTCGGCCATGATCTCGTCATTGATCTTGCGGCCGTCTTCATAGTACTGGGTGCAGGCTTCGGTGGTGATGGTGAAGCCCTGAGGGACGGGCAGACCGATATTGGTCATCTCTGCCAGGTTAGCGCCCTTGCCGCCAAGCAGCTCGCGCATCGTGGCATTGCCTTCGGAAAACATGTAAACGTACTTTTTGCTCATTGTTTTCGTCCTTTCTATGATAAATAAATAATTGACATTTAGCCAATGGTTAGATTACCACAAATCTGTAAAAATAATCAATGCATTTTCCCTACAAATCCAGCTGGATAAACCCGGCGATTTCGTCACTTATTTTTGCAAATCCACCAATATCCAAAACTTCTCCCCGGATTCGGGTATCAAAACCGCAATTTTCAATGGCCCGGGCCGCCTGCTCCTTGGTCACATTGCCCAGTTGGGAGCTGATGGCGTTGACCAGGGTCTTGCGCCGCTGGTTGAAAGCGGCCCTGATGATGCGAAACATCAGCCTTTCGTCCTGCACTTCGGCCGGGTGCTCCGCCCGGCGCCGCAGCCGGATGACGCTGGAGGTCACCTTGGGCTGGGGGATAAAGCAGGAGGGGGGCACGTCAAACAGCAGCTCCGGCTCCATATGCCACTGGACAAAGATGCCGAAGGCGCCGTAGTCCCCGCTGCCGGGGGCGGCACAGATGCGGCGGGCCACCTCCCTTTGGATCATAACCGTTATGGTGTCAAAGCATTCCGCCTCGATAAAGGCGGTGAGCAGGGGGCTGGTCACGTTATAGGGAAGGTTTGCGCAGACCGCCTTCCGCATCCCGGGGAAATGTTCCTCCGCCAGGGCGGAGAGGTCCTGCTTCAGTACGTCGCCAAAGATCAGCTCCACATTTTCGCAGTCCGCCAGGGTCTCCGCCAGGATGGGCTTCAGGGCCTTATCCAGCTCCACAGACAGCACCTTCCCCGCCCGCCGGGACAGCTCCCGGGTCAGGCAGCCGATGCCGGGGCCTACCTCCAGCACGCCGGTGTTTTCGTCCAGCAGGGCGCTGGCGGCAATATCCTCCGGCACCCAGGCGGCGGTGAGGAAGTTCTGGCCCATGGACTTGGAAAAGCGGAAGCCATGGCGGCCCAGCAGGGCCTTGATCTGGTCAATATCCGTCAGGTTCATGGTCACCTGAACTTCCACCAGCGCAGCCACTGGCCCGCAAGGCACATGACCACCAGGGCGATACCGCAGAGCTTGCCGAAGGCGGTGCCGCCGCTGGTCATGAACAGCAGCACATACAGCACCAGCAGGGCGATGACGGTCCAGACGATGGCGGAAACAAGATAACGATTTCCTTTTTTATCCTTCATGGTTCTGCTCTCCTGTCACTTTTTCAGTATTTTTTCAAAGGCCTGCCGGGCCGGGTCGTGGCCGTTTTCATCCACCAGCACATTGCCCCGGTAACGGTAGCCATTGCTCCGCAGCAACTGCTGCATGGGCTTGTTCTTCCGATGGGTGTCCACCCGCAGGGTCCGGCCCCCCAGGGAGCGGGCCGTCTCCTCCGCGAACCGAAGCATTTGCTCTGCCAGCCCCGTGCCCCGGTACTCTTTGGCCACGGCGCAGCGGTGCAGCACGCAATAGGGCAGGTCCGGCGTCCACTTGCCGTCGGTAATCTCCTCATAGCAGGGCTCCGGCCGGTCCGTCACCAGGAAGAAGGCGGCCAGCTCCGCCCCGTGGCGGAGGACATACAGCTCGCCCCGCTCCACGTCCTGGCGGAATACCGCCGGGCTGGGGTACTCCCCCTGCCACTGATCCACCCGGCGGCGGCCCAGGGTCTGGCGGGCATAGTCCACGATCTCCATGATGCGGGGGATATCCTCCAGGGTGGCTTTCTCACAGGAGACGGGCTCCGTCAGCTGTTTTCTCCCCGCTTCTTTTTCCACCTCGCGCAGCAGTTTCTGATCCTCAGGGGCGGTAAGCGCCAGCTTCTGGAACAAATCAGGGCGCTTGGCCCGGGTGCGCTCCAGCTGCTTTTTCCGCCGCCACTGTTCCACCTTGCTGTGGTCGCCGTTTAACAGCACCTCCGGCACCCGGCGGCCCTCCCAGACCTCCGGGCGGGTATACTGGGGGTATTCCAGCAGCCCGTCCCAATGGCTCTCGCCGGTGTAGCACTGCTCATCCGCCAGCACCCCCGGCACCAGGCGGCACACCGCGTCCGCCACGGCCATGGCAGCGATCTCTCCCCCGGTGAGGACAAAGTCCCCCAGGGAGATTTCCTCATCCACACACTCCTCAATAAAGCGCTCGTCCACGCCCTCATAGTGGCCGCAGACCAGCACCAGATGGTCATAGTCGTTTTTCAGGCGCTTGGCCGTCTCCTGGGTGAAGGGCTGGCCCTGGGGGGACATATAGATCACCCGGCTGCGGCGGCCCTGTGAAGTTGACATAACGTGTTCAAGGCAGGACTTCAGGGGCTGGGCCATCATCACGCAGCCGAAGCCCCCGCCGTAGGGGTAGTCGTCCACCTGCTTCTGCTTGTTCAGGGTATAGTCCCGGATCTGGTGGCAATTGATCTCCAGGATGCCTTTTTTCGCGGCCCGGCCGATGATGCTCTCATGGAGCACCGCCCCCACCGTATCGGGGAAGAGGGTCATGATATCGATTCTCATGCTTACATCCCTTCTATCAGGCGGACGGTAATGACGCCGGCCTCCGGATCGGTTGACATAATAAATTCCGGCACAGCGGGGATCAGGTGCTCCTGCGCCCCCTGCACCACGTAGATATTGGAGGCGGGCCGCTCCAGCACCTCGGTCAGGGTGCCGATCTCCCTCCCCTGCTCATCCTGCACTCTGGCGCCGATGATGTCCTGGAGGAAGTAGGCCCCCTTGGGCAGTTTGGCGTCGGCACGGAGAATGTGGACGGTTTTGCCCTTCAGGGCCATGGCGGCATTCACGTCCTCCAGGCCCTCAAACTTTGTGATCAGAAAGCCCTTATGGACCCGGGCAGAGACGATCCGCAGCTCCCGGCCCTCCAGAAAGACCCGGCTGAATTTTTTTAAAAAGGCCGGTGAGTCCAGCCAGACCTCGATCTTCACTTCGCCATTGACGCCGTGGGTGTTGGTGATGCGCCCGGCCTCCACATATTCCCGCTTTTCCATGGGCTCCCTCCGCTTTTTGATTTCAAAACACTTTATTTTACCATGATAAACCGCATTTGCCAAGAGAATACGGCGGGAGAAAATAAAAAAGCCGAGGCAAGTCCTCGACTTCTTTATTTTCAGTCCATGATCTCGACTGATACTTTTTTGCCCTTTCGCTGGGCAACGGCCCGCATAAGTATACGGATCTGCTTGACGATCCTGCCCTGCCGGCCAATGACCTTGCCCATGTCGCCGTCGGCAACGCGAACCTCAAAAACAGTCTCGCCGTCGGCTTTGCGCTCGGTCACAGAGACCTCGTCGGGATGATCCACAAGGCTCTGCACGATATAGGTCAAAAGTTCTTTCATGCCGGTAGAAACTCCTTATTAGGCCTCGACCTTTTTCAGCAGGCCGCGGACGGTGTCGGTGGGCTGAGCGCCGTTGGCGATCCAGTACTTTGCGCGCTCCATGTCGACCTTGATCTTCTCGCTGTCAGCCATGGGATCGTAAGTGCCGATCTCCTCGATGAAGCGGCCGTCACGAGGGCTGCGGGAGTCCGCCACGACGATGCGGTAGAAGGGAGCCTTCTTGGCGCCGACTCTGCGAAGTCTGATTTTAACCATTGTATATTCACCTCCATATTTTCTCTCAAATATCTATTACAAACGCTTTCGCGGTTGTAAGCCTTAGAAGGGGAAGCCGCCGCCCATGCCGGGGAAGCCGCCCATGCCGCCCATGCGGCTCATCTTCTTCTGCATCTTTTTGGCGTTCTTGCCGGTGAGCTGCTTGGTCATCTGCTTCATGGCGTCATACTGCTTGAGAAGCCGGTTCACATCCACAACGGAGGTGCCGCTGCCGGCGGCGATGCGCTTTTTGCGGCTGCTGTTGAGGATGGAGGGATTATCCCGCTCTGCCTGGGTCATGGAGAGGATGATGGCCTCCTGATGGGCCAGGGCCTTCTCGTCCACCTTGGCCCCCTGGAGGGCCTTGGGGTCCATGCCGGGGAGCATACCCACCACGTCGTTCAGGTCCCCCATGCTGCGCAGCTGGGCCATCTGATCCAGGTAGTCGCTGAGGGTAAAGCGGTTGGCCCGCAGCCGTTCGGCCGCTTCCAGGGCCTTCTTTTCATCAAAGCTCTGCTCCGCCTTTTCGATCAGGGTCAGCACGTCGCCCATACCCAGGATGCGGGAAGCCATCCGGTCGGGATGGAAGGGCTCGATCATGTCCAGCTTCTCGCCGGTGCCGATGAACTTGATGGGCTTGCCGGTGGTCTGCCGGATGGAGAGGGCGGCGCCGCCGCGGGCATCGCCGTCCAGCTTGGAGAGCATCACGCCGGTGACGCCCAGGGCCTCGTCAAAGGCGGAGGCGGCATTCACCGCGTCCTGACCGGTCATGGCGTCCACCACCAGCAGAATCTCCGCCGGGTCAACGGCGGCCTTGATGTTCTTCAGTTCGTCCATCAGCTGCTCGTCAATGTGCAGGCGGCCGGCGGTATCCAGGAACACCAGGTCGTTGCCGTGCTTTTTGGCGTGCTCAATGGCGGCCTTGGCAATATCCACGGGGTTGGTCTGCCCCATCTGGAAAACGGGAATATCCAGCTGGGCGCCCACGGTTTCCAACTGCTTGATGGCGGCGGGACGGTAAATATCACAGGCGACCATCAGCGGGCGCTTGCCCTGCTTGCGCATATAGCCGGCCAGCTTTGCGCCGTTGGTGGTCTTACCGGCGCCCTGCAGGCCCACCAGCATCACCACGCTGGGGGATTTGGAGCTGATGTTCAGCTTCTGGTTCTCCCCGCCCATGAGGGCGCACAGCTCCTCATTGACGATCTTGATGACCATCTGGGCCGGGGACAGGGCCTCCAGCACGTCGGCCCCGCTGGCCCGGTCGGTGACGGTCTTGGTGAAGCTCTTGACCACTTTATAGCTGACGTCCGCCTCCAGAAGGGCCATACGCACCTCGCGCATGGCTTCCTTCACGTCCGCCGGGGAAAGGCGGCCCTTGCCCCGCAGTTTCTTGAAGGCCACATTCAGTTTTTCGGATAAGCTTTCAAATGCCATATTCTCAACCTCTGGCGATGAGGTTGTCAATCTCCTCCATCGCTTTTACAGCTGTTTCATGGGCCTGGCCGCCGGTGATGGCGGCAAGAGTCTTCAACTCCTCCCGGATTTTTTCCAGGGCGGAACGGTTCTCCTCAAAGCGGCGGACCAGGCCGGTCTTGGCCTCAATGTCCTCCATGGCGCTCTCGGCCCGGCGGATATTATCCCACACACCCTGGCGGGAGATGCCGCACTGCTCCGCAATCTCGGACAGGGACAGGTCCTCATTATAATGAAGGTCAAAGCAGAGCCTCTGCCGCTCTGTCAACAGCTCGCCGTAAAAATCCAGCAGCATGGCTTGTCTCAGTCTGCCCTCGCTCACGGCTCAGCCTCCTGTCAAGTAATTACCGTTGACAGAGTATACTACCATTCCCTGCTGCTGTCAAGTGTTTTTTCTTTACACAGCCGGAAAAAGTCCGGCAGGCTGCCTAAGAATAATCAGGCAATTTTGGGGGAAACTGCCAAGGTGAGGAATATCACGCAGCCTTTACGTTAGGAGGCAGTCATGAATAAGATGGATTCATGCCCTTATATTGAGGACGGGCGGCTTTTGGATTACGCCGCCTCCGCCGCGATGCTGCTGCGGCCCCAGGACAACTGCGCCGGGGCCGAGGCCGCGGCCCTGCTGCGCCGGGATTTCCTGGAAATCCGCCGCAGCCACCAGGCGGTGGAGAAACGCTACGGGAAGATGGCCGGGGCGCCGGCGGCCTGCCAATGGCTGCTGGACAACTGGTACATGGTGCAGCGGGAATACTACTACGCCGTTTCCCAGCTGAAAGCGGCAAAGAAGCTGCGCTGCTCCCCGGAAGGGATCATGATCATGGAACTGTGCCGGGTGCTGGTAAAGGCCGGGCAGGGCCAGGTGACGGAGGAGCGCTGCGCCGCTTTTCTGGAGGGCTTTCAGTCGGTGACGGTGCTGGCCCGGCGGGAGCTGGAGCTGTTCCCTGCCGCCCTGCGCTGCGCCATCATTGAGGGGATTGCCGATGTGTGCCGCAAGCTCCGCTACGTCTCCGACACGGCGGACTGCGCCCAGGCCTTCGGGCGGCTGTTTACTTCCCTGCGGCTGTTCGCGGTGCTGGACATGGAAAAGCTGCTGCGCCGGGCGGACCGCAGCGGGCAGATTCTTTCACAGGACCCGGTCTTTGAAAGGATGGACAGCGGCACAAGGCGGGAATACCTGAAACGGCTGGAAAAGCTGGCCGGACGGCGGGGCATGGAGGAGCACGTGCTGGCAGGCAAACTGATGAAGAAGGCCGGGGACGAGGGACGGCACATCGGCTTTTACCTGTTCAAACGGCCCAGCCCCTTCTGGGCGGGGCTGTATATCGTGCTGAACATTCTGCTGCCCCTGGGAGCCAGCCTGTTCATTGCCTTTCAGCTGGACAGCCCGGCGGCGGCCATCCTGCTGTATCTGCCGGTGTGGCAGCTGTTAAAGAGCTTTGCGGACCTGATTCTGCTGCACACCGTGACGCCAAGGCCCCTGTCCCGGCTGGACATGACGGAGGGTATCCCAGCGGAGGATAAAAGCCTGTGCGTCATCTCCACCATTCTGGGCGGCAACGAAGCAGAGCGGCTGGAGGAGCTGCGGCTCTGCTGCCGCAGCGAGGGGAAGAACCTGCTGTTCGGCCTGCTGGCCGACCTGCCGGCGGCAAAGACGCAGGAGGCGGAATACGACGGGGAGCTGCTGCGGGCCGCCCGGCGGACGGTGCGGCAGCTGAACCGAAAATACGGCGGGGGCTTTTACCTGTTCACCCGGCCCCGGCGCTTTGACGGGGAGGGCTACAGCGGCCACGAGCGGAAGCGGGGCGCGCTGCTGGCCCTGGCAAAGCTGCTGCGGGGCCAGGAGACCGAGCTGGAGGTCACCGGGGACCGGGCGGCCCTGGCGGGGGTCAAGTATCTCATCACCCTGGACAGTGACACCCGGGTCTACCCCGGGGCCATAGGGCAGCTGATCGGCGCGGCGGCCCATCCGCTGAACGCCCCGGTGATCGACCCGAAGAAGAAGCGGGTGGTGAAAGGCTACGGCCTGCTGCACCCCCGGATGAGTACGGAGCTGTGGAGCGCCAACGCCACGGACTTTGCCCTGATCTTCGCCGGGGCCGGGGGCAGCGACCCCTACGGCGGGCTGTGCGGGGAGCTGTACATGGACGCCTTTGACAACGGCGGCTTTGCCGGGAAGGGCATTCTCCACATCGACGCCCTGCTGCAATGCGCCGGGGACCGGCTGCCGGAGGGGCGGATTCTCAGCCATGACGCCCTGGAAGGGGCCTATCTCCACGGGGGCTACATGGGGGATGTGGAATTCTGCGACAGCTTCCCCACCCGGCCCCTGGCCTACTACAAGCGGCAGCACCGCTGGATCCGGGGCGACTGGCAGAACGCGCCCTGGATATGCAAAAGAGAGCTGGGAGCCATGGACGCCTTCCGGCTTTTTGACTCCCTGCGGCGGAGTCTTTTCGCGCCCATGACCTTTATCGCTATCCTCTCCGGCTTCCTGTTCCCGGAGAGTACCCTGGCTGTGTCGGCCTGGGCGGCGCTGTTGGCGCTGCTGGTAAACCTTATGCTGAGTCTGGCGGAGGGCAGTCTTGCCCGGCGGGAAAAGCAGCGGCTGCGGCGGCACACCCGGCTGCTGACCGGCATCGGCGGGGCCATCGTGCAGACCTTTATCCGGCTGTGGTTGCTGCCCTATGAGGCCTGGGTCTGCCTGACGGCCATTGTGACGGCCCTGTGGCGGATGCTGGTGAGCCGGAAGCGGCTGCTGCAATGGCAGACCGCGGCCCAGAGCGAGCAGGGCCAGCATGACCTGGCGGAGCACATCAAAAAGATGTGGTTCCCGGTGGTGCTGGGCCTGCTGCTGATGGCCTTCTCGCCGGTGATCATCGGCAAGGCCGCCGGCTTTCTGTGGTTGCTGTCCCCGGCGGCGGCCGCGGCCCTGGCCCTGCCCGCCAGCCGGGAGAAAGCCCTGAACCCCAGGGACAGGGAGTATATCCGCCAGGCGGCGGGGGAAAATCTGCGCTATCTGCTGGATTTCTCTGGAGCGGAAGATAACTTTCTGCCGCCGGACAACTTTCAGGAGCAGCCGCCGGTGGGGACGGCTCACCGCACCTCCCCCACCAACATGGGGCTTGCCCTGCTGGCGGTGGAATGCGCCGGGCGGATGGGGCTGATCACCCTGGAGCGGGCGGCAGAATATGTGGCCCGGGCGGTGGACACCATGGAGCGGATGCCCAGGCACCGGGGGCATTTCTACAACTGGTACGACACCCGCACCCTGCGGCCCTTAAAGCCCCTGTATATCTCCACGGTGGATGCTGGCAACCTCTACGCGGGGCTGCTGTGCGTGGGGCAGGCTCTGGAAAGTCAGGGCCGGATGGAGCTGAAGGAGCGCATCGACCGGCTGCTGGCGGGGATGGACTTTGCACCGCTGTATGATGAGCGGCGGGGGCTGTTCTATATCTGTTACGACACGGAAAATAACCGGGGCATCGGCGGCTGGTACGACCTGATGGCCAGCGAAGCCATGCTCACCAGCTATCTGGCCATCGCCAAGGGGGATGTGCCGGTGAAGCACTGGCGGCGGCTCAGCCGGGCCCAGCTGCAAAAGGACGGCTACCGGGGTCTGGCCAGCTGGACGGGCACCATGTTTGAATACCTGATGCCGGAGCTGTTTTTGCCCTATTACAAGGGCAGTCTGCTGTATGAGAGCAGCCGCTTCTGCCTCTACGCCCAGCGGCGGCGCTGCGCCCCCGGGAAGCCCTGGGGCATCTCGGAAAGCGCCTTTTACGCCCTGGACGCGGCCATGAACTACCGCTACAAGGCCCACGGCTGCCCGGCTCTGGCCCTGAAGCGGGGGCAGGAGGCCGATCTGGTCATCTCCCCTTACAGCAGCTTCCTGGCCCTGGCGGTGGAGCCGGAGGCGGCCATCAAGAACCTGCGCCGGCTGGAGAGCTTTGACGCCCGGGGCCGCTATGGCTTTATCGAGGCCCTGGACTTCACCCCCGGCCGCTGCCGGGGCAAGGCGGAGGCAGTGCGCTGCACCATGGCCCACCATGTGAGCATGAGCATTATCGCGGCGGCCAACGCCATCTGCGACGATTACGCCCAGAAGCTTTTCATGGGCGAGAGCGCCATGGCGGCCCACTGGCTGCTGCTGCAGGAGCGGCTGCCCACGGACACGGTGGTGATCCGCCGGGGGCTGGAGGAAATCCCGGACAAGCCCCAGCGCAGCATCAGCCAGCGCTGGCAGCGCCGGGGCGGGTCTGAGGACCGGGAGGAGCAGGCCTGCCTGCTGTCCAACGGGGCCTACAACATCTTTGCCACCAACCGGGGCGAGGCCTCGGCCTTTTGGGGCGACCTGTGCGTCTACCGGGCCGGTCCCGGTGGGATGCGCATCCGCTGTGAGGGGCAGGAGCTGCTGCCCCTGGAAGTGCCGGACCTGTGGGAGCTGGGGGAAGAGCAATGCCGCTGGGGCAGCTGCCTGAACGGTCTCTCCGCCATGGTGAGCCTCTCCGCCGCCAGCGGGGACAAGGGCGAGCTGCGCTGCCTGGAGCTGCGCTGCCAGAACCGGCAGCAGCTGAGCCTGGAGCTGGACTTCGAGCCGGTGCTGGCGGAGGAAAACCATTTTAAGGATCACCCGGCCTACTGGCGGCTGGGCATCACGGCGGAGCAGGAGGGCCCTGCCCTGCTGCTGCACCGGCTGCCCAAGGGGAATGTAGCTTCCCTGTGGCTGTGCCTGCTGTGCAGCCAGGACTGCCAGTTTGAGGCGGACAGAAAGGGCGGACTGGGTCCCCTGTCCCAGCCTTGGGTGAAGGCCCGCTGTCAGGTGCTGCTGGACGGAGACAAGGCCCGCTCTCTCCGCTTTGCCCTCTGTCTGGGGGACAGCCGGGAGGAGGCCCTGGCCGGGGCCAGAAGGGCCCTGAAACAGGCCGGCGGGCTTCAGGCCACTATGGTGGGGGCCGCCGCGGTGCATCTTGGTATGAGTCAGGAGGAGGTGGGGGCCGCCATGGAGCTGGTGCTGCCCCTGTGGAAAAACCGGCTCTCCGCCGCAGCGCCCAAGCGGGAGCTGTGGCGCTATGGCATCTCCGGCGATCTGCCCATCCTCTGCTGCGAGGGCAACGCCCCCGAAAGCGAGAAGCTGCTGCGGCGCTTCTGTCTGCTGAAAAGCTGCGGACTCAACGCCGATCTGGTGTATTTCTCCGACGAGCAGGGCGAGTACCAGCAGCCCCTGCGGGGGCGGCTGGGCAGCGTGCTGGCCTCCGTGGGGCTGGAGGCCCTGCTGGGCAGCCGGGGCGGCGTGCATCTGGTGCCTAGGGAGGCGGCAGCAGCGGTCCGAAGCCGGGCGGCGGTGATCGCCGGGGAGGAGAAGCCCTTGCCGCCCCGGCTCAGCCTGCCGGCGCTCAGCACTCCCCGGCAGGCCGGCACGGTGCCGGAGCATCGCTGGACCGGGGAGGGCTTCACCTACCTGGTGGAGAACAGCCTGCCCGGCAAATGCTGGCAGCACATCCTTACCAACGGAAGCCTGGGCGGCATCGCCGCGGACCGGGGCCTGGGTGGGCTGTGGCTGCAAAACGCCAGGGAGATGCGGGTGATGCCGCCCCTCTCCGATGTGGCGGCGGTGGACTTTCCCATGGAGCTGGCCGTGGAGGTAGAGGGCAGGCAGTACAGTCTCTTTGCCGCCAACGACGCTCTTCCCTGCCAAGTGTTTTACGCGCCGGGCTACGCGGTGTGGGAAAAGCGGCTGGGGAAGCGGAAGGTAAGCGTCACGGCCTTTATTCCCCGGGAAAGGGACGCCCTGGTGCTGCTGATCCGGGGGGCGGAGGGTCTGCCCCTTTTCTGGGGCATGGAGCTGTGGCTCAGCGGCAGCGACGGCAGCAGCGTCACCGGCCGGGTGGAAGACGGCATGGCCGTCTTTGAAAACCCGGAGGCCTATCTGCCGGGGCAGAAGCTGCGCCTGGCCTTTTCCGGCGGCGGGGAATTTCGCACCGAATACGCCCCGGCGGCGGTGAGCCTTCAGGGGATATGCGAAGCGGAAAGCGTGCTGGCTCTGGGCTTTTGCGAAAAAGAGGCGCTGCAAGCCCTGCTGGAGCCCCGGCGGGCCAAGGCCCTGCTTTCGGCGGCGCGGGCCTGGTGGGATGAGCGGCTGGGAGGCTTCAGCCTCCGCAGCGGCAACAAGGCCCTGGACCACTATATGAACCGCTGGGCCGCCTATCAGGGCATCGCCTGCCGTCTGGAGGGCAGGAGCAGCCTGTATCAGAGCGGCGGCGCGGTGGGCTTCCGGGACCAATTGCAGGACAGTGTGAACCTGCTTTTGCTGGACCCGGCCTGGGCCAGGGAGCAGATCATCGACAGCTGCCGCCACCAATATGTGGAGGGGGATGTGATGCACTGGTGGCATGTGCATCCCGAGGGGGACAAGGGCGTGCGCACCCGCTGCTCCGACGACCTGCTGTGGCTGGTGTGGGCGGTGTGCGAATATGTGGAGGCCACCGGGGACGTGGGGCTGTGCGAAACGCAGGTGCCCTATATCAGCTCCCCTACTCTGGATAGTCATGAGCAGGACCGCTATGAGACGCCGGAGGTCTCCCCGGTGCGCTCCACGGTGCTGGAGCACGCAAGGGCAGCCCTGGAATGCTGCATCCGCCGGGGCTTCGGCCAGCACGGCCTGCCCCGGATGCTCAGCGGGGACTGGAACGACGCCCTCAGCGACGTGGAGGGCGAGAGCGTGTGGCTGGGCTGGTTCTTCAGCCACTGCGCCCTGCGTTTCTCTCAGCTGCTGGCAAAGCTGGGCAAGGAGGGGGCGGAACGCTACCGCGGCGGTGCCCGGCAGGTGGGCCGGGCGGCGGACAAGGCCTGGTGCGGTGACTGGTATATCCGGGGCTACTTTGCCGACGGGGAGGCCCTGGGCGGCGGGGACCGGCTGGATTCCATCGCCCAGAGCTGGGGGGCCATGAGTGCCTTCGCCTCCAAGCCCCGGGCGGAGAAGGCCCTGGACCAGGCCCTGGACCGGCTGGTGGACCGGCAGGAGAAGCTGGTGAAGCTGCTGGACCCGCCCTACTCTGACCGGGAGCGGAGCCCCGGCTATATTGTGGGCTACGGCGAGGGCTTCCGGGAAAACGGCGGGCAATACACCCATGGGGCGGTGTGGCTGGCCATGGCGGCCCTGCGCCGGGGCCGGGTGGAGCAGGGCTATGAGATCCTGCAATACCTGCTGCCGGAGAATCATGCGCCGGGCCGCTATGCCGCGGAGCCCTTCGTGCTGGCCGCCGACGTGTACTCCGCAACCGGCCGCCAGGGGGAGGCCGGCTGGAGCTGGTACACCGGCTCCGCATTGTGGTATTTCCGGGTGGTAAGTCAGGAGCTGCTGGGGCTGAAGCTGCGGGACGGGAAGCTGCACATTGAGCCCCGGCTGCCCGCCGCCCTGCCCTCCTATTCCGCCACCTGGCGGGATGGGCAGGGCCACCTGCACCGGATCGACTGCGACCGGGGGCACATCTATGTGGATGGGGATGTGAGAAGCGAGGTGTAGACATCGATGCATTCCCATTCTGAACAGCTTCACGCCATCTTTCATGCCTTCCCCTGGAGGGGAAGGTGCCCAGTGCGCACACTGGGCGGATGAGGTGGAAATGTGGCGTTTATGCGGAAGTCCTTTGCATTGCAAGCCATTGTCCTCCACCTCATCAGTCGGCTGCGCCGACAGCTTCCCCTCGAGGGGAAGCCTTTGGGGTGGCGGATGAACAGGGATGCAATTCACAAAAAGGCTACCATTTTCCATATTGTGGTGGTATAATGGTAAGAAATGATAATCAATGGAGGTGCCCCCATGGAGTATTCCAGGACAGAGCTTTTGCCCGGCGTATTTCTCAGCCATCTGCGCAGCGACAAATTCAAAACCGCATGCATGAGTCTTACCCTGCTGACCCAGCTGCGGCGGGAGAGCGCCGCCATGAACGCCCTGATCCCCTATGTTCTCCGCCGGGGCACCACCCGTTACGGCGATATGGAGGCACTGAGCCGCCGGATGGATGCGCTTTACGGCACGGCCATTGAGCCGGTGGTGCGCCGGGTGGGTGAAATCCAGTGCATCGGCTTTTACGGCAGTTTCCCGGAGGAGGCCTATCTGCCCGGCGGGGAAAAGCTGCTGCCCAGCGCCGTGGGCCTGATGGCAGATATGCTGCTCTCTCCCAAGACCCGGGGCGGCCTGCTGCTGCCCCAGTATGTGGACAGCGAGAAGGAGAAGCTGCTGGAGCGCATCCGCAGCCGCATCAACGACAAGCGCAGCTATTCCCTCTCCCGCTGCATTGAGGAGATGTGCTGCTTTGAGGACTTCGCCGTCAGCCGCCTGGGCGGCGAGGAGGAGGCCGAGAACATCAACTATAAAAAGCTGACCCGGCACTACCGGGCGCTTTTGCAGACCTGCCCGGTGGAGCTGTTCTACTGCGGCAAGGCAGGGATGAAGCAGGTTGCCGACGCCTTCCGGGAAGCCTTGGCTTCCATGCCCCGGGGGGAGATCGACTATGACCTGGGCACCGACATCCGCATGAACGCGGTGGAGGCCCAGCCCCGGTATGTGGAGGAGCAGATGGATGTGAGTCAGGGCAAGCTGGTAATGGGCTTTCGCCTGGGCGAGTGCATGGAGGAGCCGGATGTGGCGGCCATCCATGTGTTCAACAGCGTGTATGGCAGCGGCAGCACCTCCAAGCTGTTCATGAACGTGCGGGAGAAGCTGAGCCTGTGCTACTACGCCAGCTCCATCGCCTACATCCACAAGGGGCTGCTGCTGGTGGCCTCCGGCATTGAATTTGACAAGTTTGAGGCCGCCAGGGACGAGATCTTCGCCCAGCTGGAGGCCATGAAGCAGGGAGAAATCAGCGACGAGGAATTCACCGCCGCCAAGCGCTGCGTGGCTTCGGACCTGCGCTCCCTGACCGACAGCCAGGGGGAGCTGGAGGGCTTCTACCTGGCCCAGGTGCTGGACGGGCTGGACTACGGGCCAATGGAGCTGGCAGAGCTGGTGGAGGACGTGACCAAAGAGGATATTATCCAGATCGCCCAAAGCGTGGAGTGCGACATGATCTACTTCCTGCGGGGTCTGGACGAGGAGGAGATGGACGATGGAGAGCCGTGATTACCCCAATATCGGTGAAACCTTATACAGCACGGTGCTGGAAAACGGGCTACGGCTCAATGTGGTGCCCAAGGCCGGGTTCTCCACCTGCTACGCGGTGTTTGCCACCAACTACGGCGGCGCCCACCGGCGCTTCCAGCTGGAGGGGCAGACCATCGACACCCCGGCGGGAGTGGCCCACTTTCTGGAGCACAAGATGTTCGACCTGCCCAATGGGGACAACGCCCTGAACATCCTCTCCGCCAACGGGGCCGACCCCAACGCCTTTACCTCCAGCGGCGTGACCTGTTACTACTTCCAGTGCACTGAGGGCTTTGAGGAAAACCTGCGGATGCTGCTGCATTTCGTGTCCACCCCCTACTTCACGGCGGAGACCGTGGAGAAGGAGCAGGGCATCATCGCCCAGGAGATCATGATGGGCGAGGACAGCCCGGACAGCGCGGTGTACTACAACCTGATGGAGATGCTTTACGCCTATCACCCGGTGCGGGATAAGGTGGCCGGCACGGTGGAGAGCATCAGCCAGATCACCCATGAGACCCTTTATGCCTGTCACAAGGCCTTTTACGCCCCGTCCAATATGGCCCTCTGCGTGGAGGGGGATGTGGACCCGGCGGAGATCGAGCGCATCGCCCGGGAGGAGCTGGGAGAGGAGCGCGCCCCGGTGCCGGAGGCGGACTTCGGCGAAGCGGAGAGCCTGCTCCCCTTGCAGAGCCTGCGGCGGGAAAACATGGAGGTGGCGGCGCCGCTGTTTCTCATCGGGGCAAAGCTCCGGGCGGAGCAGAGCGGTGAGGCCGCCATGCGGCAGCGGCTGCTGGCCCGGCTGGCCCTGCGGATCCTGTGCGGCGCGTCCTCGGATTTCTATTCCCGGCTCTACGCCCAGGGGGTGCTGAACCGAAACTTTGACTATGACATCGACTTCTCCGCCGGCACCGGCACCATCATCATCGGCGGCGAGAGCCAGGAGCCGGAGCAGGTGCTGCGGGAGCTGAGTCTGGAAGTGGAAAAGGTCCGCTCCGAAGGGCTTCCCGAGGACGCTTTCCAGCAGGCCAAGCGGGCCACCCTGGGCTCCACCCTGCGGGCGCTGGAGGACTTTGAGAACGTGTGCGTGTCCCTGGCCATCGGGCTGTTCGACGGCTACTGCGCCTTTGACAGTATGCCGGTATTGCAGAGCATCAGCCGCAAGGAGTGCGAGGATTTCATCACGGAGAATCTGGCGGCGGAGCGGCTGGCCCTGTCCATCATCCAAGCAAAGGCGGTATAAACCATGTTTCCCATCCTTATGCAGACCATACAGCGGGACTCGGCCATCTGCTTCCCCATGCTGGGGAACCTGACCGTCAACCCGCCGTCCTATTTCACGGTGTTCGGGAAGAACATCTATTTCTACGGTGTGATCATCGGCCTGGGCTTCATCCTGGGGATGCTCTACTGTGCCCGGCGCAGCCGGGAGTTCGGATTGAAGCCGGACGACGTGTATGACCTGATGATCTGGCTGATCCCCTTCTCCATCATCGGGGCAAGGCTCTATTACGTGCTCTTTGAGCTGGACACTTACCTCCAGCACCCGGCGGAGATTTTCGCCATCCGGGAGGGGGGCCTGGCCATCTACGGCGGTATCATCGCCGGCATCCTCGTTATCTGGGCGGTGAGCCGGAAGAAGAAGGTGCCGGTGGCGGCCTTTCTGGACCTGGTGGTGTTCGGGCTGCTGATCGGCCAGATCATCGGCCGCTGGGGCAACTTTATGAACCGGGAGGCCTTCGGCGCGGAGACGGACATTTTCTGCCGCATGGGGCTGATCGCCCCGGACGGCAGCAGCATCTATGTCCACCCCACCTTCCTGTATGAGAGCCTGTGGAACCTGGGGATTCTCATTTTCCTGATCTGGTTTACCAAGAAGGGCAAACGCCGCTATGACGGCCAGTGCCTGCTGCTCTACTTCCTGCTGTACGGCCTGGGCCGGGCATGGATTGAGGGCCTGCGCACCGACAGCCTGTACATCGGCGGCAGCAACATACGTGTATCCCAGGCACTGTCACTGGTGCTTGCGGTGATTTCTCTGGCGGTGCTCCTGTATCAGAGCCGCCGCCCCCACCCGCCGGAAGCGCTGTTTGTAAACCGGGTGGCGGCAGCGGAGGAAGCCGCCGGGGAGGCAGAAGAAAACAAAGAAAATTGATCGGAGGAAAACACAATGGCAGATTATAAAGACATCATTACCGGCACCATCTCCAATCTCATGGGCAAGGTCAAGGAAGTGGCGGAAAACCCCAACGTGAAGGATGCGGTGGACAAGGTAAAGGCCGCGGCGGAGGACACCGTGGGCAAGGTGAAGGAGGCCGCCGAGGGCAGCACCGTGAAGGAAGTGTACGATCAGGGGGCCAACCGGGTCAAATCCTACGGCCGGATTGCCAAGCTGAGCCTGGAGATGAACGGCGACTATGAGGAGCTGAAGCGGGTCTACACCGAGATCGGCAAGCTGTGCTACGACCAGTTCAAGGACGCGCCGGAGGGCTTCTTCGCCCCCCTGTTCGCCCAGGTGGAGGAGATCAGCGCCCGCATTGAGCGCAGCGAGGCGGAGATCGAGGCCATGAAGGCCGAGACCGCCTGCCATGAGGAGGAGCCGGACATCAGCGTGGAGATCGTGGCAGACAGCGTGGAGGACGCCGCCGAGGAATTCAAAACCGCGGCAGAGGAGTTCCAGAACATCGTGGACGCCACCGAGTCCGAGGGCAGCGCCACAGAGGAATAAGGTTTTACATTGAAAAGCAGAGGCTTCGGCCTCTGCTTTTTATTTTGGTGGAAAACTGTTGCTTCCGCCCAGGTTTTGGCGTATAATATGTTGTCAATACGCTTTTGGAGTGTGCCATGAAAGACGCGGTTAAAAAATACTGGGCAGTGGCGCTGATGTTTGTGATGGTCACGGCGGTGTGTCTGCTGTTCAGCTGCCGCAAGAGCGGTATGTTCATCGATGAAATTTACACCTACGGCCTGTCCAACAGCAGCTACGCCCCTTATATTACGGATATCAAGGGCGGCAACGCCCTGGGCCAGGTGATTACCCGCCAGGAGCTTTTCGATTATGTGGCCGTCACGGAGGGAGAGGGCTTCGACTTTGGCTCGGTATACTACAATCAGGCCATGGACGTGCATCCGCCGCTGTACTACTGGCTTTTCCACTTGGTGTCCAGCCTGTTCCCGGGCACCTTCAGCAAGTGGACGGGGCTTGCGCTGGACTATGTGATCTATATGCTGGCGCTGCTGTGCCTTTACAAGCTGGTGAAGGAGCTGTTCGGCAGCCGGGACATTGCCTGCGCCGGGGTCATCCTCTATGGGCTGAGCCTGCTGGGCCTGTCCACCATGCTGATGATTCGGATGTATGTGCTGCTGACCATGCTGTCGCTGCTGCTGGCATATCTGATCGCCCGGCTGCTGCGGGACTTTAATCCCCGGCTTTGCCCCCTGGTGGGGCTGACCATTCTGGCCGGGCTGCTGACCCAATACTACTTTGTGTTCTACGCCTTTTTCCTCTGCGGCGCTTATGTGCTCTATGTGCTGGGAAAGAAGGAATACAAAAAGCTGCTGCACTTCATCCCCTGGGCTTTGGGCGGGGCGCTGTGCCTGCTGCTGGCCTTCCCGGACTGCATCCATCAGCTGACGGCGGACAAGCTGGTCTCCGGCGGCAACGCCATGGAGAACCTGACCAATCTCTCCCAGTACCCCCAGCGGCTGCTGTACTACTTCGGCGAAGTGCGCCATGGGCTGAAAGCGGCCATCCTTGTGACCATGGCATCCCTGCCGGCCCTGGTGCTGCTGTTCAGGAAGGTGAAAACCGCCGCCGGGGAGAAGTCCCTTTGTCTGGACAGCCTGGTGGTGATTCTGCCGGCCTTTGTGGCCCTGCCGGTGGTGGCCATTCTGTCCCCGGTGCTGGACCAGCGGTATATCTACAATATTGTTCCCTTCTTCGTGGTGGCGGTGTGCCTGCTGCTGTACTGGCTGCGCCTGGCCCTGGAGGGGCGGGAGCGCTCCGCGCTGATCAGCAAGGCGGTGCTGCTGGCCATCGCGGCCCTGGCCCTGTGGCAGGCCCGCTGCGTGCCGCCGGCCTACCTCTACCCGGAGTACCGGGACTATGACGCTCTGGTGGAGCAGCACGCGGAGGAGCCCTGCGTTTACTTTACCGACAACTACTTCTCCCCCATGACCCAGGACCTTTTGCAGCTGCTGCAATTTGAGGACTTCTATGTCACGGATGAAAACGGCTGCGGGGAGATGCTGGACTATCTGGGCGATTGCGGGGAATTCGTGGCCTACATCGACATCAGCGAAACCTGGTCCAGCGGCTATGACCCGGAAGAAATCATCGCAAGCATCAGAGAAAACACCGATTATGACAAGGCGGAGCTGTTGTATCAAAACGGGCTTTCCGCCACCTATGTGATCGCAAAGTGAGGAAAAACTATGCTTTCCATTATTCTGCCCTCATACAATGAGGAAAAAATGATACTCACCGCTACGGAGCGGGTGGGCGCCATCCTGAAGGAGGCCGGCATCGACTACGAGCTGCTGTTCGTGGACGACGGCTCCAAGGACCAGACCTGGGCCATGATCCAGCAGGCAGCGGAGCAGGACGGGCACGTGGTGGGCCTCCATTTCAGCCGGAACTTCGGCAAGGAGGCGGCCATGTTCGCCGGGCTGGAAAAGGCCAAAGGCGACTGCTGCGCGGTGATCGACTGCGACTTGCAGCACCCGCCGGAGAAGCTGGTGGAGATGTACCGGCTGTGGGAAGAGGGCTATGAGGTGATCGAAGGGGTCAAGGAGGACCGGGGCCAGGAGAGCGCCTTCCACCGCTTCGCCGCCAACAGCTTTTACGGGCTGATCAGCAAGGCCACGGGGATGGACATGTCCTCCTCCTCGGACTTTAAGCTGCTGGACCGGAAGGTGGTGGACGCCCTCAACGCCATGCCGGAGCGGAACGTGTTCTTCCGGGCTCTGTCCTACTGGGTGGGCTATAAGCAGGCCAGCGTCAGCTACCGCGTGCAGGAGCGCACCGCCGGGGAGAGCAAGTGGTCCACCAAGTCCCTGGTGAAATACGCCCTGACCAATATCACCTCCTTCTCCTCCGCCCCGCTGCACATCGTGACGGCCCTGGGCATTGTGATGCTGGCGGTGTCGGTGGTGCTGGGGATCATCGCCCTGGTGCAGAAGATTTCCGGCGTGGCCCTGGGGGGCTTTACCACGGTGATTCTGCTGCTGCTTTTCGCCAGCAGCATCATCATGATCAGCCTGGGCATCATCGGCTACTACATTGCCCGCATCTATGACGAGATCAAGGGCCGGCCCCGGTACATCATTTCCAGAACCTGCGGAGAAAGGGAGAACAAGGCATGATAGAAAAAATCAAGGCGCTGTGCGTAAAATACCGGGAGATTCTGGTGTACCTGATTGTGGGCGTGCTGACCACCATCTTCTCCTGGCTGGCCTGCTATGTGGCAAAATTCTTTCTGGACTCCAGCAACACCATGCAGAACAACATCATCAACACCATCGGCTGGGTGGCCGGGGTGTGCTTCGCCTATCCGCTGAACCGCCGCTGGGTTTTCCGCAGCAGCAACCCCCATATCCTGAAGGAGTTCTTCGGCTTCGCCGCCTCCCGCCTGTCCACCTGGGCGCTGGAGCTGGTCATCATGATGGTGACGGTGAACCTGCTGCACATGAGCTACTGGATCGCCAAGATTTTTATCGCGGCGGTGCTGGTGACCATCCTGAACTATGTGTTCAGCAAGCTATTGATCTTCAAGCCGAAAAAGAAAGACTGAAGAAAACAGGCCCCGGAGCTTCCGGGGCCTGTGAGACTGTCCAAAAAGCTGGTAACAAAGTCAGGCTCCCTTGTGTAAAGGGAGCTGTCAGCGAAGCTGACTGAGGGATTGTTTTGTGAAATGTTCCGGCTTTTCAGTTATAGCTTGCAAATATTGAACTTTTCATTTACAACCCCTCCGTCAAAAATCAGAGATTTTTGCCACCTCCCCTTACACAGGGGAGGCTTTGGCTGGCCCTTTGACAGGCTGACAGGCCCCGGAGCTTCCGGGGCCTGTTTACTGTATAATTTTCCCTGTCCGGGGCAATAATTTTCTCCGAAAGAATGTACTTAGGAGAGCATTATGAAGGACAGAAAAAAGTTTTTAAAAACCGCCGGGATTACCCTGGGCGCTGTGGTGCTGGCGGCGGGACTGGCGGCGGGGGCCTATATGCTCTGGGAGCGGGCGCCCGCCCTGCAGCCGGAGCCGACCCAGGCGGCGGCCAGCCCCAATCCCAGCGCTGCGGGGGGCAAGGCCCAGGACGACAAGGGCAGCCCCTTTGACACCAAGCGCAAGGACGGCGTTTACACCATCCTGCTGGCCGGCAACGACGACGGCACCGGCAACACCGACACCATCATGGTGGGCAAGCTGGACACGGTGCGCCACAAGCTGGATTTTGTCAGCATCCCCAGGGACACCATCATCAACGTGGAATGGGACAACCGAAAGCTGAACAGCGTGTACTGGGGCAGCAAAAACAACGGCGGCAACGGCATCGACTCCCTGCGCAGCCATGTGAAGAAGCTGACCGGCTTTGACGTGGACTGCTACGCGGTGATCGACCTGGAGGCCATTATCGAGGTGGTGGATCTGCTGGGCGGGGTGTACTTCGATGTGCCCCAGGCCATGGACTATGACGATGGGCCGGTGATCCATCTGCAGCCGGGCTATCAGCTGCTGGACGGGGAGGAAGCCATGGGGCTTTGCCGCTACCGCAAGGGCTACGTCAACGGCGATCTGGAGCGCATTGAGGTGCAGCATGAATTTTTGAAGGCGGCGGCGGAGCAGTTCATCAGTCTGGGCAACATCCCCAATGTGGGCAAGGTGACCAGGATTCTGGCCGAGAACACGGACACCAACCTGTCTGCCGCCAACATCGCCTATTTCATCCGGCAGGCCCTGATGTGTTCGCCGGAGAACATCCATTTTTACACCGCCCCCAACACCCCCCAGGAAGTGCATGAGCTGAGCTACACCTTCCTGGACCTTTACGACTGGCTGGACATGGTGAACAGCACCATCAACCCCTACACCACGCCGGTGACCGAGGGGAAGCTGGACCTGGTGTATCTCCACAACGGCGCCGCCTGCTGCACTACGGTGCTTAACGGGGCCTACTACTATCAGCTGGGCAAGCAGGAGACCGCCCCGGTGCAGCAGCCGGCCGCGGTGTCCCTGTCGGAACCGGCGGCACCGGCGGAGGAGCCGGCGCCTACCCCGCCGCCCCAGCCCCAGGTGACCACGGCCCCCACCCCCGAACCAAGGCCCACGCCGGGGGATGACGACTGGCTAAGCTTCAATTGACGTCAGAAGAAACTCGCTGCATTCCATTTCCCCGGTTTCCGAAGGAGCCGGGGAAATTCCATATCCGCTCCTTCCTTCTTCCTTTCCGACTCAAACCCGCTGCGCTGGGCTTTGAGTCGGTTTTTGGGGTTGCGTGAAACTCGCTGCATTCCATTTCCCCGGTTTTCGCAAGAGCCGGGGGTGAACCTCTCAGTCATGGCTTACGCCATGCCAGCTCCCCTTGGCAAGGGGAGCCAAGGGAAGCAGTCCCAGGCTCGCCCCCTTGGGGGAGAGCTGGCGCGCAGCGCCTGAGAGGGGGGACTGAAAAGGCATCAACCCCGGCTTTCCCATAGGGAGAGCCGGGGTCGCTGCGTATCGGGTCGTTATTTCTGCTCGTTGATGTAAATATTTGCCTTGCTCTGGATCAGCTTGCAGACCTCCTGGGCGGTCTTCTGACCGGCGAAGTAGGCGGCAGCCTCCTCCTTGACGATGTTGATAATGCTCATATCATAGTCCATCATCTTGGTGGCGGAGGCGATCACATCCCGCAGCATCTGGGCCTGCCGGGGTGTGGTGGCATAGATGTCATAGGTCTCCATGCCGTCATAGACGGAGCCACGGGACACGGGGATCCGCTCCCCGTTTTCATCCAGCAGGTAGTTGCCGTTGGCGTCCTTCTCATACTCCACCTCCATGGCCTTCTCCAGCTGCTTTTCAAAGGTCTTCTGATTGGTGGGCAGGTAGTAGCCTTTCATCTGGTATTCCTCGGTAAGGAAGCCCCGCAGGAACTGCCAGGCGGCCTCCTTGTTGTGGCAGGTGCTGCTCATGGCGTAGCTCTCCAGCATGGCAAGGGTGTTGCCCACGCCGTTGTTGGTGGGGAAGCCGATGCAGGTGGCCTGGCCGCCAAACACCTTGTCATAGTCCATGTAGAAGAAGTCGGTACTGGAGAAGCCTGCCACGCAGAGCATCTGCTTGCCCTGGGCCACCCGGTTGGCCGGGCTGTCCTCGGCGGTGTATTCGTAGTTCTCGTAGTAAGAAGCATCCGGGAAGGGCTTGCAGAAGTCCAGCACTTTGGCAAATTCCTCGCTGTCAAAGTTGCAGGTGCCGGCGGCCCAGTCCACATAGTCGGTCATGTCCAGAGCCAGACTGACCTCCAGCATGGTGTCCCGGTCCACCCCAATGTCAAAGCCCTCGCAGCCCTCCGGCATGGTGGCCAGAGCGGCGTAATAATCGTCATAGGTCCAGCCCGGGGTGTCCCCCACCACGCTGCTGGCGCCTACGGCGGTCTCCACGGCGAAGCCGGCGCAGGCGGCGTAGAGCTTGCCATCCAGCTCCATGGCGGAGAGCACGTTGGGGAAGAAGTCGCCCCGGCTCAGCTGCTCATCGGCGTCCATATAGGGGTAGAGGTCCTCCAGCAGGCCCTTGGCCGCCAGCTGCCGGTAAGGGATGGACTCAGCGACGGAGAGAATATCCGGCATGTTGCCGGCCATAATCTCCGTGGTCAGCTTGGTGAGGCCGGCGGAATAGTCGTCCTCTGTGTTATATTCGGAGTAATCCCGCACGTCCACACGGTATTTATCGTTGGAGCGGTTGAAGTCGATGATGGCCTGCTGGGTGTGGTAATCCAGGTACATCACCGCCATACTCAGGCTCTCTTTGTGGGGCACGGAGTCAGAGGGAACTTTGGAGACGCTGACATACTCAAAGCTGTAATCATCGGCGTCCTCGTCATAGTTGCCGATGAAGCCCTCCACCACGCCGTCCTCCCGGACGGAGACCAGCTGCAGGGCATTGCTGTTCACATCACAGCCGATCCAGTCAAAGAGCATCTCGGCGCTCTCCTCCGCCAGCTTATAGCCGTAGAAATGGGTGCCGGAGCTGTAATAAAAGTCATAGTCCCCGCCGCCGGAGATGACCTCGTACACATCCCGGGCCAGGGTGTAGGTCTTTTTCTCAAAGCTGCCGGCGGCGCTGTCGATGATGCGCAGGGCCATGGCCTTGGTGTAGTCGGTGGCGCTCATGTCGTAGGCATAGACGCCCACCCGGCCGTCCTTCAGCTTGGCCATGGAGTAGACCCAGCCCTCGAAATCGATCTGGTAGGCCAAGCTGCCGTCCGGCTTGAAGGCCAGGATGCCGCCCTCCCGGGCCACCACCAGGTTGCCCTGCTCATCCAGCTGGGAATTATAGGCATAGAAGCTGTCCGCATCCTCCAGCTCCAGCTTGCCCCGGCTCAGCTCCGCACCGGTTTCATCCAGGGTGCGGAGGTAATAGGCGCTGTCGCTTTGCAGGTAGTTGAAGTAATCCGGGTCGTCGGCCTTTATGTCCTCCGGGGCCTCGGACCAGGAGCAGTAGACGCTCTCCAGCACCACGAAATTGCCCTCTTCATTGCGGAAAACCCTGTTGATGGTCTGGCTGGTAGTGAAATCCCGCTTGCCCTCGCCGTCCACTTCCGCTGCAGCGGGGGCATAGGCCGCCAGGGACGTAATGCTGCCGTCCAGGCCGCCCAGGGCCAGGCGGGGCTCCATGATGTCATACTGGCCCTCGTATTCCGGCGTCACCCCCTGGGGGATGGGCCGCTCCCCCACCTTCTCCCGGTAGCTGAGCAGGAAGCCGTCTTCACAAAGCAGCTCCGGGGAGTAGCTGGTTTCGCTTTCGTTATGTATGTCCTGATACGCCGCCGCGTAGACAAAGTCCGGGGCGGGCGTGGCAGTGCTGTCTTTTGTCTGGCTGCCGCCATCGCCGCCCTTGCCGCAGGCGCCAAGGCTCAGGGCCAGACACAGGATCAGCAGCAGGGACAGGCTGCGTGTAATGCTTCGATTCATGATTTGTCCTCCTGATTTTTGAATTTCTGCCCAGAGTATAGCATAAAAAAGTGCCGAAGAATCTTAAAGCTTGCTTAAGATTCTTAAAATTTCTTAAAGCCGCCTCTGCATCAAAGCAGAGGCGGCCGGGCTTACTGCATGGTGGAATACTTCTGCTTGACCTGCTGGAGCTTCTGCTGCTGGGCCTGCTCGGTGGTGTACCAGCCGTGGTCGCTCATCTGCTTATAGACATTGTTCTGCATACAGATGGCGTCGTTCAGGGCGGTGTTGAAGGCCTGGTGGACCTTGGGGGTGCCGGACTCGATGGCGCCGTGCATATACAGGTCACAGGCGCCCTTGGTGGTAAGGAGGATGCCCTCCATGATCTCTTTATCGTTCATTGTGCTTCCTCCTTAAACCAGGTTATAAAACGCGGTGAAGAGCTTCTGGTTGCCGTTGACAAGCTGCTGGGCCTGCTGCTTCAGGGCAGGGTCCGTCAGCTGGTTGGCGGCGTCGCGGCACTGATTCATCAAAAATTGGGTGTGGCTCAGCGCGTCCTCAATATAGAGCAGTTCTTTGGGGCTCATGGTTTAGCTTCCTTTCTTTTTATTGTAAAGCCTTACATGGCTATTATCTGCTTTGGTCAAAGGATTAAACGAGGCAAATGCTGCATGATAAAAGGCTTGGCAAGGGCGGCAAACTGTGGTAAAATTTCTAAAAAATCAATGTTGAAGGAGTGCGCTATGAAATATCTGATCGGCGCTGTGGCGGGCCTGGTATGGGGCAGTCTGGCCGCGCTGCTGAACGCCTTTATCACGAAAAAGGCCCTGGATAAGGGCAACGATAAGCTGCTGCTGGGCTCCAACGTCCTGCGGATGCTGGTGGATGTGGCGGCGCTGGGCACGGTGTTCCTGCTGCGGAAAGTGCTGCCCTTCAGCTTTGAGGCCGCGCTGGTGGGCACCGCGGCGGCCCTGAGCCTTCTGATGATCGTCTTTGCCTACAAAATGGCGGCGGGGAAATGACGGGGCGCCTGCCAAAAAAACATGATGCAAGGGCGCAGATCGAGAGCCTTCCCCTTGAGGGGAAGGTGCCCAGTGCGCACACTGGGCGGATGAGGTGGA
>JBJDXQ010000002.1:0-4509 GCA_051866745.1 Candidatus Limivicinus sp. | reverse complement strand
CGATCTTCTGGCCGTGCTCGTCGGTGCCGGTGAGGAACATCACGTCATAGCCGCAAAGCCGCTTGTACCGGGCGATGGCGTCGGTGGCCACGGTGCAGTAGGTGTGGCCGATGTGCAGCTTGTCCGAGGGGTAGTAAATGGGGGTGGTGATATAAAATGTCTTTTTCTCCATGGTATCGTCTCCTGTTCTTTTCTCCTGTTTCTATCTGAAAGGTGCAAATGCCTTTGGCATATCAAATGAGGTCGGGGCTCAGCCGCCTTCTCCCGCGTCGGCGGCGTATTTCTCCGCCGGCCACTGGATGTCCTCGTCGTGGCGGTAATAGATGCCGTAGGGCTCCTCGATCTCGTAGAGGAAGTTGCCTTCCGCGTCGTATACCGTCCTGTAGGCGCTGACGCCGTAGCCCACCGCGGTGTTGACGTATACGCTGTCGTACACCACCAGCTTGCTGCTGCGCAATGTCACATAGCTGCCGTCCACATCGGTGCCCCAGATTTCAATGGTCAGGGCCTTCTCCTCATTGTCGCAATAGGCCACGATCTTGATGGGGTAGTCCCGGCAGTTTTTGAACTTGAAGTCCGGCTTGGGCCAGCTTACGGTGGCGTCCAGACCGTAGTCCAGATAGTCCACCTTGAAGTAGTGGTTGGTCCGCTCCACCGTCTCCAGCTGGGCGTACATGGTGGCGCAGTACAGCGTGGAGGACACCTGGCAGATGCCGCCGCCCACCTCCTGCACCACTTCACCGTTGTCATAGGCGCCGGCCTCCAGGAAGCCCGCCTCCTTGGTGCGCTGCCCCACATACTCGTTGTAGGAGAACACATCCCCCGGCAGCATGATGTGGCCGTTCAGCTTCTCCGCCACCAGGTTGATGTTGCTGATGCGGTTGTCGTTGCTCCAGGTGTAGTAGGTGGTCTGGCTGCCCAGCTTATCCCGGTACAGCATGGCGCTGAGACTCTCCTCCGTGTTCTCCGGGTGGGTCAGGTCCAGCGGAACCTCCACCACATCGCCGGGCTGCGCCGCTTTCCACAGGTCCTCCGCCTCCGCCACCTCGAACCAGCAGCCGTTTACCTCCGGCACAATGGAGAAATCCTCGTTGAAATAGGCGTCCGCAGGCTCCACTGCCAGCTCGTCATGGATTTTCTGGAAGTCCGGCATGGTGATGGTGCCGGTCAGCTGGGTGAATTCCATCTCCCGGCTGTCCGCTGCCAGGGCCTGGGTGATCCGCTCATACAGGGCCTCCTCGTCCAGCCGGATCTGCCCCGCGCCCTTGCGCAGCCGCAGCAGCTCCGCCTTCTCGTCCACGGTGTAGCTTTCGTCCGCCGTGACTTCCTCCAGCTTCGCCCCGCCCTTTTCCATGCACTGGCGGATGTAGTCCTCGTTCAGGGGCCGCTCCAGCAGATCGATGTCCACCGGCCCGATATAGTTCAGCAGATAGCGCAGCAGATTTTCATACCAGTTGCTGTCATGGCCGTAGCGCAGCGCCGCTTCCACGGCCTGCTCCCTTGTCAGCTTGGCCCCCGACTGGCAGGAGTCCACTTCAAAGCTGACCTCCGCCGGCAGCCTGACCTGCAAGTTGGTGTCCACCTGCGCGTCCCAGTTGTTCTCCACCAGCACCGCGTCGATCTGCTCCCGGCTCATGTTGCCGGCAAAGTGCCCGCCGACGTACACATTGGGGAAGCTGTTGGGATTGGCCGTCACCATGTAGCCGCCTACCGTGGCCCCGATAAAGAGCAGCGACAGAATTACCGCGAAAACGGTGAAGGTCAGTTTGGCCCGCTTGGCCTTTTCCGGGTCCTTGGGCGGCTTTTCCTTCTTGCCCTTCTTGCCTTGCCCGTCGTCAGGATCGGCCCGTTTCTCCTTGCTGCCCTGCATGGACGGAAGTCCGGCGAAGGGATCCTCCGGCTCTGCCGGGGCCTGCTTCTTTTTGCTCTTTTCCTTTTTGGGGGGCTTTTCTTTTTCGGTCTTGGCCTTGCTTGCCTTGGTTTTCTTTGCCGGCTCCTTGGGGGCCTTGGCCGCCCGACGGCTCCTGGCCTGGGGCTCCTGGGCTTCCCGGCGGACGCTGCGGCTTTCCACCGCCTGCTCGTCAGGGAAGGGCTGCTCGCCCTCATCGTCCAGCAGCCGGTGCAGATCGCTCAGATCCTCCGTGCCCCAGGAACTGCTGTCATCGTCCCAGAAATTGCCCAAATCCTTAAACTCGTTGTTATCTATCACGTTTCGTCTCCTGCACTGTTCATCTTCTGCCTGTAAAGCTCGGTGAATAGCTCTTCCTCACCCTTGGGAAGGATAACCTTGTTGGCCGCGGTCTCTGCCCGCCTGGCCCAGGGCACGCCTTCCGCCCGGCCCTTGGCCTGGGTCTCCAGCAGGATGCCGATCAGGGTGTTGGATATGAGAAAGCCCGGCACCGTGAAGTGCCAGCGGTCCTCCGTCAGCTGGGCCCAGCCCTTTTCCCGGAAAGCCTGCAATACCTGTTCAATGGGCCGCCAGTCGCTCTGGCAGCGCACATTGTAGTCATACTTGGAAATGCCCCTGGCGGTGCGCATTCCCAGCATCAGATACTCCACCGCTTTCTCCATGGAATCGATCACCTGGTATTCGTCCACAATGCTGCCGCCCCGCTTGACCCCCTGGATATAGTCCTTCAGGTCCTTCACATAGCTGTAGCGCACGCTGCCGATGCAGCTGTGGGCGCCGGGGCCGAAGCTCATGTAGTCGTCCATGTTCCAGTATTTCAGGTTGTGCCGGGATTCATAGCCCGGCGCCGCGAAGTTGGAGATCTCGTACTGCCGGTAGCCGTAGCGCTCCAGCATTTCGGCGGCGTAGGAATACATATCCGCCTGCTCGTCGTCGGAGGGCAGAATGGCGGAGCCGTGGTAGTTTTTGTACATGGGGGTGCCCGGCTCCAGCTTCAGCCCATAGCAGGACAGATGCTCCGGGTGCATCTCCACGATTTTGGAAAGGGTGTCTGCCCAGTCGTTCTTGGTCTGGCTGGGCAGGCCGTACATCAAATCCAGGCTGATGTTGTCAAAGCCGGCGTTTCTGGCATCCTGATAGGCCTTCTGGGCCTGCTGGAAATTGTGCCTCCGGCCGATCAGCTTCAGCAGGCTGTTGTCCGTGGCCTGCACGCCGATGGACAGCCGGTTGACCCCTTCCTGCCGCAGCAGCTTCAGAGCCGTGGGGCTGATGCTGTCCGGGTTGCACTCCACCGTGATCTCCGCGTCCAGCCGCACATTGCCGTTGAGCTTCAGCTCGTCCAGAATATCGGCGATCCGGTCCGCCCCATAGAAGCTGGGGGTGCCGCCGCCGAAGTAGATGCTGTCCACCTCGTAGTTTCGGATGGAGCCGGAGGACTCCTTGATGTGCTCCAGCAGCGCGTCCTGATACTCCGGCATCAGGTAGTCGCAGTTTTGCAGCGAGTAAAAGTCGCAGTAGCTGCACTTACTGGCGCAGAAGGGGATATGGATGTAAATTCCCAGCCTTGGTTTCATTCAGCTTTCTCCAAACGGTGTGTATTTTCTATCAGTAGGAAACAGGGGAAGGGGACAGGCCTCAGAACAGCTCCGCCACCAGAGCCACAAAGGCGGCCGGGTCTTCCACCTCAACGCCAGCCATCAGCTCTGCCAGCCGTGCCAGCACCTGGGACAGTTTTTTGGCCTTTTCCTTGTCGTTTTCATAGGCCTCCTTCAGCACCGCGAAGGCGTGGTGCTCCGGGTTCAGCTCCAGCACCCGGTTGGCCTTGATCTTCCGCATCTCTTCGCTGGGGCCCCGGCGGAAGTATTTCTCCATCTCCAGGGTGATGCCGCCCTCGGTGGTCAGGCAGCAGGGCTGAGAGGCCAGCTTGTTGGACAGGCGCACCTTCACCACGTCCTCACCCACGGCCTCCTTCACGAAGTCCAGGAAGTCCTTGTTCTCCAGGTTCTGCTCCTCCACGGCCTTCTTGTCCTCCTCGGTGTCAAAGCCCAGGTCGTCGGTGACCACGTTGCAGAAGGCCTTGCCGTCCTGCTCCCGCAGGCTCTCCAGCACCATCTCGTCCAGGGGGCTGGTCAGATAGATCAGCTCATAGCCCCGGCTGCGCACCTGCTCGCACTGGGGCAGGCTCATAGCATGTCTGACGGAGTCGGCGCTGGCGTAGTAGATCACCTTCTGGCTCTCCGGCATGTTCTCCACATATTCCTTCAGGGTGATCTGCCGCTCCTCGGAGGTGTAGAAGATCAGCAGATCCCGCAGAAAGTCCTTGTACCGGCCGTACTCGTCGCAGACGCCGCACTTGAGATGGACGCCGAAGTTCTTGTAAAACTCCTCGTACTTGGGTCGGTCGTCCCGCATCAGCTTCTCCAGCTCGCCCTTAATGCGCTTTTCCAGGTTCTGCCCGATGATCCGCAGCTGCCGGTCATGCTGCAAAATCTCACGGGAAATGTTCAGCGACAGGTCGGGGGAATCCACCACGCCCTTGACAAACTCAAAGTAGTCGTGCACCAGCTTGTCGCACTTTTCCATGATCATCACGCCGTTGG
>JBJDXQ010000001.1:0-23757 GCA_051866745.1 Candidatus Limivicinus sp. | reverse complement strand
CCTCTCAGCCAAAGATTTTTGATTGATTTTTGGTGCGGAGGATGCAGCCTTGCTGGCGCAAGGCAAAGACGACAAGGCAAAAAGCGGCGAAAAGATTGGCTGAGAGGCGGCTGGTGTTCGGCCCCTCTTAGCTTATCCTCAAGTCCGGTGTCATGGCCCGCGAAGCAATGCTGTTATCTGCTTCGTCCGTCTCCAGGTAGATCGCTCGCCCCTTTCGGGGGTCTTGGCGCCCTGGCCCGGCGGCTTTTCCTTTCGGCCCGGATGAGGTGCTCCTCGGAATCCCTTATATTCAATTTTCAAGGTTCATGAGGGGCGTGAAATTTATCCCCTCATATACTTAATTGCACCTTTGAAATCGAAAAACAGAACTTGCGTTTTATGAGCAATTTGTAAATTCCTTTTTTCGTCTGATTTCATAATTGAATTTTTCCTGTGCGATAATTACCCCCCCTATATATCTATTGCCCCTTCAAAACTGGAAAACGTAACTTCAATTTTATGAATTTTTTGTAAACCTTTGCTCATGAGCTGATTTACCCCCTCATATATCTATTGGGCATTCGAAAGACAAAAACGGAACCTGCATCTGAAAAAAATTTTAACGCCAGCCCTGTCAGTCAGAGCTGGCGCAAACAGTGAGAACGACCGTTTCTCAAGGTCTTTTTTCTAAATGGTTCTACGACAAACGTCCACAGTATGTTACAAACTTCTAAAAAATAAAAGTTTATAATATTGATTCTACAAACTTGAACTAAAGCATTGACCGGGTCAGTGACCTGATTCCCGACCGGGAAACACCCCTCTATGTGTATTGCCGTAGCGGTGCACGCAGCGGACAGGCCCTTGCCCTGCTGCAGCAGATGGGGTACCGCAAGGCAAAAAATATCGGCGGCATTATCGCCTGGAAGGGAAAGGTGGAGCGCTGATGCATGACCGCTGTCTCATTGAGCAGGCAGCCCCCTGCGGAATGGATAAATAGTCAGCCCCCTGTTCAACAGCGCCCTATTTAAAACCAAGCAGTTTCAAATAGGGCGCTTTTTTTATTGAAAAATTCAGCCAAATTTTTTGACGGCAAAGTGCGCCCCTTCTGCTGCCTGCTATCCCTGCCAGCCTCGGTTCGTGGGGTTTACCATATCCGCAGCGGCATACAAAAGCGCATTGCATATGGCGGCAGCCACAGTGCTGCCGCCTTTTCGGCCCAGGGCCACAATGGCAGGAATTTGATATTTTTCACATACGGCAAAGATTTTCTCCTTGCTGTCCACAACGTTCACGAAGCCCACAGGCACCCCAATCACCAGAGAAGGCCGAAGCCCCGCCTCAATCAGCTCGCAGAGGGCCAGCAGGGCGGTGGGTGCGTTGCCCACAGCAAAGATTGCCTCCGGGTGCAGCAGCGCTCCCTTCTTCACGCAGGCCACGGCCCGGGTGGTCCCCTGCTCCTTGGCGGCGGCAGCAATATCCGCATCCGCCATATAACAGGCCGCCTCCACATGGAGGCGGCTTCGTGCCGGTTTGCTGATCCCGGCAAGGGACATGTTGGTGTCCGTCAGGATAGGAACGCCCCGGCTCAGGGCCGCTACGCCCCTTTCCACCGCGTGCTCCGTGAAAACCAGATTCTCCACATAGTCAAAGTCCGCCGTGGCGTGAATCACCCGCTGGATGACAGCGGCGTTCTCCGCCGGCAGCGCAATGCCCTTCTCTGCCAGCTCCCGGCTGATAATCGCCATGCTGGTGCGCTCAATATCCGCCGGGAGAACGTGCTTTTCCATCAATACTCCACACCCTTTCTCGCCCCAATCCCCTGTTCAAGGGGGTGCCTGTGGCAGCGCATTTCCGTGGAATAATCCGCCGCCTCCCGCATCCAGTCCGCCGGTTCCCGGCCGGTCAGCACCAGTTCCTGCTCCGCCGGCTTTTCCAGCACCGCCTGCTTAATCAGGCTTTCCTCCACCATATCCAGTTGGCAGGCTGCACAGGCCTCGTCCAGAATCAGCAAGTCCGCAGTATCCGCCAGTGCCCGGCGCAGGTTCTCAGTCTGCATATCCCGGGTCTGCACTTTTTCCGCTTCGCTCATCTGATGCACGAATTTCTGCCCGGCCTTCCCCCGGTACACGGTGGCGCCCAGGCTGCGCAGCAGCGGGATCTCCCCGCTGTCTCCGCCTTTCAGGAACTGGACGATCACCACCCGCTTTCCGTTGCCCAGAGCGCGCAGGGCAAGGCCCATGGCCGCGGTGGTCTTTCCCTTGCCCTCGCCCCAGTACAGATGAATCAGTCCCTGCTGCATTGCTCTTATCTCCTTTCCAGACCCATAATCCGGTAAATCTCCTGCATATCCAGCGCGGCGCGGACAGTCTGTGCCAGAAGGTCCAGCTGCCGCTCCTGATACTCCCTGTGGGAAGTGGGTGCCGCCCCTTGGCAGGGAATCCCCTTGCGGCGGCACAGCCATTGGGCCAGCGTTTCCGTCAGCTCTCCGCTGTCAAACAGGCCATGCAGATAGGTGCCGAACACATTGCCGCAAACACAGCCCTCCCTCCGTCCGTCGGCCAGGCGGCAAAAGGGCTCTCCCTCCACCATCGTTTCTCCCATGTGAATCTCATAGGCATCCAGTTTGGCACCATTCAGCGGTTCTGTCAAGGTGCTGGCCTGCACGCGGGTGCGGGTCTTTTCGGCGCAGAACACTGTGTCCACCGGCAGCAAGCCCATGCCCCGCAGCCGGCCGCCGCCTTCGCAGCCGGCGTGGTCATCCAGCCAGCGGCCCAGCATCTGGTAGCCGCCGCAGACCCCCAGGACGGGTGTGCCCCGGGCCGCCAGCTTCTGAATGGCCGCTTCCAGTCCCTCTTGCCGCAGCCACAGCAGGTCTGCCATGGTGCTTTTGGTGCCGGGGAGAATCACAAGATCCGGCTGGCCCAATTCCGCCGCCGTCCGTATATAGCGGACGCCCAGAGCCGGGTGATGCTCCAGGGGGGAAAAATCCGTGAAGTTGGAAATGCGGGGCAGGCGAATCACCACGATGTCGATGGGCTTGGGTGCTTCCCTCCGTTCCAGCCGGGGTGCCAGGGAGTCCTCGTCGTCCAGGTCCACGTGCAAATAGGGAATCACCCCCAACACCGGGATGTGGGTCTTCTCCTCCAGCATGGCAAGGCCGGGACGCAAAAGCGCCGGATCGCCCCGGAATTTGTTGATCAGCAGCCCTTTGATCCGGCTCTGTTCCTCCGGCTCCAATAAGGCCACCGTGCCGTATAGCTGGGCGAACACGCCGCCCCGGTCAATGTCCCCCGCCAGGAGAACCGGCGCCTCCACCAGCGCCGCCAGGCCCATGTTCACAATGTCATTGGCTTTCAGGTTGATCTCCGCCGGGCTGCCGGCACCTTCGATGACAAGGATGTCGTTCTCCGCGGCAAGGCCCTCATAGGCGGCCAGAACAGCGGGGATCAGGCTGCTTTTCTTTTCATAGTATTCCGCCGCCGGCATCTGGCCCCACACCTGGCCGTTGACGATCACCTGGCTGCCGGTGTCGCTGCTGGGCTTGAGAAGGATGGGGTTCATGCGCACATCCGGTTCCTTCCCCGCCGCCTGGGCCTGCAGCACCTGGGCCCGGCCCATCTCCAGCCCTGCCCTGGTCACATAGCTGTTCAGGGCCATGTTCTGGCTTTTGAAGGGGGCCACCCGGTAGCCGTCCTGGGCAAAAATCCGGCACAGGGCCGCGCAGAGCAGACTCTTCCCCGCCCCGGACATGGTGCCCTGAATCATGATATTGGCAGCTTTTTTCACAACAGCACCTCCCGGAGCGCTGCGACCAAGCGCTGATTTTCCTCGTGGGTACGCACTGCCACCCGGTACCAGCGGTCATCCAGCCCCGGGTAATTGGCGCAGCTGCGGATCAGGATGCCCCGCTGCCGCAGGGGCAGAGTCAGGGGCCGGGCGCAGGCAAACAGAAGAAAATTCGCCTCACCGGGAATCACCCGCAGGCCCAACGCAGTCAGCTCCCCCAGCAGCCAGGGGCGCTCCGCCCCGATCAGGCAGCGCAGCCGCTGCACATAGTCTGTTTCCTCCAGGGCGGCGATTCCCGCCGCCTGGGCCAGGGAGGACACCGCCCAGGGCTGGCCGGCTTTGGCCAGGGCTTCCAGCAGGGAGAAGTCCGCGCACAGGGCATAGCCCAGGCGCACCCCGGCCATGGCGTAGAGCTTGGTGAAGGCTTTCAAAATCAGCAGATTGGGGAAGCGTTCCAGCTCCCCTTTCAGGCTGTGGGCTTCCGGCGCATCCAAAAAATCGGTGAAGCACTCGTCCAGCACCAGCAAAGTCCCGCAGTCCCGGCACCGCTCCGCAATGCGAAGCAGCAGTTTGCGGGGGCTGGTCAGGCCGGTGGGATTATTGGGTTGGCAAAGGAAGACCATGTCCATATCCGGGGTGATGGCCTGCAAAAAATCCGCCTCCAACCGGAAGTCCCGCTCCTCTTTCAGCGCATACCGTATAATTTCGCAGTCCACAGTCTCCAGAGCCGCCGCATATTCCGCAAAGCTGGGGGCTGTCACCAGGGCTTTCCGGGGCTTCCGGGCCAGCACAGCCCGGAAGATCAGGTCGGCAGCCCCGTTGCCGCAGAGGATATACTCCGCAGGGACAGCTTCTTTCTGCCCGATGGCGGCGCGCAGGGCCCGGCAGAGGGGGTCAGGATACCGGTCGGCCTGGGCCGCGGCCTGTTCGATGGCGCGGCGCACCCCGTCCGGCACCCCCAGAGGGCTTACATTGGCAGAGAAATCCAGGGGCATAGCCCCGTACTCCGCCGCGAACCCGGCCCAGTCGCCGCCATGCACCAGCGTTGTTTTTTCTTCCATTCTCTTCACCTCACAATTTGTACCGCCAGGCGCAGCGCCAGACCCAGGCACAGGGCCAGGACGCTGGCCGCGTACATGGTGCGGTTCGCCCTCAGAATGTCCTCCGCCTCGATGGGGCGCAGGGCGTCGCCGATGGTGGGCTTTTCATAGCGCTGGCCGAAATAATAGGCCGGGCCTGCCAGCTGTACCCCCAGGGCCCCGGCGCAGGCGGATTCCGTCTGGGCGGAGTTGGGGCTGGCATGCCGGCGCCGGTCCCGCCGCCAGATTCGCCAGGCCCCGGAGGCGCTGCCGCCTGTAAAGCCGCTGGCGGCAATCCACAGCAGGGCAGCCAGCCGGGAGGGCAGGAAGTTCGCCGCGTCATCCAGCCTCGCCGCCGCCCGGCCGAAATAGAGGTAGCGCTCATTTTTATAACCCAGCATGCTGTCCATGGTGTTGATGGCCTTGTAGGTCAGGGCCAGGGGGGCCCCACCCATCAGCATATACAGCAGCGGCGCCGCCACCCCGTCAGAGAAGTTCTCCGCCACGGTTTCCACCGCCGCTTTGGTGACCCCCTCCGCGTTGAGAGTCTGTGTGTCCCGGCCTACAATGCGGGAGACCGCCTTGCGGGCAGCGGGAAGATTCCCGGCGGCCAGCTGCCGGTAGACAGCCCGGCTCTCGCTGGCCAGTCCCTTCACGGCCAGGGCCTGGCCGCACCAGAAGCCTTGCAGCCCGAGGCCCAGCAGCGGATGAAGCCGGGCTGCCAGCAGGCAGGCCCCGCCGCTCACCGCCAGGGTGCCCAGGGGCAGGGCTGCGGCCAGGACGGCACCGGCCCACAGCTCCCCCTTTGGGGTTTGGGGGAAGCGGCGGCGCAGCCGCTTTTCCAGCGCCGTGATACAGCGGCCCATCAGTACCACCGGATGGGGCAGCCAGGCCGGGTCCCCCAGCAGCAGATCCATACCGAAGCCCGCCGCCACGGCAATGAGAATGTCATATTTCACCGTGAGCCGCCTTTCTTTGTATACCGGGGCAAGCCAACCAGATGCAGCTTGTGAGAATGCTGCCAGGTGTCCTCATCCGCCTCCAGCAGGTAGCCGCCGGCATTGGGGCCGCACCAGGTATTGTAGTCCCGATGGGGCAAAGCATAGCGCTCCATGACAGCCATCTGGGTGCCGCCGTGGGCCAGAATGACCAGCTGTGGCTGTCTCTCCGCGAAAGCCTGATTCACCAGTGCTTCAAAGGCGGCGCAGCTGCGGTCACAGAATTCCGGCTTGCTCTCCCCGCCGGGGCAGGGGGTCTCGCAGTTGGCATTGACCCAGGCGGAATAGGCCGGGTCATCCGCCAGCTCCGGAAAGTTCTTCCCCTGGAAAATGCCGAAGCACATTTCCCGCAGGTCGGGAACAACAACCTGTCGGGCTTGCGGAAAGAGGATTCGTGCCGTTTCCCGCGCCCGGCTCAGAGGGGAAACATACACCACCGCCGGGGAGAAGTCCGCCTGGGTCAGTTCTGCCCGGCCCTTCGGGGACAGGGGGATGTCCATGATTCCCTGATAGCGTTTCTCCACATTGTAAGTAGTCTCCCCATGGCGCAGCAGATAAATCTTCATGGCGCTATTCTCCCTTTCAAAACCGTGGGCAGGCCGCAGAACAGACGCACCACTGTGTCCGCCCGGGCCGCCAGCAGACAGGCCAGGCGGCCCGCCGCCTCCCGGGCGGCCCGCTGGGCTTCGTCCACAGGCACCACGCCGCCGCCCACCTCCGTGGCGATCACCACGGGATGCGCCGCCAGCCGGTCAGCCAGGGCGGTCAGATCGTCAGTGCCGGCACAGTCCGCCGCCAGCTGCTGCACATCCCACACCGCGTATTGGCTCAGCTGCTGCTCCGTGCAATGCAGCAGCTGAGCGGCAAAGGCCTTCTTTCCGCTATATAAAGGCCCGGTAATAAAAATCATAAAAATCCCTCCATTGTCCGGCCAAACACCAGGGCAACCAGCATCCAAAGCTCCGCCTTTTGCAGGAACCACCCGGCCAGATCGCCGGAGATGCCACCGAATTGATGCATTGCCACCCGGTAATACCGCCACAGCGCCAACAACTGCGCCAACAGCACCGCCGCCCCTGTCCAGCCGCCCCGCCACAGCAGCAGTGCGGAAAGGAGAAGAGCAAGGCCGGTCAGGATATTTTTCACCCGGCGGCGATCCGCGGCGGTGGCGAAGGTGTGGGCAAGGCCAGTATCCTTCGCCAGAGGAAAGGCCGCCACCCCGAAGCCGGACAGGGCCCGTTCCAGCACGAAGCCAATGCCCATGCAGGCTAAGGTCTTCCCATCCGCCGGCAGAGCGGCGCACAGGGCGAAGTAGGCGACAAAATAAGTGCATAAGCGAATCACAGCGAAGGCGCCGCAGTGGGGGTCAGCCAGAATCTGCCGCTTTTTTACCGGCTCCGCGCAGCTTGCCAGGGCATCGCAGGTGTCGGCGTAGCCGTCCAGATGGATGCCGCCGGTGACCAGTACCGGCAGGAGGCACAGCCCCCCGGCCCGCAGCAGTTCCGTCAGGCCCAGCAGGCGGCAGACCGCCAGCCAGCCCCACCAGAGCACCGCGCAGATCAGTCCCACCAGAGGGAAGGCGCACAGGGCATAGCGCATATTTTTTTCGTTCCACACCGGCTGCTTCACCGGAATTGCAGAGAACATGGCCAAAGCCACGGCGGCTGTTTCAAAAATCCACATATTCCTGCCAACCTCCTTTGTGTTCCTGGGGGATGCCGCAGACCACCTCGCAGACCCGGTGGGCCCGGGCCGCCAGCTGGCGGTTCACCTCCGCCAGCAGGCGGAGATAGCGGCCTGTGTCCCCCGCGTAATCCAGGCCGCCGGAGAACACCTCGTTGGAGACGATGACCAGCTGGCTGCTCTGCGCCGCCAGCTGCTCCACCCCAGTCAGGATGGCGGAGAGAGCCTCCTCCCCTGCTCCTTCAGGGCTGTACAGCTCGTTGGCAACCAGATTGCTCATGCACTCCAGAAGCACCGCCCCCTTTTGGGGCAGGTGCAGATCGGCCAAGCCGGTATAGCATTCAAACGTTTCGAATTGCTTTTGCGCCCTCATTTTGCGGTGTTTTTCAATGCGCAGGCGGCATTCTTCATCAAAGGGCTGCATGGTAGCGATGTAATACCGGGGCAAAATCCCACTTTGCAGGATCAGCTGCTCGGCAAACTCGCTTTTGCCGGAGGCGGCGCCGCCCATCACCAGGGTCATCATGGTCTGCCTCCCCGTTCCTGATAGGCTTCGATCCCGCCCTCTGCGAAGGTGTAGCTTTCCCGGTAGACCGCGCAGGCCATATCCAGCAGCGGGATGGCCGCCACGGCCCCGGTGCCCTCGCCCAAGTGCAGTCCGGCAGTGATCAGCGGCTTTTTCCCCAGGGCGCGCAGCACCAGGGCCCCCGCCGACTCCGCCGAAACATGGCTTGCAAAGATGGCCTTTTCCGCCGCCGGGCATAGCCGGAGGGCGCACAGCGCCGCCACAGCGCTGATGAATCCGTCCATCAAAACCGGCACACGATAAACGGCCCCACCGAGAAACAGGCCGCACATACCGGCAATGTCAAAGCCACCCAGCTTCGCCAGCACATCCAGCGGGTCCTCCGGATGGGGCCGGTTCACCTGCAGCGCCCTTTCGATGGCAGCCACCTTGCGGCCCAGCCCTTCATCGGAAAGGCCCGCACCCCGGCCGGTGACAGAGGCCGGCTTCTCCTCCAGCAGGGCGCACAGCAGGGCGCTGGCGGTGGTGGTGTTGCCGATGCCCATCTCCCCGGCGGCCAGGAGAGTAAAGCCCGCCTCTTTCTGCAAGCGAACCAGCTCAATCCCCGCGCCGATGGCCTGCACAGCCTGGGCCCGGGTCATGGCCGGGCCGTGACAGATATTGTCCGTCCCGTTCCCGACGCGGCAATCCAGCACCCCCGGCGTGGAAGCAAAATCCCGGATGCCCATATCCACCGGGAGCACCCGGCAGTTGACCGTGGCCGCCATGCGGCAGACGGAGGTGCGCCCCGCCGCCAGGTTGCGGGCCACAATGCCGGTGACTTCGCTGCCGGTCTGGCTCACGCCTTCGGCCACAACGCCATTGTCGGCGCAGAGCACCAGCACAACCCGCCGGGAGAAGTCCGGCTCTGTACGGCCGGTCAGGGCGGCAGCCTGTTCCAATGCAGTCTCCAGCAGGCCCAGGCCGCCCAGAGGCTTGGCACAGGCCGCCCAATGGGCATGGGCCGCCCGGCGGGCCGCTTCATCCGGCGGGGTGACCCCATCCAGAAGCCGCCGCAGCTGTTGTTCATTCATCGCTTCCATGGCTTATCGTCTCTCTTTCCGTGTGATAGGCCGCCGCGGCCGCCACAAAGCGCCGGGCCAGCTCCGGCTGCCCCGCCAAATACAGGTGGGGAAAGGCCGCGTAAAGCCGGGGATTGGCAAAGCCGCAGCGCCAACTTTTCCCTGTGAGCGGCTTCTCCGCCAGCAGATCCGTTCCGTTTTCATCACTGTCCCAGTGGTGGAATTCATGGACTGGAATCTGCTCCCCGGCGCGAAACAGCAGGCTGTCTTTTTCCGCCGTCATGGTGGCATAGCCAAAGCGCACCAGGCCGCCGGTCTTTTTCCCATGGCCGGGCAAGGCTCCCACCTGGGGCCAGCTGCGGCCTTCCGGGTCCTCCAGGGTCTGGCCCAGATACAGAAAGCCGCCGCACTCGGCCACGGCGGGCATCCCCCGGGCCAGGGCGGCTGCGATGGATTCCCGCATGGCCCGGTTTTGGGAGAGCCGGGCAGCATACAGTTCCGGGTATCCGCCGGGCAGATAAAGGCCGTCCGCTTCCGGCGGAAGCCCTGTATCATAAAGGGGACTGAAGGGCACAAGCCTTGCCCCTGCCTGCTCCAAAATTTCCAGGGTTTCCCCGTAGGTGAAGCAAAAAGCCTCATCCCGGGCAACAGCAATCCGGGCAACCGGCGCGCTGCTGCCGGCAGCACCCTTCGTGCCGGGGGCTTTGCGTTCCGATTGGCACAGCGGCAACAGCCGCTGCCAGTCCACCGTCTGCAGGGCGCACTGGGCCAGGGCCTCCATCCGCGCCTTTATATCGCTGATTTCGCCTGCGGTATAAAGGCCCAGATGCCGGCTTTCAAAAACCGCCTCCGACATGGGTGGCAAGTAGCCCAGCACCGGCAGCCCCGTTTCTTTTTCCAGCATGGGAGCAAGACTGGCGTACAGTGCAGGGCGGCAGTCGCTGAGCAGGATGCCCGCCAAAGGACTGTCAGGCCGGAAGTCCCGCAGGCCCCGCACCTGGGCCGCCAGGGTCAGGCTGGCGCCCTTGGGCCGCAGCACCAGCAGCACCGGAAGCCCCAGCGTCTGGGCCACCTGCCAGGCGCTGGCCCGGTCGGTGCCGCCCAGGCCGTCATACAGGCCCATGGCCCCTTCGCAGAGGGCGGCATCATGCCCGGCTGTTCCCGCCGCATACAGGCGGCTCAGGCTCTCTTCCGGAGTGAGGAACAGATCCAGATTGTGACACTCCACCCCCAGGACGGAGCGGTGGAACATGGGGTCGATATAATCCGGCCCGCACTTGAAGGCGCAGGGGGAGAAGCCCCTGTGCCGGAGGGCCCCCAGCAGGGCGCAGGCCATCACGGTTTTGCCGCTGCCGGATTGGGGCGCGGCCAGAAGAAATTCAATCATCACAGTTCCCCGCAATCAGAAAGATGGGATTGTTGGCCATCAGCAGATTCAGCCCGCCTGCGGGCCTGGTCTCGCTGACGGCCAGCTGCGTCACCGTGGCGGGAATACCCCTGGCGGCCAGGGCCGCCATCGCCGCCTGCACCGTTTCCAGGGCGATGGCGCTGATGCACAGCCGGGCGTGGGGATTTTTCTCCAGCGCCGCCTGCACAATGGCGTCCATGGCCCCGCCGCTGCCGCCGATAAAAACGGCGTCCGGTGCGGGCAAAGCCCCAAGCGCCTCCGGGGCCCGGCCCGGAACCAATTCCAGATTCCAGGTGTGGAAGGCCTCCCGGTTTTGCCGGATCAGGTCGCAAGCCTCCGGCTTGTATTCCACGGCGTAGACCCGGCCCTTGGGTGCGGCCAGCGCCAGCTCCACGCTGACGCTGCCGGTGCCGGCGCCCACATCCCACAGGATATGCTCCGGGGCCACCGCCAGCTTGGCCAGGATTGCGGCGCGAACCAGCTGTTTTGTCATGGGCACCTTTCCCCGGATAAAAGCGCTGTCCGGCAGGCCGGGGGTACGGCGGGGCGGCATGGGCGCCCCTTCCGCCAGCAGGACGGAAAGGGGTGCGAAGCTTCTATCCGCGCCCTCCCGGGCCGTCAGGGCTGTAACGCGCTGCCGGGGGCGATACAGGTTCTCCCCCACGGTGACCGGCAGCTGCCCCAGACCGGCTTCCACCAGCTTTTTGCACAGGGCGGCAGGGTCAAGGGCGCCGCCGGTGAGAAAGAAGGCAGGCCGGCCCTGCATCACCGCCGCCACCGGGTCGCAGTCCACCCCATGGGCTGAGACCAGCAGCCAGTCCTGCCAGGGCCGGCCCAGCAGTGCCGCCAGCATCTGCACGCTGGAGAGCCCGGGCAAAAGGGTGTATTCGATTCTTTTCGCCTCCAGCAGGGGAATCAGGCTTCTGGCACCGGAATAGAAGCCGCTGTCTCCGCTGTAGACCACAACGAGGCGCTCCAACCCTTCCCGCTGGATGGCCGCCAGCAGCTGAGGCGCCGTGATGGCGGCGACGCGGTTAGGGCAGCATTCCGCCGGCAGATCCGCCAGCAGCCGGGGTGCGCCCAGAATGCACTGGGCCTGCAAAAGCCGGGCCTGCACCTGGCCAGTGAGAGTGTCCCACCGGCCGGAGCCCAGGGCCGCCAAAGTCACCTGCATGCCATCATCTCCTCGCAAAGCTGCAAAATTTCCTCCATGGTCTCCCCGCTCTCCTCCGGCCGCCGGATCACCACCAGGGTGACGCCCAGGGCGGCGCTGGCCGCCGCCTTTTCGGCAAAGCCGCCCACATCGCCGCCGTCCTTGGTCACCAGATAGCGGATGGCAAACTGCTCCAGAAGGGCCTCGTTCAGCCGCTGGGAAAAGGGGCCCTGCATGGCGATGATGTTCCGGTGGGGAATGCGGTTAGCCTCACAGGCGGCAAGGCTGGCCTGGGCCGGCAGAATCCGCGGATAGAGCCGTGCCCGCTCCAGCGGGGCAAAGGCGGAGAGCTCCTTGGTGCCGATGGCCAGCAGGACATTCCCCTCCCGGCCGGCCAGATACGCCGCCGCCGCGGCCGCGCTGGGTACAAGGACGCTGTTTGCCGGCAGCTGGCTGGGCCGCCGCAGCAGACGGTGATAGGCCACGCCGGCAGAGAGGGCCGCCTGGCGGACATTGGCGGAGGCCGCCGTGGAATAGGGGTGGGTGGCGTCAACGCAGAGATCGTTCCCCGCCAGCAGCGCCGCCATTTCCGCCGCTTCCAGCCGGCCGGTGTGTACCTGAATCCCCGGCTGGAGGGGCTGTTCCTCCTGGCCGTATTCCGTGGCCACGCTGACGCAGACCTGGGCCCCCAGTCCGGCCAGGGTGCAGGCCAGGCTGCGCCCCTCGGTGGTGCCGCCGAAAATTACCACTCGCATTTTGCTTCGTACCCCCTTGCTGTCACCATGTTCCCCTGAATGTTCCGGGTGCCGGCAGAACCGATGAACACGGTGGTAAACATATCCAGCTGGACATCGCGTAACTCCTCCAAGGTGAGCAGCTGCTTTTTCTGGCCCTCCCGGCCGATGTTTCGCACCCAGCCGCAGACCGTTTCCGGGGCTTTCCCGGAGGCAAGGAGAATGTCACAGGCCCTTTGCAGGTAGTCCGCACGCTTTCTGGAGCTGGGGTTATACAGACAGATGGCAAAATCCCCCCGGGCCGCACATTGCAGGCGCTTTTCAATCACTGCCCAGGGGGTCAGCAAATCAGATAAGGAAATGACGCAGAAATCATGGCCCAAGGGAGCCCCCAGCACCGCCGCGCCGGAGAGGGCCGCCGTGACCCCTGCCACCACCTCCACATCCACATCCGGGTAGTCCGCCGCCAGCTGCAGCAGGGGCGCGGCCATGCCGTACACCCCCGCGTCCCCGCTGCAGACCAGGGCCACGGTTTTACCCGCCGCTGCAGTTTGCAATGCCCAGCGGCAGCGGTCGATCTCCTTGGTCATAGGCGTGGTATAGGTCTCTTTCCCGGGAAACAGCGGCGCCACCAGCTCCACATACACCGTGTAGCCGCAGAGCACCGCTGCCTCTTCCAGAGCCTGCCGGGCCTGAGCGGTCATGAACGCAGGCTTTCCCGGGCCGATGCCCACCACATAGAGTTTATTCATCCTGCCACCTCCAATCGGGCCGGTACGGGGCCAGGGCCAGAGCCATGGTGACCCCGTTCCCGGCGGTTTTCTCCCGGAACAGCACGCCACCACTGGCCAGCACGGCGCTGCGCTCGCACACATTGTCCACGCCGATGACGCCCTGCACAAAGGCGGAGGGCGTGAATTGGCCCTCTACCGCCCGCAGCTGCTCTGCCGAGTAGGTCTTCAGAGGCCAGCCATGGGCGGCGCAGAAGGCCACTAGCCCCGGTTCTTCTTTCTTTAAATCAATGCTGGCCACGGCAGAGATCGCCTGTTCGCAGATGCCAGCCCCGGTCAGAAACGCCGCCAGCGCCGCTTCCAGCGTCTGGGGCAAAACATTCTTTTTACAGCCTACGCCCAGCACTGCGATCCGGGGCACCAGCTGCAGCGCCTCCCCAGTGCCGGGTCGAAGATTCAGCAGCACATCCGCGCCGCAGTCCTCTGTCTGGCGGACACACCGGGGCGGCTGCCCGGCAATGGGCCAGGCGCTTTGCACTGTCACGGCGCCTCCGGCCAGGAGCTTGGCCGATACGGTTTTGATCTGTTCCGGGTTCACTATGCGGCAATTTTGCCGCTTTGCCCATTCGTCCACGGCGAACACGCCGTTTACATCCGTGGCGGTGGTCAGCACCGGAAGGGCCCCGCAGACCCTGCCGATGGCCCGGGCCAGGTCATTGGCCCCGCCCAGGTGCCCGGACAGGATGGGGATGGCGTACCGGGCGCACGCATCCACCACCACAACCGCCGGGTCGGTGGTCTTGCTTTGCAAGTGGGGTGCGATGGCCCGCACAGCGATCCCCGCCGCGCCGATGTAAACCAGGCCGTCACTCTGAGGGAAATGCGCCGCCGTCCAGGCCGACAGGCTGCAGGAGCCGCCGCAGCGCTGAACGCCGCCGCCCAGGGCCGCCGCCAGCCGGCCAGCCAGCTGCTCGCCTTTTTCCGTAAAGGCCAGATAGGCCAGCTTCATCCCCCGCTCCCCTTTCTGAACCCGGTGGTAAAAGCCGGGTCATACAGCTTGCTGCGCTCATAGGCGGGGCTCAGGAAGTCCCCCACCAGGATCAGCGCGGTTTTGCAGATGCCCGCTGCCGCACCGCTTTCCGCCAGGGTGCCCACGGTGCAGCGGGCGATCTTCTCCTCCGGCCAGGTGGCTTTATGCACAATGGCCGCAGGCGTGTCCGGCGTGTAGGCCCCTTGCAGCAGGGCGGTCTGCACCTGCGCCAGCATCCCGGCGGAGAGAAAGATCACCATGGTGGCCCCATGCCGGGCAAGGCTTGCCAGGCTCTCCGCCGACCGCACCGGGGTGCGCCCGGCAAGCCGGGTGATAATCACGCTCTGGCTGACCCCCGGCAGGGTGTATTCCGCGTTCATCGCCGCCGCCGCACCGCAGAAGCTGGAGACCCCGGGTACATCCTGATAAGGGATGTCCAAGGCATCCAGGGCATCCATCTGCTCCCGGATGGCGCCGTACAGGCAGGGGTCTCCGGTGTGCAGGCGGACGGTGTTCATTCCCTGTTCCTCCTGCCGGCAAATCACCGCCAGCACCTGCTCCAGGGTCATCTCCGCGCTGTTATAGAGAGCGCAGTCCTCTTTTGCCAGGCCCAGCAGCGCCGGGTTCACCAGGCTGCCGGCATAGATGATGCAGTCAGCGGCACGCAGCAGTTCGGCCCCCCGCAGGGTGATCAGATCCGGCGCACCGGGGCCGGCACCCACAAAATGTACCATAGCTTTTTACTCCTCCCATTGCCGCAGAATCTCCGCGGCGGAATCCGTCCGGCCAAGCAGCCCGTATTGATTGGAAAACAGCAGCGCCCCCACCCGGTAGGCTCCGCCTACCCGGCGCTCCAGATGGGTCTGGATGGCCGCCAGCAGGGATTGCATCACCGCCTCCCGCAGCTGCTCTGTCTCCAGAAGGGCAAGGCAGGCGTCGGTGGTGGCGGCGGAGAGCAGCCGGGCGCACAGTTCCCGGCCGGCGCCGCAGACCGCAGCATGGGCGCAGATCAGCTCCGTCCGGCAGTCCGCGTAGCGGGAGTGGGTGTTCATCACGCCCCCCGCCAGCTTCACCAGCTTGCCGATATGGCCCACCAGCAGAAGGGTTTCAAAGCCCAGGGTGGCCGCGATATCCAAGGCGTCGCCGATGAAGTTGGAGCATTTCACAACCGGGATTCCCTGCGGCAGCCAGCCCTGCTCCCGCAGAAAATCCATCCCATAGTTGCCCGGCGTCAGGATCAGCCGCTTTGCCCCGGCGGCGGCTGCCTGCCGCTGCTCCAGGGCGATGGTGTCCACGATGGCCTGCTGGCTCATGGGCTCCACGATGCCGCTGGTGCCCAGGATGGACAGGCCCCCTTCCACCCCCAGCATGGGGTTGAAGCTGCGCTTTGCCAGGGCTTCGCCCGCCGGCAGGGAGATCACTACCGAAAGCCCGCCCTCATAGCCGCATTCCTCCCGCACCGCCTGCACCTGCTGGCGGATCATCTGCCGGGGCACATGGTTGATGGCGGCGCTTCCCACCGGCTGGTCCAGACCGGGCCTGGTCACCCGGCCCACGCCGGGGCCGCCGTCAATCACAATCTCTTCGCCGGGAATACGCCGCACCTGGGCCACCACTTCCATGCCGTGGGTCACATCGGCGTCGTCCCCGGCGTCTTTGACCACCGCACATTCCGCCATGGCCTCATCCCCGGTGCAGCGCAGGGGCTGCACCGTTACCGGGATGCCCTTGGGCGTCACCAGGCTTAGATGCTCCGGGCAGCTCCCCTGCAGCAGCATCCAAGCCGCCCCTGCCGCAGCCAGGGCGGCGCAGGTGCCGGTGGTATAGCCGCAGCGCAGCTGCTTTTGCCCGCTGCGGATGTAAACTTCAAAAGCCATAGGGCTGCTCCTCGCTTACAATGTGTTCCAGTCTGTCTGTTTCCCGCTTTTTCCGGCGGCCTCCCACAGCAGCCGGTTTGCCTCATTCAGGGAGCCAAAGGCCGGAAGAGTACAGACCGCCCTGCCGCAGCGCTCCAGCACTGCCAGCGCCCGCGCTAGCGTTTCGGCGGTGACGGGCTGATAGGCCGCCGCTTCCACCAGCTCTGCCGCCAGGGCCCGGGCCACAGGGTAATCCAGGTCGTTTCGGTGCAGAATGCCTGCGGCGAAGGGCACGCCCAACCGCTGCAGCCTGCGGTAAACCGGGATGCCGCTGCCTCCGCCGCCGATGACAAAAATCTCCGGCTTTCCTGTCACGGCAGGCAGCTCCGCGCAGCCGAACAGCGGGTTATAGCTCTCCTCTGTCAGGCCATACAGGGCACGGATGCTTTCCTCGGTAAAGACTTGCTCCGGCGTCCCCATACGCAGGTTGCCGCTTTTCTCCACGCAGACCACGGTGTCGGAGACCCGCTGGGCCAGGTCCAGCTCATGCAGGGACATCACCACGGCCAGCCTTTGCTGCCGCACCAGGGTTTTCAGAATATCCAGCAGCTCCAGCTTGTGGTGGATGTCCAGAAAAGAGGTGGGTTCATCCAGTAAGATCACATCCGGCTGCTGGCACAGCGCCCGGGCCAGCAGCACCCGCTGGCGCTGGCCGTCGCTGACCTGGGAAAAGGGCAGCTCCGCCAGCTCTCCGGCGTGTACCTGGGCCAGGGCGTTTTCAACAATGGCCCGATCCTCCGCCCGCAGCAGGCCCAGCCGCCCGGTATAGGGATAGCGGCCGGTGCTGACAAGGTCCCGGCAGCTCATCAGCTCCGGGTCAATCCGCTCCGTGGTGACAATGGCCAGCCGCTGCGCCAGCTCCTTTTCCGCCATCTGCCCCAGAGCCTGCTTGTCCAGGTACACCGTCCCCGCCATGGGTTCCAGTTGACGGGCCAGGGTTTTCAGAATGGTGGATTTACCGGCACCGTTAGGGCCGATCAGGGTCATGATCTCCCCGCGCCTGACATGCAGGCAGATGTTTTCGATCAGGGGCTTGCCCCCATAGCCCACCGCCAGCTGGGCCGTATACAGATAAGGCTCCATCCTTACACCCCCTGAAAACGCCGGTTCTTCCGGTTGACCATCAGGGCGATGACCACCGGGGCGCCGAACACCGCCGTAACGGAGCTGATGTTCAGCTCCGTGGGGGCAAAGAGGGTGCGGGCCAACAGGTCGCAGAACAGGCAAAACACCGCCCCGCCCAGAAAGCAGGCCGGCAGAACGGCCAGCGGCTTCGCCGTTTTCAGCATGCCCTTGACAATATGGGGCACGGCGATCCCCACAAAGGAGATGGGCCCGGCAAAGGCCGTCACGCAGGCGGACAGCAGGCTGGAAAGCAGGATCAGCTCCAGGCGAAAGCGCCGCACGTTCACCCCCACACTCCGGGCATAGCTCTCCCCCATCTGGTAGGCGCCGATGGGCTTGGACAGCAGAAAGGCCAGTACCAGCAGCACCGACACCAGCGTCCCCATATCCCGCACATTCTCCCAGGAGGTGCCGGAAAAGGAGCCCTGGGCCCAGTTATGCAGGTTCACAATGTTGGCGTCATCAGCAAAGGTGACGGCAAAATCCGTGACGGCGGAACAAATATAGCCCACCATCACGCCGCCCACCACCAGCATGGACATATTCCGCACCCGGCGGGCAAGCAGCAGGATGAAGCCCATGGCCAGCAGCGCCCCGACAAAGGCGGCCAGCACCAGCACCGCCGAGCGCATCACCAACCCCAGCTGCAAAAACAGGATCATGGTCAGGGCCACGGTCAGCTTGGCGCCGGAGGAAATGCCCAGCACAAAGGGCCCGGCGATGGGGTTGGAAAAAAAGGTCTGCAAGAGGAAGCCGGAAACAGCCAAAGCCCCGCCCAGGATCACGCTGGCCAGAATCCGGGGCAGGCGGATATTCCAGACAATGCCGTAAGCCGTTTTGTCAGCGGCATCCCCCAGCAAAACCCGCAGCACGCCCCCAAGGCCCATGGCGGTGCTGCCGGTACAGACGCTCCAGAGCAGCAGCGCCGCCAGCAGCAGAAGCAGCAGACCATAGCAAAAGCCGATTCGTTTCCCGTTCATATGTCTCTCTCCTGTTATTGCAGGCGGTGCAGATAGCTGAGATTATTGGGCTGGGCTTCGGTGATGACGGCATGGAGCTCCAGAATCATTTCCCCCAGGCCCATGGTCTCCTGAAACATGTTCCGCCCCGTGCACCACACGTCCCCGCTCTGCACCGCTTTGAAATCCGCCAGCAGGCTGCTTTTTTGCAGCAGCTGCTCCATACGCGTCAGCTCCCCGTCGATGGTGCTGTTGTAAATCAGAATGTCCGCATCCTTGGCGGCAGCATAAAAGCTCTCCATATCCATATTCATGGTGGAGAGATCGTTGCCGTTATCCCCCAGATTTTCCGGCACATACTGCCCACCGGCCAGTCGAATCATTTCCGCCACATAGTCGCCGCTTTTTCGCACGTTCACCGTTCCCACGGAATTGATGTAAAAGAAGGCCACGGTTTTCCCGCCGGCCGGCTGCTCCGGCAGCGAAGCCAGGGCGGCCCGCGCCTGTTCAAAAAGCTGCTGAGCCTGGCTCTCCCTGTTCAGCAGTGCGCCGTACAGCTTGATCCACTCCATCCGGCCCAGAGGGTCGCGCTCATAGCTGGAGCGCTCCACCAGAACCGGGATGCCCAGCCGTTCCAGCTGCTCCTTCACCTCCGGGGTGTGGTAGATCATGGTGGATTCTATCGCCAGGTCGCAGCCTTCGGCCAGAATCCGCTCATAGTCCGGGGCGCTGTACTTCCCGGCGTACAGCATGGTGCCGCTCTCCAGCGCCGCCACCGCCTCCGGGATATACCAGCCGGCGGCGTCCGTGCCGGAAAGGCGGATATTGCCCACAGCGTCCAGCGCCCGGAACAGGTCCATGGCGGCGGTGGCTGCCAGATAGATGCAGTCCAGCGGCTGGCGCAGCGGCGTAATATCCGCCGGCAGGCCGGCGGGAACCGCCCCCTTTTCCGGGATCACCAGGTAGCGGCCGCTGTTTTCAATGGTGATGAGCTTATAGCCCTGTTCGTAATAGTCGATGGCAAACTGCCGGGCGTATTCCGGCTCCAGCCGGGAAACCGGCGTCATTCCGCTCCATTCCCCGGTCTCTGACCCCGGCGCGCAGCCTGTCAGCAGCAGCGCAAGGGCCAGCAGGCCGAAAAGGAGCTTTCGTATGCTCTTCATGTGCCCTGGGCCTGGAGACTGGCGGAATCAAAGGTCAGAGTATAGCTGACCTCATGGGGGGTGCTCATGGCCACCGTGTCCGCCACCACCGGGACCGGCCGGTCAAACCCGCTGACCGGGATTTCAAAGACGGCGTTACCCTCCGTGTTCACCGGCTCATACCGCTGGCCCTCCACCAGCATGTAATCATAGTTGGGGCTGCTCCAGACCAGGGTGGCGAAAATCTGCCCCTGCTCCACCCGCAGTGCTGCGGGGCTCTCCACCGAGGCCCGGCCGGAGCCGCCCTCCAAAGTCACCGCGCAGGTATAGGCGCCATCCGCCGGCACGTCCGCTTCCTCTTCTCCCATCGGCTCCGGGTTCTGGACGCTGACCTTGTGGTCGTACCAGGTGCCCTTGGTGCCCACCAGAGCCAGGTCAAAGTCCTCCCCGATGGCGGGAACAGGAATATCGAAGCCGTAAACTTCCTCGCTGAGCCCGTCGCTGTAGGTGACAGTGTCCAACGTAGGCTCCAGCCAGACTGCCCCCTCCTGTTGGGCCTGCTCCGCCGTGCCGGGAAACAGGTTCAGGATTTTTTTGGACAGCAGGCTCACATGGATGGTCATTTTTCCGTCCTGTACCGTCAGGGTCCCTTTGCCGTCGCAGGCCTCGTTGGGACGGAACATACTGCTGTCCGTCTCAAATTCCGCGCTGTAAACCCCATCCGGCAGAGGAGCCGCAGAAGGGGTCTCCGGCGCTTCGCTTGCCGCCGGGGCTTCTGTGGTCTCCGGCGCGGCGGCGGGTTCCTGCCCGCCGCAGCCCGCCAGCAGGCATAGCATCAGGGCAAAGGCCAAAATCGAAGAAATTGTTTTCCGCATTTCAAAACACCTCCATTGAATGAAGCTGCCCGGAAAAGGCGTCCTGCTTTCCGGGCAGCGGATGAATCCATTATGCGCCCATGGCGTCGATGGCCGCCTGCGTATGCGCAATGTACAGCTGCTGCACCGCCTCAATGCCGCCCAGACCTGCAATCTGGGCCGTCACCGCGTCAAAGCAGCCGGCGGCAATGAACTGGCTCCGCCAGGAGTCCTCGTCCTCGCCGGCCATGTCGTTGTTGGCATGATCCCCGGCCACCACCATCAGCGGCCGCAGCACGACGGTCCGATAGCCGGCCGCCTGAATGCTTTCGATCACCGCCTCACAGGCGGTCTCCTCCGGCTCACCCTCCACGGTACCGATAAAAACGTTGTTGTAGTTCAGGTTTTCCATCTGGGTCTGCATCTGGCTGTAGCTGACCTTGGCCACATGGGCCGTGCCATGGCCCAGCAGCACAAAGGCTACCCCCTCCGCCTCGGCAGCCTCCCGGCTGTCGTAGCCGGCAGCCTTCACGGCTTCGGCCACCACCGCCTGGGCCACGGCTTCCTTGTCGGCATTGATGACGGTGGCGTCATTGCCCACATCCCCCAGCAGAGGCTCGGCAACGGCGACGGTTTCAAACCGATCCCGGTACTGCTTCAGGGTGTCCATCATTTCATCGTACTCCGCGCCGTGCATCAGGTGGGTGGGCTGGAGCACCAGGTTCTTCACCCCATTGGCCACTGCCCGATCCAGGGCCTGCTCCATGTTGTCAATCCGCTCCCCATCCCGGGCCTGGATGTGGTTGATGATGATCTGGGCGGTAAAGGCCCGGCGCACGGCCCAGTCGGGAAAGGCGGCCTGCAGCGCGTCCTCAATGCTCCTGATGTCGGCCACCCGGCTGTCGTTGAAGGAGGTGCCGAAGCTGACCACCAGAATCTCGTTTTCCCCGATGCCGTCGCCGTTGCGGGGGTCGTCCTTCGATGCGTCCCCAGTGTCCCGGCCGAAGTAGTCCGGATCGGCATTTTCACCTTCCACCAGCGCTTTCTGCGCCTGGGTCAGGGCGTCCCAGGCTTCCTTCGCCGCAGTGCACTGGGCATCGGTTTCCTCTGTGCGCCGCTGCACATAGATGGCGTCGATCAGGGCCGCCACATTGTCTGCCTTCAGCTGATCCGCGTCCACGGTTTCCGCTGCTTCCACCGTTACCCCGCTGCCGGCAGCCGGCTGCGGTGCGGCAGGCTGGGCAGCGCCGCAGCCCGTCAGGACAAGGCCCGCCAACAGGAGCACTGCCAAAAGAATACTTGCTTTTTTCATGTTCTGTTCCTCCTTTAATTCCAGCTCCCTTTTCCGGAGCCGCTGATGGTTCTATTTTTTGCTCATCAGCAAATGCAAGGCACAGAAACAGAACACCAAAGCTTCGCCCGGTGTTTCCCCTGTCAGCCGCCCCGGTGTCCTCTGCTGTTAATGAAAAAAGAGTCTCTCCCTTTGAGGAAAGACTCTTAAAAAAGCGCAGCAAAAGAAACCGCCAAAGCAGCCGCATTCAGTACAACCAATTCCTCGTGGTTTGGGCAGTTTCCTGTCCCTGTACCAATGAGTGGCAGGTTTCCTGGCTGATGGATCCGCAAAGCATGCCGCCTTCCCAATTGCTCAGTGGCCGCGCTGACGCGCAATGGCATACTTCTCCCCAATCACAGTGACGAGATCGTACAGGATTTGCACCTGTTTCCCTTTTACCCTTTGCCCTTGCGCCCGGGCGCAATGCAAAGGCACCAATCATTTTTATTCATTTTGTTCCATTATAATTGAACACCCGCTGTTGATGCAATAGCTTTTTTCCATTTATTGAACGAAATCTTCTCTACAGAATTTTTCTTCATCAGCAGCTTCCTGCGGAGAGAATGCTCTATCCCACCGGAATTCTATATCATGGCGGAACACATGAGTGAAATATCCATTATAGAAGGTAGTTATGGCGCTTCCGTGGTTGAAGCTTGCTTTCCTTCTGAACAATGGTTATAATGCCTATAATTGCCAGAGCGGTTTAAGGTTAAAATTGTAAGACGGCTGAAAGAAAACTACGATAGGGTGGTAAACTGTGGAGGAGACAGGAATTTTATATGGCGTGAGCGTAGGCCCGGGAGATCCGGAGCTGATCACGCTGAAAGCCTTGCAAATAGTCAGGCAGACAGAAGTCATCGCAACGCCGATGACTTGTCAAGACAAGAATAGGGCACTCGATATTATCAGCGGACTGGTCGACCTGAAACAGAAAGAGCTTCTCTTTCTTGAATTTCCAATGAGCAGAGATGAGAAAATTCTGAGAGATAATTATATTCACCAGGCCGATAAAATCATGGCCAAGCTTGCGCTTGGCTATGATGTGGCGATGCTTAATATTGGTGATACATCAATTTATGGTTCATATGGATACATCCGCGATATTGTACGCAAGCAAGGCTTTACAACAGTAACCATTCCGGGTGTACCAAGCTTTTGCGCCGTCGCTGCCGCATTGAATACGAGCCTGGCAGAGAAAAACGAAGCGTTGATGGTGATTCCGGGAGACTGCGAAAATATTGAAGCGCTAATTACCGGGCCCGGGAACAAGATTCTGATGAAGTCAGGAAAAGGCCTGGGAAGGGTACGAAAGCTGATTTCTGAAAAGGGGCTGGATAGTCATGCCTCACTTGTGGCAAACTGCGGGTTGCCAAATGAAAAGATTTTTGAGGATATAACGCAGGCCGGGGACGAAGAGGGGTATTTTACAACAGTGTTCCTAAAGCACGACTAAGCTAAGGTCTGTGAGCGCAATGTCCAGTTTGGATTCGGGACAGCGTTCCCTGTAATTGTCCACGCTGCCATGGCGTCCAGAACCGGTTTTGACCCATCCGGCCGCTGCTGTTTCCGTTCTTCAAACGAAAGCTGTTAATCTGAATATTCTTTTTCCATCTCAAACAGCTTTGCGTAATGGGCTACACCCTGTTCCTCGGCAGGAAAGTATTTCCTCATCGGCAGTGCTTTAACCTCCTCTTTGAACTCTTTCCGGGCATGGTCAAAGTGTCCTACTCAGCTTACATCCTCCAGTCTGTTATTCCCGTGAGCGTTGGGATATAACCGGCCATCCAATTTGTACCGACAGTTTGGGGCGAAAAACTGTAAATAACAGCGCCGATCTAAAGGATTTCTAAGATTTGCTCTTAGAAATCTCTTCAATTCCGTTCGTATTTGGTAAAACCTATACTCAAGTATTTCTGCGGTTTTCAGCCGTCGCAAGGCCCGCAAGCCTTGCAAACACTGGCTTCTCCGGCCTTCGCCATCTGGCCGTATCTTCCGTCAAAATCACCCAAGCGGGTTTTGTCCCGCCGGTTTTGAAAACCGTTAGGGCGAAAGTCCACAGGGGTTCGAATCCCTTACCCTCCGCCACATATCCCTTACACTAAAGATGCCGTAGGCGCAAAGCCTACGGCATCAAGCCTTTCCGAGATTTTTTCCTTCCGCAAAATGTAGTTTTTTACAAAGATGCATTCCCCCATTTTGGATAAGGTAGAATAAGTTGCGCAAAAAGAAAAAGGGATAAAAATAGACACAGTTT